>NZ_DATGFH010000075.1:0-155212 GCF_035309285.1 Bradyrhizobium sp. | reverse complement strand
TGAATTACTGTATTGTGGTGGCGCATGGCGGGATCTTCCTTGTGTGTCTCGAACATTTGGCGATGCTCAAGACCGCAGAAGAATCCACGCCATGCGCCATGTCCACCAAAATTAAACCGGACAGCCGTGGGTCAAGCCCGGCCATGACGACGGAGTTGGTTATGACGCTGGTGCATCGAACTAAAGCTTCACGCCCGCGCGGGCCGCGGCCTGGCCGACATATTTCTGGGTTTGCTGAAACGCTCCTTCCAGCGCCTTCGCCTTCGACATGTCGCTGATCTCGGCGAAGTGCGCGGCGATTGCATCCGGCGTCCATTCCGACTGCGGCAGGTTGATGCCTTCGCTCTCGATGAGCTGGATCAGCGCGAACGAGCCGGCGCCTGCACCGATGATGGTGCGGGTCGGCGCGTCTTCACTCAGGAGATATTCCACCGCCGGCGTGATCGCCTCGGGCCTCATCAATTGCAGCGCCTGCGGCGGCAGCAATTCTTCTGTCATGCGCGTTGCCGCGGTCGGCGAGATCGTGTTGACGCGGATGTTGTATTTACGTCCTTCCTCTGCGAGAACGTTCATCAGGCCGACCATGCCGGACTTCGCCGCGCCATAGTTGGCCTGGCCGAAATTGCCGTAGAGGCCGGACGAAGAGGTCGTCAGCACGATGCGGCCGTAGTTGCGCTCGCGCATGCCGTCCCACACCGCCTTGCAGCAGTAGAACGAGCCGGTCAGATGCACGTCCAGCACCTTGGCGAAATCGGCGGCTTCCATCTTGCCAAATGACTTGTCGCGCAGAATGCCGGCATTGGCGCAGAGCAGATCGACGCTGCCCCATTCCCTGGTCGCGCGCGCGATCATCGCCTGCACCTGGGAGAAGTTCGAGACATCGGCGCCGTCAGCGATCGCCGTGCCGCCGGCCTTGCGGATTTCCTCGACCACCGCTTCCGCCGGCGATAGCGAGCTACCGGTACCGTCGCGCGCGCCGCCAAAATCGTTGACCACGACCTTGGCGCCGCGCCTTGCGAGGCCCAGCGCGTGGGCGCGCCCGAGACCATTGCCCGCGCCGGTCACGATGGCGACGCGTCCGTCAAACCTGATTGTCATGCGCACAGTTCCCTGTCTTCTCTTCCTTCTCCCCTTGTGGGAGAAGGTGGCGCGCACAGCGCGCCGGATGAGGGGTTCTCTCCACAGATGAGCTCGCGGAGAGAACCCCTCACCCGCCTCGCTTCGCGAGGCACCCTCTCCCACAAGGGGAGAGGGTACACTAAGCGAAATAAATCAGCCCGATCCAGTCGGCGACCAGCGCGGGCTTGTCCTCACCTTCGATCTCGACGGTGACATTGGTGCGCGACAGCAACTCCGTCGGCTTGCGGAGCTTGGCTTCCGCCAGCACGAAGCGGCCGCGCACGCGCTTGCCCGCTTTCACCGGCGAGATGAAGCGGAGCTTGTCGAAACCGTAATTGACGCCCATGGTCGTGCCCTCGATGACCGGCATCACCTCATAGGACATGATGCTCATCAAGGACATCGTGAGAAAGCCGTGCGCGACCGTCGAGCCAAACGCGGTTTCGCGCCTGGCCCTTTCAGGATCGACATGGATGAACTGGTGGTCCTCGATCACGTCGGCATAGACGTTGATACGGTTCTGATCGACCAAATGCCAGGCGGAGACGCCGACTTCCTTGCCCACCATCGCCTGATAGGTTGCAAGCGAAACCGGCGGCTTCTTCCAGACTTCATTCATTCCCTTAGTGCTCCGTTCCCGCCGGCCGCAGCTTCTGCAGCTCCGGAAACTCCTCCTCGCGGAACTCCTTGCCGCGCAGCGCGTTCTGCCGATCGTTCTCATGCTCCAGGCGGCGCAACTGGACGCGACGGATCTTTCCCGAAATGGTTTTCGGCAGCTCGGTGACGAGCTCGATCTTGCGGATGCGTTTGAACGGCGCAAGGCGCGTGTGCAGGTGCTTGAAGATCGATAGCGCCGTTTCCGGCGTCCGCTCGGCGCCCGATGTCAACAGCACATAGGCCTTCGGAATGGCGAGCCGGATCGGATCCGGGCACGGCACGACCGCGGCTTCCGCGACCATCTCATGCTCGATCAGCACGCTTTCCAGCTCGAACGGGCTGATACGATAGTCGGAGGATTTGAAGACGTCGTCGGAGCGGCCGACAAAGGTGAAATAGTTTTCGTCATCGACGAACACCACGTCACCGCTGCGATAGTGATCGCCGTCGGCGCCCGTGAGCTTGCCGTCCTCGGTTTGATAGCCCTGCATCAGGCCAGCCGGACGATCGGCGCCGAGCACCAGCGTCACCTCGCCCTCCTTGGCCGTGTGGCCGTCGGCATCCCTGACCTCGACGCGATAGCCCGGCATTGGCCGGCCCATCGAGCCGACCTTGACCTTCTGACCCGGCGAGTTGCCGGCAAGCGCCGTGGTTTCGGTCTGGCCGTAGCCGTCGCGGATGGTCAGCCCCCAGGCGGTGCGGACCTGATCGATCACCTCGGGATTGAGCGGCTCGCCGGCGCCACAGACCTCGCGAAGCGAGACCTTGAAGTCGGCGAGCCGTTCCTGGATGAACAGCCGCCACACCGTCGGCGGCGCGCAGAGCGTGGTGACGCCGCAGCGGCCGATGGTGGCGAGCAGTTGCTTGGCCTCAAAGCGCGGCTGGTTGGCGATAAAGATCGTCGCGCCGGCATTCCAGGGCGCGAAGAAGCAGCTCCAGGCGTGCTTGGCCCAACCCGGCGAGGAAATGTTGAGATGCACGTCGCCCGGCTGCAGCCCGAGCCAGTACATCGTCGACAGCGCGCCAACGGGATAGCTGCGCATGCTGTGCCGCACGAGCTTCGGCTTCGCCGTGGTGCCCGAGGTGAAATAGAGCAGCATCGGGTCGTTGGCCTCGGTCGGGGCGTCGGGCGCGAAGCTTTCCGAAGCCTCCGCTGACTGCTCGAACGGCAGCCAGCCCTCGACCTTCGCGCTCGCGCCCACGACGATGCGGATGAGATTGTCGGCACGCAGCTTCGCGAATTTGCCGACCTGGTCCTGGGTCGCCACCACCACCCGCGCCCGGCCGCGGTCGAGCCGGTCCTGCAATTCATCGCCCGTCAGCAGCGTGGTCGCAGGAATGACGACCACGCCGAGCTTCATCGCCGCCAGCATGGTCTCCCAGAGCGGCACGACATTGCCGAGCAGCAGCAGGAGATGATCGCCGCGCTTCAAGCCCTGCGCGCGCAGGAAGTTCGCAACCTGGTTGGAACGCCGCGAAAGCGTCGCAAAGGAAAGCTTGGTCTCCCGCTCTTGGGCGGTATCGACGATCCAGAGCGCGGTGCGATCCCGGCTATCGGGATCACGCGCCAGTCCCGCATCGAACCAGTCGAGCGCCCAGTTGAAGGGAACAGGATCGGGCCAGCGGAATCCCTTGACCGCCGCGTCGTAGTCGGTGCGATGTTTCAGAAGAAAGGCACGTGCTTCCTGAAAGGTCGTCATGGTGTTTTCCCGGCAAGGCTCCTAACGTGCTGGATAATTCCGGAAAAGTCCACGCCGCCGTTCCCGGCCGCGTCGAACGCCTTGTAAATTTCCTGCGCCTGTTTGCCGAGCGGCGTGGCGGCGCCGGCGGCCTTCGCGGCATCCTGCGCCAGCGTCAAATCCTTGACCATCAGCGCCGAGGCAAAGCCAGGCTTGTAGTCGTTGTTGGCCGGCGAGGTCGGCACCGGCCCCGGCACCGGGCAATAGGAGGTCAGCGCCCAGCACTGCCCCGACGAGGTCGAAACCACGTCGAACACCGCCTGATGCGACAGCCCGAGCTTTTCGGCGAGCGCAAAGGCTTCGCTGACCGCGATCATGGAAACGGCGAGCACCATGTTGTTGCAGATCTTGACGCCCTGCCCCGCGCCCGCGCCGCCGCAATGCACGATCTTCTTGCCCATCTTCTCCAGCACGGGCCTTGCGGTTGCAAACGCCTTCTCCTCGCCGCCGCACATAAAGGTCAGCGTCGCACCCTTGGCGCCGCCGGTGCCGCCCGAGACCGGTGCGTCGACGGAACCGACCCCGTGCTTGGCGGCCAGCGCATGCGCCTGCTTGGCGCTCTCGACATCGATGGTCGAGCAATCGATGATCAGCGCGCCCTTGCTCATCGCAGGCACCACCTCGTTCCAGACCGAGAGCACGTGCTTGCCCGCGGGCAGCATGGTAATCACGACCTCCGCGCCTTTCACCGACGCGACCGAGCTAGCGGCAATTTCAGCGCCATCGCGCTTGGCCTGATCGCGCGAAGCCGCGACCAGGTCGAAGGCTACCACCTTGTGGCCGGCCTTCACCAGATTGGCCGCCATGGGGCCGCCCATATTGCCGAGGCCGATGAATGCGATCGTTGCCATGTGAATCTCCTCCGCTGGGCCGTTCCGTTTCTCTCAAGGGAATTTCAATTCGTCCGCGCCGATCTCGGCGAAGTACGGCGCGACCATTGCCGGCGTCACGTCTTCAATTGTCGGCGGCGACCATTTCGGGTTACGGTCCTTGTCGATCACGGCCGCACGCACGCCTTCGCGGAAATCGTCGCTGCGGAACACTTCGAGCGCCGCACGATATTCCCTCACCAGGCATTCTTCCAGCGAGGATGTTTGCCGCGCCAGCCGCAAAAGCTTCAACGTCACCACCATGCCGCGCGGCGACTTTTCTCCAAGCGTCTTCAGGGTCGATTGCGCCAGCTCCGAGCCGTCACGCCGAAGCGCGGCGACGATGCCTTCCATGCGGTCGTGGGCGAACCAGGCGTCGATCTGCGATTGCTTCGCAGCCACCGGCCCCGACTTTTCGCCAGTGGCAAAACCATTGATCAGCGTCCTGATCTCATTCGACATCGTGCCCGGGCGAACCTTCGTCAGCGCTTCGCGCAAGGCCGGCAATCTTACCGACGTCACCACCGCATCGGCAAATCGCGCGTAGATCGCGTCCGGCCCATTCATGGTCTGACCAGTCAGGCCAAAATAGGTGCCGACCTCGCCGGGCGAGTGCGACAATAGATACGTGCCGCCGACATCGGGGAAGAAACCAAGCCCCACTTCAGGCATTGCGAGCCTGGTCCGCTCGGTGACGACGCGGTGGCTCGAATGGGCGGACAGTCCGACGCCGCCGCCCATCACGATGCCGTCCATGAAGGCGACATAGGGCTTTGGAAATTTCTTGATGCGGGCGTTGAGAATGTACTCCTCGCGCCACAGCACTTTGCCGAGATCGCCCGAAACCTTCGAGCTCTCCCAAAGCGCGCGGATGTCGCCACCGGCGCAGAGGCCGCGTTCGCCCGCGCCTTCCAGCACGATCACCGCGATCTCCGGATCGGCCTCGAATGCATCGAGCGCCTTGTCGATGTCGCGGAACATCTCCAGCGTGATTGCATTGAGGGCCTTCGGCCGGTTGAGCCGGATGATTCCGGCCGCGCCTTCGCGCCGCGCGATCAGGTCCGGCTCGGTCGCGACATCCGTCATTGCGCGCCCTCGATCAACTTGCGCGCCACGATCAACCGCATGATCTCGTTGGTGCCTTCGAGGATCTGATGCACGCGCAAATCGCGCACGATCTTCTCGATGCCGTATTCACTCAAATAGCCGTAGCCGCCATGGAGCTGGAGCGCCTGGTTGGCGACCTCAAAGCCGACATCGGTGCCGAAGCGTTTTGCCATGGCGCACAGCGTGGAGGCATCGGGATCCTTGCGGTCGAGCGCCGCCGCCGCACGCCACAGGAAGGTCCGCGCCGCCTCGAGTTCTGTCGCCATGTCGGCAATCCGGAACTGCAACGCCTGGAATTCGTCAAGGCGCTTGCCGAAAGCCTTGCGCTCTTTCATGTAGGCGAGCGCCTTGTCGAGCGCAGATTGTGCCCCACCAAGAGAACACGCTGCGATGTTGAGCCGCCCGCCGTCGAGCCCGGCCATCGCGATCTTGAAACCGATGCCTTCATCGCCGAGCCGATTGGCGACCGGCACGCGCGCATTCTCGAACATCACCGCGCGGGTCGGCTGCGCGTTCCAGCCCATCTTGCGCTCATTGGCGCCGAACGAGAGCCCTGCCGTGTCACCCTCGACCACCAGCGTCGAGATGCCACCCGGCCCCTCGCCGCCGGTCCTGACCATCACGACATAGAGGTCGCCGCCGCCGGCTCCGGCGCCGGAGATGAACTGCTTCTGCCCGTTCAGCACATAATGGTCGCCGTCGCGCACCGCGCGGGTGCGCAGCGCCGCCGCATCCGATCCGGAGTTGGGCTCGGTCAGGCAGTAGCTTGCGATCAGCTCCATGGTGCAGAGCTTCGGCAGCCACTTCCGGCGCTGGGTGTCGTTGCCGAAGGCATCGATCATCCAGGACGCCATGTTGTGGATGGAGATGAAGGCCGACACCGTCGGACAGCCCAACGCCAGCGCCTCGAAGATCAGCGCCGCATCGAAGCGCGAAAGTGCGGAGCCGCCGACGTCGTCGCGGATATAGATGCCGCCGATCCCGAGCTTGGCGGCCTCGCGCATTACCTCGACCGGAAAATGCTTCTCTTCGTCCCAACGCAGCGCATGCGGCGCGATCTTCTCCGCGGCGAAATCCCGCGCCATGTCGCGAACCGCAATCTGGTCCTCGTTGAGCGTGAACTGCATGCGTCAGATAGCCACCCTTAAACCGCCCGCGCCGTCATTGCGAGGAGCGAAGCGGACGAAGCAATCCAGACTTTCCCCGCGGGGGCTTTATGGATTGCTTCGCTGCGCTCGCAATGACGGGGCTCGCGCCGGTCAATTCATCATCGGCATGGCGAAGTCGGCGCCGTCCTTGATGCCGGACGGCCAGCGCGCGGTGACCGTCTTGGTCTTGGTGTAGAAGCGGATCGAATCCGGCCCGTATTGATTGAGATCGCCGAAGCCCGAACGCTTCCAGCCGCCGAAGGTGTAGTAGGCGACCGGCACCGGAATCGGCACGTTGACGCCGACCATGCCGACATTGACGCGGTTGGCAAAGTCGCGCGCCGCATCGCCGTCCCGCGTGAAGATCGCGACGCCATTGCCATATTCGTGCTCCGACGGCAGCGCCAGCGCTTCCTTGTAGTCGTGCGCACGCACCACACTCAGCACGGGACCAAAGATCTCTTCCTTGTAGATCCGCATGTCCTTGGTCACGTTGTCGAACAGGCAGCCGCCCATGTAGAAGCCGTTTTCATAGCCCTGCATCTTGAAGCTGCGGCCGTCGACGGCGAGCGTAGCGCCTTCCTTGACACCGATGTCGACGTAGTTCTTGACCCGTTGCAAGGCCTCGCGGGTCACAAGCGGTCCGAAATCAGCGCTCGCATCGAGCGACGGGCCGATCTTGAGGTTCTCGACGCGCGGGACGAGCTTTTCCATCAAGCGGTCGGCGGTGGTCTTGCCGACGGGGACCGCGACCGAAACCGCCATGCAGCGCTCGCCCGCTGCACCATATCCTGAGCCGACCAGCGCATCGACGGTCTGGTCCATGTCGGCGTCGGGCATGATGATCAGATGGTTCTTGGCGCCGCCGAAGCACTGCACGCGCTTGCCGTTCGCGGCCGCCCGCCCGTAGATGTATTGCGCGATCGAGGAGGAGCCGACAAAGCCGACGGCCGAGATGTCGGGGTCATCGAGAATGGCGTCGACCGCCTCCTTATCGCCGTTGACGACATTGAGGATGCCTGGCGGCAGCCCCGCCTCCAGCATCAGCTCGGCGAGCTTCATCGGCACGCCGGGATCGCGCTCGGAGGGCTTCAGGATGAAGGCATTGCCGCAGGCGATCGCGGGCGCGAATTTCCACATCGGGATCATCGCCGGGAAGTTGAATGGCGTGATGCCGGCAACGACGCCGAGCGGCTGGCGCATCGAATAGAGGTCGATCCCGGGGCCGGCGCCTTCGGTGAACTCACCCTTCATGAGCTGGGGAATGCCAAGCGCGAACTCGACGACCTCGACGCCGCGCAGAATGTCGCCCTTGGCGTCAGGAAGGGTCTTGCCGTGCTCACGCGCCAGCAATTCGGCGAGCGCGTCATTGTCGCGCGCCACCAATTCCAAAAACTTCATCAAGACGCGAACCCGCCGCTGCGGATTGGTGGCCGCCCATTCCGGCTGCGCCGCCTTGGCGTTCTCGACCGCGGCGCGAACCTCGGCCTTGGACGCCAGCGCCACCTTGGCCTGAACGTCGCCGGTCATCGGCTGGAAAACGTCGGCTGTGCGGCCCGACGCACCGTTCACGTGCTTGCCGCCGATGAAATGTCCGATTGAGCGCATGAATAACCTCCCTATCCCGGCTGGATCGCTTTAAGCCCTTTTTGACCTGCATTTCTTGGGATACAAGTCCGAGATATTGCACCATAGATGTGCGGAAATGCAGGATCAAGGCGGCGCGATCGATTGGGATGACTTCCGCTTTGTGCTCGCCATCGTGCGCGGCGGATCGGTCTCCGCTGCCGCAAAACAGCTCGGCTGCGATCATGCCACAGTGATCCGTCGTGTCGACCGCCTCGAGCATCATCTTTCGGCGAAGCTGTTCGACCGGCGCAAGAGCGGTTACCTCCTGACCGAAGCCGGCCAACGCGTGGCAGACAGTGCGGAAGCCATGGAGTCCGCCATCGTCGCCAACCAGGAAGCCGTCGGCGGCTCGCGCGCTCATCTGACCGGCACGGTGCGCATTGGTGCGCCCGACGGCTTTGGCAGCCATTTCCTGGCCTCGCGTCTGGTCGCTTTCAACGAGCGGTATCCCGATCTCGATCTGCAATTGGTGGCGACGGCGCGGCTGTTCAGCCTTTCCAAACGCGAGGCCGACATTGCCATCAGCCTCACCATGCCCAAGGAAGGCCGGATCGTCGGACGCAAGCTTCTGGACTACAGCCTCGGGCTCTTTGCAACGGCAACCTATCTCGACCGCGCGCCCGCCGTAACGGGCCGCCACGACCTCAGGAACCATCGCTTCGTCGGCTATATCGAGGAGCTATTGTTCACGCCGGAACTCGACTACCTGCCGCAGGTGTCGCCAAAGATCTCGGCAAAATTCCGCAGCGCCAATCTGATCGCGCAGCTCAATGCGACGCTGACGGGCTTTGGCATCGCCGTGCTCCCGCATTTCATGGCCACCGCGCACCGCGAGCTGATTCCCGTGTTGCCGGACGAGGTCTCGATCTCACGCACCTTCTGGCTGTTGATGCATGCCGACAGCAAGGATCTCGCCCGGATCCGCGCGGTCGCCGATTACATCTACGAGACGGTGGAACGCGAGCGGGCGCTGTTCAACCGGGCTTGAAGTTCTCCTTTCGTCGTGGCCGGGCTTGACCCGGCCATCCATCCTTCAAGAGAAGACTCTTGCGAAGATGATGGATGCGCGGGTCAAGCCCGCGCATGACGAGCGAGATATCCTGCTGCTAGTGCGGCTTCGCGCGGGGCTTCTTCGCGACCGTCTTGCCTGCCGCAGGTCGGCCGAGCACAGCCTCGCGCCCGGCGGAGAGAATCTCCTCGGAAAACTCGCCGTTGCCCGCGATCCGCGACAGCACCAGCGTTCCCATCATGGTCGCGAGCGCCGATGCCGCCTGCCGGCGCGCAGCCTTGCGCGGCACATCCGGAATCTGGTCCGCGATCATCTCGATCATCTGCTCGAGCTTGGTCGCAAACGCCTTGCGGGTCTTCGGGCCTTCGCGGGCGATTTCGGGACCCAACGTGGGAACCGCGCAGCCACGGCCCGGATCGTCTCGATGCAGCGTGGTCAGGTAGGAATCGACGATGATTGCAAGCCGTTTGTCGGGCGGCGTCTCTTCGATCGTCTTGCGCCAGTGCTCCATCGAGCGGTCCATGGCGTAGTTGAAGGCCTCGATCACCAGCGCCTCGCGCGAATCGAAATGGGCGTAGAAGCCGCCATGGGTCAGGCCCGCCTCCTTCATCAGGTCGGCAACGCCGATGCCGTGGGCGCCCTTCTCGCGCAGCCGCACCGAAGCCTTCCGCACAATCCGCGCGTGAGTTTCCTGCTTGTGCTCCTTCGAATAGCGCATAAGTCGTCCTATGAAATGTCTACAGTCATATAATAGCAGCATTTGGCAGCAATTGCTGCCCTTATTTCCTTAAATCGGCTTCACGCAACGGTTTGGTACGCCGCTTGACAAGGACGTACGCCCCCGTGGAAGTAGGGTTCCGGCCCGTCGTGTTGCGAGAATAGCCCCATGGACATGCTGAACCACTACTGCGGCGTCGATCGCGATTCTCGCGGCGTCGTCCGGCTTTCGATCTGTAACGGCGGCTCGCTCAACATCCTGGGCTCGGCCGTGATCAACGGCGTCAGCGAGGGACTTGAGAAGCTGGCGTCCGACCGCACCATTCGCGTCCTGGCGTTGGCGGGCCAGAGCGAGAAGAGCATGATCGGCGGCGCCGACATCAAGGAGATGGCGACGCTGGATCAAAAATCAGCTGAAGCCTTCATCTCCCGCCTGCGCGATCTCTGCGAGGCCGTCCGCGCCTTCCCGGCGCCGGTGATCGCGCGGATGCCGGGCTGGTGCCTTGGCGGCGGGCTCGAGGTCGCCGCTGCCTGCGACTTCCGGGTCGCCGCCCACGATGCCAAATTCGGCATGCCGGAGGTGCGGGTCGGCATTCCCTCGGTGATCCACGCCGCGCTGCTGCCGCGGCTGGTGGGCTGGGGCCGCGCCCGCTGGCTCGTCATGACCGCGGAAAACATCGACGCGCCGACCGCGCTCTCCTGGGGGCTGATCGACGTCGTGGCACAGCCTGGCGGACTCGACGCCGCGGTCGAGCACGTCATCGAGGCGCTGCTCGAATGCGGGCCCGAGGCGCTGCGCGCGCAGAAGGCGCTGCTGCGCCAATGGGAGGAATTGCCGCTGACCGAGTCGATCGATCTCAGCGTCGGCGTGTTCGGGAAGTCGTTCCTCACCGACGAGCCGAAACGCCTGATGCAGGGTTTTATCGACCGGAAACGGTAAAGCGTTGACTGTCATGCCCCGCGAAAGCGGGGCATCCAGTAATCACCGGTGTTTACTGGATCATCCGCGTTCGCGGATGATGACACCTATGTTTTCGCTGCGCGACTGGGCTCATTTCATGTCATGTGACCACGACAATTTGTCATGAGCGGCTGGCGTTGCATTTTTTGCAGCGCATCATATGATCTTCATCATGCCAAATTGACTCGAAATTCCAAAGGAGTTCCGCCGTGGCCGCAACCTCCGATCCCGTCGTCATCCTGTCCGCCGCCCGTACGCCGCTGGGCCGTTTTATGGGTGAGCTCACCCCGTTCAGCGCCCACAAACTCGGCTCGCATGTGATCGGCGCGGCGCTGGAGCGTGCCAGGCTCGCGCCCGAGAGGATCGACGAAGTCTTCATGGGCAATGTGCTGCCGGCCGGTCAGGGCCAAGCGCCCGCCCGTCAGGCCGCGCGTGGCGCGGGTCTCCCCGACGCCACTGGCGCCACCACCATCAACAAGGTCTGCGGCTCCGGCATGAAGGCGACCATGCTGGCGCACGACATCATCAATGCCGGCTCCGCCAACATCGTGGTTTCCGGCGGCATGGAGAGCATGTCGAATGCGCCCTATCTGCTCGCCAAGGCCCGCTCCGGCTATCGCGCCGGCCACGACCGCATCATCGACCACATGCTGCTCGACGGGCTCGAAGACGCCTACGAGACCGGCCGCTCGATGGGCGATTTCGGCGAGGCGACGGCAGAGGCCTATCAATTCACCCGCGCCGACCAGGACGCCTACGCCATGGAGACGCTGACGCGCGCACGAAAGGCGGTCGAGGGCGGCGCGTTCAAGGCCGAGATCGCGCCGATCACGCTCAATGAGAAAGCCGGTCCGCGGCTCATCGCCAATGACGAGCATCCGCTGAAGGTCGATCCCGGCAAGATCCCGTCGCTGAAGCCGGCGTTCCGCGCCAACGGCACCATCACGCCCGCGGCCTCCTCCGCGAATGCTGACGGCGCCGCTGCACTCATTCTCGCCAAGCGCTCGCTCGCCGATCGCGATGGCCTGCCCTCGCTCGCCGAGATCAAGGGCCACGCCACCCACAGCCAGGAACCGCAATGGTTCACGACGGCGCCGATCCCGGCAATCCGCAAGCTGCTCGACAAGGTCGGCTGGAAGGTGGGCGATGTCGATCTCTTCGAGATCAACGAGGCGTTTGCGGTCGTCGCCATGGCGGCGCAGAAGGACCTCGGGATTCCCCGCGACAAGCTCAATATCAATGGCGGCGCCTGCGCGCTCGGCCATCCCATCGGAGCCACCGGAGCGCGGCTGATCGTGACGCTCTTGCATGCGCTCGAAGCGAAGAACCTCAAGCGCGGTGTGGCGGCGCTCTGCATCGGCGGCGGCGAAGCCACCGCCATTGCGGTCGAGCGCGTCGCGCACTAGCGCGACCAAGTCCTAAAATGAGGGAACTATGGCATTTCAGCCATAGGCCTCTCATGTCAAGATGTTACGGTCAAGCAAAGCAAACAGACCTCCAATCAGGTATCCCGAACCCGCAATGATCTCGAACTGGCTCGCGGCAGCTTTATCCCGCCGCAACATCCACTACGGCTGGGTGATGGTCGCCGTGACCTTCTTCGCCGCGCTGGTCTCGGCCGGCACTGTCGGCGCGCCCGGCGTGTTCATCGTGCCGCTGCAACACGAGTTCGGCTGGACGACGGCGGAGATTTCATCCGCGCTCTCGATCCGCTTCATCCTGTTCGGGCTGATGGCCCCCTTTGCCGCCGCGCTGCTCAACCGCTACGGCCTCCGCAACGTGACACTGACGGCGCAACTCATCGTGGTGTCCGCGCTCCTCGCCTCGCTCGCGATGACCAAAGTCTGGCACCTGATGCTGTTGTGGGGCGTCGTGATCGGCATCGGCACCGGCATGACCGCGCTTGTCTTGGGCGCGACTATTGCCACGCGCTGGTTCGCGGCGCGGCGCGGACTTGTGGTCGGCATCCTTACCGCCAGCGTCGCGACCGGGCAGTTGATCTTCCTGCCGTTGCTCGCGAGCATCACCGAGCACTATGGCTGGCGCATCGCACTGGGACTGGTTTGCTGCATGCTCGGCGTTTCTGCTTTTGCCGTCCTGATGCTCATGCGCGACCGGCCGAGCGATGTCGGCTTGCGCCCGTTCGGCGACAACGGAACTACTCCCCAGCCCGCGCCCGCGCCGAGCAACGCGCCGATCCTCGCCACCGCGCTCGGCACCCTGCGCGATGCGTCCACCTCGCCCGTGTTCTGGGCGCTGTTCCTGACCTTTGCGATCTGCGGCGCGAGCACCGCCGGGCTGGTCCAGGTGCACCTGATCCCGATGTGCATGGATTTCGGCATCCCGCAGGTCGAGGCCGCAAGCCTGCTCGCCGCGATGGGCATCTTCGACTTCTTCGGCACCATCATGTCGGGGTGGCTGTCCGACCGCTACGACAATCGCTGGCTCCTCTTCTGGTATTACGGCCTACGCGGGCTATCGCTGGTGTACCTGCCGTTCAGCGACTTCTCGTTCTACGGGCTGTCGCTGTTTGCGATGTTCTACGGGCTCGACTGGGTCGCGACTGTGCCGCCGACAGTACGGCTCACCGCGCAACGCTTTGGGGCCGAGCGCGCCAACCTGGTGTTCGGCTGGATTTTTGCCGGCCATCAGATCGGCGCAGGCGTTGCCGCCTTCGCCGCCGGACTGTCGCGTACGATGCTTGAGAGCTACCTGCCCGCCTTCTTCGCGGCCGGCGCACTCTGCCTCATCGCGTCGCTGATGGCGATCACGATCTCGAAGGCGTCGAAGCCGGCTATGGCCTGATCGTCATCTTCTTCGCAAGCCCCGGCGCGCGCAGGGGCTCGGCGAGGCGCGCGAATTCGCAAAGCAGCGAGCGGGTTTTTCTGGGATCGATGATCTCCTCGACCCAGAACTTCTCGGCCGAGCGGAACGGCGAGCGCAGCCTGTTGAGGCGATCCTCGATCTCCTTCAACTTCGCCGCGGGATCGTCTGCCGCATCGATCTCCGCGCGATAGGCCGCCTCGATGCCGCCCTCGAGCGGCAGCGAGCCCCAATAGGCCGATGGCCAGGCATAGCGGATCGAGAACCGGTCGGCCGGCTGATGCACAACACCGGCGACGCCGAACGAGTTGCGCACGATCACCGTGCACCAGGGCACCGTGGTCTGGTTCACCGCCGCCATCGCGCGCACGCCGTGGCGGATCGTTGCCGCCTTCTCGGCCTCGAGCCCGATCATGAAGCCGGGGCAATCCATCAGATAGACGATCGGCAGATGGAAAATCTCGGCAAAGTCGACCCAGCGCACCACCTTCTGGCAGGCTTCCGCAGTCCACGAGCCGCCATAGTGGAACGGGTCGCTCGCGAGCAACAATACGGCGCGGCCTTCGAGCCGTGCCAGGCCCACGATCACCGGCTTGCCGAAATTGCTGTTCACCTCGAAGAACGAGCCCTTGTCGACCACGGACTCGATGATGGGGCGCATCTTGTAGACCTGGCGGCGGCTGCGCGGCACCGCCTTGATCAGCGAATCATCACTTCGTTCCGGATCATCGTTGCAGGGTAACGTCGGCGGCAGCTCAAACACCGAGGACGGCAGGTACGACAGGAAGCGCCGCGCCTTCGCGAACGCCTCTTCCTCGGTGTCAACGGCGTCGTCCACGCCACCGGCGCGGGTCTGGATGTCGGCGCCGCCAAGCTCCTGCTTGGTGAGGTCCTGTCCCAGCCGTTTCACGACCGGCGGTCCCGCCACGAACATCGCCGAGTTTCGCGTCATGATCGAATAGTGGCTCGCAGCGAGCCTCGCCGCGCCAAGCCCCGCGACCGATCCGAGGCCGAGCCCCACCACCGGCACATGCGCCAGATTTTCGGTCGTGTAGCGATACCAGCGCGTGCCGCCGATGCCGCCGGGCAGATTGGCCGCGCCCTTGGTCTCGATGGTCTTCACCGAGCCGCCGCCGCCGGAGCCCTCGATGATGCGGATGATCGGCAAGTGGAAATCATGCGCCATCTCCTCCGCCATCAAGGGCTTGGCCGAGATCGACGCATCCGCCGAGCCGCCGCGCACGGTGAAATCATCACCGACCACGACGACCGTGCGACCATCGATCTTGGCGCGGCCGAACACGCAGTTGGCCGGCGTCACGTGCTTGAGCTCGCCGTGCGCATCGTATTCGCCGATGCCGGAGACGGCGCCGATTTCGTGGAATGAATCGGCATCGACCATCTTGTCGATGCGTTCGCGGACGGTGAGCCGGCCCTGGTCGCGTTGCCGCTTAACCTTCTCAACGCCGCCCATCTCGCGCGCGAACGCTTCGCGCCGAGCCAGCTCGTCGAGTTCGGGCTTCCAGGTCATTCGTCTCCTCCGTCTTGATGATCGCGTTGGTGTTGGCCCGCACCGGCAGCGCCTTGCGCTCCAGCCGGTTTTGAAAGAGATCGCCTTCGGCGCCTTCGAGCAATCCGCCGACGGCAACTCCCAACTCGATCATCTGCGGCGCCACCTCCCTGTGCAACCGCTTCTCGTCAAACATCGCCGATAGCAGCCCGATCGTAACCACGACAAAGGTCTGGTATTGCGGCGACCACAAGGGTACGGCGCAGCCATTGATATGCGGGCTCCACAGGCCGCAGGCCGTGACGTAGCCGTGTTCTTTCAGGAAGCGGCGATTGTCCTCTATGCGCGGGCGCAGCGATTTCGCCGCCTCCGGCATCTCCCGCTCCATCTCCGCGAGCAGCGCGTCGCCGACTTCCGGCGCGAGCGCGGCCGTATAGGCATGGCCCGCGGCCGTCGTGCCCATGGCGATGCGGCTGCCGGTCACCTCATGCAGGCCGAGCGCATTCGCGGAGCGGGCATATTCGAGATAGACGAGATGGAAGCGGTCCGGAATGACGAAGCCGACCGTGCCGGGCAAGTGCTCGGCGACATCCTGCAGACGCAGCCTGATCAAGTTGCGGAGCTGCAGCCCCTTCATCATCGCCGTGCTCATCGCGACCGCGCTCGGCCCGATCCGGTATTTCTGGTCGCGCGGCAGATAGACGAGCTGGCCCATGCGCGTCAGCGTGTGGGTCAACCGCGACACCGTGGAGCGCGGCAATCCGCAGCGGTTGGAGATCTCGAGATTGCCGAGCCGCGCCTCATGGCCCTCGAAGCATCGCAGCACATCAAACGCCCGCGATACGACCTGAATGACATCGCCTTCGCCGGCGAGATCACCGGCGAGCATTCCCTGCCTGCTCAGGCGCTCCGAGCGTCGTCCCATGCGCTTCCTGCTTTTTCCATTATGCGGAATAAAATTCCACTTGCAGAACAAGCTACCTCAGGCATTGTGCGCCCACAACAAGAAGCCGATTGGCATGCCAGATATCAGAGTGATCACCGAAGTCGCCGGGCGCGTGTGCGCCCTTCCCGTTGCAGCCGGCGCCAGCATTGGCGATGGCGACGACGTCGCTGTTGTCGAAGCCATGAAGATGGAAATTCCTGTCTCCTCTCCCGCGGCGGGCAAGGTGAAGACCATTCTCGTCGCCCTCGACGACGTGGTCGCCGAAGGCCAGGCGGTCGCGATCCTCGAGATCTGAGGCCGCCAGCCGCCCCGTCGATTTTGCGGGCCGGTTGCGCCCGCCGCCGTGGCGCGGCAAAACTCCGGCATCATGAAACCGGGATCGCACCTCCCAACCACTCCCTCGACGGCTTGGGCCAGCTCGAAACCGCCTTTGCTGCGGTTTCTCGATCGCTGCCATGCCGACTTCCTGCCCGAAACGGGCGGCGAAGTCGCGCGCTACATCCCCGAGCTCAGCAAGGCCGACCCCGATCATTTCGGCATCAGCCTCGCCACCCTCGACGGCCATGTCTACGAGGTTGGCGACACCAGGGTGCCCTTTACCATCCAATCGATCTCGAAGCCTTTCGTGTTCGCGTTGGCGCTGGACAGCCTTGGCGCCTCGCGGGTCGAGGCCGTGATCGGCGTTGAACCCTCCGGTGATCCCTTCAACTCGATCCGGCTCAACGCCGAGAACCATCCCTTCAATCCGATGGTCAATGCCGGCGCGATCGCATGCTCGGGCCTCGTCCACGAAGCCAAGGGTTCCGGCGCCTTCGAGCACATCCGCCGCGAGCTGTCGCGCTTTGCCGGACGCGACCTCGACGTCGATGAAGCCGTCTATTCGTCCGAAAGCGCCACCGGCGATCGCAACCGCGCCATCGGCTATCTGCTGCGCACCAATGCCGTGATCAAGAATAACGTCGCCGAAGTGCTCGACGTCTATTTCCGCCAATGCGCGATCCTGGTGACGGCGCGCGACATCGCGATCATGGCGGCGACCTTGGCCAACCGCGGCATCAATCCCGTGACCGGTGTGCAAGTCACGACGCCTTATGCGATCGCGCGCACGTTGTCGGTCATGACCTCGTCCGGCATGTACGACTATGCCGGCGAATGGATCTACCGCATCGGCATTCCCGCCAAGAGCGGCGTCGGCGGCGGCATCCAGGCTTCGCTGCCGGCGCGCCTCGGGCTTGGGAGCTATTCCCCCCGCCTCGACAAGCACGGCAACAGCGTGCGCGGCATCAAGGTCTGCGAGGCGCTGTCGTCGCATTACGATCTGCACATGCTCGACCGCAGCGACGACGCGCGCAACGCGATCATCGCCGACTACACCATCGGCAAGAACCCGTCGCGACGCAGCCGCCGGCTGCATGAACGCGACATCCTCGCCGCGCATCATCACGATGTTCACGTGTTCGAGTTGGTCGGTACGCTGTCGTTCTCCAATGTCGACTATGTCTCGCGCAGGCTCGCGAGCCGGCAGCGCCCGCAATTCGTGATCTTCGACCTCAGGCGCGTCACCGCGGTGACCCGCGCCGGCGCCCGTTTGATCGCAGAGGAGTTTCGGGAGCTCGCGAATTTCCACGTCACCGTGGTGCTGTCCGGCATCAAGCGCACGTCTGAAGGCTGGAAGATCGTGCGCGAATGGACCGAAGGCATCACCAACCTGCGCGATTTCTATCTGCTCGACGCCGCGATCGAATGGGCGGAGGATCAGGTCGTCTACCGCTATGGCGGTGCGATCGACTTCCACGACACCACCGAACTTGCCGAGCAGCCGCTGCTCGCGGGGTTGTCGGAGGCAGAGATCGAGGCGCTTGCTGCGCTCGGCACCACCAAAACCTACCGCCGCGGCGAGAGGATCGTCGCTGCCGGCGAGCCTGCGACTTCGCTGTTTTTCCTCCGGAGCGGTGTGGTTCACGTGACGCTGCCCGATGGCGTTCGGCTCGCGACGCTGACCGCCGGCATGGCCTTCGGCGAGATGGCGCTCCTCGAAAGCCACCGCTCGGCCGACGTGCTCGCGGATGCGTCCGCGACGGCGGTCGAAATCCCGCTTGCCGATTTCGAGCGCTTCCGCGACCAGTATCCCAAGGCCGGCGAACGTATCATGCGCAACCTGGCGCAAATCCTGGCCGACCGGCTGATCGTTGCCAACACCAAAGTCAATCTGCTGACGACCAACTAGGCAGGCCGCTGCCATTCCATCACCACGAACCAGGGCACGCGCCGCGCGCGCTCCTGGTGGATCGCCTGGCCGGATATTGGTTCGGGCTCAGAGAAGAATTTCAGGACGAGGCCGGCCTCGAGGAACGCCGTCATATAGGCCGCAAGCGGCCGATGCCAGTTCTCGATCCGGATGCCGCTCCATTCAAGCCAGAATGGAAATTCACGGAGATAATTGTCGACGGGGTAGTGGAGGTATTCGCCGTCGGCATCCTTCACCCATCCCCGATCCCCGCAGGCCGAGGTGAATCCGGTGAGATTGGCCATCAAGAGCGAGCCGCCCGGCCGCAGCACGCGGGCCACCTCACGAATGGCGGCGCGGAAATCGGGAATGTCGATCAGCGTGATGTAGCTGACCGCGAGATCGAAGCTGGCGTCAGTGAACTCGAGCCGTTCCGCACGGCCAAGCCGATAGTCGCCACAAGGGTCGCGCTCCCTCGCGAGCTCGAGAAGCTGTCTCGTCGGGTCGATGCCCGTAGCCTTTACGCCAGCGGTCCTGAGCATCCGGCAGAAGCGGCCTTCGCCGCAACCGACGTCAAGCGCGTTGCCGAAACGACCCTGCCCCACACGCGCCATCATCACGGGATCGAGCACATGCTGCCGTCCCCAATCGCCGCGTTCGCCGCGCTCGCCCATGGAATCGATCCATGCTTGCGCCGAGCTGTCCCAGCCGTTGTTCATAAGTCACCTGTCTCGAAATGAAGTCGGTCATTGAGTAAAATAAATGGTCCGCATCATGACGCCGCGATCTTGCGGCTGATCTTCGCTTGGCTTGCGGTAAGCACCTCCGATGGTTTACGGCCTGACGCCGCACACAGGCAGGCCCAGTAGTAGATCACGTCGCCAAGCTCATCGATCAACGCGGCCTCGTCCAAATTCCCGTCGCGCAACAGTTTCTTGATGTGATCGGCAACCTCGCCTGCCTCCGCCGCAAGGCCGAGACCGAGATAGGAAAGCCGCTCGGCGCCCGGCTGCGCGGAGACCTTGGCCGTTGTCGCCGTCCATTCGGCATATTCGTCGATATCCATCAGCTCTTCCCGGTCGGCAATCGCGCCACATAGGCTTGCCGGGGCTGCGCATAGCCCTTGAGCTCAAGCTTGCGCGGCTCGGCCGCGACCTCGTTCGACACGGCGTTCCAGATCGGCTCGCTCATCACGATCTCTCCGGCCCTGGCCGCGGCGACAAGTCTTGCGGCGAAGTTCATGGGATCGCCAAGCGCAGCAAACTGATAGTTGCCGCCCTCGACGCCGATCGAGCCGATGAAGGTCTCGCCCGAATGCACGCCGACGCCGATCGAAAGCCAGGGGCCGCTCGCGTCGCCGTGGCCGGTAGCACGCAGGAGCGCGAGGCCGCCGGCCACCGCACGCTGGCGGAAATCGGCGCCGGTCAGCCCCGGAACATAGATGGCAATCACCTCATCTCCCACCATCTTGTCCACAATGGCGTCGCTGGCGATGAACACCTTGGTCGCGACACGGAAAAATCGTTGCATCAAGGCGGCGAACTCTGTCGGTCCGAGGCGAGCGGCGAGTTCGGTCGAGCCGCGCACGTCGGCATAGAGCATGGCGACGTCGATTTCGGCCCCGCCGCGCTCTTTGGCAATGACCGCTTCGCATTTTGCGCAAAAATGCGGATTGCGCAGCCATGGCGCCCGTCCGATCGTCCGCATCAGAGGCGCTGAGAAGCCGTCAAATCCGGCGTTGCACAGCCGACAACGTTCATGTGCCGTGGGCGACAGCAGACGGAACATCTGCCGTCCCCGTCGCAACCTCGAATCATCGCCCGACAACATCGCATGCCAGAGCGGATTTAATTCCTTGCTGCCGATTTCGGGATTCACCACGCGGCCCTCCCCTATGATTTACGTCAAACTCTCCATCCAGGTTTCAATTCACTCGCACCTTCGCACGCGAGCCTAGCCGATCACCTCGGCGACCGGCTGCATGTCGATCTCAAACGTCTCCAGAAATTTCGAGGTCATGATGTAGAAGCCGACGGAAAGCTGCAGCTCGACCAGCGCGCCCGGCGTGAGTTTTGATTTGATCGCGTTGAAGGTCGCATCCGTGGGCCGCTTCATCGTCGCGATCTCGTCGGTGAAGGCGAGCGCGGCGCGCTGCACCTCGTTGAAGCAGGACGCTTGCCGCCAGTTCTCCAGTGCTTCGTTCTGCTCGTCGGTGACGCCGACATTCTTGCCGATGCGCTTGTGGGCCACGATTTCGTACGGCGCCTCGCAGAGGATGCCGGTGCGGGTGATGGCAAGCTCGCGCACGATCGGATCGAGCTCGCCTTTGTGGCGGATCGCGCCGCCAAGCCGGCAATATTGCTCGAGATAGCTCGGCGAATGCGCCATCATGCGGAAGATGTTGGCGTTGCGGTTCTTGCCCAGGAGCTCGCGAGTCCGGTCGTTGTGCTTTGCGGGATCGCTATAGTCGATGCGGGCCATGTTTTCCTTGTATCTCCTTGGGTTCCATCCTGAATCTTATTTTGCCAAAACAGTATCCGCCCCGGGCCATGCGTGAGTCAAATTGCCGCCGCAATACTGTTCGACGCTGGCACAGTCGACGTTGCCCCGTGGGGACCTAATTGGGGCGAATGCTCGATGTGGGGTGTTCCGAGTAAAAATTCTGACCGTCGTTGCGCATCGTTGCGCCGCGATAAGTCGCGCCCAGGTTTAGGGAGAAAACCGGCATGAAGGAAGCCACCAAGAGGGCAACCTCGGCGGCACTCGCGCACATGCTGGCGGTGACGGCTTTGCTCGTCATCGCCAGCGTCCTCTTTTACGGGGGCGAGCGCCGCGCAAGCCTGGAGGCTAACGTTCAAGCCAACTTCTCGAAATAGGGCACGAGCCTTCCTGCGAACAGGGTGAAGCGCGCGGCGACGCGATCGCCGATGGCGAGATCGTTCGCACCATGCGCCATCATCCGAAAACCTTCCTCGGTATCGACCAGCACGATGGCGTAGGGAACGTGGGCGCGGGTCTCCGGTGTCGCGGCGCGTGCCACGACGGAAGTGGCATAGACCGTCCCCATCCCGCCCGCGCGCTTGTCGGCTAGCTCGGTCGCACCGCAGGCCGCGCAGAAGCCGCGGCGAAAATATTGCGGCTGCCCGCAAGAGACGCAGGATTGGTAGAGGATCGCCTCGACGCCCTGGGTCCAGTCGGCGGGTTTCTGCATCAGACGCGCTCCAGGAACATGCTGACATGGGACGACAGCACGCCGCCATCGCCATGCAAGAGCGCGACCGAGGCGTCGCGGACCTGGCGGTTGCCGGCTCGATCCGTCATCTGCAGATGCGTCTCGACCAGATGCGCCATGGCGCCGCCGACACCGCAATGACCGTAGCTCAAAAGCCCGCCATGGGTGTTAAGCGGGATCTCGCCGTCACGGCGGAAGTAACCCGACCGCACGCGCGATGCCGCTTCGCCGCGCCTGGCGAGGCCGAGATCTTCGAGCAGCATCGCCAGCGTAATGGTAAAGCTGTCATAGACCGCGGCATAGCGAACATCGGTGATCGCCATGCCCGAAGCCTGCTTCGCCCTGGCGATCGAAATCTCGGCGCCAAGCTCGCTCAGGCGCGGTGCTGCCGTTACATGCTGATGCGTATGCGCCTGGGCGCAGCCGCGAATCTTCACCCGCGCCGCGTTGGTGGGCTCGCGGCTGACGACGAAGGCCGCGCCGCCATCGGAGACCGGACAGCAGTCGAGCAGTTTGAGCGGCGAGGCCACCGGCTTCGAGGCCATCACGTCGGCAACCGTGATCGGCTCACGAAACTGCGCGCCGGGATGGGTCGCCGCATGCGCACGCATGAGCACAGCGAATTCCGCGAGGTCTTCTTCGGTGACGCCATAGTCGTGCATGTAGCGCGACGCGACGAGGCCATAATAGGCGGGGATCGTCGGCCCCAACGGCACCTCGTAATCGGGATGGCCGACCTGCGCCAATGCCACGATCGAGGCGTCGCGGCTCTGCCCGGTCAGACGGTTCTCGCCACCGACGACCAGCACGTGCCTGACGACGCCGGCATCGACGAGATGATGCGCGAGCATGGTCATGGCGAGCCCCGTGGCGCCGCCGACCTGCACCGCATGGGCGTAAGCCGGGCGGATGCCAAAATGCTCGGCGAACACGGTCGCGAGCATGATGTGCGGGGAGACTGTCGAATAGCCGCAGAGGATGCCGTCGATGTCGGCGCGCTTCAGCCCAGCGTCCGCAATCGCAAGCTCGGCCGCCTTGCTCATGAGGTCGAGCGAGGTGAGGCCTTCATGCTTGCCGTAGGAGGTGAGGCCAACGCCAGTGATGTAGGTCATGGCTCCGACACCTCCACCGTCGTCATTCCGGGATGCGCCGATAGGCGCAGGCCCGGAATCCATAACCACGGCCGGGGGTTATGGATTCCGGGCTCGCGCTTCGCGCGCCCCGGAATGACGCCGTTGAGAGATTTATGCATTGCCGTCAATACGACTTCGGCAGGCCCAGCACCTTCTCGGCGATAAAGCTCAGGATCAGCTCGCGGCTGACCGGCGCGATGCGCGGGATCAGGGACTCCCGCAGATAGCGCTCGACGTGAAATTCCTTGGCGTAACCGAAGCCGCCATGGGTCATCACCGCCTGCTCGCAGGCGCGGAAGCCCGCTTCGGCCGCGAGATATTTGGCGGAGTTCGCGGCCGGTCCGCACGACAGGCCCTGGTCGTATTGCCAGGCGGCCGAGAGCGTCATCAGCCACGCGGCCTCGAGCTCCATCCAGTTCTTCGCGAGCGGATGCTGGATCGCCTGGTTCATGCCGATCGGACGATTGAACACGTTACGGGTCTTGGCGTAGCCGGCGGCGCGCGACAGCGCGCATTGGCCGAGGCCAACGGCTTCGGCTGCGATCAGGATGCGCTCCGGGTTCATGCCGTGCAGGATGTATTCGAAGCCGCGTCCCTCCTCGCCCAGCCGGTCCTCGACCGGAATTTCAAAATTCTCGAAGAACAGCTCGTTGGAATCGACGCCCTTGCGGCCCATCTTCTCGATCTCATGGACAGCAATCGTCTTGCGGTCGAAATCCGTGTAGAACAGGCTCAGGCCGTGGGTCGGGTTCTTCACCTCCTCAAGCGCCGTGGTGCGCGCGAGCAGGAGAATCTTTTCCGCGACCTGTGCGGTCGAGATCCAGACCTTCTGGCCGTTGACGACATATTTGTCGCCCTTGCGCGCCGCGCGCGTCTTGAGTTGCGTGGTGTTGAGGCCGGTGTTGGGTTCGGTGACTGCGAAGCAGGATCGTTCCTTGCCGTCGACGATGCCCGGCAGCATGCGCCGGCACTGCTCCCTGGTGCCGAACACGACGACCGGATTGAGCCCGAACACGTTCATGTGGATCGCCGACGCCCCGGACATGCCGGCGCCGGATTCGGAAATCGTGCGCATCATGATCGCGGCATCCATGATGCCGAGGCCCGAGCCGCCATAGTCTTCGGGGATACAGATGCCGAGCCAGCCGGCATCGGCCAGCGCCTTGTGGAAGTCGGCCGGGAAGCCGCCCTCCTTGTCCTTCTTCAGCCAATAAGCGTCGTCGAAGCGCGAGCAGATTTTGGCAACGGCATCGCGGATCGATTCCTGGTTGGCGGTGAGCGCGAAATCCATCGGATCAGTCCTTCATAGCCGGCGCGGGCCGGGTTACGCCCTCGCCTATCATCGTGGCGATGTTCTGGGCGGAGAAGCCGGCCTCGCGCAAGATTTCTTCGCCATGCTCATTCAGGCGCGGCGCGAGCCGCACGGTTTCGGCCGGCGTCTCCGACCACCTCGCAGATACCTTCATGCTGCGGATCGGGCCTTCGGTCGGATGCGCGACCACGGGGAAATACCCGGTTGCGGCGAGGTGCGGGTCGGCCAGCATGCTTGCGAGATCGTGCATGGGCATCACCGGAATATCGGCCGTAGTGAGCAGCTCCTGCCATTCCGCCGTCGTGCGCGTCTCGAAGATGCGCGCAAGCTCGCCATAGACGGTATCGATGTTGGTGGCGCGGCCGGCGAAGGTCGCGAATTTCGGGTCGGCGCGGAGATCGTCGCGGCCGGTCGCCTTGAAGAAGCTTTCCCACTGCTTGTCGTTGTAGACGATCACACAGATATAGCCGTCGGCGGTCTTGTAGGGCCTGCGGTCGCGCGAGAGGTGGCGCGCGTAACCGCCCTTGTCGAGCGGCGGCTCGTAGGTGAGCCCGCCCATATGGTCGCCCAGCACGAAGCCCGCCATGGTCTCGAACATCGGGATATCGACGCGCTGGCCGCGCCCGGTGCGGTCGCGATGCACAAGGCTCGCGCAGATCGCGCCGACCGCGGTGAGGCCTACGATACGATCGACCAGCGCGTTCGGTACATAGCGCGGCATGCCATCGCTCGTTTGCGCCATCAGCGCCGGCAATCCCGTCGCGCCCTGGATCAGATCGTCGTAGGCGGGCTTTGCCGCATAGGGCCCGTCCTGGCCGAAGCCGAACACGCCGGCATAGATCAGGCGCGGGTTACGTTTGGCGACGACGTCATAGCCGAGATCGAGCCGCGCCATCGCCTGCGGCCGCACGTTGTAGATCAAGACATCGGCCGTCTCGGTCAGCCGCAGCACCGCCTCGCGGCCGGCCGGCTTCTTCAGATCGAGGCAGATCGAGCGCTTGTTGCGGTTGGTGTTGAGGAACACAGGTCCCATGCCGGGATGGCGTGTCGGGCCGATCAACCGCGTCACGTCGCCCTCGAGCGATTCCACCTTGATGACGTCGGCGCCGTAATCGCCGAGCATCTGGGTCGCATAGGGCCCCATCAGCACGGTGGTCATGTCGATGACCCTGATGCCTTGCAATGGGCCCATGGCGTCGTTCACTCCCTGTTGGTTTGTGGGCCAAGTAACGGCAGCGGGTCGGAGAGATCAAGCGCGGCCGGCGTATGGGGGTATGCGGTTGAGTCCGCCTCTCTCGCTCTCTCCCGTCATTCCGGGGCAGCCCGAAGGGCTGAGCCCGGAATCCATACTCCCGTCTGGTGGTTATGGATTCCGGGCTCGCGCTTCGCGCGCCCCGGAATGACGATGGAAATTGGAGACGCGCCTTCGCATTCTCGCGGCGCGTTCCGCCCGAGTCTTGCGTCAACCGAACCCTCCAAAACAACGGAGGGCGCAGGGAATGCCGGGTGCCGTTGCACCCGCAGCCTCGTGTGCAGGAAATGCGCAAAAGGACGCACACGAGTTCTCAGCAGGTACAACCGAACACACTCCGGCATCCCCTGCGCAATGGTTTACGGCTTATACGTGCTCTCCCCGGTGCGCCGGGCTTGTTGGCCACCGTCGCTTCGCCCATCATCAGGAGCGGAACTTGACACCAGCGTCGGGGTGTCAGGACCACACGATTTCGCCGTCCGCTTTGATCGTCGCTCGTCCGGCGACGCCAGAACGTCCATCGCATCCCGCCGCACGTTTCGTGACGATGCGCATACGCCCCTCGTGTCGCGGCGGGATGCGGCAAGACAATCATAATTTTCCGAAAAGCGGAAGGATAATATTTTTAGCGATGGGGCTTGACTGATCGAACGAATTGTTCCGATAAGCCGAAGCGATTTGCCCGTCGGGTCAAATTGGCATGCACTTCGCAGGATGGATGGGCGCAGCGACACTCATCAATGCGCCGCCGCAAAGGCAATGGGTTTCGCTGCGCTCAACCCATCCTGTAGCCCGGCGCAGGTTGCACTTGCTATCCGACTGTCGAATACTGACCCTCGCGGTACCCAAGAAAACACAGTCCAGGGAGCAAGATGATGTCATTCTACCGAGGCATGACCTGCGAGAACGTCACGATCAAGGGCGACAAGGGCACGCCGATCACCGCCTACACCGCAAAGCCGTCCGGCGCGGGGCCGTTTCCGGGCGTGGTGCTGGTCCACCATCTTCCCGGTTGGAGCGAACTCTACATCGAGACGACGCGCCGCTTTGCGCATCATGGCTATATGGCGATCTGCGCCAACCTCTATGAGCGCACGGGTGGCGGCAACCCTGACGACGTCGCGGCCAAGGTGCGTGCCGAGGGCGGCATTGCAGACAGCCAGATGGTCGGCGACACCGAGGCCGCGGTAAAGTGGATGCGCGCGCAACCCGGCCACAACGGCAAGGTCGGTGTTTTCGGCTCCTGCTCCGGCGGCCGTCATGCCTTCATCTATTCCTGCCAGAAGAAGGACGTCGACGCCTGCGTCGAACTGTGGGGCGGGCGCGTGGTGATGGGCAAGGAGGAGCTCAACGACAAGACGCCGGTCGCGCCGATCGACATGACCAAAGACCTCTGCTGTCCCCTCCTCGGCCTGTTCGGCAATGACGACCGCGCGCCGAGCCCCGAGCAGGTCAACCAGCACGAGGCCGAGCTGAAGAAGCACGGCAAGGCTTACGAATTCCACCGTTATGACGGCGCCGGCCACGGCTTCTTCTATTGGCACCGGCCGCTGTACCGGCCCGAGCAGTGCATGGACGGCTGGGGCAAGGTCTTCGCGTTCTACGGCAAGCATCTGGCGAAGTAGGAGGAGCTGACATGTGCACCTCGATTATCGAAGTCACTCACGCCGAGGGTATGGCCAAGCGCGGCGACGAATGGTTTGCGCTCTCGCACGCGGTGGTCGCCTATGATCACGCGCGCCACGCCCATCTCGGCGACGTCATCACGCTCGACTTCATCAACACGTCGCTCGAGCCCGGCGCGCGTGCTGGAATCGAGCTGACGCTGGAGACCGCCAAGGAGCTGCGCGCCGCGCTCGACCGCGCGATTGCCGCCGCCGATTTCGAGGAGGCGGAAGTGCGGGGCAAGGGCGCGGCGCCGATGATGGTGCGGGCGGCGTGAGATAAGCCGGTCATTCCGGGGCGCGCGAAGCGCGAGCCCGGAATCCATAACCACAGGCCAACTTCGATTGCACGGTGTTCGAGCCAAGCCCAATGTCCTGTGGCTATGGATTCCGGGCTCAGCCCTTGCGGGCTGCCCCGGAATGACAGAAAAATCTACTTCGACGGCTCGAGGATCGAGACGTAATTGGCGACCGCGGCGCCGCCCATATTGAAGATGCCGCCGAGCTTTGCGTTCTTGATCTGCATGCCCTCGGGCGCCTGGCCTGCAAGCTGCATTGCCGTCATCACATGCATGGAGACGCCGGTCGCGCCGATCGGATGGCCCTTCGACTTGAGCCCGCCGGACGGATTGACCGGCAGCTTGCCGTCCTTCTGCGTCCAGCCTTCCAGGATGGCGCGGGCGCCCTGCCCCTTCGGCGTCAGGCCCATCGCCTCGTACTCGATCAGCTCGGCGACGGTGAAGCAGTCATGGGTTTCGACAAAAGAGAGATCGGTGAGCTTCACACCCGCCTGCTCCAGCGCGCGCTGCCAGGCGACCGTGCAACCCTCGAACTGCAGGATGTCGCGCTTTGACATCGGCAGGAAGTCCTGCGCGTGGGCGGTGGCGCGGAAGTTGATCGCCTTCTTCATGCCCTTCGCGGTTTCGGAATCCGTCAGCACCAGCGCGGCGGCGCCGTCCGAGACGAGCGAGCAATCGGTCCGCTTCAGGGGACCGGCGACGTAAGGATTCTTCTCGCTCTCGGAGCGGCAGAAGTCGAAGCCAAAGTCCTTGCGCATCTGCGCATACGGATTGGCGACGCCGTTCTTGTGGTTCTTGGCCGCGATCATGGCGAGTGCATCGGACTGATCGCCATATTTCTGGAAATAGCCCTGCGCGATCTTGCCGAACACGCCGGCGAAGCCGCCGACCGTGTCGCCGTCTTCCGGCAGGTACGAGGCCTTGAGCAGGTTCTTGCCGATCTCGGCCGGCGGCGTGCGCGTCATCTGCTCGACGCCGACGACCAGCACGACCTTGGCGTCGCCCGCCTTGATGGCGCGGATGCCCTGATGCACGGCGGCTGAGCCCGTGGCGCAGGCGTTCTCCACGCGCGTCGCCCGCTTGAAGCGAAGCTGCGGATCGGCCTGCAGCACCAGCGAAGCCGTAAAATCCTGCGGCGAGAAGCCGGCGTTGAAATGGCCGAGCACGATCTCGTCGACGTCGCGGGCCGAAATGCCGGCGTCGGCCATCGCTTCGTTGGCGACCTTGACCACGAGGCCCTCGACGGTTTCGGCGTCGAATTTCCCGAAGGGCGTATGCGCCCATCCAACGATACTGGCGGTCATGGTCGTTCTCCTGAATCTGGCTGGTCTGATTCTAGCGCATCGGCGCAAGGACTTCACGCCGCTTTCGCCGACTTGACCGTCCGCTCGCACATGGCGGTTATGCCGGCCCAGTTGCCGGACTTGATGTCGACCGCCTGGCACAGCCAGGAGCCGCCGACGGCGATCACATTGGGTTCGGCGAGCCAGGTCGGCGCATTGGTCTCGCCGATGCCGCCGGTCGGGCAGAACTGCACCTGCGGGAACGGGCCGGCGAGCGCGCGCAGCGCCTTGATGCCGCCCGCCTGCTCGGCCGGGAAGAATTTCATGGTCTCGAAACCGTGGGCGAGCGCTTGCATCAGCTCCGAAGCCGTGGCGATTCCCGGCGCGAACGGCAGATTGCTTGCCGCGGCGGCCTTCAACAGCTGCGGCGTCGCGCCGGGGCTGATGCCGAATTTGGCGCCGAGCTCCTCGGCGCGGGCGAGATCGTCGGCGTTGAGGATGGTGCCGATGCCGACGATCGCGTCAGGCACATTGGCGATGATGGCTTTCGCAGCGTCGACCGCGACCTTGGTGCGCAAGGTCACCTCCAGCATGCGCACGCCGCCCGAGACCAGCGCGCGCGCGAGCGGCACGGCGTCCTCCAGGCGGTTGATGGTCAGCACCGGCACAACGCGGGCGGATTTGAACAGCGCGGTGAGCTTTTCCTGTTTCGATGTCATGAGCACGCCTTACGAGATGTTTTCCGGCATGGCTGAACGCGGAATAATGGCACCGGGATGACACACCACGCGACCTGCCAGACAATGGCCGGCGCGTGCGGCCTCCTCCGGCGCCGCGCCCGAAAGCCGTGCGGCCAGATAGGCCGCCGCAAAGCTATCACCAGCGGCGGTGGTGTCCACCACGGTCGCGGTCAGCGGCTTGGCGTCGATCCGCCGCATGCCATTCTCCAAGCGCACCAGGCTTGCCGGCTCGGCAAGCTTCAACACAACCTCGCCGCCCGGAACGCCTGCGAGCAAGGTGTCGGTGCCTGCACCGGGATAAAGCGGCAGCAAATCCTCGGTGGAGGCGAGCGCAATGTCCGCCGTCTCGAATGCCTCTCGAAACACCGCCCGCGCGATGTCGAGATCGGGCCAGCCGCGGGCGCGGAAATTGGTGTCGAAGGCGATGCGAGTGCCGCGCCCGCGCGCGGCCCGCAGCGCTGCGAACAGCCGCGACCGCGCGGCTTCGCTGAAGATCGAGAGCGTGATCGCCGAGAAATAGACGAGATCGTAAGCGGACAGCGATTGCAGCAGGCTTTCAGTCTCGGGCAGCTCGAGCAGGCTGCGCGCTGCGGCGCTTTCGCGCCAGTGGAAGAAGCGCCGCTCGCCTTTGGCGTCGGTTGCGATCAGATAGAGGCCCGGCAGCTTGCCCGAAAGCCGCGCGACCTTGGCGGTGCCGACCCCCTCGGCCTGCCAGCCTGCGATCATCTCGTCGCTCAGCGGATCATCGCCGAGCGCGGTGATGTAATCGACGGCGACGCCAAGACGGGCGAGGTAGACCGCGGTGTTGAGCGTGTCGCCGCCATAGCCGCGCGAATACAGGCCGCTGCCCGCCTGCTTCAGCTCGACCATACACTCGCCGATGCAGGCTACGCGCATCATAATGTTCGCTCAGGCCACGAACTTGCCGCCGAGCTCGTCCTCGATATGGATGCGGATGATGTCGTCGAAATTCTTCTCGGCGGTGGTGAAGCCGAGCTGGCGGGCGCGCTTGGCTTCGAAATTGCGCGGCCAGCCATCGACGATGCCCATGATGAAGGGATCGGGCTCGCGCTTGATGCGCCCTGCGACCTTCTCGCCCGCGACGCGCTTCAAGGCCGCGATCTGCTCGCCGACGGTCGCCGTGAGACCCGGCATGGTGAGGCCGCGGCGCGGCCCCGCGGCCGCCAAATCCATGGTCGCGGCGTGCAAGAGAAAACCGACCGCCGAGCGCGGCGTCGCGTGCCAGTGGCGAACGTCCTCCGACACCGGAAGGATCGCTTCCCTGCCGGCAAGCGGCTCACGCAGGATGTTGGAGAAGAAGCCGCTTGCCGCCTTGTTCGGCAGCCCCGGGCGGATGCAGATGGTCGGCAGCCGAATGGCGATGCCGTCCATGAATCCCTTGCGCGAATAGTCCGACAACAGCAGTTCGCCGATCGCCTTCTGCGTGCCGTAGCTCAAGAGCGGCGTGTGGAAGAACTCATCGCCAATGGCGTCGGGGAACGGCGCGCCGAACACCGCGATCGAGGAGGTAAACACCACGCGCGGCTTGTAGCCACCGCCCACGAGACGGATCGCATCCAGCAGCATCCGCGTGCCGTCGAGATTGATGCGATAGCCCTTGTCGAAATCGAGCTCCGCCTCGCCCGAGACGATGGCGGCGAGATGGAAGATCACGTCGGGCCGGCCGGCGATCAGCTTTTCGGCTGCGCCCGCGACCGCAAAATCGCCGGCGTGCACCTCGACGGGAAAGCCAGGCTTCTCCGGCTTTGCGGGTGCGACGACGTCATGCAGCGTCATCTTCGTGATGTCGGTCTTGCCGAGCCTTCCGTCGCGGAGTAGACGCTCAACCAATTTGCGACCGACCATGCCGGCCGCGCCCAGAACCAATACGTGCAAGCGCCTGCTCCTCGTTTCTTCTATCTCTTTATGCGGACCGCGATCATTCCTTCACGGCGCCGGTCATCGCCGACACATAATGCTCGACGAAGAAGGCGTAAAGGATCACAAGCGGCAGCGAGCCCGCCAGGGCACCGGCCATCAACGCGCCCCAGTGGTAGACGTCGCCATCGACGAATTCGTTGACGATCGCAACCGGCACCGTCTTGTGCTGGGTCGACTGCAGGAAGGTCAGCGCGTAGATAAACTCGTTCCAGCACAGCGTGAAGCAGAAGATGAAGGCCGAGATCAGCCCCGGGATCGCCAGCGGGATCACGATCTTGATCAGGATCTGCCAGCGGCTCGCGCCGTCGATCAGCGCGCATTCCTCGAGCTCGAAGGGAATGGTCTTGAAATACCCCATCAACAGCCAGGTCGAGAACGGGATGAGGATCGTCGGATAGGTCAGGATCAGGGCGTACGGCGAGTCGAACAGGCCGTACTGGAACACGACGGTCGCCAGCGGAATGAACAGGATCGAGGGCGGAACGAGATAGGCGAGGAAGATCAGGCCGCCGACGAGGTTCGCACCCTTGTAGCGCAGGCGCACGATGGCATAGGCCGCGAGCACGCTCGCGATGATCGACAGCACGGTGGCGCAGATCGCGACATACATCGTGTTCCACAGCCAGTGCGGATAGTAGCTCTCGAACAACAGCTTGTGGAAATGCTTGAGCGTGGGACTCCAGGTCCAGAACGGACTGTAGGTCTCCATGTCGAGCAACTGCTCGTCCGGCTTCACCGACGTCAGCGCCATCCAGTAGAACGGGAATAGCAGGATGATGACGATGATCGAGAGCGGCAGGTAGACCGTCACCAGCCGCCTCGGCACCGACTGCAGATAGCTCATGCCCTCGCTGTTATCGACGCGGGCCCCTTTCGACAGGATGGACTTGAGGTCAGCCTTGTTGGCAGGAAGATCAGTCATTGTTCTCTCCCTGTTGCCAGTTGCGGCAGCGCGCGCGGGGCCTGCCCCGTTCGCGCAGAAAATATGGCAACGCCGCGGAGATCAGTCATTGTTTTCCCCCTGCTGCCATTTGCGGCGTTGCAGGCCGAACCAGGAGATCATGATCGCGCCGAGCAGGAACGGAATCATGGCGCTGGAGATCGCCGCGCCCTCGCCGAGCTGGCCGCCGATGATGGCGCGTTGATAGGACAGGGTCGCCATCAGGTGCGTGGCGTTGACCGGACCGCCGCGGGTCATCGCCCAGATGAGCTGGAAGTCGGTGAAGGTGAACAGCACCGAGAAGGTCATCACGACCGCGATGATCGGGGTCAGCAAGGGATAGGTGATATAGCGGAAGCGCTGCCAGCTCGTGGCGCCGTCGAGCGTTGCCGCCTCGTAGAGCGAGGGCTGCACGGTTTGCAAGCCTGCGAGCAGCGTGATCGCGACGAACGGCACGCCGCGCCAGATGTTGGCGAAGATCACACAGGCCCGTGCCCAGGCGATGTCGCCGAGGAAGTTGATGTTCTGGGTGATGAGGCCGAGATGCTTCAGCGACCAGGAGATGATCGAGAATTGCGAATCGAAGATCCACCAGAATGCGATTGCCGAGAGCACCGTCGGCACGATGAAGGGGATCAGCACCAGCGCGCGCAGCATCGCCTTGAACGGCAGGTTCTCGTTGAGCAGCAGCGCGAGGTAGAGACCGATCGCGAACTTGAAGGCGCTGGCGACCGCGGTGTAGAGCAGCGTATTGGTGACCGACAGCCAGAAGATGGTATCGCCCCACAGCCACTCGTAGTTCTCGGTGCCGATGAACTCGCCGACCTGCCCGATCTTGGTGTCGGTGAACGACAGCCAGATGCCTAAGCCCAGCGGATACGCCAGGAAGAAGATCAGGAACGCCATCGCCGGCAGCATGAACCAGAAGCCGAGCCAGTTCTTGTTATGCTTGAGCTGGTCCCACCTCGTCGCCTCGCGGATTTCCCGCTTGGCGCGCTGGGGCGCGAGAGCAATATCGGCCATGGCGATTTCCCGATTGCTGTGAGCGAACGGGCGGCAGTCGCCTGCCGCCCGCCCCTGTCTTGTCGTTACGAACGATAGATGCGCTTCAACTGCCGCTCGGCTTCCGCAACAGCGCCCTTGGCGTCCTTCGAGCCGGTGCAGTAGTTGGCGAACATGTCGACCACGATGAAGTCGCCGATCGCGGTCGCCGCCTTCTCGCCGACCGTGCCGATACCCGAGGCCGGCAGTGTGCGCTTGGAGGCTTGGGAGAACACCCAGTTCTTCGGATCCTCCGTCCAGATCGGCGCCGACTCATAGGCGTTCAGGGTCTGTGTCAAATATCCCTGTGACCCTTCCAGCCACTTGTCGAACTGAGCCTTCTCCAGCAGGAAGGTGGTGAAGGCCTTCGCCGCGTTCGGGTATTTCGTGAAGTTGAACGCCAGCATGGGAAAGCAGAGCTGGAGTTCGGTCGGCTTGCCGATCGGACCGACCGGGTGGAGCGCATGATAGGTGTCGTCGGCGAGTTCCTTCATCTTCGGATCTTTCTTCCCGGCATCCTTTTCCGCGATATAGATCGAGATGCCGTTCAAGGTGAGATAAAGCTCGCCGGCGAGGAACGCCTTGTTGTTGGAGGCGTCATTCCAGGACGCGACGCCGGGGATGAAAGTCTCCGAAAGCGCCTTGGCATAATCCAGCGCCTTGAAGGTCTCGGGCGAGTTGATGACGACCTTGTCGTGCGCATCGACCGTGTACGCGCCGTGTCCCCACAGGATCCAGTGCAGCCAGCCATTGGCGTCGCCGGTGGCGTGGCCGAGCGCAAAACCGGCCGGCGTGTTGTTCTTCTTCAGCCCCTTGCACAGTTCGAGGAATCCCGGGAAGTCCTTCGGGAACTCCTTGAAGCCCGCCTTCTCCATCGCCGACTTCCGGTAGGTCATGTAGCCGCCGCCGGTCGCGATCGGGATGGCAAGCCAGTCGTCCCCTTTCTTGACCGTCTTCGCCGCCGCATCCGTCCATCCGCCGTATTTCTTTCCGAGATAGTCGGCCACATCGTTCATCTTGACGACCTTGGTCGGGAACAGTTGCGGCAGGGTGTGCAGACCCCAGACCATGTCCAGACCAGAACCGGTATTGGCAGCGACGGAAGCCTTCGGCTGGATGTCCTCGAACGACTCGCTGAAGACGTTCATCTCGGTGCCCGTTGCGGCCTTGAAAGCCGCCACGATCTCCATGAACGCCGCATCCTCCTCGGGAACGAAGCGCTTCCAGCGCATCAAGGTCAGCTTGGCGCCCTGCTCGGCCTTGAATGGCGCCGACTGGGCCCACGCCTTGGCCCAGTCGAACAGGGCCGGGCCGGTCAGCATGCCGGCAGCGGTCAGCGCGGTGCCGCCCTGGAGCAACGCGCGGCGAGTCAATTCATGCATCGTTTTCTCTCCCTCTGAAGTATCCGTTTTTGGTTGGACTCTTGTTTTAGTTTGACTTGTTACGCGTTGAGCCGTTTGCCGCTTGCTTCGTCGAACAGATGGACCAGCCCGGGATCCGGCTTGAGCCGGACCTTGTCGCCCGGATTGAACATGTGACGCTCGCGGAACACCGCGACGACCTGCTCGCCGCCGAGCTTGGCAAAAACCTGCGTTTCCGAGCCGGTCGGCTCGACCACGACGATCTCGGCCTCGGCGCCGTCATCGGCGATCGTGAAATGCTCGGGCCGCACGCCGTAGACCGCGGGCCTGCCGTCGGAACTGGCCGGCGCCGATTTCAGCGGCAGCTTGACGCCGTTCGGGGCTTCGAAGGCTGCCACACCGTTCACCGCCACCTTGCCCTTGATGAAGTTCATCGCGGGCGAGCCGATGAAGCCGGCAACAAACTGGTTGTCGGGTTTGTCGTAGAGCTCGAGCGGCGAGCCGATCTGCTCCACGATGCCGTCATGCATCACCACGATCTTGTCGGCCATGGTCATGGCCTCGATCTGGTCGTGGGTGACGTAGACGATAGTGGTCTTGAGCCGCTGGTGCAGCTCCTTGATCTCGGTGCGCATGGCCACGCGCAGCTTGGCATCGAGGTTGGACAGGGGCTCGTCGAACAGGAACACCTGGGGATCGCGGACAATGGCGCGTCCCATCGCCACGCGCTGACGCTGGCCGCCGGAGAGCTGGCGGGGATAGCGGTCGAGCAGTGGCGTCAGCGCCAGAATCTCGGCGGCGCGCGCCACGCCCTTCTTAATCTCGTCGGCCCTGGCACCGCGCAGCTTCAGCGAGAAGCCCATGTTGTCGGCGACCGTCATATGCGGGTACAGCGCGTAATTCTGGAAAACCATCGCAATGTCCCGCTCCTTGGGCTGGACATTGTTGACGACGCGGTCGCCGATCGAAATCGTCCCTGAGGTGATGTTTTCCAGCCCCGCGAGCATCCTGAGCAAGGTCGATTTGCCGCAGCCCGATGGCCCGACCAGCACGACGAATTCGCCATCCTCGATCGGTATGGACACGCCGTGCAGGACTTCAAAACTACCGAATGATTTGCGCACGTCGCGAATCTGGACCGACGACATCCACTTTCCTCCTGAAAAATTTCCCGGCGACGCACGACGAGTACCGCGACCGCCTGACAGTTCCAGCCATTTTTCGTGTTCTTGCTTCCTCGGACGTCCGCCTTCAAGGCGAAGCCCGGCCGAACAGGTTGTTATTGTCGGCAGTTTATACGGTTTTGGCAATCGTTCGATTAGCAATCGGCTGGTAGCGCTGTCAACATGACCTTGTTCCGGCGGCTTTCTGTGATATCAGCGGCGGATGGGACGAAAACCCGCGAAACCCGGCAAGATCAGGCTCACCGAGGTCGCCAAGCTCGCCGGTGTCAGCCCGATAACGGCGTCGCGCTTCTTTCGAAACCCGGAAGCGGTATCGGCGGGAAAGCGCGTGCGTGTCGAGAGTGCCGCGAAGGAACTGGGCTATGTGCCCAATCTTGCCGCGCGTGCGCTGGCCTCGCAGCGCACGGAGGTGATCGCCGTTCTGATTCCCTCGCTCACCAACAACGTGTTTTCGGACGTGCTGCGCGGGATCTACGACGCGCTCGACGGCAGCCGCTACTCGATCCAGCTCGCCAATACGCATTACAGCATCCTGCAGGAAGAAACGCTGCTCCGTCTCTTTTTGGCACAGAAGCCGGCCGGACTGATCGTGACGGGGGTCAATCAAACCGCCGAGTCGCGCGCGATCCTGGAACAGGTGGATTGCCCGGTGGTCCAGATCATGGAGATCGGCCCCGCGCCGGTCGACATGATGATCGGCTTTTCGCATTTTGATGCGGCAAACGCCGCGATTTCCCACCTGCTCGAACAGGGATACGGGCAGATCGGTTTCCTCGGGGCGCGCATGGATCCAAGGGTGCAGCGCAGGCTCGAAGGGTATCAGGCTGCCATGAGCAAAGCGGGCCTGTTCGATCCGCGGCTGATCGTGACCACGGCGGTGCCGACCTCGGTGACGCTGGGCGGTGCGCTGTTCGCCGACCTGCTCGCCAAGGCGCCCGATATCGAAGCGGTGTTTTGCGTCAACGACGACCTTGCGCTGGGAGCGCTGTTCGAATGCAAGCGCCGGCACATGTCGGTTCCGCAGCAGATGGCCATCGTCGGCTTCAACGATCTCGAATTCATGTCATCCAGTGTTCCCACGCTGACCAGCGTGCGGACCAACCGTTATGAGATGGGCAAGAACGCCGCGACCATGGTGATGGAAGCACTCGACGGCAGACGGCCCGAGCAGCCGGTCGTCGACCTCGGATACAGCATCATCAAGCGGCAGAGCTCGACGCGACGAATTTAAAGTCGTCGCGATGTCACGACATCGCGAGCAATGACGAAAAGGACAAAATGATAGCGCAACCAAGCTTCTTCAACTAAGGTCCGACCGCCCGGCTGGCGCGCATCGCCGGGTTTGCGCGAGGTCGCGCGCAAGGTAGACACGAGATGAGACATCAGAGCCCCAAAACGGGCCTGAAGGCGAGTTTTGCACGGCGGGAGAAAGCAATGAAGAAACCCCAATCCAACGGGCACGATGCCGGAAGCAGCGGCAAGATCCGCAAGCTCCGCTCCAGCGAATGGTTCGATGATCCCACCAACCCGGGCATGACCGCGCTCTATCTGGAGCGCTACCTCAACTTCGGCCTGACCCGGCAGGAGCTGCAGTCGGGCAAGCCGATCATCGGCATCGCCCAGACCGGCAACGACCTGTCGCCGTGCAACCGCCACCATCTCGAACTTGCCCACCGCGTCCGTGAAGGCATTCGCGAGGCCGGCGGCATCGCGATGGAGTTTCCGACTCATCCGATCCAGGAAACCGGAAAACGCCCGACCGCAGCACTTGACCGCAACCTCGCTTATCTCGGCCTCGTCGAGATCCTGTACGGCTATCCGCTCGACGGCGTCGTGCTGACGACCGGCTGCGACAAGACCACGCCGGCCTGCCTGATGGCAGCCGCGACCGTCAACCTTCCGGCGATCGTGCTGTCGGGCGGCCCGATGCTCAATGGCTGGCATGAGGGCCAGCGCGCCGGCTCCGGAACCATCGTCTGGAAGTCGCGCGAGCGGCTGGCCGCGGGTGAAATCGACTACGACCAATTCATCGAGATCGTCGCCTCGTCGGCGCCGTCGGTCGGCCATTGCAACACCATGGGCACGGCCTCGACCATGAACTCGCTCGCCGAGGCGCTCGGCATGTCACTGCCGGGCTGTGCCGCGATCCCCGCGCCCTATCGCGAGCGCGGCCAGATCGCCTACGAGACCGGCAAGCGCATCGTCGAGATGGTCTGGAAAGACTTGAAGCCCTCGGACATCCTGACCCGCAAGGCGTTCGAGAACTGCATCGTGATCAATTCCGCGATCGGCGGCTCGACCAATGCGCCGATCCATATCAACGCGCTGGCCCGCCATATCGGCGTGGAGCTCAAGATCGACGACTGGCAGAAGCACGGCCACGACGTGCCCCTCCTCGTCAACATGCAGCCGGCCGGCTTCTATCTTGGCGAGGAATATCACCGAGCCGGCGGCGTGCCGGCTGTGGTGCGCGAGTTGATGAAGCACAAGCGCATCCATGAGGACGCCATCACTGTCAACGGCAAGACCATGGGCGAGAATTGCCGCGAGGCGCCCAAGCCCGACGGCGACGTGATCTGGAGCTACGACAAGCCCTTGGTGAAGGATGCGGGCTTCCTGGTGCTGCGCGGCAATCTCTTCGATTCCGCGATCATGAAGACCAGCGTGATCTCGAAGGAGTTTCGCGATCGCTATCTGAGCAACCCGAAGGACCCGAATGCCTTCGAGGGCCGTGCCATCGTGTTCGAGGGACCGGAGGATTATCACGAGCGGATCGACGATCCAGCGCTGAAGATCGACGAGCATTGCATGCTCTTTATTCGCGGCACCGGGCCGATCGGCTATCCCGGCGGCGCCGAGGTCGTGAACATGCAGCCGCCGGCGGCACTGATCAAACGCGGGATCTTGTCGCTGCCCTGCATCGGCGACGGCCGCCAGTCCGGCACCTCGGGCTCGCCCTCGATCCTCAATGCCTCGCCGGAAGCGGCCGCCAATGGCGGGCTTGCGATCCTCAGGACCGGCGACAAGGTCCGCATCGACCTCAACAAGGGCTCTGCCAACATCCTGATCAGCGATGCCGAGATCGAGCAGCGCCATGCCGAGCTGAAGGCCAAGGGCGGCTTCCCCCACCCGGTCAATCAGACGCCGTGGCAGGAGCTCTATCGAACCACTGTGGGCCAGCATTCAACCGGCGCCTGCATGGAGCTCGCGACGCGCTACCAGGACATCGCCAGCAAGTTCGGCGTGGCGCGGGATAATCACTGACCCTCCCGACTGTCATTGCCGGGCTTGACCCGGCAATCCATCGCTCTTCAAAAGATGGATACGCGGGTCAAGCCCGCGTATGACACCGAGGAACATTCCGAGAAATTGAGGGAAGATAAGTATGTCAGACCGCCTCAAGGGCAAACGCGCGTTCGTGACCGCGGCTGCCGCCGGCATCGGCCGCGCCTGTGCGGTTGCCTTCGCGCGCGAGGGCGCAAGCGTGTTCGCGACCGATGTCGATGAAAAAGGGCTCGTCACGCTCAGGAGCGAAGGAGTTGCCGAGGTCGCAAGGCTCGATGCGCGCGACAGTGCCGCGGTCGCCGCCATGGCGAAGCGGGTCGGCAAGGTCGATGTCCTGCTCAATGCCGCGGGCTTCGTGCACAACGGCACAATCCTCGACTGCTCCGACGAGGACTTCGACTTTTCCTTCGACCTCAACGTCAAATCGATGCACCGCACGATCCGCGCGTTCCTGCCCCTGATGCTGGAAGGCGGCGGCGGCTCGATCGTGAATATCGCTTCGGCCGCGGGCGTGGTGAAGGCTGCGCCGAACCGCTACGTCTATGGCGCAACCAAGGCCGCGGTCGCGGCGCTCACGCGTTCGGTCGCCTGCGATTTCGTCAGTCAGCGCATCCGTTGCAACTGTATTTGTCCCGGCACCATCGAGACCCCGTCGATGCTGCAGCGCGCGGCAGCCGCCGGTCCCGGCGGGCGCGAGATGTTCGTGTCGCGCCAGCCGATGGGCCGCCTCGGCACCGCGGAAGAGATCGCTGCGCTCGCACTCTACCTCGCCAGCGACGAGAGCGCGTTCACGACCGGTGTCGCGCATGTCATCGACGGCGGTTGGACGCTTTGACGTCGTTCCGGGGCGCGCGGCACGCGCGAACTCTGATGTGCAATTGCACATCTGAGAACCTCGAGATTCCGGGTTCGATGCTTCGCATCGCCCCGGAATGACCACGACAAACAATTCGGTTCGGGACTAAGAATCATGGCCAAGAACAAGATCGATCTCAACGGCAGAATCGCCGTCGTCACCGGTGGCGCGCAGGGTTTCGGCCGCGCCATTACCGAGCGCTTCGTCGAATCCGGCGCGAAGGTCGCGATCTGGGATTTCGACCACGCGCTCGCCGAAAAGACGGCCAAGGAAATCGGTAACGCCGTCTCGCCGTTCAAGGTCGACGTCAGCGACGCCGCGGCGGTCGAGGCCACGCGCGACGCGACGCTGAAGGCGTTCGGCAGGATCGATATCCTCGTCAACAATGCCGGCATTGCCGGGATCAACAAGACGGTGTGGGACACTGATCTCGACGAATGGCGCAGGGTGCTGCGCATCAATCTTGACGGCCCCTTCATCTGCTGCAGGGCGATCGTGCCGACCATGATTGGCCAGAAATATGGCCGCATCGTCAACATCGCCTCGATCGCCGGTAAGGAAGGCAATCCCAACGCCGCGCATTACTCGGCCTCCAAGGCCGGGCTGATTGCGCTGACCAAATCGCTCGGCAAGGAGCTGGCTGCGCACGACATCATGGTCAACGCGGTGACGCCGGCTGCGGCCAAGACCGCGATCTTCGACCAGCTCACCCAGCAGCACATCGACTTCATGCTGTCGAAGATTCCGAAGAACCGCTTCGTGCTGGTCGAGGAACTGGCCGCGATGGTGGCGTGGCTTTCGTCGGAGGACTGCTCGTTCTCGACCGGAGCGGTGTTCGACATCTCCGGTGGACGCGCGACGTACTAGGGCGTGATGAGTTTTGGTTGAATCGGCTTGCCGCGAACTTTGGTTCACCTCTCCCCGGTGGGGAGAGGTCGGATTGCGAAGCAATCCGGGTGAGGGGCCTTTGCTCTCATGATGGACCTTAACCGCTCACCCGATTTGCTGCGCAAATCGACCTCTCCCGTTGGGAGAGGTGCAGACCTCCGAGTGTCGCCAGATCCAATCTAACTTCATCACGCTTTAGGACATGTGCTCCGGATGGTTGGCTTTCGAGGGCAAGGCGGACGCGCGGGGGACGATTTGGAATGTCGTCTCTTGACCCGGCTTGGACTTGCTTAATTGCTTGAGGCTTATCGCCGCCTTTGCGCCTTGCCCCCGACAGATGTCGCTTGAGGCAAAAAGGCTCCTCAATGCCGGCATTGTCTTGCATCTGTAGGCTCGCTTGTGAGTAAACGCTCTGGGACGTGAAGATTAGGAGGGCTTTGCTTTTGCCCTGTCGAGAAATGGTCTCCAGGACAGCGCCTCGCCCCTCGCCTCGTCGAGATTTCCGTTCTCCAGGAGCCTTCCGACGCTGCTGAAATACTCACAAAGGAATGAGGCGTCCGGCAACTCGTAGACGCGCTCGCCAGGAACCCACACCTCGAATTTCCGCGCGGCGATCAGGACGGACATGATGGCAGGCCTCAGATCGCGCGCGTTGTCCGGCCATCCCGGCGGAGCGGTTCGGGTCTTGAGCCCATCAGAGAGGCTGCGAAATCTGTAGCCGAGACTACGGAGCTCGAAGGCCCTTCGTTCGCCTGCCCTTCGGACCGACATTTCCAGGGAAACGCCGATCACGAGCCCGGTCATGAAGACCAACGCGAATTTGAACCAGGGCTGTTCACCGACTGCGACGAGATGATCCGAAATGGCCGCGGCGAGCGCATTGGGCTCGGTGAAGACATTTGCCGCGAGCCATCTTTCAAGAGTCGTGCCGACGAGAGGGATCAGCAGCAGCCCCCAGATCCCGAACAGCAGTGCTTTGAGCCATTTGAACATGGATCGCTATTGGCTAGCACACCGAAGCGGCTCGTTCGAGAGATTGCGATCCACTGGATGATCGCGCATTACGGGTTCCGCGCTGCGTCATACGCGCGGTATGATCAGGTGCGATCATCCGGCCGAGGGGCGCCCTCGCTTGAGAGGGCTTTTAGGGGCATCACACCATGACATTGCCGCGCCGAGACTTTTTCAAGCTTGCGGCGGGCGCTTGCGCGTTGCCTGCGTTGTCGCCCGGCTCCGCGCTCGCGCAGCTCGCCCCGCATCCGGCAGCGGTTGATGAGCCGACGGCACCGGAACGCGCCGCGATGGCGCGGCTGGCGCGGGCCTTCATGACGAAATATGACGTTCCCGCGCTGTCATTTGCCGTCGGCTATGCCGGCACGATCGTGCACAAGGACGCCTTTGGGCTCGCCGACCGCGAGAGCAACGAGGCGGCAACGCCCGCGCATCGCTTCCGCATCGCCAGCGTCACCAAGATGATCACCTCGGCCGCGATCTTCTCCCTGATCGAGCAGGGCCACGCCAGATTGCCCGACAAGGTGTTCGGCCCCACCGCCCTCCTCGGCACCGACTACGGGCAGCCGCCCTTTAGCGCCGGGATCGACGCGATCACGCTGGAGCATCTCTTGACGCACACCGCCGGCGGCTGGACCAACGACAACCGCGACCCCATGTTCACGCATCCAAAGATGAACCACGCCGAGCTGATCGCCTGGACGCTCGCCAACCGGCCGCTCGATCGTCCGCCGGGCCGCCACTACGCCTACTCCAATTTCGGCTATTGCGTGCTCGGGCGCGTGATCGAGAAGCTGACCGGCCAGCCCTATGCCGAGTATGTGCGGGCCGAGGTGCTCGGCCGCTGCGGCGTCACCGACATGAGCATCGGGAGGAATTTGCTCGAGCGCCGCCAGCCCCATGAGGTCAAATATTACGGCCAAGGCGGCGGCGATCCCTACGGCATGAATGTGCGACGGATGGATTCTCATGGTGGCTGGATCGCGCGGCCCGCGGACATCGTGCAGTTCCTGATGCATGTCGACGGCTACGCCAAGCCGCCTAATATCCTGAAACCCCGGACCATCCAGACCATGACCACCGCATCCGCGGCCAATCCTGGCTACGCCAAGGGCTTTTGCATCAACAAGTACGACAATTGGTGGCACACCGGCGCCCTGCCCGGCACGACCACGATTGCCGTGCGCACCCATGGCGGCTTCTGCTGGGCGGCCTTCACCAACACCCGCCGCGAGAATTCAAAGATCGATGACGACCTCGACCAGCTCAACTGGAATATGGTCGGCGAGGTCAAGAGCTGGCACGTGGCGTGAGCCAAGAGGCAGGGCGAGGCGAGATGATAAGAGAAGGTGGTTGCCTGTGCGGCGCCGTCCGCTTCAAGGTGGAGGGAGAGCCGATCAATGTACGCATCTGCCATTGCCGCAATTGCCAGAAGGCGATGGGCTCGCCGTTCTTTGCCCGCGCGGCGTTCGACCAGCGTGCACTCACCATCGAGGGCGAGACGGCGCGCTTCCCGACCTCCGAGCGGATTGATCGGGTGTTTTGCACCCGCTGCGGGACACGGCTGTTTTCCTGGCGGCGGGATGGTTCGGTCGCCGGCGTGGCGCTGGCCGCCTTCGACGACCGGCATGCCTTCGCGCCGACCGAGCACATCTGGGTTTCGGAAAAGATGGGGTGGGTCAAGTTCGATGACGCCCTGCCGCAATACCCGGAAGGCATCCCTTCGTGACCCAAGCATGCTAGCCTTCCAAAACCCGAGAACCGCTGGATACTCCCCTTGAACCCCTTGCTTTACGGCTTCTCCGTTTGGGTGCTGCCGCTGGTCTTCGCCATCACCTTCCACGAGGCGGCGCACGGCTTTGTCGCGCATCGGCTCGGCGACGACACCGCCTATAATCTTGGCCGGGTCAGCTTCAATCCGATCCGGCATATCGATCCGTTCGGGACCTTGATGCTGCCGGCGATGCTGCTGCTCGCCCATTCGCCGTTCCTGTTCGGCTACGCCAAGCCGGTTCCGGTGAATTTCCGCGCCCTGCGCGAACCGCGGATCGGCATGATCCTGGTCGCGCTGGCGGGGCCGGCCACCAATATCCTGCTGGCGCTGATCGCAGCAGGAGCGCTGCATTTGCTGCCGCTTGCGCCTGAAAACTACGCCCAATGGGTGTTCGACAACCTCAGGAACGCGATCCTCATCAATGTCGTGCTCGCGGTCTTCAACATGATGCCGATCCCGCCGCTCGATGGCGGGCGCGTGGCGGTCGGTATCCTGCCACGGCCGCTCGCCCTGCCGCTCGCGCGGCTGGAACCGTTCGGAATGTTGATCCTGATAGCGATTTTGATCCTGCTGCCCTTGGCGGGCTCGCAGTTCGGTCTAAATGTTGATGTTATCTCTGCCATACTTCGGAAAGCGACCGATACGATCATTCGCTTCATTCTTTTGTTAACCGGTAACGCCTGATGGCGGGGCGCGAAGGGAACCCGAGGGGCACTTGGTCAAGGCTGCGGATATGCTGATTGCGCGACGGGCCGATACGAGGGCACGCGCGGATTTTGCGACTTGGAAGATGATGGCCAAGCTCAATGGCGCCTCCGCGCTGCCGGCCGAGGCCCATACCTTCCTCGCAAGCTACAAGAAGCTGCTCGGCGAAATGCCGGAGGGGGAGGCTACCGAAGCCACCATCATCCTGCTCTACAAGGCCTATTATTCCGAGATGGGCGGCGTCGGTACCCCGCCCGATGTGCGCCCACGGCAGGCCGAGCCTGCGCGGAACAACGTCACCGCCTTCCGCCGTCCCCCGTCCCGCCCCGCCAAGCCGCCAGGCCCGGTCCCTTTCAACCCCAACGCCAAGCCGCAGCTTCCCGTGATGCTGATCTTCGCCGGCCTCGTCGTGGTTTATGTCGGGATCAGGTATTTCTGGGGTTAGCAGACCTGCTGGCGCAACCCGTTCTCCGCGTAACGGAAGCCGTCCGCGCTATTTGCCACCGCTGAAAGTGACGGCCAGGCTGGCGCTGAAGGTGTCTTCGGTCGCGCATCAAGCGTTGTGCCGCGCGTTATTTCGCCGCGATGCGATCGCTCTGCTCGGACAGCGCCTTGATGCGATCCTTGATCGCGCGCAGCGCATCAAGGCTGGTTTGCATCGCTTCCCTGGAGAGATCCTGCATCACGTCGGTCGCGATCGCATCGCGAAGGCTGTCGAGATCGTCGACGAGCTGCTTGCCGCTCGCGGTCAGGAACAGGCGGTTGGCGCGGCGGTCCTTTGGATCGTGGCGCCGCTCGAGCAGGCCTTGCTCGACCAGACGATCGAGCAGCCGCACCAGCGAGATCGGCTGCAGCTCGAGCACCTCGGCAAGATCGACCTGCGAGAGGCCTTCTTTCTGGCGCAGCCGAAACAGCACGATCCATTGCGCGCGCGTCGTGCCGCGGCCCTTGGCGCGATTGTCGATGAAGTTGCGCAAGAGCCTCGAGCTCTCCACGAGCTGCGCGACAAGCTGGCGTTTCAGGTCCAGCGACATAGCTCAGGTGGTCCCCTCAACCTTGCGGATTCTTTAGGATTCTCAAGTTATAGTGTGTTTACACATTAATTGCATGCATACTATAGGTGTAGATGCTGGAACCGATTTGAAGAGCCGTCATTCTTTTTTCTTTCACCTCGGACCAGCCAACACTCTTTCATGTCGCGTGAGTCATTATGAAAAAGTCGCGGGCAATCGGCTGGATTCTATTTGTCGCGGTTGTCGCGGGCGGAAGCTATTACACTTGGCACCGGTTCTACGGCCCTGAAGCCATCGCCAAGCGCGAGGCCGCCCAGAAGGCGGCGGCGCAGCGGCCGGCCATTCCCGTCAGCATCGCCGAGGTGGAAAAGGCGGAGTTCCCGGTTTATCTGACCGGCCTTGGCACGGTTCAGGCCTTCAACACCGTCGTTGTGCGGACGCGCGTCGACGGCGAGATCGACAAGATCGCCTTCCAGGAGGGCCAGACGGTCAAGCAGGGCGAGCTGCTCGCCGAGATCGACCCCCGCCCCTACCAGGCGACGCTCGACCAGGCCAAGGCCAAGAAGGCCCAGGACGAGGCCAACCTCGCCAACGCCAATCTCGATCTGCAGCGCTACACCAAGCTCGGCGAGTTCGCCACGCGCCAGCAGACCGACACCCAGCGCTCGACCGTGGCGCAGTTGACCGCGCAGATCGCGGCGGATGACGCCGCCATCGCCAACGCCCAGACCCAGTTCGACTACACCCAGGTCAAATCGCCGATCTCCGGCGTGGTCGGCCTGCGTCAGGTCGACGTCGGCAACATCGTCAACGCCGCGACCCAGACCGGCATCGTCACCGTCACCCAGATCGAGCCGATTACCATCATCTTCACTGCGCCCGAAGAGCAATTGCCTGATATCAGCGAAGCGCAGAAGGTGGCGCCGCTGAAGGTGATCGCCATCACGACCGACGGCAAGAAGCCGCTCGCGGAAGGCCATCTTGCCGTGATCAACAATCAGGTCGACACGACGAGCGGGACGATCCGGCTGAAGGCGGTATTCGACAACAAGGACCACACGCTGTGGCCGGGCCAGTCGGTCTCGACGCGGCTCCTGGTGAAGACGTTGAAGGATGCGACCGTGGTTCCGGATGACGCCATTCAGCACGGCACCAATGGTCTCTATGCCTACGCGGTCGGCTCCGACAACAAGGCGGAGCTGCGCAATGTCAAAGTCAGCCAGTCCATCGATGGACGCAGCGTGATCGAAGAAGGATTGAAGCCGGGAGACCGCGTCATCACGGGCGGGCAGTTCAAGGTCCAGCCGGGTGCGCTGGTGACCACGGCGGTGGCAAGCTCGTCTCCGGCGCCAGGCAAGGTCAAACCGGAATGAACGGCCAAACCGCCGACAAAGGCAAAGGCATTTCGGCGCCCTTCATCCGCTTTCCCATCGGCACCTCGCTGTTGATGGCGGGTATCCTTTTCGTCGGTCTTGTCGCCTATCCGCAACTGCCCGTCGCGCCGCTGCCGCAGGTCGACTTCCCGACCATCCAGATCACCGCGACCCTGCCGGGCGCGAGCCCCGAGACGATGGCCTCCTCCGTGGCCCAGCCGCTGGAGCGGCAGTTCGCGCAGATCCCAGGCATCGCGCAGATGACCTCGACGAGCTATCTCGGCACGGCCTCCGTGACGATCCAGTTCGATCTCAATCGGAATATCGATGGCGCCGCCAATGACGTGCAGGGCGCGATCAACGCCGCCAGCGGGCAACTCCCGAAAAACCTGCCGTCCCCGCCGACCTACCGCAAGGTCAACCCGGCGGATGCGCCGATCCTGATTCTGTCGGCAACGTCGGAGGCTTTGCCGCTGACCACGGTCAGTGACGTAGCCGACACCAACCTCGCCCAGCAGATCAGCCAGATTTCCGGCGTCGCCCAGGTCTTCATCGCCGGCCAGCAGAAACCCTCGATCCGCATCCAGGTCGATCCGGCCAAGCTCGTCGCCAAGGGCCTGTCGCTCGAGGATGTCCGAAACCAGATTGCACTGAGCACCGTCGACAGTCCGAAGGGCAACATCGACGGCGCGAGGCGGGCCTATACGATCTACGCCAACGACCAGTTGCCCGACGCCGACAAGTGGAACAACGTGATCGTCGCCTACCGTAACGGCGCCCCATTGCGCATCGGTGACATCGGGCATGCGGTGGCGGGTCCCGAAGACGCCAAGCAGGCCGCCTGGGCCAACGGCAAGCGCGGCGTTTTCCTGGTGGTGTTCAAGCAGCCGGGCGCCAACGTCATCGACACCGTCGACAAAGTCAAATCGCTGCTGCCGCGGCTGGTGGCCGGGATTCCGCAGGCGATCCACGTCCAGATCATGTCCGACCGGACCCAGACCATCCGCGCGGCCGTGACGGATGTGCAATTCACGCTGCTCGTGACCATTTTCCTCGTGGTCACGGTGATCTTCATCTTCCTGCGCAGCTTCTGGGCGACGGTGATCCCGGCGGTGACAGTGCCGCTCGCGCTCCTCGGCGCCTGCGCGCTGATGTGGGTGTTCGGCTATACGCTCGACAATCTCTCGCTGATGGCGCTGACGATCGCGGTCGGCTTCGTGGTCGACGACGCCATCGTGATGCTGGAGAACATATCGCGCTACATCGAGGAGGGCGAACGTCCGCTGGCCGCCGCCTTCAAGGGCGCGAGCGAAATCGGGTTCACCATCGTCTCGATCAGTGTCTCGCTGGTCGCGGTTCTGATTCCGCTCCTGTTGATGGGCGGCATCATCGGCCGGCTGTTCCGCGAGTTCGCGATCGTGCTGGCGATGACCATCTTCGTTTCCATGTTCGTGTCGCTGACGCTGACGCCGATGATGGCCTCGCGCTTCCTGCGCTCGCATCACGACACCCGGCACGGCCGGCTCTATCAATTGAGCGAGCGCGGCTTCGACGCGCTGCTGCGCAGCTACGAGCACGTCCTCGACCTGGCGCTGAGCTGGAAACGCACCACGCTGTTGATCTTCTTCGCGACCCTCGCTTTGTCGGTCTACCTGTTTGTCCTGATCCCGAAGGGATTTTTCCCGCAACAGGACGTCGGTCTGATCACCGCGACCTCGGAAGCCTCGCAGGACATCTCCTTCGAAGCGATGAAGAGCCGTCAGGAGGCGCTCAGCAAGATTGTCATGGAGGATCCCGATGTGGCCACCGTCGCGATGGCGATCGGCGGAAGTGGTCGCGCCGGCAACAACGGCAATCTGTTCATCACCCTGAAGCCGCGCGATCAACGCAAGGCATCCGCCCAGCAGATCATCGCACGGCTGCGGCCGAAGCTCGCGAAGATCGAAGGCGCTCGCCTCTATATGCAGGCGGCGCAAGACGTGCGCCTCGGCGGGCGTCCCACCCGCACCCAGTTCGAGTTCACGCTGCAGGACGCCAACCTCGCCGAGCTCAACGAATGGGCGCCGAAGATTCTTGAAAAGATGCAGACGCTGCCGGAATTGCGCGACGTCGCCACCGACCAGCAGACCCAGGGCACCACGCTGGAGCTGAAGATCAACCGCGACACCGCCTCGCGCTACGGCATCACTCCGCAGCTCATCGACGACACGCTCTATGACGCCTTCGGCCAGCGCCAGGTCACGCAATACTTCACCCAGCTCAACAGCTATCACGTGATCCTGGAGATCCTGCCGCAGCTGCAGGGCAGCCTCGACGCGCTCGACAAGATCTACGTGAAGTCGCCGACAACCGGCGATGAGGTGCCGCTGTCGACCTTTGCGACCTGGACCAGCGATCCGGTCCGCCCGCTCTCGATCAGTCACCAGGGCCAGTTTCCTGCGATCACCATCAGCTTCAACCTCGCCCAGGGCGTGGCGCTGGGACAAGCGACCGGCGCGGTGCAGAAGGCGATGAGCGACCTCGGCGCGCCGGCGACGCTCAATTCAAGCTTCCAGGGCACCGCGCAAGCGTTCCAGCAATCGCTCGGCACGGTGCCGCTCCTGATCATCGCGGCGCTCGTAGTGGTCTACCTGATCCTCGGCATCCTCTACGAAAGCTACATCCACCCCATCACCATTCTGTCCACGCTGCCCTCGGCCGGCGTCGGCGCGCTCGCGATCCTGATGGCCTTCGGCTATGATTTCAGCCTGATCGCACTGATCGGCATTATCCTTTTGATCGGCATCGTGAAGAAGAACGGCATCATGATGGTCGACTTCGCGATCGCGGCCGAGCGCGACGAGCATCTGACGCCGGAGCAATCGATCCGGAAGGCGGCGCTGTTGCGCTTCCGCCCCATTATGATGACGACGATGGCTGCTCTGCTGGGCGGCGTGCCGCTGATGCTCGGCACCGGCACTGGTGCGGAAATCCGCCAGCCGCTCGGTTATGCCATGGTCGGCGGCCTCTTGGTCAGCCAGGCGCTGACGCTGTTCACGACGCCGGTGGTCTATCTCTATCTCGACAAGCTCTCCAATGCCTTTACCCGGTGGGGCCGCTCCAGGGCTGACGACGGGCACGATGACGAGCGCCGCGTCCAGGAAGCCGCCGAGTAGCCGCAGGGTGACTTGACTTTGTTCCCTTGCCGCCGCATCGGAAGGCGTCGCCAAAGCGCGTTGACCTTAAGGAGAGGTCATCGCGCCTTGGCTTCTTATTTGCGCATGATCTCTTCGGAAAACCGCTACACACTTTTCCGGATCATGCGAGTGGGAGCGGTCGCGTGAAAATCATTGCCAGCTTTATAGTCCTTGCTGCTGTCATCTTGCTATGCGGCCCGAGCCAGGTTTCGGCGCAGACGCCGAGGGCCAAGGCCGCGCCGCTCGCCAAGCACGCGCAGGCCACGCCGACAGCGCCTGCGCAATCGACCGAGCCTCAGGCTAACGGAGCACCGCAGCAGCCCGGCTGGGTCCCGCGCTGCGCTTCCGCCAGCCGCGCGGCGCCGCTGGAATGCGCGGTCGAGGAAACCGCGGTGCTGACCAAGACCGGCCAGCTCATCGTGCTGGTCAATATCCGCGTCGCCAGCGACACCCACAAGCCGGTCGCGCTGGTGCAACTGCCGCTCGGACTCAACCTGCCGGTCGGCGCCAAGCTCCAGGTCGATGAAGGCAAGGTCGTCGATCTGCAGATCCAGACCTGCGAACAGCGCGGCTGCTACGCCAACCTGCCTGTCGCCCCTGATCTCCTCGCCGCGCTGCGGACGGGCAAGCAGCTCAAGATCTCGTTCCAGAATCTCGGCAAGGAAACCATCACGATCCCGCTGCCGCTGACCGACTTCGCTGCGGCGTACGACAAGATCAAGTAGGCGCGGCTTCGTCTCGAGGCGGACGCCGGCATCCGAACCCGCCGATCGCGGCATGGACGCGACCGCCCCGCTGCTGGTCGCGACGGCCCGGAAAAGTCTTCGCGATGGCTTTGGCGGTGGCAACGTCCCAGGCATTGAACAGGATGAGCGGATCTCCTCTCTTGTGAAGACCGTGAAACGTCTCGGCGTATTGCTCCTGTGTCTTGGTGTCCATCGCACGCACTCCTGGTCAGAGAACCCTGAAGACGTTGGTGCGTTCAGTTAGGGGCGTGCGTCTTGAACCAGTCCATGATCAGACCGGTGACTTCGGTTTCACGCTCGAGATGAGCGAAGTGCCAGACGTCGGGCAGCATAATATTCTTATATGGCCCCTTGAAGAGAGGCTTAACCGGTTCCGCGTGCTTCGCCGTAAAATCGCTGCTGCCATAAATTGTCAGCGTCGGCGTATGCATCTCGTTCATCGGCAGGCCCGAACGTATCCCATCGCTCAGGCCTCCATAGTATTTGAGCGCTGCCGCCATGCTACCAGGAGAGCTGAGCGTCTCCTTGACCGAACGGATATGCTCGTCATTCTTGAGTGTAGGTGACCACAGCTTCCAGAGATAATCGACCCAGGGAAGTCCCTCGGTATTGACCCGGGATTCAACGCCAGGCATCTGGAAATAAAACACATGGAAGATGGATCGAATGTGATCTGGACTCTGCCAGTTTTTCACAATTGCGATCGGGTGCGCGGTGTTCATGACCACGGCGGCCTTGATCGCCGATGGCGCCGTGGCCAGCGCTTGCCAGATCGCCGTGCCGCCCCAATCCATCCCAGCGACACATGCCTGTCCGTCGTCGCTCAGCGCCGCGATGAGCGCTTCGAGATCCTTGCCCAGCGTGACGGGATCGAACCTTCCATCAGCGGGTATCGCGGTCGGCGCATAGCCACGCAAGAACGGTGACACCGCGCGATATCCCGCATCCGCGAAGACTTGCAGTTGCTTTCGATACGTCCAGGCGTTGTCAGGAAAGCCATGCATGAAAATGACGAGAGGCCCGGCCCCCTGTTCCAGGTAGGCAAACCGCACTCCGTTGGCCTGCACGTATTTCAGGGTGGGTTCGCTACCGCTGGCTTTAGGAGCAGTTGATGCAGTGCTTCGCGTCGTCATCGCCAATCTCCATATTTCGTCGTGTTTAAGTCTCGCATGCCAACCGCAGTCGCGAACTGGCGCTTCGACCACTTGCTGCAAATCCGGGGATGATCTCAGCACCTGCTGTGGTTAATCATCATGGCTGATGTATCACGACAACATCCTTAACATCCTTTCGTTGTCGTCACCAGTATAAATTATTAAGTGGTGTCTCTTGTGTCAACCACCAAAGTCATGATAATCGTGTTGCATGTCTGTCGCCCGAAGACTACCGCCGGTTCCCGCGGAGTTTGCGCTGCTGTATGAGTTCGCGAACTCGCTTGATCTGCGTCGCTTCGCAGAAGGTGGCGCGCCACACAGGGCTGGGGATAAGCTCGCAACGGTCGAGGCGCTTGAGGCGTGGATGCGCGGTCGGGGCCTCCTGGAGAAGGGCGTTAGGCTCAGCCGCAGCGATCATGAGAAGGTGTTAGAGCTCCGCAGCGCATTGCGATCATTCCTCCAGCTCGCACCTCTGAGTCGGTACGCTGGGGCTGACGTAGCGCGACTGAACGCTGCGGCGGCGAACTTCTCTCTCATAGTGGAAGTATCTGAAAGCGTTGGCACCAGATTGCGACCGCAACATCGCAGTGTGTTGAGTGGCCTCGGCGCGATCCTCGCCGACCTTCATCATGCTGCCGAAAGCGCGCTGCGGGACAAGGGATACCCGAACAAGCCGGACCCGGCGAAGGTCAACATACCGATGACGATCCTCACGTTGATCGCCCTGATGACCTTCGGCGTGATGGTTTATGCGCCGCTTGCCGCAGTTCTTGTCGAAATGTTTCCCGCGCGCATCCGTTACACATCCATGTCGTTGCCTTACCACGTCGGCAACGGTTGGTTTGGTGGATTCCTTCCGGCCTCTGTCTTCGCGATTGTTGCTGCCAAAGGCGATATGTACGCTGGCCTCTGGTACCCCATCATCATCGCCGCCGTATCGTTCCTGGTAGCCGCGCTTTTTCTCGACGAGACGAAAGGAGCCGACATCAACCGAAACGACTGATTTTGACCGTCTCGCTTTACGTGGTTCGCTGTCAGAGGGAAAAGATCATGCCATTCATCCAATGTGACATTCGTCGCGGCCGCAGCGAAGCGCAAAAGCGGCAGCTATTTGATAAGATCAACGCCGTGGTTAGTCGCGTCACCGGCGCGCCGACAAGCTCGATCCTCATCCTAATCCGCGAGCATGCGGGGAATCAATTCATGGAAGGCGGTGAGCTGCTTCCCGACTATGTCGCGGGACCTAACGGCGAGGACCTCGCCGGCGAAGCCGCGCTGAAACAACGTTCGAACTGAACGCGAAGAGCGACAGCACCTACTGCCAATCGCGTTCGTCAAGGGAGCAAGACATGCCGTACATCCAGTGCAACATTCAGTCGGGACTATCCGCCGAAAAGAAACGAAACTTGGCGCTTGAGCTTACCAGGGCGGTGCATGAGTCGCTCGGATCGCCGATTCAGTACATCCATGTTGCGGTGACGGAGACCCCCACGGGGCAATTCGTCGAATCAGGCCAGATCGATCTCGCCTACGGTCCAGCCAACCGTGCAACACAACATGGCTGAGCAACATCCCCTCTCTCGCCTTGGCGATCCTGATGATGTTGCCGAGGCTGCGCTGTACCTCGCCTCCAATCGCGCAGCGTGGATCACGGGGATCGTTTTTGACGTCGCCGGCGGCGCAGTGATGGTGTAGTGGCTCATCAACGCACCGCCAACGCGAACATCTCCCGCTCGCCGCCGACATGGAGCCCGCGCGACTACCAGCCCTTGTACGGCAGCATCGGCGCTTTTTTCGCGCCCTCCTTCGGCCAGACATCGACATAGTTCTCGCCGTCCTGGAGCTGGATGATACGGCCCGAGGCCAGGATGTTCTGGCCCTTGTCGTCGAACTTGACGCCGTTATAGCCGATCACAAGCTGATCCGCCTTGAGGTCGGTTGCTTTCAGCGCCGCCTGGATCTTCGCAGGCTCGGTCGAGCCGGCGCGGTCGATGGCATCGAGCAGCACGAAGAGACCCTGCATCTCGCGCGCCACCGTGTCGTCCATCTCGACGCCGCTCTTCGTCTTGTACATGTCGGCGATGATCGCGGTCGGCGAGCCGGCAGGCCCAGGGCTAAAGGACGAACGGTTGAAGACGCCTTGCGAAATTTTGCCTGCTGCCTTGATGAAATCGGGGTCGGAATAGCCGCCATCGTCGGCGAGCAGGATGCCGGGCTTGTAGTCCTGGGCCTGCATGGTCTTGGCGAACAGGATCGCGTCCGGGGTATAGGAGATCATCACGACGACGTCGGGCTTCTTCTCCTTGAGCTGCAGCACCTGGCTCTGCACGTCGGTCCCATTCCACCGATAGGCCACGTCAAGCGGAACGCCAAGGCCGTTGTCCTTGAAGGTAGAGGTGATGGCGTTGGCGACCGAGGTGCCGTATTCGGTGTTGTCGTGCACCAGCGCGATGCTGTCAACCTTGGCGCCCTGGGCCTTCATGTCGGTCAGGAAATCCGAGAACACCTTTGCGAAGTCGGAGGCGAGCGGCGTGGTGCGGAAGAACCATTTGAAGCCACGCTCGGTGAGGTTGGCCGCAATCGACTCGCCGTTGACGTAGGGTATGCCGTGCTTCTCGGCGACCGCGCTCGATGTCAGCGTGATCCCGGACTGATAGGCGCCGGTGAGCGCGACCACCTTCTCTTCCGTGATCAGGCGCAGCGTCTGGTTCTGCCCAACCGCGGGGCTGCCCTCGTTGTCGGCGTAGACGATCTCGACCTTTGCGCCGCCGAGGCCGGCGAGGCCTGCGTTCCTGGCGAGTGGCAGATTGCCGAGTTCGGGATGGGCGTTGTTGACGATGTCGAGCACCACATCGAACGCGGCCTTGACATGGGTACCGATCGCCGCGGAGCCGCCACTCATCGGAAACACGGCGCCGATCTTGACGACCTTGTCCTCGGCCAACGCGCTGGTCGCAAGCCCAAGCGCAATCGCGGCTGCGCCAATTAGCCCGAGGATCGTCCTGACTTTCATCCAATGGTCTCCAAGCGCGTCAGTTCTCTCAGACAACCCGATCTGGGCGGCTGCCGTCAGCTTATCCGCCTCCGCGCCCGTCACGCTTGCCAAGGTCGGCAGGGAGCGAGTAGAAGGTCGGCGCGGAGGCCCTGATTTGCGCTTCACAGCGCATCGCAGCCGCCCGGACTATTCCTTAACCAATTGAATTTGTTCGGAAAATCCAATGGGGAATGGTGTAACGGTAGCACAACGATTTCTGGGCTACCTATTTGATTTTCCTCACCTGGTTTTGCAAACCACCCCCAATCCAATCCGGCTAATTCCAGCCACTTCTGGACCGTTTGCAAAACTCGATTTCGGTTTTCGCGTATTGCGTGCTAACTCAGCCCTGATCTACTCGATGCGTTTTGAGAGGCGGACTCGAGGAGGCCTTACGAAGCTGAAGTCGGGGAGCTGGCGCGTTCAGGTCAGGAGGAAAAACGAGCACGTCGCGAACACGTTCATCCGACGGCGCGGTGCCGAAGAGTGGGCAATCGAAATCGAGCGCTCAACCGATCGAGGCGCTCCGATCCGGCGCTCACGGCCCTACGAGCAACCGCGCATCTGTGTGGCGAAGTCGAGCCAAGCCGTGCAGTATCGGCGCGATTGACAGTCATCGCGCGGCGGACCATCACGTGCTGTCAGACCACGAGCGCAGGTTCCTATTGACGCGACGGGTCGGGCATCTTGCCACGGCCGATAGCCGGGCGATTCCGCACGTCGTGCCGGTGTGCTTTACGATTTCGCAAGGCACCCTTTACATCACCATCGACGAGAAGCCGAAGCGCGTGGCTGGACCAGCACTCAAGCGCGTCCGCAATATCGAGCGCAACCCGATGGTCGCTATCGTGGTTGATCGGTACGACGAAGACTGGACCCGGCTTGGCTGGGTGATGTTGCGCGGACGGGCTGAGATCCTGCGCGCCGGGACCGAGCACGATCGCGCGCAGGAGCTGCTGCGGTCTCGGTACCGCCAGTTGGCGGCGATGCAGATCGCCGAAGCGCCCGTCATTGCGGTCCGCCTGGAGCGGGTGACGAGCTGGGGCAACCTGTCCGTGGGCGCTGACGAGGCCGACTATGATGGTCAAGCCTAGAGACTGTTGCGACCGTAATGGCGTAAGTCCCGATCGTTGCACTCCGAGATCCTGTAATCCCGCCCAATGCGCGAAGCTCGACAAGCCGTCGCTGCGATGAGGGCCAGCGTTGCGACAAACAGCCGTACGTCCGCTCATCTCTCTGATAGAGTTGAGAAGGACATTGGTTCGCCCCTTATGAGTACGACCACCACGTGCGGGCGCGTGCGATGGAGCGCTGGCCGCGACCGAGGAGCACTGAACATGCATGTCGGGCTTACGATGTTTCCGACGGACTACTCGATTCCACCGCATGACCTTGCCGTGGCGGCGGAGGCGCGAGGTTACGAGTCATTGTGGTTGCCGGAGCACAGTCACATTCCCACCAGTCGCAAATCGCCGTGGCCCGGCGGCGCTGAGCTGCCGAAGTACTATTACGATAGCTACGATCCGTTCGTCTCGCTAGCTGCTGCCGCCGCGGTGACGAAAACCATCAAGCTTGCGACAGGAATCTGTCTTGTCGTCGAGCGTGATCCAATCCACACCGCCAAGGAGGTATCGACCGTCGACCAGCTTTCCTCGGGCCGGTTCATTTTCGGCGTTGGCGGGGGTTGGAACGAGGAGGAGATGGCCAATCACGGCACTGCGTTTGCAACCCGCTTCAAGCTGATGCGTGAGCGGATCCAGGCGATGAAGCAAATCTGGACGCAGTCGACGGCGGCATTCGACGGCGAATTCGTCAAGTTCGAACCCATGATGCAGTGGCCCAAACCGGTTCAAAAACCTCACCCGCCCATCGTTGTCGGGGGCGCATTCCCCCACGCAGCAAGACGGGCGATCGCCTACGGCGACGGCTGGATTCCGATCGGCGGGCGCGCGCTGGATCCGCTCGAGGTGCTGCCGCAATTCCGTCAAATGGCAAAGGACGCTGGCCGCGATCCCGCGTCGCTCTCCTTCAACGTCTTCGGGGCGCCCCGAGACTTAGAGGTGCTGAAACGCTACCGTGACGCCGGCGTTGATCGGGTCGTCCTGATGCTTCCGCCCAAGCCCCGAGACTCGATTTTGCCCATGCTGGATGAAAGCGCGGCCCTCGTGACGGCGCTCTAAAGAGTCTGATGCGCGTCCTCTCACGCATTCGCGTAAGGCTTGATGATCTCCTCGCCGAAGCGGGCCAGCGTCGTTTCGAGATCGGGCAGGAACGCCGTCACTGGCAGCGCAAGGCGGCCCGCGCCCCGCGCGATGCGCTCCTCGACGGCCGCGCGCGGGTCGGAGCCGGAATTCGGCAGCGCGCCGGGGCAGCCGAGGATCAATTCCACCATCGCCGGATCGCGGCTGGCCTGCTCGGCCGAACGGCGCACGATGTCGAGCAACGGCATGGTGTCCACCCGGGCACCGATCGACGGGAAGAAGCCGTCGCCCAGGCGGCCGGCGCGGCGGGCGGCCGCTTCCGAGTGGCCACCGACGACGATCGGCACCGATTTCGCGATCGGCTTCGGATTGCAGCTGACCTTGTCGAATTTCACAAACTCGCCATTGAAGCTGGCACCGTCGCTGGCCCACAATGCGCGCATGGCCGCAACATACTCATCGGCGCGTTTGCCACGACGCTCGAAAGGAATGCCGAGTGCCTCGAACTCCTCTTTTAGCCAACCGACCCCAATGCCGAGTTCGATCCGGCCGCCGCTGAGATAGTCGAGCGTGGCGACCTCCTTGGCCAGCACCAGCGGGTTGCGCTGCGGCAGGATAATCACGGCCGTCATGAAGCGCAGCCGCGTGGTTGCAGCGGCGACCCATGTCAGCCAGATCAGCGGATCGGGCAGTTTCGTCGATGGACTGCCTGGCAGTCGGCCGCCCGGCGCATAGGGATAGACGCTCTTGTAGTTGTCGGGAAACACGACGTGCTCGACAGCGAACACCGAATCGAAACCGGCCCCCTCCGCCAAGCGCACCAGACGGCGCGCCCCTTCAGGATCGAAGAACGTGTTGTTGCCAAAGTGCAGGGCGAATTTCATGACGGCGGTTCCTTCCTGGATCGCGCAGCGCGTTCGATCGTCGCCTTCCAAACGCTATCATGGCACGCGGCGAGGCTATCGGGGACCCGCCGTTCATGGCAACTTCCCGGCAAGCGCCGATACCTGTTCAAGCGAGGCGCCCCTTCGTATCCTCGAGCCACGGAGGACAACGACGATGAAGCTTGGTCTGACAATCGCTATTCGGGCGCACATCTGGACGTGCCGGCCGCACTCGGGCAGCGCGCTGAAGAGCTGGGTTACGACTCCGTCTGGTCGGTGCGCCGGCGCGCATCCGCGAACGCCACCGCGCCTGGCAGGACAGCGGCGCGGATTCGCTTAGCGTCCGATCGGGCCAGCCCGAGGCCATCGAAGTGATGGCCAGGGCTGCGCGGCTGAACTGAGGCGTGAGCGGGCGAATGGACAACGCGCCAGCAAGCGGGGACACTGCGCGATCACTCCCGGGAGCGCACCACTCCAGTGCCGCTCCACGCAAACATCCTGACCATCGGAGAACAAGCGTCATGCGTCCACCCCTTCGCATCGGCACCGTTTACGATTTCCGCAACACGCCGGACTCGGGCTTGGACATGCCGAGCCTGTACGCCGCGATCATGGACCAGGTGGTCATGCTCGACGAGCTCGGACTCGATCTCGTGTGGTTCACCGAGCACCACTTCCTCGATGACGGCTACCTGCCGTCGTGGGTGCCGATGGCGGGTGCGATAGCTGCGCGTACCAAGCGTGTGCGGCTATCGAGCGATGTCTGCCTACTACCGTTCAACCATCCGGTGCGGCTGGCCGAGGACCTCGCAGTGCTCGACAATATCAGCAACGGCCGCATCGAGGTCGGCGTCGGCATGGGCTATGCGCCGCACGAATTCCGCGGCTTCGGTCTGCCCGTCTCGCGCCGCGTGTCGCTGACGGACGAAGGCATCGAGGTGCTGCGCCATTGCTTCACTGCCGAGAAGTTCAGTTTCCACGGCAAACGCTACGATTTCGACGACGTGGTGATCAGACCGCGCTACGTGCAACCAGGTGGCCCGCCGCTCTGGATCGCTGCGATGTCGGAGCCAGGTGCGCAGCGTGCGGCACGCAATAACAGCAACTTCCTCCCGCAGGGCGCGCGGTCAATGGTGCTCGATCCGTGGCGCGCGACGCTGAAGGCGTCGGGCCGCAACCCAGACAGCTATCGCGTCGGCATTATCCGCTCCTGCCTCGTGACCGATGACGCCGAGCGCGAGTGGCCGGCCGTACGCGCCGCCGAGCGCTATCGCGGCCAAGTTTATCGCAGCTTCAACAAGGACGAAAGCGCGGCCGGCGGCGTTTCAGGCAACACGCGCGAGGCCAGCATCCCGCAGTCATGGGTGGTGGGCAACGTCGAGCACTGCGTCACGGAGCTGATATCCTTCGTGCGCGAATACGGCATCACCGACCTCGTCACCTGGGCAGTGCCGCCAGGTATGCGGCCAGAGCAGATGAACGGCAGTCTCGAACGGTTTGTGCGAGACGTGGCGCCGCGCGTCAAAGCCGCAGCCGCGGCGGCCTAGATCGGAAGGTAGAACGGCGCATGGGTGTCGGGATCGGACTTGGCTGTGCGGAGTTTCCGTTTTCTGGCGCGGCGGCGTACTGGCGCTGGATCGACATGTGCGAGGCCGGTGGCGTGGATTCGATCTGGCAGACTGATCGGATCGTCAGCCGTCAGCCGTTCCTTGAATCAATGACGACGATGGCGGCTTTGGCAGGGCGCACGCGGCGCATGCGTTTCGGCATGAACGTCGTGTCGCTGGCGTTCCGCGACCCCGTGCTGCTGGCTAAGCAGTGCGCCACCATCGACGTGCTGTCGGAGGGCCGCCTACTGCCGGCCTTCGGCATTGGCAGCCCGCTGGCGCCCGAGTGGGAGGCGCTCGGCATAGACACTAAGACGCGCGGTCGCAAGACCGACGAGTGCCTCGAGATCATCCGCCGCCTGTGGCGAGAGGAGTCGGTCGACTTCAGCGGTGCCTTCTACAAACTGAAGGACGCCACAATCGCGCCGACCCCCGTGCAGCCCGACCTGCCGATGTGGATCGGTGGCTCGAGCGACGCAGCAATCCGCCGCACTGCACGCATCGGCACCGGGTGGCTAGCTGGCGGCGACCCGCCGGCTGAGGCCGGCCGCGTCGTGGCCGCGATCAAGGTCGCCGCCACCGAAGCCGACCGATCAATCGACGAAGATCATTATGGCGCCGGCTTCGCGTTCCACTTCGGCAGCCGAGACGCGCCCGGCATCGGCAGAGCGATGGATGCCTACGCCAAGCGCACCGAACGCGACGCCACTCATGCATTCGTGGTCGGCGACGCCGACGCGATCCTCGCGCGCGTCGCCGAATATGTCGACGCCGGCGTGTCGAAGTTCATTTTGCGGCCACTAGGTGGCGATGACGATGCCATCCTGGCCCAGACCCGTCTGCTAATCGAGAAGGTATTGCCGCGCGCGGAGGCGCGGTGGCCGAGACCTCCAAAGGTCACCACGACCGATAGATAGCGACACGAATTTCATCGCCGGCCACCTGGTCCGCGAGCGACGCCACGAGGGGCAGAACGATCTGCATCGGCGCGGCCATTTTTTTCACCGACTACTCGACGTCGCCAACCGAATTTGCGTGGGCGCTGGAGGAGCGCGGCTTCGATTCGCTCTGGGTGCCCGCGACTGCCGCTTCGACTTATCCATCGCAACACAACAATGTCGCCACTCTCTAAGCGCCAAATCGGCTTGCTTTTGAATCCGGAATTGGCCGATCCGGCGCCCGATGGTATGTCTCTGAAGCTTCGAAGGAGGGCACGATGGCTGAAGCGAAACTCGCTCCGAACCTACCGGACTGGATGGTCGAGCACGCGAACCGCTATCTTGCTAGCGGCGGAACCGACGGACACCTGTATAAGGTAACCGTGCCCCAGCGAGGTGAGATCACAGCGCCGGCGCTGCTGCTGACCACCATCGGCCGCAAGTCTGGCGATAAGTTCATATTCCCGCTGTTTTACGGAACGGACGGCGACAGTTATTTCGTAATCGCCTCAAAGGGAGGCGCACCCCAGCACCCCGGGTGGTATCGCAACATTCTCGCGAACCCGGAGGTCGAAGTACAAGTTGGGACCAAGAAGATGAGCGCGCGGGCCAGGACAACGGCGGGCGAGGAACGCCTCCGACTTTGGAAAAAGGCGCTCGAATTTTGGCCGCCCTACGCCGACTATCAACTCAAGACCGAGCGCGAAATACCGGTGGTCGTGCTGGATCCAGCCCATTAGGGTCCGTGTCGACGGCGAGCTCCCCGCTTCCGGGAATCGCTCCTAGACGAGCGGCAAGACCTCGGCCCTGAATTTCTGCATAGCCGTGAGGACTTCATCGGCTGTCGAACCGCCGAATCCGAAATCGATGCAGCCGACACCAATGTCGCGCAGCGCCCTGATGTCAGCGGCGACGAGCGCCGGCGGACCGGCGAGCAGACGGTGTTCGCCGTCACCGGCCTGCGGTGGCGCGGTCTCTCCGAACACCGTGCAGCGCAAGCTCAGGCCAACCGACTTCGGATCGCGACCCGCTTCGGCGGTCATCTTGCGCAGGCGATCCACCTGGGTCTTGAAACGCGTCAGGCTATCGAGCGGATTCTGCGGGTTGGTACCGATAGGGTACCAAGCATCGCCGATACGGGCAGCCCGCCGCAGCGCCGGACCGCTCTCACCTCCGACCCAGATCGGCGGATGCGGCTTCTGCACGGGCTTCGGCTCGAAGCGGATATTGGAGAATCGGACATGCTTACCGTCAAACTTCGGCGCATCCTTCGTCCAGAGTTCAACGAAGGCGCGCACATATTCGTCGGTCACTGTTCCCCGCACATCGAAGTCCGGCGCGTCGATGGCCTCGAACTCCTCGCGCATCCACCCCGCACCGATACCGAGCGTCAGCCGGCCACCCGAGAGAACGTCGATGGTCGAGAGAATCTTGGCGGTCAGCACGGCTGGTCGATGCGGCACCACCATGACAGATGTCACGAGACGCAGGCGCGTCGTTTTCGCGGCGATCCAGGCGATCTCCGTCAGCTGTTCGTGCCGCTCGCCGCGGGCGCCGCTGGGGAACTCCCCGGAGGCGCTATAGGGATATTCGGCCGCGATCGCGGTCGGAATCACGACGTGGTCGCTGAACGTCGCGTAGTCGAAGCCCATCGCCTCGCCGCCAACGACGATCTTCGTAAGATTATTCGAGGTCGACAGGGGTCCGGCGGTCGGTGCGTTGAAGCCGATCAGCATTTGGTGCGTCCTTCCTTGCATTGCATCGCTCGCGTCGATAGGTCAGCATGCGCCGCTAGCGGGTGGCGGCAAAGAGGTCCGCGACGACATGCGGCACTCTGAGGGCGGAGACGATGGATCATGAGGGCGGCCAGTAGACAGGCGACGCGGAAGCGGTTCGATGCGCCGCTGGCCGAACTGATAGCAGAAGCCGCGGCCTTACGCGATTCCGCGCATGGCCGCCTGATCTCCTACTCGCGCAAGGTCTTCATTCCGCTCACCAAACTCTGCCGGGACGTCTGTCACTACTGCACGTTCGCGCAAGTGCCGCGCGCGGGCAAGCCCGTCTACCTCTCACCCGACGAGGTGCTCGCCATCGCGCGCACTGGCGCGGCCGCAGGTTGCACCGAAGCGCTGTTCACGCTGGGCGACAAGCCGGAGCTGCGATACCAGGCCGCGCGCGACGCATTGAAGGCGCTCGGCCATGAAACGACGATCTCCTATCTCACAGCGATGTGCGCGCTTGTGCTGCGCGAGACCGGATTGCTGCCGCATGCCAATCCGGGCGTGATGACCCGCCAGGAGATTGCCGGCCTGCGCGAGGTGACGGCCAGCCAGGGCATCATGCTGGAGTCAGCCAGCGAGCGGCTCTGCGGGCAGGGCGGCGTTCATTACGGTTCTCCCGACAAACATCCTGCGGTCAGGCTGGAGACCCTTCGTCTGGCCGGAGAACTGAAGGTTCCTTTCACGACCGGCATCCTGATCGGCATCGGCGAGACACGCGACGAGCGGATCGACGCGCTGGGGGCGATCCGGGATCTGCACGCCACCCATGGTCATATCCAGGAAGTCATCGTCCAGAACTTCCGGGCCAAGCCCGACACCAAGCTCGCCAGATCCGAGGAACCCGATCTCGACGACCTGCTGTGGACCATCGCGACGGCGCGTCTGGTTCTCGGGCCCGGCATGAATATCCAGGCGCCGCCAAATCTATCGCTCGGAGTCTATCAAAAGCTGATCGACGCCGGGCTCAACGACTGGGGCGGCATCTCGCCGGTCACGCCCGATCACGTGAACCCCGAAGCGCCGTGGCCTGCCATTGCCGAACTCGCACGCAAGAGCGCGGACGCCGGCAAGCTGCTGGTGAACCGTCTGCCCGTCTACCCCTCCTACGTGCGCGTCGCCGATACGTGGCTGGCTCCCGACATAGCCACCCGCGTGCGGCGCATGAGCGACGCTGAAGGCTTCGCGCGCGGCGACGACTGGGCATCGGGCAACACCAAACCGCCACCGGCGCCGCTGGTGCTCGCCCGCGCCGTCGACGCCGGTATCGCGAGAATCGTCGAGCGTGCCACATCAGGCGAACGGCTCGCCTCGGACGACATCGTGCGCCTGTTCGCGGCTCGCGACGCCGACTACCGGCACGTCACGCAGGCGGCCGACGCGCTGCGACGCGCGGTCAGCGGCGACGTCGTGCGTTACGTCGTGAACCGCAACATCAATTACACAAACATCTGCTACTTCCGATGCAAGTTCTGCGCCTTCTCGAAAGGCCGCACGCATGAGGATCTGCGCGGCTCACCTTATGATCTCGCCATCGAGGAAATTACGCGTCGCTCGATTGAGGCGTGGGATCGCGGCGCGACGGAAGTCTGCCTGCAAGGCGGCATCCATCCCGACTACACCGGCGCCACGTACGAAGCGATCTGCCGGGCGATCAAGGCGGTCCTTCCCAAGATGCACATCCACGCCTTCTCGGCTCTGGAGGTGACACAAGGTGCGGCCACACTCGGACTACCGATCCACGAGTTCCTCGCGAAGCTGAAGGAGGCCGGTCTCGGCACCCTGCCCGGAACGGCGGCCGAAATCCTCGACGATGAAGTGCGCGCCATCATCTGCCCCGACAAGATCAACACCGGGCAATGGCTCGACGTGCAGCGCGCCGCCCACCGGGCGGGACTACGTACCACCTCGACCATCATGTATGGGCACGTCGAAACGTCGGATTCGTGGGCGAGACATCTCCTCGCGCTGCGCGACTTGCAGGCCGAAACCGGCGGCTTCACCGAGTTCGTGCCGCTTCCCTTCGTCCACATGGAAGCGCCGATGTACCGCCTCGGCATGGCGCGCCCCGGCCCGACGTTCCGCGAAGCCGTGATCATGCATTCAGTGGGGCGGCTGGCCCTGCATCCGCTGATCCCCAACATCCAGACGTCCTGGGTGAAAATGGGGCCGGCGGGCGCCGCAGTCTGCCTGAAGTCCGGCGCCAACGATCTCGGTGGCACGCTGATGAACGAGAGCATCTCGCGCGCCGCCGGCACCCAGCACGGCCAGGAGTTTCCGCCTCTCGACATGGAAGCGCTGATCCGCTCGATTGGCCGCGAACCGATGCAACGCGACACTCTCTATCGGCCGGTGCCGGAAGATCGTCGCGCGGCATCGATGATCGCGGCCGATCTGGAGCCGGTTGTGCTCACACCGCCGCGCAAGAAGGCGGCGGCCGGTTAGAGCATGGTCCGGAAAAGTGTGGAGCGGTCGCGAGAGCTATAACGGACCGTCATGGCACTCCCCATCGATTACTCTAGCCCAATCCGCCCTAACCGCTGATACTTGATCATCCCATTCCCTCCATCCGGAGCGCGACCATGGACAAGGCCTTGTCAGGCATCCGCATCATCGACATGACGCACAACCAGGCGGGGCCCGCCTGCACGCAGATTCTCGGCTTCCTCGGTGCCGACGTGATCAAGCTCGAGGAGCCGAATGGCGGCGACATTGCGCGGGTGAATATGCGCGACAAGAAGAACAGTGACAGCCTGTTCTTCCTGATCCTCAACGCCAACAAGCGCAGCCTGACGCTCAATCTCAAGACCGACGCCGGTAAGGATCTGTTCCGGAAGGTCATCGCCCAGTCGGACGTGCTGGTGGAGAATTTCGGCCCCGGAGCGCTCGATCGCCTCGGGTTCGGCTACACAGCGCTGTCCAAGATCAACCCGCGGCTCATTTACGCCACCATCAAGGGCTTCGGCACCTACGGGCCCTACAGCGGATTCAAAAGCTTCGAGCCGGTCGCACAGGCCATGGGCGGGGCGATGAGTGTCACCGGCTTCCCCGAAAATCCGCCGACCTATCTCTATCCGGCGATCGGGGATTCCGGCACCGGCATGCACATGGCGATCGGCATTCTGGCCGCGCTGCAGCAGCGCCATGCGACCGGCCGCGGCCAGCAGGTCGAGGTGTCCATGCAGGACGCGGTCGTCAACCTGGTGCGGGTGAGCCTGCGCGACCACCAGCGCTTCGGCCATCCGATGCCGCGCCAGGGTAATCAGCTCGGGCGCAACGTGCCCGGCACGACCTACCCCTGCGCGCCGGGCGGCCCGAATGACTACGTCTTCCTCTACGCGCAGCAGCAGATGTGGCCGGCGGCGGCGAAGGTGCTGGGGCAGCCGGAGTTGACCGAGGACGCGCGCTTCAAGACTGTGGAAGCGCGCTGGGATCATCGGACAGAACTCAATGCCATCGTCGAGGCGTGGACGCGCCAGCGCAGCAAGCACGAAGTCATGCGCCTGATGGGGGATGCGGGCGTTCCCTGCGGCGCCTGCCAGGACACCGGCGAGGTGCTGGCCGATCCGCATCTCAAGGCGCGCGAGATGATCGTCGACGTGGACTACCCGACCCGCGGCACCTATCAGACGGTCGGCTGCCCGATCAAATTGTCGGATTCACCCGTCGCGGTCAGTCGTCCGCCGCTGCTGGGCGAGCACACAGACGCGCTGCTTGAATCTCTGTGCGGGGTCGAGCCTGATGAAGCGAAACGCCTGCGCCAGGAGGGGGTTGTCTAGCGCGGCGCGCCGCCTGCGCTGTACTACTCCGCCGCTGCGGGGACCTTGGCCGGGCGGAAGGAGGGTATGACCTCCTTCGCGAATCGATCCAGGTCTTCGAGCTGGACCTCGAGGGGGGTCCCAAGCGGCGTGGCGCACACCACCCGGTCGACGCCCGGATAGCGCTTCTCAACGGCCTTCAATTGCTCGATGATGTCGGCGGGCGTACCGGTCAGGAAGCCGCCGGCCTTCACTGCGTCCTCGATGCCCGGCAATTTCGTCGTGGCGGCGAGCCGTGGATCGCGCATCGCTGCGATCTGCTCGTCGGTCAGCGCCCGCACGAGGCGCAACTCGCCAAACATTTTCATGTTCTCCTCGTAATGTTTGGCCGCCTCCCTCATACCCTCCTCGCGGCTCTTCGCGATGTGAAACTGGAAGCCCAGCGCAAGCCGCTCGCCGAGCGCGAGTTGGATGCCGCGGCGCGCATAGGCGGCCTGGAAGCCGATCATGTGCCGCTCGACGGCGCCGCCCTCCGCAGAGCCGCCGCCGATGATGCCGCACATGCGGTGCTTGGCCATGAAGTCGAAGGCCCGCTCCGAGCCGCTCTGGATCGGCTGCCAGCATTCGACCGGCAGGCGCTCCGGCGCCGGCACCAGCGTGATCTCCTTGAGCGTATAGCCGCGATACGGCACCTCCGGCGGGATCGTATAGTACTTACCCTTGTGCGAGAACGGCTTGCCCTCGAACGCCTTGAACAGGATATCAACGCCTTCCTCGAACAATTCGCGGTTGGCGTTCTGGTCGAGCAGCGGCGCGCCGAACGTCTCGACCTCGCGGGTGTGATAGCCGCGCGCGACGCCGAAGATCACCCGGCCACCGGTCAGGATGTCGGCCATCGCATAGTCTTCCGCGAGGCGCAGCGGGTGCCACATCGGCACGACATTGAAGCCGCAGCCGATGCGCAGGTTCTTCGTCACCCCGCACACGTGCATCGCCATCATCAAAAGATTCGGGATCAGCTCCGTGCCTTCCGGCTGGAAATGGTGCTCGGCCATCCAGAACGTGTCGTAGCCGCGCTCATCCATCCACTTGGCATACTCGACGACCTTGTGCAGCGCACCGCCCAATTCCGCTTTCGAATAGCGGCGCTCGTTGATCGGGGTTCCGGCGTAGCCCAGATTCTCCATGTCGACCGTGCCGTAATAGGAGCTGTCGAATTTCGTGATCATCGTGTTGCCCTCGCAGATGCCGGCGTCGACTGTCACCTGCGTCGGCGGTTTCGTCTAACGGAACTCTCACGCTGCTGGCCATCGTAAGGCCGCAAGCATACGCGCGCCTTCTTGGATGTAAACATCACTGATGAGGGACGCGCATGCCCGTTTCCACGCGTGGCTCTTAGCGGACATGGCCGGCCTGCGCATCCAATTTCCGCTTACAGGGGCGGAGCGGACAACGCAGAAGCTTCAAGATGGATTCATGACTACACGCCTCAATCCCGTCGCGCTTTAACCGATACCCCGCCCGGCCAACAGCGCAGGCACGCCAAGTTCGTCGAGCAGCGTGCGGGTACGAGTGCCGGCTGACTGCGGCATGCGCAGGAAAAGCGCCAGATCGACCGGATGGTCGATATCCATTGCGATTCCGGGCTGACGGATCACAGTCGGCTCAATGCCCCGAAGACGCGCAGCTTCAAGGTGTGGAAAGTAGCTGTTATCGCCGAAGCGAAGCGGCACCGATTCCGGCGGCGAGCAGACGACGGCATTGGATCCGAGATCGTCATGCGCCGGCGAGATCGTGAAAGAGGGCGCTGCGAGATGCGCCGATAACACCGCGTCTATTTCGCCGGCGCGGGCCGCCGGAATGTCTCCGGGCACCGTGATCATGCCGCCACGCCCTTCGCGCGCGAGAATCCGGCGGCCGGCATTCACGCTGCCGGTTTGTCCGTCTCGCGCGCCCTCGGTCATGATCCGCGCACCAAGCTTTTCGCCAAGAGTCTTCGCGTGTAGATCGAGCGTGACGATCATCACGCCGGCCAGAAGCCGGCAGCCGGCAACGGCGTCGAGCACGTCCGCCAGCATGGTCTCGGCGAGAAGACGGCGCTCTGGCGGCGACAGCAGGCCCGACAGCCGATGCTTGGCGCCATTGAACTCCTTGACCGGAATGATCGCCCAGATGTCATTCATCGCCGCGAGGCCAGTGCGTCCGCCGCCTCGAGCGTCACGCGCGCCAGCGTCGTCCGGTCATGCAGGCTCTTCATCAGGGTTCTGGCGATCGTGACCCGCGCGCCGACGTTGCCGATCCCATTGGCGTCGGCGTGGTCGACGACATAGCCGTCGAGCAGGTCGCCGTAGCGCGCGGCGACGCTGGCGGCACTGGCCTCGAGGCCGAGCTCGCGCATCATCTTCGCGGTCGGGCCCTTGACAGCCCGCCCGCTGATGATTGGCGACACCGCGACAACCGGCGCGCGGCTCGCGTTGATCGCATCGCGCATGCCGGGGATCGCCAGGATCGGCTCGACGCTGATGAAGGGATTGGACGGACAGATGATCACGGCTCGCACCTCGCCCGAGCGCAGCGCCGCCACGATGTCGGCTTGTGGCCGGGCCAGCCTTGCGCCCTCGAAAGCCAGCTCATGGACAATCGGCCGGCACTGCTGGCGCACGAAGTAGTCCTGGAAGTCGATCCAGCCCGTCTCGCCGCGCACTCGGGTGCGCACGCGGTCGTCGCTCATCGGCACCACACGGGCACCGATGCCGAGGCGCCGGCAAATGTCTGATGTCACCTCGGACAGTGTCTGGCCCAAGCGCAGGCGACGCGTGCGCTCGACATGCAGGGCGAGATCGCGATCTCCGAGCCGAAACCAGTCCTCGCCGCCGAGCGCGCCGATGCTGTCCATGAACGACCAAGTCTCGTCACGCCGGCCCCACCCGGTGACGGGATTGTCGATGCCCGCGAGAGCGTAGACCAGCGTATCGATATCGGGCGAAATGCTCAGTCCAAGATGCTCGAAGTCATCGCCGGTGTTGGCGACCACGAGCAGTTCGTCGCCCGGCAAGACGAGGCTCAGACCGAGCGCCAGTTTGGCCCCGCCTACCCCACCGGACAGCGCCACGACAAGTCGTTTGCTCATCGGAACATATCCTCGGCGGCTGGGCGCACCAGCTCGGACGCACCATTGTCGGGACCGTGCCATGTCAGACCGCGCACGATCACGACAGGCTGGCCTTCGGCACCCTGCCCCATCACGAGCGACGCTGCAGCGGCGATCTCATCCGCATGCCCGGTGATGCTGACCTGAAGCTTGCGGCCGAACAGATCGAGCGAGCCACGTAGATCCATCAGCGACGGGAGGCCGGCGGCTCCAATCGCAACACCGCAGGTGCCGCGCCGCCAAGCACGGCCGAAACTGTCGCTAATGATCACCGCCGCTGGCACGCCGAACCTTAGCGACAGGCGCCGCCTCAACATCTCTGCGCTTCCGTCGGGATCGACCGGCAGTAGCAGGGCTCGCTGGGGGTCATCGGGCGAGGCCACGTTGGACTGGTCGATACCTGCATTGGCCATCACGAAGCCCAGCCGGTGCTCGACGATCAGGACGCCGGGCCTTGCCCGCACGACGCGCACCGACTCCGACAGGATCAGTTCGACCAGGCGCGGATCCTTCTGGACGTTGCCGGCGAGTTCAATCGCTTCGGCCGAGGGTTCGACAGTCGCGAGATCGACCATGCGACCTTCGGCCTTGGAGACGATCTTCTGCGTCAGCACGAAGACATCGCCGCCACGTGGCACGATATCACCGCGCGCCAGCCCATCGCCGATCAAGGCGACGAGATCGTCGTCCTTATGCACCAGCGGAATGCCTGGGATGGCGAGGATCTCGAGGGCGTTGCTGCGCATCATCGGCAGGTCCCGCGCACTCAGCCGAAACGCTTGCGCAGCCGCGGCAGCACGTGCTCGCCGTAGAGATTCAGAAAGCGCGCCTGGTCTGGTCCCGGCGCGTGGAACACCAGATTCCGGAAACCGAGACCGACATAGTAACCGATCCGCTCGGCGTGCTCATCGGCGTCGCTGGACACGATCCATCGACTGGCGGCGCGCTCCAGCGGCAGCGCGTCAGCGAGGCGCTGCATCTCAACGGGATCCTCTACCGTCATCTTTTCCTCGGGCGTCAGCGCGAGCGCCGCCCAGTGGCGCGTGTGTTCGAGCGCTCGCACCTTGTCGGTGTCGAATGACACCTTAACCTCGATCATGCGATCGTAGGCTCGCGACGGATCCTCCGACGCCGCGATGCCCTCGGCGACTTTCGGTAACAGCGTCTCGGTGTAGAGCTCGGGCTTCTTGCCGCTGGTACAGATGAATCCCTCGGCAGAGCGGCCGGCGTACCGCGCCACGAGGGCACCCGCGGCTGCGACATAGATGGGCACCGGCGTGTCGGGGCGGTCGTAGATCGTCGCCTTCTCAGTCTTGTAGTACTGGCCTTCGAAGCTCACCCGCTCCTGCGTCCAGAGTGCCCGAATCAGCGTGACAGATTCGCGCAGGCGAGCGAAGCGCTCCTTGAATTCCGGCCAGGGCTGGCCGGTCGGAGGCACTTCGTTGAGTCCCTCGCCGGTGCCGATGCCAAGCACGACGCGCCCCGGGAACATCGCGCCCAACGTGCCGAACGCCTGGGCGACGATGGAAGGATGGTAGCGGAAAGTCGGCGTCAGCACGCTGGTGCCGATCACGACGCGCGACGTTCTGGCGCCCAGCGCGCCCAGCCACGTCAGCGAGAAGGGCGCATGGCCGTCGACGTGCTTCCATGGCTGAAAGTGGTCGCTGATGAAGACCGAATCGAAACCGACTTCCTCGGCAAGACACGAGAAGTCCAGCAACTTGCCCGGCGCGAACTGCTCCGCCGATGCCTTGTATCCGAGCTTGATCACCGCGCGTCTCCTGGCTGGCGCCGGTCGATGCCGATGCCATGGTACCCGTCGCGGAAATCTATAGATTAGCGGGAAACCAGCGACCAGCCAAAAAGGAAGCGACCATGCATCTCGGAATTGCCCTGCCTTTCGGCGACATCGGTGGCGATGGCCCGATCGTGCGCGAATTCGCTGAGCTCGCCGAGGCCGAAGGTTACGAAGGTCTGACGCTGGCGGACCACGTGCTCGGCGGCAACCCGACGAACCCCGCCAGTGGCCGTGCCGGTGGGCTCGGCCTGTTCCACGACCCCTTCGTGGCGTTCGGTTTCATCGCCGCCTGCACGAAGAAGGTCGAGCTCTCCACCCAAGTGCTGATCCTCGCGCAGCGTCAGACGGTGCTGGTCGCCAAGCAGGCTGCCAGTCTCGACGTGCTCAGTGGCGGCCGCTTCCGGTTCGGCATTGGCGTGGGCTGGAACGAGATCGAGTTCGTCGCCCTCAATGAGAATTTCCACACCAGGGGCAAGCGGTCCGAGGAGCAGGTCCAGGTGATGAAAGCGCTGTGGGCCGATCCGTACATTACGTTCGAGGGCAAGTGGCACCGCCTCCAAGACGCCGGCATCAATCCGCTGCCGCCACGCCGCAAAATTCCGCTTTGGTTCGGCGGCCACGTGGACGTGACGCTGCAGCGGATCGCAAAGTGGGGTGACGGCTGGATCATGCTGTCTGAACCGCCGGGACCCAAGGCCGTCGCGGATTTCGACAAGCTGCGCCGCCTGGTAGAAGCCGAGGGACGGGATCCGGCCTCGGTCGGCCTCGAAGTCTGGACCTCAACCGGCACAGGCGCCGAAAAGGACTGGCGCGAGGAAATCAGCTTCTGGAAGAAGGCGGGCGTCACGCATGTCACGCTGCACAACACCTTCGGCGGTTACCACCACAAGCGCATGGCCGGCCGGAGCATGTCCGACCATGTCGACGCGATGCGCCGCTACCGCAACGCCGTCGCCGATCTGCTCTGAGCGAGGACGGCGCACGCGCGTCTCAGGTATCGGCGAGCGCGGCCAGCATGCGGTCGCGGGTAGCGAAATCGCCATCCGCATGAACGGGCTGCAGACAGACATGCGTGGCGCCGGCCGTAAAGTGCGCCCGCAGGCCCCGCCTGATCGTGTCGGCGTCGCCCCATAGAACCATCGCATCGATGAACTGGTCACTACCGCCGTCGGCAAGGTCAGCCTCGGTGAAGCCCTGGCGCAGCCAGCTGTTGCGGTAGTTCGGCAGCGCCATGTAGCGCGACAGTTCCTTGCGCCCGAGCGCCCGCGCCTTCGCCGGATCGGTCTCGAGCGTGACCTTCTGCTCCACCGCGAGCCACTTCGAAGGCCCGAGGATCGCGGCGGCCTGAGCCGTATGCTTCGGCGTGACGTTGTACGGGACAGCGCCACGCGACTTGGCACCGCTCAGCGCCAGCATCTTCGGTCCGAGTGCCGCGACCACGACTGGCGGCAGTTCGCCGGCGGGCGCGAACTTATTGATGCCGTCGAGATAGGCGCCCATCGCCGCCAACGGCTTTTCGTAGCGATGGCCGCGCAGGCCCTCGACCATCGGAATGTGGCTGACGCCGAGACCGAGAACGAACCGGTCGCTGTAGAGCGCGTTCAGCGAGATCATGGCGCGCTGCGCGGTGAAGGAATCGCGTGCATAGATGTTGGCGATCGAACTGCCGATCACCAGCTTCTCGCTGCTCGACAGCAGCCAGGACGCCAGCGACATCGACTCGTAGCCCCGCGATTCGGGGTACCAGAGGGTCGAGTAGCCATTATTCTCGACCGTGCGCACGAAATCGCGCAGCTGCGATCCGTCGAGTTTATCGGTGCTGTACCACACGCCAAGCCGTCCGAGTCTCATGTCGATTGTCTCCGGTTGAAGGTGCGTGCGAGCCGCTATCAGGCTGCGGTTCCCAGAATGGTGCGCCGGGCGCGCGCGACACCCTCGGACTGCATGTCGCTGGCGAGCTGGCGCAGACGCTCGCGATCAGCATCGTTCTTCACCGCGATCGAGAACTCGCAGTTGGTGACTACTCCACCATAGCGCTCGCAGAGCTTGCGGCCGATCGTGTCGTAGGTCGCGATCGTCGCGAAAGTGTGCAAGACCTCGTCGTTGATGTGCTGAGGCATCTCTTCCCAGCGTTGCGCCCGCGATAACAACTTCAGCCGGTCCGCGAGATCGCCCAGACCAATATGATCGAACGCGGCTCGATATTGCGGCGTCGAGGCATAGAAGGCGATCCGCGCGCGCACGTCGCGCACCTTGGGCGCCAGTTCCGCCTCATTGGCGGCTGTGGCGACCAGCGGCTTCATGCAGACCTGAAAACGATCCAGCGACCTTCTGGCCTTGACTGCACCCGACCGCACGGCCGGCAGCATAATCTTCTCGATATAAGATGGCGTGCATACTGGATGCGGCCGGATGCCCTCGGCGACTTCGCCCGCCACCTGACACATCACCAGGTTTACCGCCGCAACATGAATGGGAATGGCGGGATGCTCGATCGGGCCAGGATTGAACAATGGCACCATCAGATTGATGTTGTAATGCGGCCCCTTGACGTCGAGCGGCGTGCCGTTCTGCCAGCAATCCCAGACCGCGCGAACCGCCCTCACGTACTCACGCATCCACGGCCCGGCGGGCGTCCAGGGCATGCCGAAACGCCGCTCGATATGAGCCTTCACCTGCGTGCCGAGGCCGAGGGTGAAGCGGCCGCGGGACAGCTTCTGCAACGTCCACGCGCTCATCGCGATCACGGTCGGACTGCGTGGAAATGCAATCGCGACCGACGTGCCGAGCTTCAGGGTCCGCGTCGCCTGGGCCGCCAGCGCCAGCAGGATGAACGGATCGTCCTTGGTTTCCTCGACCACGAATCCGTCATAGCCGATCTCTTCCAGCAGGCGAGCGTCGGCGGCGATGGAATGGAGATCGAGTGGCATTTCCGGCGCGCGTAGGCCGGGGTCGACCTTGCCCAGCGGCAGCAGTGTTTCAAGCAGCACGTCGTTACTCCACGATGAACGGCTGCCGTAACTTATCACGCCAAGGCTTCGGGCCAAGCCGACGGACACGCCCGATCCTGAGCCATAGAGTTACCTCAGTATAACGGATCGGGGTACTCTTGCGGCCGAGGCGCGGGTCGAATGCCGGCTAGCAGCCGCGTTGGCAGCCGATGTCGCGTCGGTGCCGGAGATCCGGTCATGGGAGGGGCAATGGCGAGTCAAGGGACCTTATCGTGGCCAATGACGCGTGCTCTGGCGACGCGTCCAAACGCTCAAGCGATCGTCGACGGCGAGACATGCCTCACCTACGCGCAATGGGGCCGCAGAGTGCGCGGCCTCACGGCTGGTCTGCGCAACCTCGGTCTCCGTACAGGTGACGTCATCGCATCAATCGGCCAGAACAGCTTTAGACACCTGGAGTGTTGGGTCGGTATTCCCGCGGCAGGAATGGTGCTCAATGATCTCAACTACCGGCTTGCCGTCCGCGAACTGGAATTCATCATCAATGACTGTGAGGCCCGAGCCATCGTCGCCGATGGCGCGTACCTCGAGGTGGCCCGCCAGCTGAAGCAACTATGCCCGTCTCTCGAGTGTCTGGTCTACTTTGGGACAGAGTCCGCTCCAGGCGGATGGGTCCATTGGGACGATTTGTGCTCGGCAACGCCCCTCGATGAGGACCATCCGAGCTCCGCGCGATCGCCGCGGATACGCTTGCCGCCATCTCCTACACTGGCGGCACGACCGGTCGGCCCAAGGGCGTGATGCAGAGCCATGCCAACCTGCTGGCTAATGCCAAGCACACGCTCCTTGCCAACCCGCTGATGCCGACGGATCGCGACTGCAATGCGGCAGGCTGAGATCTGTCGGATAGAATGGGGCGCCTTCTGGGCCGAGGTGGAGCGCCGGCAAATGTCGGAGCCGACGGCCTTTCCGCCCGGGTCGATCGGCGATCTCATTGTGCGCTACCGCGAGAGTGAAGAGTTCAAACAAAACTCCGAGGGCACACAGTCCAACTACGAAGTGCACATGCGCCGGTTCGAGTCTCGCGAGAACTGGGGCATGGTGACCGTCAACGACCTGACACCGCTCGCCGTCCAGACTGCGCGCGACGCCATGAAAGAAACGCCGGTCATGGCGAACCAGATGCTCTCGGTCGGGCGCACCATCTGGGACTGGGCGATCCCGCTCGACCTCGCCAAGCTCAATCCCTTCGACAAGGTGAAGGACCTCGACATCCCTGACCGCGGGCATGTCCCATGGCCATCGTGGGTGATCGATTACGTTATCGCAAACACCTCACCCGGCCTGGTGCGCATGGTGCGGCTTGGCGTCATGACGTGCCAGCGTGGAAGCGATCTGATCCGCATGGGCCAGGAGCATCGCGACGGCAACGGCATCTGGTGCCGGCCGAAAAAGACCCGCAAGCGCCGGCGCGCCTTCCATATCCCGCTCGCCACGGCCGATGCGCTCGAGCTCGACCGCTGGGCCGAGACGCCGATGAAGTTTACGAACTCTCGCTGGAAGAAGCCGATCGCCCGACACCGGGGGGATCTGTACCTCTATTCCCCGAAGGCCGCGCAATACACCCCGGATGGTCTCCGCGCACGCTGGGGACGTTGGCTGGCCGATACGGAGGCAGGCAAGACTGTCTGCAAGCGCTGGAAAGAGTGGGTCGCTGGCCAAGTGAAGAAATACGACTGGGATATCGACCCGGACGATGCCGACCACCCCACCATCCATGGGCTCCGCGGCACGGGCATCTTGGCCCGCGCCGAGCAGGGCTATGAGGTCGATCAGATCGCCAACGATATCGGCATGTCGCGTCAGAACGTTGAGCACTACATGCGCTTCCGCGACCAGATGAAGGTTGCCGCCGACGGTCAGAAGCGGCTGCGCCTGGTGAACAAAGGGGACTAGACCGCGAACGTTGGCGCCGCTATATCAGCGCTGCAAATCGCCGGATTTGGAAAACTCCTTGGCGATCTTGGAAAACTTCCAGAAAAAGTGCTGATAGATCAAGCGCTTCAATGGGGAATGGTGTAACGGTAGCACAACAGACTCTGACTCTGTTTGTCTTGGTTCGAATCCAGGTTCCCCAGCCACCATATCGAATTGAAATACCTCACGTTTTTGATAAACTCCTCCGGAATGGCGATTTTATGTCGCGGCCTGTGTCGCACCTCCTGTTATTGATTTATAAGGGTTTTTATTGTCTACGGGCTGTTAGACGCGACACGGTCGCAACATGACACGGACGGCTGCCGATGACCGATGAGCAGTGGTCTACCCTCACAGCCTGGCTGAAAGTTCCCGCCGCAGCGCGTGTGCCAATCGAGAACGAGCTAGATCTGTACTCGCGTGTCGCCGCGGCTGGGACCGGCCCGCGACCGAGTGAAGTGAGAAGCAAGCTGGAACACGCAGCTAAGCTGGCGAGCGAACTGCTTGAGGCCATCGAGGAGCTTGGTCCAGAGGAGCACGACGCGCTGTGCGCGAGCCAGCCCGTCACCGTTGGACCGGAGACCAATGCGGCTGAGCTTGCTCGCATGGTCGGACATTCGCGTGCCACTCCACGCTTAGACGCGCTCAAGCTCCTCGCCAAACAGCATGCTCATGCAGTCGCCATACGCGACTGCATGACGACCGCAGCCGCATCGATCGCAAGGGGCAAGACCCGCGACGCGAGCAACGTTCGGGCCTTGGTGCGGCGCGTGAGCAAGATCATCGAGGCGCACACCGGCGAGCCGCTCAGGCGCGAGCGCAGATAGGTCGGGAGCATGACGAATGGCCGGACCTTGCCCCGTCGACGATTGCAGATAAACAGCGCCGCGGCTTCAAGGTGCCGGCTCCCTTGTTACGATCGGGCCAGATGAGAGATTCCATATCATGGACAGCACGGCCTACATCAGACGGCGCTGAAGTCGCCATTGGGTCTGACCTAGACGTTGCTCTTTGGATGGAAATTGGTACGCGTCACGTCCCGCCCAGAAGTTTCTTACGCAGCTCACTTATGTCGATGGAGTCTCGGATCGTGAAGATGGCGGCCCGCATGGCCGTCTCTACGCTCAGCGGCGATGGCCACAACAGCGCGCAACTGCGCGAACTGCTGCACTTGGCGCGGCACGCATGGCATCAAATCAAAGAGGACTTTGAGCTACTGACCAACGATGACGATGGAGACGATAGATGACGACACTGGGGAGCGCGCCTGGAGGCGCGCAGTTCATCGATAGCTTGGTCGAGGCGATCAAGACACTCGCGCTCCTATATGCGAGCACGCCAGATGCGCGCGCATTGCCTCACCTGGAGCAGTACGCCGCCATGATCCAGCCGGCAGTTTCAGAAGCGATCGGCGCCGGCTCCGCGGCGCGGTTGCTGAACGCCTTCCGCAGCGCCGTCATGACGGAGAAGCACCGAATCGAGTCTAGCGGAGCGTCGCGCGCATGAGGCAGTCAAGCGACGTGCCACCCAAGATCATTGTGCCCATCACGATCCCCCGCCACACGGTCGACAGCTTGCGCTCGGAAGCGCGACGGCGCGACGAGCGCGCAGATGAACTCGCCTCCCGGATCATCACCAACGTCGTCACTGACTCGCTGTTCGCAGCAGTGCTGGATCACTGATTTTCAGACTTCAGCCGCAACCACCAAAGCGTCAAGACCTAAGGGCACGTATGGCCCGACAGCGGGCCGAACTTTGCCCGCAGCAGAACTTTGAGTTCGCTCTTATCGTTCTTCTTTGCTCCGTCAGAGAAAGCCAAGTGCGCGTGCGCCTCAAATTCGTCAGGGCAATGGGACACAGTAATAGATATTCCACCCTTGCTCCGCAGAGCCCGAATTTCTGCGACTTTTGCCGTTATCGATCCGAAATAAGTCGACTTCGTTCGGCCGCTCTTCCTGTCTGATCCTTGCTTGTCGCATCCGATTGCGTGGACGTCGACCATGGCCGGAGCCTTCGCTCTCCATACGACGGACTCGCACGCGCCCTGGTCGGATGGAAACTGGAAAATGTTGTCCCAGTGAAGATCATCCCTGCCTGCCGGCCTCATGAAAGGTTCAAACAGCAGTCGGGAGACCTCATCCGTGTCGGGAATGTATTCCGGCACGTAACAACCTACTTCGATGGGATGCGATCAAAAATGGCCTTTGGTATCTTTAGGCCGAGGAAACGTTGCGCGTCGACGTGCTGAGCTTCCGGTGTACCGAGGCCGCATGCTAGATGCAGATCGCGTTTCTCGACCGTGACGACGCAGCTTTGCCCTCCGGGCAAATTATCCCAAACAAACATCACGTCACCTTCACCATCTGGGGCGACACGCGGAAGGCGAGCGTTGCCCGGAAGGCATTCTAGGAATTTCTTCGCGCTTTGAGCCGAAGCCTCAGACACCCTTGTTCCCCTGCCACTCCAGTTGGGCGCAGAACTTTTCATGGCCGTGACGGCATCGATAAGGCGCGCCTTTCGCTTTTCAAATTCGACTTGTTCGGATGATTTCGTCTTGTCACCAACAGGGTCGACGGGCGCGGCTGTCTGCTGGAACTGACCAACAGCAAAATTCGAGTAGCCTGTCATCTCGGCTACACCGGCATAAACGGACAAGGCGTAGGTGACCCAAAACACACCACCGCTATCGGGCGTTCCGGTAATCTCCGTGATCCCACCGCTATTCCGATATATTTGAGCACCGGTCGACGTCATTTTAACCTTCCAAAAAGGTAGCTCTTAAGTGTCTTGGTCGAAGACGAATCGAAGCTGGCCCACACATCCTCGTGTAAAATCTCTAAATTTTTTGCAATCTGCCTCTCAACGGCGTCGAACTGTGTCATCGTAATCCGGTCGATATCCAAAACAACGGCTCCAATCGGCCAATCGGGACCGGATGGTTGTCTCGCGAGCGTTACAAGTCGCAGATGCGACGGCATCGGACTGGACTCGACCCTGCCTAAGAAGTTCTCCTTTGACGAAATTAGCGCCTTAGGCAAGTCATCGGTCGGCTGCAGCCAATCGCTCAGGCGCGGGTGTTTCTTCGTCAGCACGATCCTGTTGATGTACCGAAGTCCAACCTTCGTGATGGTAGAGGCTTTGGTCCTGGGCTGCGACGCCAACCAAAGCTCTAGCAACTTCTCCTTGAAAGCCTTCCAACCCAGATAGGGCTCTGTTGATTGATAGACAAAGCTCGTATTTGAGATTTGCACGAACCGCTTGCCTTCGGACGTTGTAAAGCGAAACGCGCTATTCAGGTTCGGTTGCGGCTGAAGGGGCGGGACAGGTACGGGCTGGCCAACCATAAATTGAAGCTGAACCTGCGTCTGAACGGGCTGGATCTCCGGAAACTCCGACGAAAAGGTTGGGTACAACTCCGCCGCTCGCAAATTGATTTCCTCGTCGGAGGAAAATGCGATTTCGCAGAGAACTTGGACGATGGTTGGCTTCGGATATGTCGGATGGGGCGTGGGCATGACCAAAGACGTCAAGAATCGTCGTCGTCAATTAGGTCATCAAGAGCTTGGCCGAGTCAAATTTCGGGAGAAGACTTTCCCTCAATGAACCTGTCGCTGTACACCAGATATGGGCATTTAGCATAATGGTTACAAGCCTCTAGGCAGAGTCAACATGCTCGGTTGCTCCGGCTGGAGGCCCGGGGGCCGGCTACAGCCAACGGCGTCGAGCCACTAGCAAATGCACCGGTTCGGTGCGTGACATGAGTCCGTTCTTTGGGTAAGCCCACGCGCCAAGCCGGATCTGAGGTCGCAGCCTTTTCCCGGCGCCCCACAAAGGAGACCAAGCCAGCCCCGCGCCATATCCCGGCGCTGGCGCGGTGTTGGTCATTCCCTTGCGCCGGGTTTTAATGGAGATGCGACCTATGCCTACCCCCACTCAAGGCCCCGACGCCGAACTCCTCGCCATGATCCAGCGCCACGATCAGGCGTGGTCGCGCTGGGGTCAGCTTGCCAAGGAAAACGAGGACGACCCGCGCATCGATGCTCTTAGCGACGAGTGCGGCAAGCTGGAGCCGTTGATCGTCGCAACACCCGCGAGCACGGCAGAGGGCCTCACGGGCAAAAGGCGCATTGTCGCTAAGGTCGGCTATGCCGGCATCAACGGCAACCCTGGGCTCGCCTGTGGCGATCTAGGCGAGCTTGTCGAGGCCATCCTCATGCTCGACGCTGATCGCATCGCTGCGGCAGGCTGAGTTGTTTGTCCCAGCCTGGGATGAACGCGTCGATTTGTGGGAATCGGGGATAAACTCAAGTCGCTGTTTGGCTCGACTCACCTGGCGATGTGAACTTTCCGGCCGCTCAACCACTGGAGGACGAAATGGCCACATCGAAAAAAGAAGCGAGTCAGGCGGGAAAAGACCTTCGGAATCCAAGAACCCCGAAAAGAGACCGCGGACCAATCGCTTCAGCTCTCGCGCAGGCAAAGCACAAACCAAAGCCTAAACCTCGCGGGAAGTAATGGTTGCGGAAAATCGAAGGCTCGCCGTCCCCGGCGGGCCATTTTCCTAGTCTCCTTCGCCGTCCGCCGCTATGACGTGGAACCAGAGACCCATCGATTTTTGCAGGAGGTACTTTCTTTCCTCTGTAAGGAGGCTGATTTCGTCGCCAACCTCAAGACCGCTTGTTAGCGTCGAAAGAACTTTGCTGCGTGCATCCGCGCTCATTTCGGGCGTCGTAGCTGCAATCAGAGCATTGTAACCCAACAAACATTTTGCGACGTCTGCTGGCCCCTCTGTGCCACTACAGATCATGGTTATTGCAACCACATCCTTCTCGCCCTTCTTGGATTCGGCCATTACGGCGAGCACATTGCCGATCTTGAAATTGCAGACAGTTCGTTTGTCTTTACCTCCGTCTAGACATCCCATTGGCACCACATCGTCTCGGACTGACATCTTTGTCAGTGCCTTCTTAAGGTCGGCTCTGACAGATGCGAATGTGATTGGCTGGAGGTTGTCTGAATCGGCGTTTGCTGAGGCCGAGCTGAGAGCGAGGCAAGTAACGGCAAAGGCAATCCTCAAATTCATTTCGATGAATCTCCCCCTTTTCACACATGCTAACGCAACCCAAACGCGCATAAAAGCGGGCATCCGGGGTCTTGACTAACGGAAAAATATGCGACATAAAAGCGTTTGACAGACCCTCAGGAGGCCCCTCCCATGTCAGTTCGGAAGCGCACTTGGTTCACCAGCATCCAGATCCGCACGAAGGCGGAGGAGTTGGCGACGGAGGCCGGACAGGCGGACTGGCACCAATACAAAGCCTCCGCCAATGCAGCACTGGCCGAGGCGCTTCGCGTGTCTCAAGACAAGAAGGCCGACAAGCGCGAGGCCGCCGCGGCGGCCCTCACTCTCAAGAAGTACCCGCCGCAAGAGGCCTGGGTCGTTGACTACGCCACGAACGGCGGTCGGCACATCAAGACCTTCGCCAAGAAGAAGGAGGCTGACGAGTTCGCCGCGACCGCAAAGGTCGAGGTGCGACACGGCATCCATACCCCATCGAGCAAGAGCATCACTGTGGCGGAGGCTGGCAAGCTCTGGCTTGCCAGCGCCGAAAGGAACAAGCTGGAGCGCACGACGATCGATGGCTACAAGCAGCACCTTGCCTTGCATATCGAGCCGTTCCTCGGCAGCACGAAGCTGTCCGACTTGAGCACTCCGATGGTGCGCGAGTTTGAAGACAAGTTGGCCGCCGATAAGACCACCCCGCGCTCTACTGCATTGATCAAGAAAGTTCGGGGGAGCTTGGGTGCTATCCTTGCTGACGCACAGGAGCGAGGCCTAGTCGCTCGTAACGTGGTCCGGGAACTTCGCTCTGGCCGGCGCCGCGGCAAGGAGCGGCGCGCCGATCGTCGCCAGAAAGGCAAGCTCAAAGTTGGTGTCGATATCCCCTCCCCGACCGAGATCAAGGCCATCATCGAGGCAACAGAAGGCCGTTGGCGACCTTTCTTCTTAACAGCCATCTTCACGGGATTGCGCGCGAGCGAACTGCGTGGCCTCCGGTGGGCTGACGTCGATCTCAAAAAGGCGGAACTGCATGTTACGCAGCGCGCGGATGCCTATCGCGAGATCGGCGCTCCTAAGTCAGAAGCAGGGCACCGCACCGTGCCGCTCACCCCCAAGCTTCTGCGCGCCCTTACGGAGTGGAAGCTCGCCTGCCCCAAGGACGACAAGGGCGACCTTGGACTGGTCTTCCCGAATACTGAGGGCAAGGTCGAATGGCACGCCAACATCATCAACCGGGCATGGATGCCGTTGCAGATCGCGGCTGGCGTGACGGTGCAGGTCCGCGACGACGACGGCAAGCTGGTCCGCGATGAGAAAGGCAAGCCCGTCCTTCAGGCCAAGTACACCGGCCTCCACGCGCTGCGGCACTTCTATGCTTCCTGGTGTATCAACCGTGAGTCCGACGGCGGTTTGGAGTTGCCGGCGAAGGTGGTTCAGGAGCGGCTTGGCCACTCCTCAATCACCGTGACGCTGGACACATATGGCCACTTGTTTCCGAGGGGTGATGATTCCGAGAAGCTCGCTGAGGCTGAAAATCGACTGTGGGCTTAGGCGCGACACAAACGCAACATATCAGCAAATTCGTCAATCAAAACAGTGATAAACTAGAGACTCTGACTCTGTTTGTCTTGGTTCGAATCCAGGTTCCCCAGCCACACTCAAAATCCCGAACAAGCATCTGATTTGAATAGGCTTTTCCGCCAGGGACGGTGGACCCGTCAGGCCCATTCTGGACCGCGATTTCCACCGCCAGACGTAAACCAGGGTAAGGCGCGCCGTGCTGCCGGAGTCGCGGCGCGGTCCGAGTCCTCGCGAGCCGCAAACAGCCGTCCTCCCGCAACACCGGGCGCCTTCACGTTCAGTCCCCGCCTGTGACTGGCGCGCTACTCCCAGGACCAGGTTGAGAAGTCATTCTCGAACTGCGGCACGTCCTTCCAGACGCCCTTCAGCTTCTTGTTCGTGATGGTGATCAATTGCGGCTGGTACAGGAAGCCGGCCACCGCGTCGGTCGCCAGCATGCGCTGGGCATCGCCCAGCAGTTTTGCGCGGCCGGCTTCGTCAGGCGTCGTCACGATGGACTTGTAGAGCGCGTCGAACGCCGGTGAATTGTAGCCGAAATAATAATCGCTCTCGGTCATCTTCACGAGGTCGAACGGCTCGACATGCGACACGATCGTCAGGTCGTAATTATGCGGCCCGTTCTGAGTGAACACCTGCGACAGCCACTGCGCCCATTCGACGTTCTCGATCTTGGCGACGATTCCGACCTTGGCGAGTTGGGCTGCGAGAACCTCCCCGCCCTGCCGCGCGTAGGCCGGCGGCGGCAGCTTGAGCGAGAGTTCGAGCGGCGTTTTGACGCCGGCCTCCGCCAGCAGCTTCTTCGCCTTCTCCGGGTCATAGGGGTTGATGCCGGTGGTGTCGACATAACCGAGCGAGCCCGGCACGTAGAAGCTGCCGATCGGTGTGCCGAAACCGTCGGCGGCACCTTCGATCATGGCCTTGCGGTCGATCGCCGCAAGAATGGCGCGACGAACCCTGACATCGTCGAGCGGCTTGTGCCGTTCGTTGATGGCGACGATGGTCTTTGCCTTGGAGCCGCCGATCAGAACCTTGAAGCGCGGATCGGACTTGAATTGCGCAAGGCTCCTTCCGGCCGCCACACGCGGAAACGCATCGACATCGCCGGACAACAACGCCGCGACCTGGGCTGCTGGATCGCTGATGAAGCGGATGGTGACCTTGGCGAGCTTGATCGCGCCGGCGTCGCGATAACCGGGCCATTTGACAAGCGTGATCGACGATCCCTTGGCCCAGGCGCCGAGTGTATAGGGCCCGGTTCCGACCGGCTGCGTGACGTTGGTCGGCGCGCTCTTCGGCTCGACGATGGACGCCGTGGCCTGGCCGAGCAGGAACGGCAGGTTCGGCTCGGAATATTTCAGTTTGACCACGACAGTGTCGGCATCCGGCGCGGTCACGGACTCGAAGCTCTGGAACAGGCTCTTGTCCTTGTTCGTGCTGGTCGGAGCCGCCGCGCGGTCAAAGGAGAACTTGACGGCTGCCGAATTGAAAGGTTCGCCGTTCTGGAATTTAACGCCCTTGCGAAGCCTGAACGTATAGGTCTTCAGGTCGGGCGAAGCCTGCCAGCTCTCGGCCAGCAACGGTGAGACCGAGCCGTCTTCCCTGATCTTGGTCAGCGTCTCATAGACGTTGTAGAGGGTGACTTCCGCGATCGCGGATGCGGCGGCGTTGGTCGGGTCGAGCCCGGGCGGCTCCAGCGCCATGGCCATCACGACGCTGTCCTTCTTGGACTGCGCAAGGCTCGGCAGCGGCGTCATCGCCAAGGCGACTGTCGAGGTGGCCGCTACCACGAGAATGGATAGGTTTTTGAACATCCGTCTGCTCCCTGCACCAATTTTGCTCGCCAAACCCGGCAACCCGGAAAGGTCAGCCCTCCTCCGGCACCGGCGATGGCAGCGCCATCACCGCCTCGGCCTGGTGGCACGCGGCGAGATGCGCCTTTCCGACCTTGCGTAGCGCAGGCGCGGCCTCGCGACAATGCTTGTCCGCCAAGGGACAGCGTGCGACGTAAGGACACCCGGACGCACTCACCGACTGCGAGGCAGTCGCTCGCGCTCCCCGACGGCGGCGAGCGCCTCGAGCCTGGGCGCGGGGAACGGCATCGAGCAGGGCCCGCGTGTAGGGGTGGGCACAATGTTCGAACAAATCTTCAGGGCGCCCCTGCTCCACGATTCGGCCGAGATACATCACCGCGACCTCGTCGCAGAGATAGTCGACGACCGCGAGATCGTGGCTGATCAGGACATAGCTAAGCCCGAATTGCTCCTGCAGGTCCTGCAGCAGATTGAGCACCTGCGCCTGAACAGAGACGTCGAGCGCACTGACGGGCTCGTCGGCGACGATCAGCCTGGGTTGGGTGATGAGCGCGCGAGCGATCGCGATGCGCTGCCGCTGCCCGCCCGAGAATTCGTGCGGATACTTGTCCATATCGGCGTCGCGCAGACCCACCTGCCTCAGCACCGCGGCGACGCGTTCCCGCAACACGGCCCGATCCATCCGCCCAAGCGCCGTGAGCGGTTCGGCGACGACGCGCGCAATCGTTTGCCGCGGATCCAGGGAGCCATAGGGGTCCTGAAACACCATCTGGAAATCGCGGCGGGCACGCCGCAACTCGTCCGGCGCCATCCGGTTGAGATCGCGGCCGAGCAGCGACACCGACCCTGATGTCGGCCGCTCCAGCGCCATGGCGAGGCGGGCGAAGGTCGATTTGCCCGAGCCGGATTCGCCGACCACGCCAAGACTCTTGCCGGCCGTGACGGTTGCGGTCACGCCATTGAGGGCAAGCACCTCGCCTGGCGGGCGGAACAGGCTTTCGCGCGGCAGCGCGTAGCGCTGCACGAGATCCTTCACGTCGAGCAGCGGCAAGTCGGGCGTGGATGGAATGGAGTCCAGCGTGGTCATGCGAGCTCGGCCATCGAAACGTTGGTTCTAAGGCAGCGCACCTGATGGTCCGCCTTCACCTCCACCGCCGGTGGAAGCGCCGCACGGCATCGGCTCTGAACGATCGCGCAACGATCGGCGAAGGCGCAGCCGGCCGGCAGGTCGGCCAACTCCGGCACCGTGCCGGCAATGGTCTTCAGCCGCGTGCCTTTCTTTGCACCAAGCCGCGGACGGGCACGAAACAGGCCTTGAGTATAGGGATGCCCCATGCGCGCGAATACTTCCGCCGTTGGGCCGCTCTCGACGACGGTGCCGCCATACATCACCATCATCTTCTGCGCGTTCTCGGCGATGACGCCGAGATCGTGCGAGATCAGGATCATCGCCATACCGCGCTCGTCGACCAGATCGGCGATCAAATCAAGGATTTGCCCCTGGAGCGTCACATCAAGCGCGGTGGTCGGCTCGTCGGCGATCAGCACGTCGGGCTGGCAGGCGAGAGCCATGGCGATGGTGATGCGCTGGCGCTGGCCGCCGGAAAACTGGTGCGGATAAGCATCGGCGCGCCTGGCCGCATCGGGCAGGCCGACGCGGTCAAGCAAGGCAATCGCCTCCTTGCGCGCTGCCGCGGCAGACAGCTCCTTGTGGCGCCGCAGCGGCTCGGCCACCTGTCGCCCGATCGTGTGCATCGGATTGAGCGCGGTCATCGGCTCCTGAAAGATCATGCTGATGCGATTGCCGCGCAGCTTGCGGTAATCCGCGTCCTTCAGCCCCACCAGCTCGCTGCCGTCGAGCCGAACACTGCCGCTGACGACGGCGCTGTCCGGCAGCAGTCCCATCAACGCCAGCGCCGTGACGGATTTGCCGCATCCGGACTCGCCGACCAGGCCGAGCGTCTCCCCTCGCAGAAGCGAAAAACTGACCTTGCGGACGGCCTGCGCAGCGCCGCGGCTGGTGTTGAGCCTGACGCCGAGGTCTTCGACCTCGATCAGTGGCGGGTTTGCGGATGCGTTCATTTCAACGCTCCCGTGCCAGGCGCGGGTCGAGCAGATCGCGCAAGCCGTCGCCCAGGAGATTCAGGCCCAGCACGGCGATCGCGATCGCTGCGCCCGGATAGACCGCAAGGCTCGGCTCCTCGAACAGGAGTGTCTGCGCGTCATTGAGCATGCGTCCCCAGGATGGCTGCGGCGGCTGCGTGCCAAGCCCGAGGTAGGACAGCGCCGCTTCAGCCAGGATCGCCAGGGCGAACTGGATCGTTGCCTGCACGATCAGCACGGACAGAATGTTGGGCAGCACGTGCTCGATCGTGATGCGCAAAGTGCCCTTGCCCGACGCCCGCGCGGCCAGCACGAATTCCCGCGCCCAAACCGCGTTGGCCGATCCTCGGGTAATCCGCACGAAAATCGGGATCTGGAAAATGCCGATGGCGATGATCGAGGTCACCATGCCGGGCCCGAAGGCTGCGGCCAGCATGATCGCGGAGAGAATGGCGGGAAAAGCAAACGTGAAATCGCTCATTCGCATGATGAGCTCCGCCACCCAGCCTTTTCGCGCGGCGGCGGTCAGGCCGAGGCAAACTCCGAAGGAGAGGCCGATCCCGACCGCGATCACACCGACGAGGATGGTCGATCGCGCCCCGACCAGCAGCAGCGAGACGACGTCACGGCCGAAGGCGTCGGTGCCGAGCCAATGCGCAGCCGACGGCGGCTTGAGCTTGGCAGCCATGTCGATGTCATAAGGCGACCAGGGGGTCCAGACAAAGGAAACCAGCGCGGCGACAAAGACCAGCAGGACGAGCGTGCCACCCAGCACAAAGCTGCGATGACGCAGTGCGCGGCGCCAGAATCCCGCGGCCGGGCGACGCGAGGTCGCGGTCGGCGTATCGGCGGTTACAGTCGTCGCGCCGCTCACAGGTTATGCACCTTGATGCGGGGATCGATGAAGGCATAGAGCACATCGACCACGAAATTGACCGTTACCACCATCGCCGCCAGCAGCATCACGCAGTTGCGCACCACGATCAGGTCGCGGTTGGCGATGGACTGGAAAATCAGCCGGCCGAGCCCCGGCAAGTAGAAAACGTTCTCGATGACGATGGTGCCAGCCAGCAGGTTGGCAAATTGCAGGCCCATCACCGTCATCACCGGGATCATGGCGTTGCGCAGCACGTGGCTCCAGAGCGCCTCGCGCTTGCTCAGGCCCTTGGCGCGCGCCGTTCGTACGAAATCCTCCCGCAGAACCTCGAGCACGGCCGATCGCGTCACGCGCGCGAGGATGGCGGCCTGCACCAGCGCCAACGAAATCGCCGGCAGCAGCAGCGAGCGGATCCCTTCCCAGATGCCGTCGTCCCAGCCGGCAAACCCGCCGGCCGAGAGCCATCGCAGCTTTACCGCAAACAACAGGATGAGCAGGATGGCAAACCAGAAAGTCGGCAGCGCGATCCCGATCTGCGTCAGCGACATCACGCCGACGTCGCCGATCTTGTTGTGGTTGGCCGCGGCATAGATGCCGGTCGCCAGCGCTAGAACGACCGTAATGAGCATGGACATGATCGCGAGCGGTATGGTGAGCACCAGGCGTTCGGCGATCAATCCCGCAACGGGCGTGCCATAGACATAGCTGTTGCCGAGATCGCCGACCAGCATGCCCCCGATCCAGTGCGCATAGCGATAAAGCAAGGGCTGATCCAGTCCGAGCTTGACCGTCAGCGCGCTCACCGCATCGGGCGACGCATCGGCGCCCATCAGCATCTGGGCGGCATTGCCCGGCAAGGCGTCGAGCACCAGGAAAATGATCAGCGACGCCCCGATCAGCGTTGCCGCCAGGGTCAGAATCCGCCGCAGGACGAATAGGCTCATGCCAAGTTCTCAGAGATCACGCTAACTCAACGGCACGATCCAACAGGTTTGCCGCCGGGAGGCAAGGCCTTTGCTGCATGGCTCCGTCAGCCTGGCCAGCGGCCGAGCAGACCGGACGAGGCTTCGAACATCGCGGCGAGGCGCAACAGCTCGGCATCGGCGCGGAAGCGGCCGACCAGCTGGATGCCGATCGGCAGGCCGTCGCGATCGAACCCGCCGGGCAGGCTGATCGCGGGATGCCCGGTCATATTGAAGGGCATGGTCCACGGGAACCAGTGCGGGCGGAGATTGTCGAAGGACCGCCCGTCGATGTCGATCGCACCGAACAGATCCTGTTCGATTGGCAGCGCCGTCCGGGTCAAGGTCGGCATCGCAAGCCAGTCGGCCCGCGTGAACAAGGATTGCACGCGGCGGAACAGCGCCGTGCGCTCGAACATGGCGCGCTGATACTCGACTCCGCTGACATTGGCAGCCAGCGCAAGCTGCCTGAGAAAGGCTTCGCTCAATTCGTCCCCGTGCTTCTCTGCGAACGGCTCGAACCGGCTGCGCCAGACCGTGTGATTGATGGCGCGCCAGATCGGCTCGACGTCGAAGCCCTCACCCGAAAACTCCTCGAGCTCCGCGCCAAGTCCGGCCAGCCGCTCCAGGCTTGCCCGGAAACTGGCCGCGACCTCGGACGCCACGGGCCTGCCTGGCGGCGACAGGCAGAACAAGACCTTGCGTCCGCGCAGGTCGCCGCTCGGCGTCGCCGCCTCGATGAAATCAGGCACAGCTAGGCCGATCGACCAGGGATCGGACGCATCCTCTCCCGCCATCGCCTGCATCATCAATGCGGTGTCGGCGACGCTGCGGGTGGTCGGCGTCACGTAGGTCTGGTTGCCGAAGGCGTCCTGCACCTGGCTGTGCGGGATGACGCCGTTGCTCTGCTTCAGCCCGACGACGCCGTTGCATGCGGCCGGAATCCGGGTCGAGCCGCCACCATCGGTTGCGATGGCGAGCGGCGCGATGCCGCTCGCCACCGCGACCGCCGCTCCACCACTCGAGCCGCCGCTGGTGCGCGCCGCGCTCCACGCATTCCGGGTGCGACCAAACAGCGGCGAGTCGGTCAGGCATTTGCTCCCGAACTCGGGCGTCGTGGTCTTGCCGATCAGAACCGCACCCTGCGCGCGAAGCCGGGCGACCGCTACTGCATCCTCATCAGGGACGTTGTTCCGATAGGGAACCGCTCCGAAGGTGGTTCGCACGCCGCGCGTGTTGACGATGTCCTTCACAGTGAGGGGTATGCCGTGGAGCAGGCCGAGCGGTTCACCTGCCATGACCTGCCGCTCGGCGGTTTGCGCCTGCACCATGGCCTCTTCGCCGCAGAGCGTGATGAAGCAGTTCAGCTCCGGCTGCAGACGTTCGGCGCGCTCGAGCACGGCTCGGGTGATCTCAACCGGAGACACCTCTTTGCTACTGATGCGCGCGCGAAGCTCGGTCGCCGGGAGAAAACAGAGATCCTGAGACAAGAGCGTATACCTTCCCTAACCCCGGTATCGCCACGGCGTACCGCCGGCGCCGCCCTCATCAATGGTCCATTGCGGCAGCGCCAGCCCCGGCGCGACGTCGGTGAACACCATGCGCACGCGGCTGCCGATGCCAACCCGCTCGACTTCGCTCTTCGGCGCGAGCACGCCGTCCAGCCGCGTCAGGTTGCCGATCACGCGCAGCCCCTCCTCTTTCGTCGGCTTGCCGCTCTGGGTGTCCAGTTCGACCAGCAGCACGAGATAGGGCGTGTACTGCTTGAACGCCGGCTGAATGGCGTGGTGCACCTCGGTGTAGGAATGCACGGTGCCGCGGCCCTCGACCGATACCCATTCCGACTTCAGCTCAGCGCACCAGGGGCACGCGGTCGACGGCGGGTAACGGAACAGCTTGCACGCGGCGCATCGCTGCAGGCGGAAATCGTGCTTCGCACAGTAGGCGAAGTAGTCGAGGTTCTCATGGTCGAGATCATTGATCTCGAGCGGCATGCCGAGATACTGCGCAGATATCATTGTCTCACCTTGTTTTTCTTGGCTCTCATTAGACTCACATGAACTTCGGCAGCACCTTGGTCCACAACGCCTCGGTCGACTTCATCAGCTTGCCGTGCGGAATGAGCGCGTTGTAGGTGTAGCAGAACAACCAGTCGACCGGCTGCCGTTTCATGTTGGCTTCGAACGCGCGCGTCACCGTATCGACCGTGCCGACCAAGGCGTAGCCGAGGTCGATCGATTCCTGCGCGGTCGCGAATTTCTTTGTCACCGGGTCCATCAGGCCGCGGCGGAAGCCGAACGGCTCGAACCACGCCTTGCCGGAGAAACGCCCGGAGTCCTCCCACAAAGCCATGGCCTCCTCGTCGGAGTCTGCGATGATGACATCGCGCAACAAGCCCGTGCCTTGTCCGCGGGGCCTTCCCGACACCTCGGCATAAAGGTCGAACAGCGGTGACTCGTAGGCCTCATGCATCGGCGGCAGGATCGCGGTGACGCCCTCGCGCGCAGCCCAGCGAATGGAGTTGGGCGACGACGCGAACGGCAGGAACACCGGCGGGTACGGCTTCTGCAACGGTTTTGGCACCACGCCGACCGACATGAGCATGCCGTCCTTGACGCCCTTGCCGTATTTCACCGTGGTGTCGAGATCCCAGGGCGTCGCGCCGGCCGGTACCTTCCAGTACTTGCCCTGGAACGTCAGCATCTCCTCGGTCCAGCATTTCTTGATGATCTGCCAGTTCTCCTCGAACGCCTCGCGGTTGGTCTGATCGATCGCGTCATGATGGTGCGGCAAGGTCCCCGAGACGCCGTGCGTCTGCTGCGCCATGACGTCGACCCAGCGGCGCTGATAGCCGCGGGCGAAGCCGGCGCAGGCGCGCCCGCCAGTCATGTGATCGAGCATCGCGATGTCCTCGGCGACGCGGATCGGGTTGGCGGCCGGCAGCACGATACCGAGCTGACCGACGCGGATGCGCTTGGTCTGCATCGCGAAGTAGAGGTCCAGCAACACGGGGTTGTTGGAAAGCTCGAAGCCTTCGATATGGAAATGATGCTCGGTGAAGCTCACGGAGTCATAGCCGAGGTCGTCGGCCAATTTGACGAGCTCGGTCAGCTCTTTCAGCATGCGCTGGTAGAGCTCCGGCCGCATCGCCGCCATGCCCGCCTCGATTTCGGCGCGCGAGCCGACGCTCGGCAGGCAGAATATCGATGCTTTCATTTTGCTCCCTTCCCGTCGGTTTCCGATTATTGATTTTGAGGTCGCGTGAGCCGCGCTGGCGGTTCACCTCTCCCCTTGTGGGAGAGGTCGGATCGCATCGAAAGATGCGATCCGGGTGAGGGGTCTCTCTCCGCGAGTCCAACTGCCGTTCGAGCCCGCGGATAGAGACCCCTCATCCGGCGCCATAGCCGATGCGAAGCATCGGCGTTCTTTATTGAAAACGGCGGCCAAAGGCCGCCTACGCCACCTTCTCCCACAAGGGGAGAAGGAAGTGCACGCGCCGCCGACGTTCGTCCCAGACAACGCCTCTCATCCTGCATCAAGAACCTACCCCCGCCGCATCACCATCGCCGATCCGGTGCCGGGCATCGCCCAGCCGAGATTGGCTGACAGCTCGGCGTTCATCACCTGGCGGCAACCACCCTCGCGACAATCGTAGGTGTGCTGACGCCTGCCGTCGGGCCCGATCGGACAGCTATCGTCCGCATCGTGGCGGAGCTGGCGGACGTTCTCGATCACCATGGCGATGCCGTGGGTGTAGCCCTCACAGAGATGACCACCCGAGGTGTTGTTCGGCCGCTTTCCACCGAGCATGATGGTGCCGTCCGAAACGTAGTGGCCGCCCTCGCCCTTCTTGCAGAAGCCGTAATCCTCGAGCTGCAGCATGGTGGTGAAGGTGAAGGCGTCATAGGAGCCGGTGAGGTCGATATCCTCCGGGCCGACGCCCGAGTTCGGCCAGAGAATCTCCCTGGCGTAGTGGCCGGCGACGGTGGAGATCGGCCCGGCCTGGTAGTGCATGTCGACCCGCGGCTTCGAGCAGCGGCCCACCACGCCGCGGATCCGCACCAGCGGCTGCTTCAGGTCCTTTGCACGCGCGGCCGTGGTCACGATGATCGCATTGGCGTTGTCGGTCTCGACGCAGCAGTCGAGCAGGTGCAGCGGCTTGCAGATCATGCGGCTGGAGACGACATCCTCCACCGTGAGGCGCTTCCTGTAATAGGCCTTGGGATTGTTCGAGGCGTGATTAGAGTGGGCCACGCGGACATGCGCGACCTGCTCGGCGGTGGTGCCGAAATCGTGCATGTGGCGCATGAAGGTCGGCGCGAACGACTGCCCCGCGCTCTGCCAGCCATAGGCGCGGCTATGCAGCGCGTCGCCCGAGACGGGAGCTGCGGCACGCACGCCGGTGCCGCCGATCCGCACCTGCGAGAAGCCGTTCATCGAGCGGAAGATCACCACCGTCTTGCACATGCCGGCCTCGATGACGCCGATCGCGATGCCGATCAGCGCTTCCGTCGATGATCCCCCGCCGAACACGTCCATGTAGAAATTGAGCCGGATACCGAGGTCGCCGGCGACGAATGGCGAGAACACCGAGTCGTTCGACTGATACGACAGCATGCCGTCGATCTCGGAAGGCTTCAGCCCCGCATCACGCATGGCGTTGCGCACCGCGATGGTTGCAAGCGAGCGCGTCGTCATGTTCGAGCCGCGGGTGTAGCCGGTCTCGCCGACGCCGACGATGGCGTATTTGTCGCGCAGGAATTTTGGCGTGGTGGCCTCGACGTCTTCCCTGGGCAGCGGCATGTTCTGAAACTCCCGTTCGGATTCTTCTTGTTGCTTCCCGGTGCTCTTCTAGCGTTTTATTGGGGATGCGTCAGCCGGTGCCACACTCGTTCCCTCAGCCGATCGCTCGATGATCCGGACGAGGGAGGCGAGCGCGTCGTTGTAAGGAGTGGGTACGCCCCGCGCGCGGCCCTGCAGGACTATCGCTCCATTGATGGCATCGATTTCCGTCAGGCGGCCGGCAAGAATATCCTGCAGCATGGACGGTTTATGCCGTCGGTGCGCTGCGAAGGCAGCGTCGATCACCGCCCAGACGTTGGCTGGGTCGATGGCGTGGCCGGCGGCCAGCGCGACCGCGCTTCCTTCCTCCACGATCCGCCCCAGCAGATGGCGCGCGTCCGGATTTTCCGCGAAGCCTCCGACTGGCAGCCGGGTGATGGCGGCAACTGCGTTCATGGCGGCGTTGAAAGTAACTTTCTCCCAGATGGCAGTCCACACGTTCGGATCGGCCCGACAGACGAGACCGGCGTCGTTCAGGCAGGTCGCGATCTCTGAGACGCGCGGACCAGGTTGCTCCGCGGCCCAAATCCGAATTTCGCCGAAGCCTTGTGTCGTGACCTGACCCAAGCCCACGAGATCCGCCGAATAATTCGTCATGCCGACGACAAGACGCTCGCGCCCGACATGGGCCGCGATGGCGTCGTCGTTGCCGATCCCGTTCTGGACCGTCAACGCCCAGGACTGCGGACCAAAAAGGTGTTTGGCATCCCGTGCAGCAGCCGCGGTGTGCATCGCCTTCGTAAAGAAGATCAGGAGCTCACGCACGCCGGAGAGTTCAGCAGCGCCGGCGGCCTGAATCTTGATCCGGGATGTTCCGTTGTCGTCCGTGAGCAGAAGTCCGCGCTCGTTCAACGCATCAATCTGCGGCTGAGAAGCGTCCACAAGGACGACCTCGTGCCCAGCCTGTGCCAAGCGCCCTCCAAACAGACAACCCATGGCACCAGCCCCGATGACGGCAACCTTCATGGACGTACCTCGCCGATCCGACCAACGTCGTGCTGACTGAAGAATAGCCGGCCATCCGACGCCGCCACGATGGCACGAGCACCACTAGCGGACGTTGGGATGTCGTATTCGTCAACCATGGTCCCGTCCGGCCGCATCCGGCCGATCTTGTTGGCGGCATTTTCCGTGAACCAGAGGTCGCCGTCGGCGCCGGCCACCACACCGCGCAGGCTTGCGCCTTGCGTCGGGACAGGGTGCTCTGTGAGCGCGTTCCGACGGTCAACGCGCGCAAGCGCATTGGCATCCGTGAGCACGAACCAGAGATCTCCATTCGGGTGAAGCGTGAGCGCGCGCGGCTGGCTGTCCACTGAAGAGGTCGCGAGGACAGAGATTGTGCCGTCTGCGGTCCGGCGCGCGATTCCGCTGCCGGCCGCCAACGTAAACCAGATCTCGCCTCCACGTACGGCGAGCGCCAGAGGGCGCGACTTTGGCGGGATTCCCCTGGCCTCCTCCGACACTATTCCATGCGGCGAGATGTGTGCGATCTGGCCCACACCCGTCTCCGCAAACCAGACATTGCCATCCGGCCCATCGATGATCCCGTTCGGACCTGCCGATCGCGTCGGCAAATCGAATTCCGTTATCTCGCCGTCAACAGTGATCCGGCCTACTTTATGGCCCGCATACTCGGTGAACCAGAGATGGCCGTCATGTCCGGTGATGATGCCGACGGGCTGGCAATCTCGGCGCGGTAACGGAAAGGCGCGGAACGTACCGGTCGAGACATCCATCCGGCAGATCTGGCCCGCTCCGCTATCGCAAAACCAGAGCCCACCATCGGGCCCGAAGGTCAGAATATAGGGATGGCTGTTGGGATGAGGGATTCGGTGCTCGATGATCTCCGGCATGCCGGCTTTCCTGGATGCTCGAGGCGGTTCGTGCGCGGTTCAATGACGTTTGCGACCATCCGCATTTCATGCACGACAACGGCTCGCGCTGCAATTCCTGCCTGACAATACGCAAAGCAACGCATTCTCGCGACGCCTCGCGATCCGAGGTTTGTCCGGATATCACCCTCGGGAAGATAGAGGGCGCAGGCAATGCCGGGTGTTTGATGTACCCGCAGCCTCGTGTGCAGCAAAAAGCACGCCGGTGAGTCACCACAGGTACGCCGAAACGAATCTCTTGGATGTTAACGTTTGGGTAGCCGAACGCCTGCTCCGATCCACAATTGGCTGCGTCCCATCCGTATGCCCCGATAGGCGCGCAAATGCGTCGATCTGATTGTCGATTGCGCGGATGCGTTAAACACAAGATCGCAGCCAGGCGCTTCGGCGCGCGTCGCCCAAATCCTACTCATCAAAAAATCCCGGATGCTTCGCCACAAACGCCTGCAGCTCGCGTGACACGCGATCCAGATGGTTCGCCATCTCGTGCTTCGCCCGCGCCGGCTCGCGGGCGGCGATGGCGTGGTAGATCGCTTCGTGCTCGCGGAACGTACCTTCGGGGCGTCCGGGCTCCGGAAGCAGCGTGCGGCGGACGCGCTCGAGATGAGTGCGGATCGGATCGAGCACTTCGCCGAGACGCGCCAGATTCCGGCCCTCGGTCATCTGGCGATGAAACCTCGTGTCGAACTCATGGAAGCCTTCGAGGTCGCCGCTGCTGATGGCGGCTTTCTGGTAGGCGAGATTCTGGCCGAGGGCTTCGATGGCGCGCTCCGACATGTCGGCCGCGCAGGCCGCGACGACCTCGATCTCCAGCGCACGGCGCATCAGCATCCATTGCCTGACATCCTCGAGGTGAATCCGCGCGACATAGGAACCGCGCTGCGGCTCGACCAGGACCAGGCCTTCAAAGGCGAGGCGATTGATCGCCGTCGTGATGGAAAGACGGGACACGTCGAAGGTGGCGCACCACTCGTTCTTGTCGATGGAGGTCTCGGGCGCGAGGCTGCCTGAGACGATGGCGCGCTTGAGCGCGAAATAGGCCTGATCGACTTTCGACCCGCCTGCCCTGCGTCCCCGCCGCGCAATGCTTCCGATTGAATCCATGTGCTGTGCTTCTCGCGTTGGTTTTCACATTTCTCGTGGCGCCGACCAATTTGCGGGACCAGGAGGCTTGACGAGCGGTAACTGATATAACTAGCATATCAGTAAAGAAGCAACGATCACCGGCGGCCCGGTGTCTCTGTTCGAGGTGCCGGCGGGACGGAGGAGCCAAGGCCGATGGAGACACGCTCCCTCGGAGAGCATGAGCGAAGTACATCCCAGTCCCCGCGCGTGATTGCGCTTGCCAACCGAGCCGGCGCGCCGGCCGGGCACGTCGTCCTTTCGGCTGAACGCATCTCGAAATCCTTTGCAGGCGTCAGAGCGCTGCAGAGCGTGGATTTCGATCTTCGCCACGGCGAAGTGCACGCGCTCATGGGTGAGAACGGCGCCGGCAAAAGCACCTTGATGAAAATCCTTGCAGGCGTGCACGCAAGCTACGAGGGCACTATTGAAGTCGACGGCACACAGGCCGCGTTCACAGGCGTGCGCGACGCCGAGGAAGCAGGCGTTGCGATCATCCATCAGGAGCTCAATCTCGTTCCCGAGCTCTCCGTCGCGGACAATATCTTCCTCGGCCGCGAGCCGCTGATCGCCGGCGTGCTACTCGATCGCCGTCGCATGGTGAGAGCGGCGGAGCGCCTGCTGGAGCGCCTTGGCGTCGCGATCGATCCCGAGAGCCGGGTCGCTGGCTTGCGCGTCGGCGAGCAGCAGCTTGTCGAAATCGCCAAGGCGCTCTCGCTCAGGGCGCGCATTCTCATCATGGACGAGCCGACCTCGGCCTTGTCGGCCTCCGAATGCGAGACGCTGTTCAAGATCGTGCGGCAGCTCGCAATTGACGGCGTCGCGATCATCTATACCTCGCACCGCATCGAGGAGGTTCTCGATCTCGCCGATCGGGTGACGGTGTTACGCGACGGCAAGCGCGTGGTGACGGCGCCGATCGGCGAACTGTCGCATGGCGCGATCATCTCGGCGATGGTCGGCCGGGAACTCGCCGCAAGCGACCGCGGCGCGGCCGTGCAAGACGGCGCGGTCGTGCTTTCGGTACGTAACCTGACGCTCGATACACTTGGCCCGCACGGATGGCGGCGGACGCTGCACGGCGTCAGCCTCGAGCTGAAGCGCGGCGAGATCCTGGGCATCGGCGGGCTGCTCGGCTCGGGCCGGACCGAGATCCTGGAATCGATCTTCGGCGTGCAGCGCGGCTGGCGCGGCGGCAGTATCGTGGTCAACGGCGAAACCGCCGACATCCGCTCGCCGGTTGATGCCTATCGCCTTGGACTTGCCCTTGTCAGCGAGGATCGCAAGGAACGCGGCCTGCATCTATATGAGTCGATCGGCGACAACATTGCACTACCCTCGATCGGTGCCCTGTCGCAATTCGGCCTGCGCGCTTTCGCGCGCGAACGCGCCCTGGCCCGCGGCATGGTCCGCCAGCTCGCGGTCCGCTGCACCGGCATCGGCCAGCAGGCCGCGTCGCTCTCCGGCGGCAATCAGCAGAAGGTCGTGATCGGAAAGTGGCTCGCGACCGAGCCGCGCATTCTCCTGCTTGACGAGCCGACCCGCGGCATCGATGTCGGCGCCAAGCAGGAAATCTACAAGCTGATCTTCGATCTGGCCGCGCAGGGCCTGGGCATCATCGTGGTGACCTCGGAGATGCCGGAGCTTTTGCTGCTGTCCGATCGAATCCTTGTGATGTGCGAGGGACGGCAGACCGGGCTTCTGCGGCGCGAGAACGCCACGGAAGAGACGGTGATGCGTTTTGCAGCTCCCGGCATGGCGGCGTGGCCGCATGGAACAGCGTCATGAAAGCCCTTCGGCTCCTGTCGCAGACCAAGCTCTATTGGGGACTCCTGATCATCGTCCTGATCGGCGCCCTCACCTCGCCCTACACGTCGTCCGGCAGCAATATCTTCCTGTCCTACGAAAATCTCACCGATGTTCTGCGCCAGGTCTCGATCACGGGGCTGGTCGCGACCGGCATGACCATGGTCATCCTGCTCGGCGGCATCGACCTGTCGGTCGGCTCCGTGATGGGCTTCGCGACCGTCATTTGCGCGATGCTGCTCACCATGCGCGGCTGGAACGCTGCCTCGGTGATGGGCGTGCCGGTGACGACGATCGTCATTGGCGCCGCCGTGGCGCTGATCGCGCGCTTCATTTTCTCAGGCCTCGCGCGCAGCCACGACGTCGGCGCGGGCCAGCGCCGCAACATCGCCCTCTCACCCTCGCGCAGCCTGTGGATTCCTTCCCTACTCGGCCTTGTCGCCGCGATCGCGGTTGCATGGTGGACGGCGAGCCAGGTCCCAACGCGGTTCGGCGTGCTCGGCGTGCTCGTGGTCTCGTCGTGCCTCGCGCTTGCGCTTGGCGCCATCAATGGGCTTCTGATCGTCACCGGGCGGCTGCAGCCATTCATCGCCACGCTCGCGATGATGGTGAGCGCGCTCGGCATCGCTCGCCTCACGGCGGGACAGGACAATGCCGTGGTGCCGGTCTACACCGGCACCAACGCCACCGAAGCATTCGAGTTTCTGCGTTCGATGCTGTGGGGTGTGTTGCCGGTGCCAAGCGTGTTCTTCCTGGCGGCGATCATCCTGTTTGGCGCGATCCTTCGCTTCACGACCTTCGGCCGCTATGCCTACGCAATCGGCGGCAATGTCGAGGCTGCGAAACTCTCCGGCATCAAGGTCGCGCAGGTCCAGCTCACGGCCTATCTGTTGTCCGGACTGCTCGCGGGGATCGCAGGCGTGCTGTTCGTCGCGCAGTACCGGCAAGGCAAGCCCGATGCCGGCACAGGGCTTGAACTCGATGCCATCGCAGCGGTGGTGATCGGCGGCACCAGCTTGATGGGCGGCCGCGGCGGTCTCGCCGGCACCTTCGTCGGCGTGCTGATTTTCGGCCTGCTCTCGGACATTCTTCAGCTTCAGAACATCGACTCCAACGTCCAGCTCCTGATGAAGGGGTTGATCATCGTCTGCACCGTGTTGGTGCAGGAACAGAATCTCGGCCAGCTCATCGCGCGATGGCGGTTCAGCCGCACGCGCGAAGGCGGTGCCGATCCGAAAACGGCCGAGTCCGCTCGGCTGCCAAGCGCCGCCAAGGCGCAATTTGCAAGGGAGGACCTCGATGAAGCGTCGTGATTTTCTGAAACTGTCAACCACCGTCGCCGGCGCCGCAATGACCGTCTACATTCCGGCCGGCTGGACGCCGGCGCGCGCCGCCGCCAAGTGGAAGGTCGGCTTCAGCCAGTGCACCACGCTCGAACCGTGGCGCGTTCAGTTCAACAAGGACATCCAGGCCGAAGCGAAGCTCCACCCGGACGTCGATCTCGTCATCACCGACGGCCAGGACAAGACCGAGAAGCAGGTCGCCGATTGCGAGAACCTGATCGTGCAGCAGGTCAACGTGATGCTGATTTCGCCGAAGGAGTCGGCGGGGCTGACCGGCGTCGTGGAGAAGGCGATCGACGCCAAGATCCCCGTGATCGTGCTCGACCGCAACGTCGACACCAAGCGGATCACCCAGTTCATCGGCGGCGACAACCTTGCGATCGGCAAGGCCGCAGGCGAATACGCGGTGAAGCTGCTCGGCGGTCCCGGCAAAGCGGCCGGCAACGTGGTCGAGATCTGGGGCGGCATGGGCACCCAGCCTGCGCACGACCGGCACGACGGCTTCCATGCCTTCACCGACAAGGAGCCGGGCATCAAGTATCTGCTCAACAACCAGTCGGGCGACTGGAAGCAGGACAAGGCCTACAACATCATGACGACGGCGCTGCGCAACAACGAGAAGATCGACCTGGTCTACGGCCACAACGATCCGATGGCCTATGGCGCCTATCTCGCCGCCAAGGACGCCGGCCGCGACAAGAGCATCAAGTTCATCCTCGGCATCGACGGCCTGCCGGATGAAGGCGTGAGTTGGGTCAGCAAGGGGCTGCTCACGGCGACGTTCCTCTACGCCACGCCCGGCGCCGAGGGCCTACGGCAGGCCGTGAAACTTCTGCATGGCGAGAAGCTGCAGCCGGTCATCACCCTGCCCACGATGCTGATCACGAAGGACAATGCTCCGGACATCCTGAAGAAGAACGGGCTGCTGTGAGGTTATCCCTGAGATTAGCTTGACTGGAGCGGCATCTATAATGAGCACCTCTCCCCAGGGAGAGGTGCTCAGAATTCGCGGCGAGGTGATTCAACCACACTGCCTACTTGCGTGAGCCCTGCGTCTCGGCGGCCGGCGGCGCGGCGTGTGACTGGGCCCGGGCGGCGTTCTCGTCGCAGAACCTGATGACGGCGGCCACGATCGCGTTCGTGATTCGCTTTCGATAGGCGGGATCGTCAGCCTTCGTCTCGTCCTCGGGGTCGGTGATGACGGCGCTCTCGAGCAGCACCGCCGGCGCCGTGGTCAGACGCAGGACGGCCAGACCATCGTATTGGAACACGCCGGTCTGCTTATCGAGGATCGGCCGGTTCTCCTGCACGTGGTGATGGAACGTGGGCTTCAGCCCCTGAGCGATCATCTCGGCGCCGAGCGTCTTGGCGAACCGGTCGCTATCCTCGCGATAGGCGTTCTCGTGCGAGACGAAGATCGAGTAGCCGTGAAAACCTTCCGTGAAGGTGCGCATCTGGCCGTCGAGCATGGCGGTCTTGAGATATTTGTCCTGCACGGAATCATGATGCAGTGACAGCATCAGGTTCGGCCGGCGGCTCGACAGATCGCGCGCGCGGCGGGCGAGATCCGAATCGGTCTGGATCACAAGATCCGCCTGGTCGAAGCCGCTGTGCCAGAGCTTGTCCGCAAGATCGTGGGCGAGCCTGCGATTGAAATCGAATTCGTGTTTGCCGTGCGCACTCACCGCGCCATAGTTGGTTTCGGTATGCCCGACATCGATCGCCATGCGAAACTCGGCGCGGTTGCAGGCGGCAGGCACGGGTGCCGGCGGAGAGGCTTGCGGCACGGGCTCGGTGGCTTGCTCGCTCGGAACGAGCGCCGGTGTTGCGGGGGCGGCGGAAGGCACGACCTCGCCCGCAGGCACCGCGGGATTCGTCGTCGCAGCGGCGGGTTCATCGGTCGGAGACCTGGTTGACGGCTTCTCCTCGGGCGCTGGGGGCTTCGCCGCATCGGCAGGCGCCGGCGACGCAGTCGGCTCGGTTGATGGCTTCGTCTCCGCCGCCGGCTGACTGGATTGCGGCAGGCCCTTCGATCTCTCCCTGACGATCTCGTTCGGGGTCGGATTCGCCGGCTCGGCCGCGGGAGACGGTTTCGGTTCGGCCGGCGCTTCCGACGCCGCAGGCGCCGGTGTCTTCGCAGGTTCAGGCGAGGCCGCCTCGCCGGCCGCGTTGGCGGGCTCGGACTTGGCGGGCTCGGATTTGGCGGGCGCACGTTTGGGTTCGGCCGGCCTGGATGCGGCCGCAGCATCGGTCTTCGGCTTGTGCTCCTTCGCCGCCTCGCTCTTCGCAGCCGCGTGGGTCTTCGACTTCGCGGCCGCTGCCTTCTTGTCTGCTTCCTTCTTGCCGGACTCTGCACACACGGCTTGCGACATCGAGAAGGCCAACACCACGACCATGAGCAAAATCGCCCGCGCTGTGGCCCAACGGGAGCGCGACGTGCTCAGGCGGCGCTTACTGTCGCAGATCATTGATGCGGGCTCGCGTCTTGTCCAGGAAGCAGCCTTTTAACCTTCGAAGGTCCATTTCGCTCCAGGTTCCGCTCTTCGGAATGTTGCATTGCTGGTCGCGGCTCTCGATCCACTCTTTCTCCCGATCGCGGAACCCGCGTTCCTCGGGGGTTCCTCTGCGGGAATTGCCGCGAAGCGACTGCGCCGCCTGATCGAACTGAATCTGAAGATCGTGATTGGCGCGCGCCATGTCCGCATCGGCGCAAATCATCTGCGCGATCGGCTCGAGGTTCGTGCGCGCGCAGTTGATGCCGGCATCCTCGTTCGTCCTGCGGACGAACGGCGGAAGCAAATCCGGCTGCGCTTGCTGCTGTTGCTGCTGGCAAGCCGCCCCCTTCTGCGTTCCGATCTGCTCGATCAGCGCCCGGTATCTGCCGTTGGCGAAATCGCGCCGGTATTCGATCAGACAATGATCGGCCCCGCAGCCCAGTGGCGCCGCACACCGCACCGCACGATCATAGGCCTCCCTGTCGAGGTCGGGCACTGGCGCGCAGGATTGGCCTCTGGGCGACAGGGCAATCTGGTCGATGTCGGCCTTGTGGGGTCCATTCGGAAACCTGCGCCGGTACTCCGCAAGGCATTCGCCGGCGCCGCAGCTCTTTGGCAACGCGCAGCTCACGGCGCGCTCAAAGACATCCTTCTCGGCGCAGTCCCCGCCCTTCTGCGCGACGATCTGGTCGACATCCGCCTTGTGCGCCCCGTTCGGGAACATCTGCCGATACTCGGTGGTGCAAACCGAAGCGCCGCAGGTCTTGCCTGCCGCGCAGGCCATCACGCGCTCATAGGCGAGCCTTTCCGGATCTTCCCGCGGCGGTGGCAGCGTCTCCTGGCACGGGCGTCCCTTGCGGACAGCGATATCGTCGATCTCGGACTTGAAACGGCCGTTGGGATAGGTGTTGCGATAGCTCTCGACACAAGATGACGCGCCACAGCTCTTCGACGCAGCGCAGCTTTGCGCGGCATGATAGGCAATCACCTCGGCATCGCAGAACAGGTTGTAACGATCGCAGAGTTGATCCCGATTATGCGCGCCCCAATAAGCCGCATAGGCCGCACCAGCGACGAGCGCGAGGGCCCCGAAGAGGAGCGCCCGCAAGCCCCAATTCGGCGGCGGTCCCGGAGGCTTCGGCGGCGGGGGCGGATCGGTTGTTGCCGTTGTTGTCGTTATCGGTGAGGGCTGCACCGGCGGCTGCGGCGGGTCCGGCGGCGGCACGATCGGTTCCGGCTTCGTCGCCGGCGGCGGTTGCGGCGACACCGCTACCTGCCGCGGCGCTGCTACAGGCGCGGGCTCCGGTGGCGGCCGCCACCCGAAATCGATCGAGATGGCGCCCCAGACCGCTCGTTCCCGAATGGTGTTGTCTTCGCTCGCAACCTCCAGCGTCGACTCGGGAGGAATGAAGGTCGTCACTTCCGGACCGAGCACGAAGACGGTCTGTCCGTTGCCACGCTTCACCAGGGCGGCGTCGAAGAAGTGCGACCGCGCGGGCGTCCAGTTTGGTTTCGGCCACGACGACTTGCCCAGATACTCCTGGCCAAGCAGCTTGAACAGCGACAGCCGCAGCGGATTGGCGTCGATGTCACGATCGAAAATAAAGTGGGCGCGTCCGAACGTTCCGTCATGGGGAAATCCGGACTCGTTCGCGTCTATGATCTTGAGTGCCATTAGCTGAAAAATGAAGCGCCGCTAAAGCACTCCTCCTCCCCGGATGCACTTATTCTAACGGCAACACCTCGCAAAGCAACAGCGGCCCCCGATACCGACGGGCTTTCGACCCTGCTTGGAGGGCGCATGGAAGACGCCCCGATGCCGAGGAATCGGCATGCGGCGGCACGAACTCGGTGGACATTGCATCGCGAATTGACCGAGGTTAGTTTCGCGGCGTTTGGCATGAGGTTTTGAGGGCAGACGATGAATTTCCGACGCGCATTTCTCGCGTGCCTGTTGTGCCTCTATCCGCTGTATACCGTGAGCGCCCAGGACATCCCGCCCGGGGACATGCTCGACGCCATGGTGAGGCAAATCACGGGCAAGCCGGTCCCGACCGCAATCACCTTTGACCGGCGCTCGGGCTCAACCGGCAGCGTGTGCCGCCTGCAGCCGGCCCTGATGAACCTGATCCGGAACGGCAGCACCGCGCGGACGTTCTCGGTGCTGGTCGACAGTATCGTCGGCGCGGACTCGCCAAAAGTGTTCTTCGCAACGCTGTCGCGCGTTGCCGTCGACGCCGACGGTTCGGGGCGCGCCTACCATCCGGAGGACCCGCTCGGGCGCGGCGTCTGCCAGCGAATGACCGCCTCCGACGGCAGGCCGGGCCTCAGCGGCATCTGCGCGCTGGATCAGTTCTCAAGTGGCGGCGCCTATGTGTTCAGCGGGACGCAAAAGCTCTCCAGGGATGCTTTCGTTTCCAACTGGCTTTCGATGTGGCCGAAGATCCGCGACAAGCAGCTCAGACCCGTGGTGCTCGCCGATGTCGTTCCGGATGTGCCGCGGGAGTTTTACTTCTTTCACTGGCACGACCGCGGGCTGACCGCGTTCTTCAAGGACAACATCATCCCCAGGGACAACGACGGTTATCCATGCCGCTATCAGGCGGCGGATGGTCTGCGCAACGGCTACTTCATCTCTTCGACGACGCTCGAGGCAAACACGAGGCCGCGCGCGGACGGTTGCGCGCCGAACCGTTACCTCGATGCCGAGGTCGTGCCGTTCGTGGTGCTGCCCAAGGGCGGGTTCGGCAAGGTGCGCATCGGCGACATCGCGATCGTGCAGTTCAAGAACAGAGTGGTCTATGCCATCGTCGGCGATGCGGGTCCCGCCACCAAGCTGGGCGAAGGTTCCATCGGGTTGAACGCCAGGCTGCTCGGGAAATTCGGCGAACCCTTCCTCAACATGAAGGCGACATGGACGTTGGATATCGATAGCGGCGGCCCGGTCTCGATCCTGGTACTCGGCGACACCCATGGCAGGCTGAATGGCAACTACTCGCCGCTCAATATCGAGTCGGTCGCGCGGGAGGAGCTCTCGCGCTGGAGCGGGGCCGGCGATCCCCTGGCGCGGTTTGAGGCCTGCCGGGCGATGGCGCCGGTCAACCCCGCCAGGTGATACCTTTTGCGGGCGCGCAGCCGGCCGCAAGTTCTGTTGCATTTTCAAGGCGGATAGAACATGATTCTTGTGTATTGCGATCGTTCCTTGATTGAGTTTTCTGATGATGTGGGGAGTTAGGGCTGGGCTATGGGCGGTGTTTGCCCTTTGTCTGACCGCAAGCGGCCTGTTGTTGCTTCCGGCCTGCGGCTTGAGCGTGCCGCTTCTTCGTTCGACGCTCCCGCGCTTCCAGGAAAAATTCTGCCCGGCGCCGATCGACCGGTCCGCCTTCCTGCGCGCGAGCCAGGCGCGAAGAACGAAGGAGGCGCTCATCGCAAGAGCGGAACTGGAGATCGCCCGCATCGCGCGCTGCACGCCTGTGGATCCGGCCGTGCCGCAATCCGGCCCGTCCGCGGGGAGAACGTAAATGGCTTCCGATCAGGAGTGGCCGGTGTCAATGCCTCGCCTCCTTTCAGGACTATGAAGGGCGGCAGGTGACGAACGACTGAGCTCGGTCCGTCACCTGTCCGCCTCACGCAGAGATCATCGTCGGTGCAGCATGAGCGATAATCGCGAAATCCTCAGGACCACCTCGCTCAAGGGCATGCTCCCGGCACGCGTGCGCAATCAGGACGCGGTCGACACCTATCAAACCACGATTATCGAAGTGCAGAAGCGCTGCGGCAGCGAGGTGGCTTCGCTGTTTTCCGAGCCGGTCCGCCCGACCAGGCCTGACCCGGCCAATCCGCAGATCACCTGGTACACGCCGCTCGATGGCCAGATGCTGGATCTGACCACGATCGACGAAGTCGCCCGCCGGCCGATCATCGCGCTTCTGCGCCGTCGCCTCGATCAGCTCAAGCCCGTGCTTAACGATTCCGAGCTCGGCCCTATCGTGGCGTCATGGCTCAACATCACCTCGAGCAGCGACCTGTTGTCGGTCGGCGGCAATCCGGTGCTGATCAATTGGGGTTATCTGCCCGAAGACATCGCCAGATCGGGCATCCGCCGCGAGGCGCATTTTGCCGAGACGATTGGCCGTTACGCTCCCGAGCTACAGCGTCCGCCTTTCACCAGCGACGAAGTCGCCTCCTATGGCGCCCGCGCGCGCGACACGGCGCGCACGCCGGCTACTCCGCCTGCGCCCCCCAGTGCGCAAGCCGCATCTCCTGTCGCCGACGCGCCGCGCGAGATCGCGGTTGCGACACCGCATGCGGGCATGCGCGCACCGTTGATCGCCTCGGTCATCGCGGCTGCGATACTCGGTGTTCTGCTGGTGCCGGGCGTGCTGATCTCGCCGAATAATGATGCAGCGCGCGCGGAATTGCAGCGCGAGACCGACATCCTCAACAAGGACAATGAGGGGCTCGAAGAGCGCGCCAAGCAATTGGAGCGAGCCGCCAAGGAACGGGTGTGCCGTCTGCCCAACGGCCAGCTTGCTCCGCTCGCGCCCGCACCGGGCCAGCCGCAGCCGACCAACCTCACGCCGCACGCCGACCTCCTGCCGCCGCCGCCGGAGCGGGTGCAATTGCCGCCGCCGCCCGGATCGCCGCCCACGCAGCAGCCGACCAATCTGAACGCGCTGCTTGACGCGGGAGTTGTGCTGATCATCGGAGCGACCCACGACGGCACCGAGATGGGCACCGGCTTTTTCGTCACCCCCAACCGCATCGTCACTAACCGCCATGTCGTGAAAGACGTGGCACCGGACTCGATCAAGATCACCAACAAGGCGCTTGGAACGGCGCAGTCGGCCAAGGTCATCGCGCTGTCGGCTCCAAACAATGTTGAATTGTCCGAGTCCGTGCCCGATTTCGCGCTGCTTGCGGTCGACACGCCGTCGCGAACGGTGCTCTCGCTCGGACCGACGCCGCCGAAATCGACGCCCGTCATCGCCGTCGGCTATCCCGGATATCTCGTCGACGACGACCCCGCCTTCCTCGCTTTCCTGCACGGTGACATCCATGCAGCACCAGACAGCGTGACGGTGCAGGGCATCATCATCCAACGGCGCGACCATGATCCCGTGAAGTACCTGACGCACTCGGCCAATATCGGCCGCGGCAACTCTGGCGGACCGCTGGTCGATTTCTGCGGCCGCGTGGTTGGCGTCAACACGCTCGCCAAGAACGAAGGCAAGATTGCCACCGCCGCCAATCGGTCGCAGGATGTCAGCGAGCTGCGCGCGTTCCTGCAGCGCAACGGCGTCACGCCGCAAATCAACGAGACGCAGATGCAGTGTCCGCCGGCGGTCGCTCCGCCCGGCCCAACCGCGCAGGCGAACGCCGCACCGCACACACCCGCGCCCTCACCGTCCGCTTCGCCTGGTCCCGTGCCGGCGCCTGCTGCCCGCAAATAGATCGCGCGAGCGAAAGCCGTTCATGCCGCATCTCTTCACCACGGAAACCAAGAACTACCGGCCGCTTGAACGGCGGAACGACTATCCATGGGAAATTTTGCGAGAGCGCCTGGTCCGCGAGCTCGGCGCCGAGTTCTCGCTCTTCCTTGCCGAGCCCGTGACTCGCGCCGCCGAAGGCTTTGTCGACTGGTACACGGAATCCACCGAGCTGGCGATTTCAGCCTCCGACCTCTCGCCTGCGGAGCGCGAGAAGCTGTTCGGCCGGCTCGATCTAATGCGGATCCGCATTTATGAGCTCGCCGATCGCATCAATGCGCCGGGTCCCGACGCCGACAAGCGGTTTTCCGATGCGCTCCGCCGCATCACGGTGGTGCCCGACGATCACCGCTTCGTCTGGTCGCTGGGCGGCCAGCCGGTGCTGATCTTGTGGGGCATGCTCCACGTCGACGATTTGCGCAGTGAAACCGAGGTCTTGGGTGAGGCGCTGCGTTACCGCGATCCGCAGGCACGGCCTGTGGTCGCTCCACCGCCGGTTCCGCCCCCTCCCGAAGTTGTCGTCCGGCGCCGCTTTCCCTTCGCCTCACTGCTCTGGCTTCTGTTCGCAGCCCTGACAGGTGTGATCTATTATCTGCTGTTCATGAAGTGCGACGTCGCGATCGGACCTCACATGGCCCTGCTCTCTCATTTCGGCATCAACGCCTGCGTCAGCCCGTTTGCCAATGACGCGGCTGCGCGACGCCGCGAGCTGGAAGAGCGGATCCGCAAGGCCGAGCTCGACCTCGCGCGCATCCAGGGCGACTGCGCGACGCCCGTGGCGCGGGCAACGCCGCCGCGCCCGGTGCCGCCTCCTCCGCCCCAGCCGCCACGGCCGACCGTCAAGGACGTCTGCGATGAGCTGAAGGTCCGCGGCGGCAGCTGCAATCCGAACGCAAAGCTGCAGGTTTCGCTATTCTGGAAGGGCCTCGAGGACGTCGACCTCCACGTCGAATGTCCGGGCGGTGAAATCACCTATAGTGACAAGCACGCCTGCTCGGGCCATTTCGATATCGATACCAACAGCGAGGAGAACGCCAAGCCGCCGGCCTATAATGCCGTCGAGAACGCCGAGTGGATCAACCCGCCGCGGGGGCGCTACATCGTCAAGGTCAACCTTTACCAGCTACGAAGCCAGACTCCGCGCGACATCCCTTTCACCGTTCTCGTCAGGTGCGGAGATCAACCGCCGAAAACCATGGATGGCCATATCTCCCGGACCGGACAAACCGTCGAAGTCGCCGAAGTCGATTACTCCTCATGCGCGATGACGCAACGATGAACAAACGCCACCTCACCTCTACCGATCCCAAGGCGATGACGTCATGAGCAACGAAACCTATCGGCTGGTCCCCCATAGCGGCATCCAGTTCATCACCTTCGGGATCGATCTCAACGCACAGCCATCGTTCTCGCGAAAATTCGTCGGCCAGAAGCTGAACGACCGTCTCGTCGACGACGATACAGTGGCGATGAAGCTGTTGCCGGGCTGGAACGAGGAAGAGCCGGACAGGGAGCCGGACTATGTGCCTGCTTATGAGGACCAGGAATATTCGATCGCCAAGGACAAGGCCGTCCTCACCTTCCTCAACGAGTGGATTCCGCTGCCGTTCCTTGCCGTGAAGCCAGGACTCGAGCAGGGTCGTGAGATTCTCGATTCCGGTCCGCTCGACTGGGCGCGCATGCGCATCAGCCAGGCCCAGCCGGGCGACATTTACAACGGCGCGGCCATCACCCACCATGTGGTGATCGCCTTCGATACCGAGATCGCCGATCCGGACCAGGGGCGCTATGTCAGCCCGACCAAGGCGAATGTCCTCAACGAGCAGGAATTCGCGCTAGCGCACCGCTTCTCCGACGTCCTGGGCTTTCTGTCGATCGGCGCGGTGACGCTCCCGCTTGAGACCGGCCTGCCGCGGTCCTGGGTCGACCGCTGGGTATTCGACGCGTTCGTGCGCTCGCGCGAAGCGCAGCTCAAGCGGCGAATGCGCCCGGACGAGAAAAAGACGCTCGAGCATCTCGCGCGCTACGTCACGTTGCTGCAATATCTCCAACAGGCGATTGCAATCCCGCGCATCCGGCTGGTCGACACCTATTCGGAGACCCGCCGCACCAAGCCGGTCGGCGTCGACCTCGTACTCGATGTCGGCAACAGCCGGACCTGCGGCATCCTGATCGAGAGCTATCCGAACGACCGCAGCGTCAGCTTCAAGAACACTCTGGTGCTGGCGCTCCGCAACCTCACCCACCCGCACATTCTCTACCGAGAGCCGTTCGACAGCCATGTCGAATTCGCCGAGGTCGATTTCGGACCCGCCCATTATTCGCATCTCATCCGCACCAGGCGCGGCTTCTTCTGGCCAAGTGCGGTGCGGGTCGGCCCCGAGGCGTCGCAATTCCGCGAGGGCGCGGAAGGAAGCGAAGGCTCGAGCGGCATGTCGAGCCCCAAGCGCTATCTTTGCGACCTCACGCCCGTGAATCAGGAATGGCGCTTCCAGCCGCGCGACTATGACGCGGATTCAAATCCGCCCTACGTCGCGCGCAAACTGTTCCAGTTCGTGAACTCGCGCGGCGACGTCAATCGCGAAGTGGCGTCGGAGAACAGCAAGCGGCTCTACGCCGCGCTCGCGGCATCGATCGGCGCCAATCCCGACGGCGGCATCCCGACGGGATTGACCTTCTCGCGATCCTCGATCTTCACGTTGATGCTCGCCGAAGTCATCATGCAGGCTGTCAGCATGATGAACAATCCGGAGGTACGGAAGGAGCGCAGCGATCGTGACGCGCCGCGCGAGCTCAGGCGCATCATCCTGTCGCTGCCCACGGCGATGCCGATCCAGGAGCAGCGGATCATGCGCAGCCGCGCGACCGCCGCGGTCAAGTTGTTGTGGGATATGATGGGATGGACCGGGAATCGACCACCAAATATGACGGAATGGGCCGTCCACGTCTCTTGGGATGAGGCGACCTGCGCCCAACTCGTCTATCTCTACAATGAGATCGTCGAAAAATTCTCCGCCAACGTGCCTGAATTCTTCGATCTGGTTGGACGACCGCGGAAGTTTCATGATCCGGAGCGGCCGGGGGATACCGTGAAGGACATCGATCCGGCCCGCTCGCTGCGGGTCGCCAGCGTCGACGTCGGCGGCGGCACCACCGACCTGATGATCGTGACCTATCACATCCAGGGCGATCACGCGCTGTTTCCGATCCAGAATTTCCGCGAAGGGTTCCGGATCGCCGGCGACGAGGTGCTGCGCAAGGTGATCCAGCAGACCATCCTGCCGGCGCTCGAAGCGCAACTGCGCGCGGCGGGGATCGCCTCGCCCGATCAGTTCATGCTCGACCGCTTCGGACCCAACAAGGCCAACATGTCGATCCGGCAGTTGCAGTTGCGCAAGCTGTTCCTGACGCGCGTGCTGCATCCGGCGGGCCTCGGCGTGCTGCGTCTGGCAGAGGCCGTCGACATCGACGGCGAGGATCGGGTAGAGACCATGACGCTGGGCGCGCTCTTGCGCGGCACGCCCGGCCATTCCGAAAAGATTCCGGATCGCATCCGCAAATATATCGAGGAAGAGGCCGTGCAGTGGGGAGCCTCGCCCTTCGTGCTCGACGATTGCCAGGTCACCGTCAATATGGCCCGCCTGCGTTCGACGATCGAAGCCGCGCTCGGCGAAGTCTTCGACAACGTTGCGGAGGCCATCAACGCGCTCGACTGCGACGTCGTGCTGTTGTCCGGGCGGCCAACCCGCCTGCCCGCGACCATCGATCTTTTCATGAACAAGCTCGCGGTGACGCCCGACCGCGTCATCCCGCTGTCGCGCTATCAGGTCGGCACCTGGTATCCGTTCGTCAGCCGCGCCAGCTTCCGGATCGATGACCCCAAGACGGCTACCGCAGTCGGTTGCCTGCTCGGCGTCCTGGTCGAACGCCAGATTCCAAACTTCATGGTTGCCACCGAGCGCTTCAACATGCGCTCGACCGCCAAATATATCGGCGTGCTGGCGGGGGGCGAAGGAACCCAGCTTCCGGCCAACAAGGTGATGTTCGCCTGGGACGATCCGGCGGGCGATGACGGCAAGCCGCTACAATATTATGCGCCGATCCAGCTCGGCTATCGCCAATTGCCGATCGAACGCTGGATCGCCACGCCCCTCTACCGGCTGAAACTGTCGGCGAACGCGTCGCGAGAGCGGATGCCGCGGCTGCCGTGGACGGTCACCCTCCGCCGGAAGCCGCCGGAAGAGATCGCCGAGCTCGGCGACAAGTTGCTGGTCGACAAGGAAGCTGCCAAGGAGGAGCTGAAGATCGTCAGCGTCGAAGCCGAAGAAGGCGGCGCTGGCCTGGCGCGTCTGTTCAGTCTCACGCTGGAGACGTTGCCGAACGACGACGGCTACTGGCTCGACACGGGTATCATCAAGGTTTGAGAGGCAGGTTTCGATGAGCGCAATCAGCATCGACAATCTCGCGAAGAAATGCGCAAGCCTTGAAGCCGGCTTCAAGGACGCGCTCGCCTGGATAAACGAGAAGCAGAATGCCGAACGGCTTCAGCTCGACAAGCTCCTGATCGAGGACGAGCTGCGCCGCGAGCTGTTCCAGCTCCACAAATTGTCGCAATCGATCTCGCGGCCGATGTGCGTGGCCGTATTCGGCGAGAGCCAGGCCGGCAAATCCTATCTCGTCTCCGGGCTTGCCGGCCGCAGCGGCCGGGTGCTCGTGACCTTTGGCAACGGCGAGCAAAAGGACTTCCTGCGCGACATCAATCCGTCCGGCGGCGAGGAATCCACCGCGCTCGTGACGCGCTTCACGATCCACCCGATCGAAACGCCGCCGGGATTTCCGGTCGCCGTCCGCCTGCACAGCCAGATGGATATCGCCAAGATCCTTGCCAACACCTACGCCTTCGACGTGGCGGCGGAGTACGAAAAACCGCTGCTGCGGGAAGAGGTCGAGGCCCATGTCGCGAGTTTCGAGAAGACGGCGGGGAGCGAATATTCCGACACGCTGCGCGAAGAAGACGTCTGGGACTTGCAGGACTATTTCGAGAAGCACCTGCGCCGCTTCGAGCACACGCGCGTCTTGTCCTCGTTCTGGAAGCGGATTGCCCGGATCGCGCCGCGGCTTCCGATCGAGCGCCGGGCCGAGCTGTTCTCGATCTTCTGGGGCCGCTATGGCGAGCTGACAAAGCTGTTCCTCAACCTGGTGCAGACGCTGGCACGGCTCAATTTCTCAGGCAGCGCGTTTTGCCAGCTTGATGCCCTGTTGCCGTCGGAGACCAGCATCATCAACGTGAAATCGCTGCTCGAGCTCGGCAAGCCGCAATCGACGATCAAGCTCATGATCCCCGGCGGCACCACGGCGGACATTCCGAAGGCGTTCGTGACCGCGCTGGTCGCCGAACTCATCATGGTGGTGAAGGAGAAGCCGCGCGACTTCTTCGAACATACCGACTTCCTCGACTTCCCCGGCTATCGCAGCCGGCTGGAATTGCGGCTGCCCAAGCTGCTCGCCGAGGAGCCGGACAAGACGCTGAAGGAATTGTTCTGCCGCGGCAAGGTCGACTTCCTGTTCCGCCAGTACAATGTCGATCAGGAAGTGACCGGCATGGTGCTTTGCGCCGACGACACCAATTCGGAGGTCAAATCGATCTCACCGGTGGTGGAGCACTGGATCGAAGCCACACATGGGCCAAAGCCCGCCGACCGCGTCGGGCGGCCGATCCTTTTGTTTTTCTGCATGACGAAATTCGACCGCCAGTTCATCGACAAGCCCGGCGATACCGGCAATGAGGCGGCGCGCTTCGATACGCGCGTCAACACCTCCCTGCTTGAGCGCTACGGCAACACCGCAGATAGCTGGCCGCTGTCATGGACGCCAGGCCAGCCTTTCGACAACTGCTATCTGATCCGAAATCCGACGCTGGACAGCGCCGCGAAATTCATCGAGTCGAAGCCGCCGACCAAGACCGAGGCCGGCGTCGAGCTCAATCTGCGCGAGGACGGCAAGGCCAGGCTGCTGGAGCTGAAGAATGCATTTTCCAGGGCCGCCAACGTGCAGACCCACGTGCGCGATCCCGGCCGTGGCTGGGACGAGCTCATGAAGCTCAATGATGGTGGCATCGATTACCTTGCCGAGAATCTGACCCAAGTATGCCTGCCGGACATCAAGCCGCAACAGATCAATCTGAGGCTGAATGCGATCAGCGTCCGGATTTCCGAGCGGCTCGCGCCCTACTACATCTCGACCGATCTCGCCAAGCGCCTCGCCGAACGCGAGGCAATCTACGAGCACATCATCGAGCACCTCGACGAATGTCTCTCGCGCGACCGCTTCGGCTCGCTGCTCGCTGCACTCTGCATCGATCGCGTTCCGCTCGGCAACGCCCTGCATGTGGCACGCGTCACGGGATTCGATAGTTCGGGCGCGGAAGCCGCATCGGAAGCGGAAAACAAGAAGCCGAAGGGAAGGCTCCGTGACAGCATTCTGGGCAATAAGGGACCGCCGCGTCCCGACAGCCGCCGGCTCAACAACATCCGCTTCGGCGAGACGGCAGTGCTTACCTGGATCAATCACATGCGCAACGTGGCGCAGAGCGAGGCCTTTGCGCGCTCGATCGGCGTGCCCGTCGCCATGTTGAAGGAAATCGTCGTCGAGATTTCCGCCGCAGCGCAGCGCAAGAAATTGTCGGAAGCCATCGCCGATCGTCTCGACCGCGTCCGGCACATCGAAAACCTCGACGCGACCGTGCAGAAGGTCACGGTGGTCGCGTCCGCCGTCCTCAACAATTTCGTCTCGACGCTCGGTTACGCCCAGCTCCCCGCGGACAAGCGGCCGCTGGTCCGCCCCGGTGAGGCAGAGGAGCGGCCGATCTTCAACGCCGCGCCGGAGGTCTACGACGCGAGAGGGATCGGCAATGAGCGGTCGGGATTTGCGCTGCAATATGCCATCGACTGGTCCGAGGGCCTGCGCGCGACAGTGACGGAGAATGCCTCGAGCGAGGACGGCCTCGCGGCCGACCCCAGGCAGAACCAGAGGCTCGGTGAAATCCTCGAGCAGCTTCGCGCGTAGTGCTGGAGAAAGCGCGTCTAGCGGGCCGGTTCGCGTTCGGCGATCAGGCGCAGCGCCGAAATCCAGGCCTCGCGGGTGCCGGGGTTGAGCTCGCTGCCGAGCGTCGTCGTCATCGCGCGCAGCATTGCGTTGGCGGCGAGGTTGAACTGCTCCGCATCCGGCAACAGGCTCGGCGCGGCCGAAACCTCGCTGGCCTCCAGCGCCCGATAGCGGTCGCGGGCAAGGTGCACGAACTGCATCGGATCGATCTGGATCTGCGAGGGGACGAGCGTCGGCGAAAACGAACTCATCTGATCGATTTCGCGGGCGAAATTCTCGGTGAAACGCCGGCCGCAGCGCTCGATCTGGCCAATGCTGCTTTCAACGAGCTGGTACTCGGGGTTACTCATGACAATTCCGCCAATTCTCTCGATCCGGATCATCGATCGTCAAGACTAAGAAAGCCTTAACCTGGCGCATCCTTCTTGAACGATCCGCGGTAACGTCTTGGACAGCCGCTCGGTTTCGTCGGTTCACATCCCACCCACCGCGATCAACGCTGTGTGATCATTGTGGCGGAATTTGATGGACGGTAAGGGCGACGTCATGAAGTCGAATCCCTCCGTCCCTCGACTTCGTGGTTTTTGTGGATCGAAAATGTGGCAAGCGCCGACCCACGAGGTGCTGATCGCCATGTCGAGACGACGCGGTCGGCGAGCGGCAAACCAAACATGGTTAACGGGATTTTAACGAGCACTGCGACATGGTGGCTCAGGGGCGAACATTGCGATGTTGGAGCAGCGATGTTCGATACGATCATCTTGCTGACGGGACCGACAGAACAGGTCCCGTTGGCGTCCGCACTGCGGGGCCATCGCCCGCAGCTTGTCATCTACCCGGTCACGGCGTCCGAAGAGCTCGCGGCCCTCGACACCGACGTGCTGCAGCGCGCGAGGCTGATTGCATTTTCGTCGCCGGTGATCGTGCCGTCATGCGTACTCTCCGCCCTCGGCTATGGCGCCTATAATTTTCACCCTGGCCCGCCGGACTACCCAGGCTGGGCGCCGGCGCATTTCGCAATGTATGACGGAGCAACCGAATTCGGGGGCACCATGCATGCGATGACCGAACGCGTCGACGCCGGGCCGATTGTGGACGTCGTCCAGTTTCCCGTTCCCGCAGGGATCAACGTGGAAGGCCTTGAGGGATTGGCTTACGCACACCTCGCGCAGATGTATTGGAGGCACGCCGGGAGGCTCGCGAATGAGGCCGCGCCACTGCCGGAGCGGCCGATCACCTGGGGCCCGCGGAAGAACACCCGTCGCTCATATCAGGCGATTTGCGATATCTCGCTCGACATCACCAAGGACGAATTCGAGCGCCGCATGCGCGTGGTCGGCCACAACCATTTCGGCATGTCGGCGACGATCCATCTTCACGGCGTGGAGTTTCGGGCGGTGACGCGGACTGCAAGTTAGCGCATGCCCCGGAAAAGTGTGCAGCGGTTTTCCGAAAAGGTCATGCGTAAGACAGGGAGCTAAAGCGCGATCATGCATCGCGCTTTAAGAGCCCGGCACCACCGGCAGCTTTTCGATCGCGCGCAAGCCGGGGCGTCGCTGCCAGCGAATTTCGGAAGGGCTGACGGCAAGCGCAAGGCGCGGCCAACGCGCAAGCAGCGCCCGCAGGGCGCAAGCCCCCTCGATTCGTGCAAGCTGATGGCCGAGACAGAAGTGGATGCCGGTCCCGAACGACAAATGCCGGTTCGGCTTCCGCTCCAGGTCAAGCTTATCGGGATGGGTGTTGGCGTGCGGGTCCATGTTTGCCGCCACGATCAACGCCATGACCCGGTCGCCCTTCTTCAAGCGGATACCATCGACATCGATGTCTTGCCGCACATAGCGCGGTTTCGAGAACTGCACCGGCGACACGAAGCGCAGGAACTCCTCGATCGCGAGATCGAGCCTGTTCCAATCGGCCATCAGCCAATCGCGCCGGTCAGGATCCTTTAGCAGTTCAACAACGGCGCCGCCGATCAGATGCGTCGTGGTGATCGAGCCGGCATTCAAGAGCAGGAACAGCATGGACAGCAACTCGTCGGGACTGATCCGTCCGCCTTCCGCCTCGACCCGCACCAGCTCGGCGATCAAGCCTTCACCGCCCTGCTCGCGAACCACACGAAGGCGCTCGGCCATGTAGCGCCGCATCTTCTTGAAGGCGGGAAGCACGCTGAAGAAGCCGATCACGCTGCCGACTCGTACCAAATTATTCGCCCAGGCAATGAATGTCGGCCGGTCCGCTTCAGGTAGCCCCAGCAGCTCGCAAATGACCGACAGCGGCAGAACCTGCGCATAGCGCGCGACGAGGTCGGCCGGGCTTCCCTGCGCGAACAGCTTGTCGGCGAGCTCTTCAGCGATCGTGCGGATGCGCGGTTCCATGCCGATCACGGCGCGGCGGCGGAAAGCCTCGTCGACAATGCTGCGCAGGCGCGTGTGATCGGGCTCGTCGGTCGTCAGCATATTGCTGGCAAGGGTTTGCACCAGCTTTGGCATCCACCAGCGCAATCCCGCGACGGTGCCGTCTTCCTTGCGCAAGGAAAACACCGCGCTGTCCTTCAGCACGCGGGCGGTCGCCTCGTGGGTCGTCGTGACCCATACATTGCCAACGAGCGGAAATCGTGCCGCCACGACCGGCGCTGACGCCTGCAGCGTCGCGGCGAAGCCTCCGGGATCGCGGTGGAATGCCTCGCTCGCAAAATCGACGCGTGTTGCCATCTCTGGTTTTCACCCTGACTGATCGTCCCGGCAGGGAGATGGTGCAGCATGGATGAGATGCAAGGGGATTCTGACACAACGGCGGCGAGTAGCGCGAATGTGTTCGATCAATCGGCGGCGAACACACCCTTCCACTGCGGCGCGAGATATCTTGCGAACACACTCGCGGGTACCGCCAGGCGGAAATCGCCAAGCACGTGCGGCCACACCTGGCCAGCCCCAAAGAGCAGCACGATGCCGTTGGCTGCCGTCTGTCCCTTGGCGTAGGTCAGCGCATAAGTCTTGAGCTTCTCCGGATCCGCGCCGATGCCGGCTGCGGCAAGATCGGTGTCCTGCCCCGGTTTTTGGCCGCTGCGCTGAATGTAGATCCGCGTCCATGACTTGGCCGCGGCATCTGCAATCGCCGTCAGCGCAGCCTTGACCTGGTCGGGCGCAAACAATGCCTCGATCGAGATCGGACGATTGGCCTTCTTGTCCCAGACGATGGTCTGGAAGGCCTGGTTCGGATGCGCCCCGCCGGTATCGGCATTGGTATCGCCCGATAGACTAATCACCGCCTCGTTCTCGAAGGTCAGGCGCCAGATCGTGTCGATGCTGTAGGGATGGAAGGCGGGATCGGCGTCCTTGTCCTCCTTCGCATCCTCCTTGGCCTGGTCGACATCTGAGTGATAGAGCGCGAGGATCTTCTCCTTCAGCGGTGCGATGACCATGGCGTTGGCCGGCACGCGCAGATGCGTCTCGTACAGCGGCGATTTTTCCCTGGTCTCGTAGTCTGCACTGAACGCTGGCGTGGCGGCCAGCGTGAACGCAGCAAGGAGCGCGGCAAGCAGCCTCGTTATCCAATTCGGCACTGCTCGCCCCCTTACACGCAGGTCGTATTCATGTTGGTGCAGGCGTGCTCGGTCCAGCCGATGCCCTTCCTGACGTGAACCTTGAGGAATGTGCCCCAGCAGCCCAAGAGCTCGACGGGCTGATCGCCCGCCGCATGGGCATCGATCGGCTCGGTTCGGATGTCGTGATTCCGGTAGACGACCCCGCCGTTCTGCATGCCGCTGACGCCGACCACACTCTTGTGCAGGTAGCCGGCGCCCTGAAAGATGATTTTTTCGCCTGACGGCAGATTTGAATCGATGAGCTTCGCCCTGTCGATCTCGTACCAGTCGCCGGCTTGAGCGGTGAGGTGCACGAGAATCCAGCCGTCGCTGCTGGAATTTTTCAAAGCGGTGATGACATCGCCACCAGGTGTCGCCCTGACGTTGGTACCGTTCGGGTCGGTATCGGTAATGTCGACCTCGACGTTGCATGTCTGTTTGGTCGCGGATTGAGCGAAACATGCCGTCGCCGTCCCGAACATCAGGAATGCGACGGAGAGCGAAATTTTCATCGGGGATTTCCGTTGTGAGCGCCTGCCAGCCGAGCATTGGTCGACGCATGGCAAAGGCAGGTTCACGTCCCGATGATTTTCTTCAAGCTACGACCGGCGGCGTGCCGTGGGTGTGGAAGGACTCGATCGTCTTCAGCCCCCAGGCCTGGCCCTTCTTGCGTTCCTCCTCGGTCCAGATAATCGGCTTCCAGTCGGGAGCCAGGATCAGCCGCGCGCCGGCATTGGCGACCTCGACGCGGTTGCCGCCGGGCTCATAGACATAAAGGAAGAAGGTCTGCTGGATCGCGTGCTTGTGCGGACCGGTCTCGATATGCACGCCGTTCTCGAGGAAGATGTCGGCCGCACGCAAAATCTCCTCACGGCTGTCGATTGCGTAGGTGACGTGGTGGAAACGACCCTTCTTGCCGTAGTTGTCGCTTGTATAGGCGAAGTCGTAGCTCTTGTTCGACATGGTCATCCACATCGCCGCTTCCGTGCCGTCGTTGAGCACGATCTGCTCGGTGGTGCGGCAGCCGAGATACTGCTCGAAGAAGAGGCGGTTCGCCTTGATGTCGACGGCAAGGCAATTGAGGTGGTCGAGCCGGCGGACATTGACGCCGCGCGCGGGAAAGCGCTGCGCCTGGTTTTTCAACGCGGGTTTGAGCTCCGGTGGCGCCTGGTACCATTCGGTCTCGTAGTAGAGCTCGATGACATGGCCGTCGGGATCGCGGCAGCGGAACGCCGGCCCCTGCCCCATGTCGCCATCGACCCAGCCGATCGCAAACTCCGATCCCTTGAGCGCGGCGACGCGGCGCTCTAGCGCCTGCGGGCTGCGCGCGCGCAAGGCCATGTGCTCCATGCCTGATGTCTTCGATCCCGTCAGCTTCAGCGAATAGCGCTCGTAATCGTCCCAGCCGCGCAAGTAAACGGACTCGCCCTTCTGCGCGCTGACGGTCATGCCCATGACGTCGACGAAGAATTTCAGGCTCGCTTCCGGTTTCGGCGTCAACAATTCCATGTGGCCGAGATGGGCGAGGTCGAAAATTGGCTCCGGGTTCATGTGAGCCTCCGTCAGATGAGCGTGCGGGTGACGTCGTCGAACAGTTCGTCGACAGCGTAGGCGCGCGGGATCAGGCCTTGCTGGGCGGTGTATTGCGTGATCAATTCGAGCGAGCGGCGCATCTCGCCGGCGGAGAAATGTGGCGCGGCCGGTGACGCCTTGGCGGACCCGGCGAGCAGCCGGTGCACTTCCCGCACGACATCGGGATGTTTGTCGGACAAATCCCGGCCCACCACAACCATATGGTTGATCGGCATCACCTGGCGCTTGGCGAACCAGACCTTCTCTTCCGCGGCGGCATCGGCGAACAGCGGCTTCAGATTCGGATGCTCGGCCTTTTCGCCGAGCACTGCGTCGAGCTCGCCATCGATCAGCATCTGCACGATCTGCTTGCCTGCTGGCGCTCGCTTGGTGGTATCCCTAAATTCCGCAACATGGGCGTCCTCGAAGGTAACCCAATCGATGGAGTCGAGATCGACGCCATAGTCGTTGGCAAGGATGCCGCGCAGCCACGCGCCCGTGGTCGTGGTGAAGGAGCGGATGCCGACGCGCTTGCCGTTGAGATCGGCCGGCTCGAGCGTACCCTGCTTGGAATTATAGAGCGCAAAGGCATGCTGGGACCGGGCCACCACGACGTTCGGCAGCAGCACCATCGGCTTGCCAAAGCTTTTCGCCATCAGATAGGTGACGATCGCCATCTCGGAGACGTCGAACGACCGCTCGCGGACCATGGGCTTAAAACCCTTGTTGGTCGGCGAATAGTCGACGAAGTCGAACGCCGCGAGGTCCGACTTGAGCGCTCCCTTCTTCAGCGCCGATGTGCCGGGATGATCGCCCAGCAAGGTCCGCAAGCGCATCGCCATCTCAATCCTCCGGCAGCTCGTCGACATAGACCAGGCCGACCTTCTTCAGGGGTTCGCGCATGTTGTACATGTCGAGGCCGAGCACGCCGGATGCGAGCTCCCTGCGCTTGCCATCCTCCTTCATCAACCCGCTGCGGCCGTAGGCCTCGTGCACGGTCGCGACGCCGAGCGCGCCGAGCCGCTTGACCAGCTCCGCGTCGGTCCGGTTGATATTGCGAACGACGACCGTCTTCATGCCAATTCCTCGACCGCCATCGGGAACAGCCGCTGATAGGCCTCGCCATAAGTCATGGCCTTTCCCGAATTGCGCCCGCCCTGCATGCCCCGCTGCAGCGCGACGCGCTCATAATAGGCCCACAGGTGCTTCTGCGCCGCCAGAATCTCAAAACTCTTGCGCTTGGTCTCCCAGACCTCGTCGATGTTGAGGATGACCTGCGGCTTGAAGTTGCACATCTCCGGCTGGTGCGGCTCGAACAGGAACACCGGCGGCGCCGAATATTGATACTTCGCATCCGGCTTGTGGCCCATCGCCTGCGCGACGACGCGGGTCTGCTGGGCGAAATGCGCGGCTTCGGGATGATCAAAATTATAGGGGTCTTCCAGCGCGTGCGTCAGCACGAAGGCCGGATTGAGCTCGCGATAGATGTCGACCATGCGGTCGAAATGCGCATCGTTGAGCTTCAGCGGATAGTCGCCGCAATCGAAGAACTCGATCTCGGCGCCCAGCATCCCGGCGGCGCGCTCGGCCTCGCCCTTGCGGCCGGCCTTCACCGACGCAAGCGTCGCGCCCGCCTCTTTCCACGCGAACTGGCTTTCGCCGCGCTCGCCATAGGACAGGCAGACAACCTTCATGCGATAGCCGCGCCTGGCGTGTAGTGCGATGGCCCCTCCTGCCCGCCAGACGAAATCGCCGGGATGGGCGGTGACGACGAGACCGGTCTTCATGGGTGCTCCATTCGTATGGCGTCAGGTCCCGAACTCGAACAGCCGGGCGGGATTGGCCACCAGGATCTTATCCTGCAGCTCCGTCTCAGGCGCGAACAAAGGAACGAGATCGACGAGGTCGCCGTCATTCGGCATCACCTTGACGTTCGGATGCGGCCAGTCCGTGCCCCAAACGACGCGGTCGGCGGCGGTCTCGGTGATCTTTCGCGCAAACGGCACCGCGTCGACAAAGGGAGGGCCAGCGGAAGAGACGCGTTCGCAGCCGCAGACCTTGACCCAGCATTTCTCGTCGCGGCGCATCAGCTCGATCAGCGCCCTGAACGGCAACTGATCGAGCCCGTCGGCGGCCGTCACGCGACCCATGTGGTCGATGGTGTAGCGCACCGGCAGCGTTGCGAGCATATCGGCATAGTCGGGGATATCGATCGCATCGAAATGCAGATCGACATGCCAGGACAGCGGCGCGATCATCTGGATCACGCGGTCGAACACGCGCTTGTCCGGCACGCCGCCGAGATGGCGCACGAAGTTGAAGCGGCAGCCGCGAAAGCCGCCTTCATGCAGGTCGCGTAGGGCCCGCTCGGTGATGGTGTCGTCGATGTTGGCCACCGCGCGATAGGCGCCGCCGCTGACCGCAATCGCATCCAGCGCGACGCGGTTGTCGGTGCCGTGCACGCTGGCATTGACGATCACGGCGCGTCCGACGCCGATCTTCTTGTGCAGGGCCCGGAAATCCTCCAGCGGCGCGTCCGGCGGCGTGTAGGGGCGGTCCGGCGCATACGGATATTTCGCGCCGGGACCGAAGATGTGGCAATGCGCGTCACAGGCGAGAGACGGCAGCCTGAATTTCGGCGTTCTGGTGTCCGGATCGGGTCCGGGAATCGTCGGCTTGAACATGTTGCCTTAGCTGAACTTGAACAGGCGGGCGGGATTATCGACCAGCAGTTTCTGGCGGGCCGCCGCATCCACCGGGCCGGATCCCCGTCAGCCGTTGGCGCCCAGCCGCTGCTTCACGATGAGCGCGAGCGGCACGGCGTAGAACAGGTGGGACATGAAACCGCCGATGATCACGTTCGGATCGAGATAGTTGGGGTGGTTCGACGAGACCAACACGATGGCAACATGCATCACGATCCAGAGGATCACGGCAAAGAGCACGGCAATCAGCGTGGCTTCATAGCCGCGGCGGGCGAAGTATGGCCACACCGAGGCAAAGGCCACGCCCCAGACAAGAACGAAGAAGAAGTGGATGCCCGTGCCGACCAAATAGGCCACCGCTCCCAGCGAATCCTGCACGTCCTTGCCGAAGACGAGCCCGGTCGCGTTGCGCGGGATGCCCGCCAGCGGCATCAGGTGCTGGGCCCCGACCCATACGATCGCCTCGTAAATCCAGATGATGACACCGCCGACCAGGCCTCCCAGAAGCCCCGCGCGGATCGTCTCACCAAGATCCGCCTGATTTGCATTGACTGACGCAGTTGCCGATGAAGCCATGGCCATCCTCCCATTTGGCATCGTTTTGATCGTTGTTGTTAGCGGCGCTCTGGCGGCGCCTTCTGATGAGTGCGTTTCGTGGCTGACTGCCGCGGCGCTACCGTGCGCTCTTCAAGCGCGGGCGCCTGCAGCGACGCGACGGTGGAGCGGACGAGCTGCTCGATCGCATTCGCCGAATCCGAGCCGTCGGCCTCCCCGCGCGCGAGCCGCGAGACGCGCTCGGGCGTGACCAGCGAGTAATAAAGTGCTCCCAGCAGGAAGTGCGATCGCCAGACGATCTCGGTGCGCGGGATATGCGGCAGGCTTTCGTGGATGGCGTCGATGAAGGCGTGGCTGATGTCGTCGAAGGTCTGCGCGATGATCTTACGCACGACCTCGTTGCCTTCCGCCGACATGACCGCGCGCAGCCGGGTAAACCGGGCGCCGCCGCCGGCGAGATCGTGGCCCGAGGAAAACGCCGGCAGCACATACGCGCGAACGATCGCCTCGAGCCGGTCCTGCAGGTCACGCACGCGCCTGGCCGCCCCCAGGAGCTCGGCGCGACGCTGGTTCATCGGTCCGCAATGGCGGCGGTAGATTTCGAGCAGCAGGCCGTCCTTGGTCTTGAAATGATACGTGACGCTGCCCGGATTGGCGCCGGCGGCCTGCGCGATATCGCGCACCGACACGGCGTTGAAGCCGTTGGTTGAGAACAGCTCCTCGGCAGCGGCAAGGATCGCCTCGCGCAAGTTCGGCTTGCGCTGGTGGGCTTCCCTTCTGGTAGAACGACGGACCATATGATTTGTACATATGTACAAATGATCCGGTCCGGTCAACAATAAATATGCAGACGACCGACGCCCCGCGCGCGCCTTTTGCGGCGCGACAACGAGCCCGACCCGCAGCCAAGGCCTTTAAAACGTGATTTCGTAAAAAAGCTTGTCGGGGCCCTCGACGACGTTTTCGCGCGAAGCCGGCATCGCCGGATCGTCGACCCGCAGCACCACGCCCTTGGCCTGCTGCTTCAGCACGTCGACCAGCTCGTCGAGCGGCATTTTTCCCCAACGCTTCTTGACCGCCATGTCGTGGTTGACCGGGATCATGGCGACGCGCAGGCTGGTCATTTCCTCCAGGCCCTTCTGTCGCAGCGTCGCGTTATGGCTGCCGTGATGGCCGACCTTGTAGAAAATCGCGCGACTGAGCAGGTCCGGCCCCGTCACGGTCTTGCCGTCGACCATCCATTTCAGGTCCTGCCACGACAGCCAGTTGCCGACCTGGGCGTCGGCGGCGAACAGCAACACGTCCCCGCCGGGAGTAAGTTCGATTGCCAGCACCAGGCTGGTGTTGTTGGTGAGGCTGTCGAGCTGCAGCGCCATTTCGGATGCGCCGTCGAGCCAGTCGCCGTCGATCCGACGCCAATTGTCGGGGGCCGCGCCATCGGGCTGAAAGTAATGCTCCCGAAAAAATTTCAGGTCCGGCGCGGTCTGGGCGTAAGCGAAGGGAATTTCGTATTGCTGGTCGAAAGGTCGGCCCCCGTCTTTCTCCGCGAGGGCAGTCCCCGCGCCGTCCATGAACATCGAGAGGCCCATCGCCAGGCCATAGGTCTCCTGGTTGGTCGCCGATGGATTGATCTTGTGCAGCATCTTCTCGTCATGCGGCGGGCCGAGCACATAGAAGCGCGCGCTGGCGCCTGATGGCACCACCGGTGCATCGCTCGGCAGACAATATCGCGCCGCGGTCACCTTGGCCCTCACATTGGTCAGGGCATCCGTGGTAGTCGGCCCTTTCGCCGCACCAAAAAACTCCAGAATTCCGCCCAGCTCCTCGGCCCCGTCCGAGTCTCCGGCTATCTGCAGCGCACTGAGCCCCATCCGCAAAGCAGCCAGCGCTTGTCCCTTTTGCTGCTTGAGTTGCTGCGTCAACGGATCCTTCGCATCTTCGGTCCAGGCGAGCCAAACCTCGCCGACTTGCAGCTTGTCGAAGGAGGCCTTGGCCTGAACGAAGCCCGAGAGATGATCCCAATGCTCGTGGGTCGCAACCAGAACATCGATCTTGCCGCCAGTGGTCTGGACGATGTCCTCCATCACCTTGGTCATGATCGTGCCGGGATCGGTGGTGCCAAGCACTACGCCGCAATCGATCATGAGGTAGAACGGACGGCTGCTCCCGTCGGTGCGCGGCAGCGAGACCAGGAAGCAATCACCGAGCCCCTGGCGATACATTCTGATTTTCGCGCGATAGGCCGAACCTCCCGCAGCGCCAGGCTGCGGCGCGGTCGCCGGAGCTTGCCCGCCCGGCTTCTTCGCTTTCGCCGCCGACTTGACGGCGGATTTGGCCGCAGTTTTTTTGGCGGCTGATTTCTCCTTCGATGGTCGCGCCAATGGAGTCCTCCTATCCATGCACGTGATGGATCATCGCGAAGGGTTCGCGGCCGGCCGTGTCGTCGGTGAAGTAGTTGGCGCCGAGATCGCCCCCTGCGGCGGCAAGTCCCAACTGGTTCTGGAGTCGCCAGGGATTGTCGACCTTCTTGCGCACCATGTAGCGCACTTCCGCCTTTGCGAGATCGATGATCAGCGTGCAGCCGCCGCGGAAACGCACGCCCGGCATTCCCTTCGGGCGAAAACTCTGGGTGATCTCAACGACCAGATCGGCGCGGATATTGCCCTCGGGACCGACGCGGCGCACGGGACGCACGGAATGAACTTCAATTCCGTGCAGACAGCCCTCCTGGTTTCCGATCTTGAATGGCTGCGGAATTTGGACCCGAAGCAGACCGAGTGCAGCCAGCTCTTCGTCCCCTACCGAATCCTTGTCCATCAGCCAGCGGTGCAATTTGCACGCGTTGTCCAAAGACAGGTTATACGCGTCGCAGCGTTTGCTCTGCAGATCCCAATCGGTCGACATTTCCTTGAGAATTTTCTGGACGTTCGCCTGTCGCAACGGCAGCGGTGGTGGCTCCCAAATCAGGCTTCCGGGCGCCAGATGTCTGACGTCCCTCGGGTAGATTCCGCGATTGCGGAAGGCCTCGATGAAGGCGACCCGGTATCCAAGCCTGTCATAGGGCACAAGGTCGAAATCGGCCGTGACCAGCGCGCGAAGATATTCGCCAAAGACGATATCGACCGGCGGACAATAGTCCAGCGCACGAATGCAGATGTTGAGAATCTGGCCCGCAACTTTGCTGGCCTCGCGCGCCAATCGATTCACCAGGTCGACCGAAATGTCGCCGTCCGGCAGCAAGCCGGTTCCTCCGGTCGCGAGCCGCAGCAGGTCCGTCGTCCTCTGCTTGTAGATCTGCAGGAACGCGTCGAACACCGCCGCGACCAACACAGCGCCGAGGGCGTGGGGATCGCTGGTCGCCTTGGCATCCTCGTAGTCGGTCTGCTGCGGCTCGCGGCGAACCCATTTTGGCGGATCATCGCTGCCTTCCTTCGGCGGCTCGACCTTGCCGAGATAGTCGCGCAGTGCATAGTAGCGATCGGTCGCCTCGCCGAACTGCACAGCGAGCTTCCCGAGCAGATTCTGCTGCTCGAGATCGCCGCGCGTGGCCGCGATCTGGTGTTTCAAGGCTTCCGGCAGCGTGAAGTGCTGGAACAAAGCGACGATATCGGCGAAAGCCTCATGAAAAGCGAATACGTCCGGGTTGGTCGCTTCGCGGAAACGTCGGTGCACGCCATCGAGGAGAGCGTGGGTCGTTTCATGCGCGACGACGTCATGCGACACCGCCGTGAAGATAACGCTGCCTTGCATCAAGCCTGCGGCTGCGGAACTGGAGGCGTTGAAATATCCGAGCAGCAGGGCCTTGTGCTCCGGACTGTAATAGGCGTTCTTGGCGCGCAGCGCATGGGGGTAGATCCGCAAGCGTTGCACATATCTCAGCTTCTTCACCGGCTCGGTATCGGCGCACACGTCCGCCTCTGCCTGCTTTGCCTCCTCCGGCTTCTTCTCCCGCGGGACCAAAATCTCGCGCGGCGCCCACAGCGCGACGCGGCCCAATGCCTTCTCGAAATATTCGATGGTCTTCATGGCCACCGCATAGACCATCTGCTGATGGAACTGCGGGTTCGCTTCCGAAGGTGTGATGCCCGACCTGTTCAAAACATAAGTGTCGTTGAGGTCGACCGGTGAGTAGCAGCACTGGCTCGCCGGATCGACGTCGATCACTTCGATATATTCGCCGATCGGGCCCGGCTTCAGTTCGTCTTCCCAGCGAACCTCGAGGGTCGCCTGATTGATCGCAACAGTATCGAGCTCGGCCCCGAGCGACGGATCGTAGGCATAGACCCTGAGCGGCCGGAACGGCGGTTTCGGCGCGCGCGGCCGTTTGGCATTCTCAAGCTGGATATTCAGGGCGGAGTTGCCGAACGGTATCGGCGCCGTCGGCTCAGCGGTCGAGCCGGTCGAGACCGCACTGCCCAAAGCCTGCCGCAGCGCCACTGACGCGTGCGGATGGGCGATCAACGCATCCGCCAGGCGCCGCCAGTCGGCCTTTGTCGCGGTCGACTGGTCGGGAGGCATGATCTTCTCGACGTCGGTATTCTGCGAAAGCTGCAGCGCTTCGAGCTGCAGCATGCGTCGTCGCGGATCGTCTCCGTCGGCCTCCAGACCGAGCCCGGTCAGAACCTGCTCGATCGGGAACGACACCGTATCGACGGCCGTCTTGCGCAGGTCGGCCGTTGCCGCCGCCGATTTCCCCAGCGCTGCACTGGCCTGCAATTCACCATGACCGAGGCGCAGCCGGTCTGCATTCGCATTGGCGCTGTCGAACAGTGCCTTGCGGATCGCCTCGACCCGCATCCAGCCTTCCGGATAGGCATCGACCGCGTCGCGGTTCTTCTGCAGCCAGATCGCCGCGGCGGCGGCGACCTGCGGCGTCGCCGCCGAGGTGCCGGCGCCGTCGAAATCGATCATGTCGGCACAGCCCAGCCGCGCCCACGGCACGTTTGGCGTCGAAGCTGCGATGGCTGTCGCCATCTTGTCGAGCGGGCCGTAGTTACCGGCCATCAGGCGAATCTCGAGGTCGGCATAGGGCTTGCCGTTCGCCATGATGCCGCAGGCGGCGACCACGCGGCCAAAGCGCGCGGGATAGACGATGTTGTGGGTCGGCAGGTTGCCGTAGTTGTTGCCGGCCGCAGTGACGATGAACACGCCCTGCTCGTACAGCGCATTGACCGCATCGGCCCAGGCCTGCGAGGCGATCCCGCCCATGCTCATGGTGACGATGTCGACGCGGGTACCAGCGGCGTTCAGGCCGTGGACGTAGTCGAACGCCTTGGCGATGGCGCTGTTGCTGAAGAGCACGACGCGGTTGGCGACGCGGACCGGCACCACTTCTGCGAACGGCGCGCCACCGAGCAGTGACGTTGCGGGGATTCCCGTTCCGGCGAGAATGCTGAGCGTGCCGGTACCGTGACCGAGATTGGTGAGAAGGCCGCTGGTCTCGTCGCTCGCATCGTCGGGATTGCCGTCGTCAACGAAGTTGCGGGCGAGATCCCGCCGCAGCCGCTTCGGCAGGCTATGATGATGGGGATCGTAGCCGGTATCGAAATGGGCGATGCGGACCCTCGAGGCGACATCCGGCCCGCCGATCGCCTTGACCGCATCGTCGAACTGCGAATGCGCGCGGTCGCGAAACCAGTACGGATTCTTCTCATCTTGTGGGAAGGATGGATTCTGTTGATCCCTGATATCGCAGGACTGCGTCAGCGACTGGCCGGCGTCCGAGACGCTTCCGGCAATCCATTTTTGCTCGATATCCGGTTCGGCAAACTTTGGCGGGGGCGCGCCGGCAACCCCAAAGCCCTGTTGCAACAGCGAATGGCAGACGTCCCAGGGATTTTCGCCATCCAGCTCGATTTTCGGCTTCAGGACGTACCAGACGTCAGCGGCGGTCGCGCCGAGCGCGGATGGCGAACCGATACTTGTAAAGAGCCGTTCAACATCAAAGGGGACGGAAGCGGCCCCGAATGTCAGTTTCGTCTCGGAAAGACCAGGCCCGGCCTTGACCAAAATACGCGGCATCGCAATCACCCGCTGACGCGAATATCAAAATCAAAATATCGGAGCACGACTATAGCGCGGGCGACAGCCCGCAGCAACCAAAGCGAGCGCGACGAGGTGGCGCACGGTCAGCGCTAGGCGATCGGCCCGACCGACTTGTGTCAGCGGGCGTGATCCTTGCGGATGGCCGTCAGCGGGCATTCGCCGGCGCATGCAGCGGCCACAGATCGGCGCGCCAAAGCAGCGCGATCGCCATCATCGACAAGAGCCCGGACGCCGCATAGAGCGTGCCGGTCGCGGTATAACCGATGAGACCGATCAGGCTGCCTGCCGCGAGCAGCCCGAGCGGCAAACCGTAGATCACCATCATGCGCACACCCATCACGCGACCGCGCAAGTGCGCGCTTGCGGTGCGCATCAGGATGACGGCGGCCGAAATCATCGACAAGCTCTGCGCAATGCCGGCAAGCACCAGGCAGGCCATGGCCACCGGCAGAGTCCTGATCTCCACGAACACCAGCAGCATCGCGTACCAGGCGAGCGTCGCGCCGACCAGAAGCCGCGCGATGCGCACGCCGCCCACCAGACTGAGTGTGATCGAGCCGATCAGCGAGCCCAGCGCGAAGCTCGCCGAGAGATAGCCGAGACCCGCCTGGTCGGTGTGAAAGATTTCGTTGGCGACATAAGGCAGCAAGCCGTTCGTGAAAGGAAACGCGGTGAGATTGGCCAGAAACGCGACGCAGAGCGCCGCGCCCATTCCAGGACCGCTCCAGGCATGAACGATGCCCTCCTTCAGGTCGCGCAATAGCGACGGCGCGGGCCAGTCATCCCCCGAATGACCAGCCGCGCCGTAGTGCTTCGCCGGCCGGCCCATGCAGACCATGAGGATAGCGGACGTAAGATAGAGACAAGCGATCGCCATATACGCAAAGCCGATGCCAAACGCAGCGAACAATCCGGTGCCGGTCAATGCGCCGGCGATGCGGGCGCTGTCCTGCGTCGTGCGCGACACGCTGATCGCACCGACCAGCCGCTCGGGCGGCATGATGTCGGCGAGCAGCGCGCCGCGTATGCCAAGGTCCGAAGGGCGGATCAGGCCCATGACCGCCACGATGATCATGACATAGAGCGGCGCCAGATGGCCGGTCAGCGCCAGCGTCATGATGGTTGAGGCGAGCGCCGTATAGGCGAAGCGCATCATGGCCAGAAGATCCCGGTGCCCGATGCGGTCGCCGATCATGCCGAACACGGGTGCGACCAACGTCCCGGCATAGTTCAGCGATGCGAGCACCGTCAGGAGCAGCACCGAGCCGGTCTCGGTCAGGATGTACCAGCCGAGCACGAGGTTCTCGACCTCGAACGCCCAGGATGTGAGGAGATCGGAAGGCCACTGGAAGCGATAACTGCGGATCGAGAAAGGTGCGAGCGCGGACGCCCGCGCGGACCGGCTCAAGATACGACGACGCGTTTCACGGCGTTCCACCCTGCCCTGTTTCTTGTTGTGTTGGATGGCGAGCGTAGCGTTGACGGACGCGGTGTCAACCCGATGGCCTCACACCGCCGCCATGCGAAAACTATCCGACCACGTGGCGGACGGCGGCGCGGGTGAGGAAGCGCAGCTTTTCGCTCAGCGGGAAGCGGCCGAAATTGGTCTTCACCGCGCCGAGCGTAAACGCGGTCTTTTTGGAATAGTCGATGCGGATGCCTACGATCGCCGGCCTGCGGCCGGCGGCGATCTCGTTCGCCTTGCTGATCACGCCGGCAATTTCGGCATTGTCGTTCATCGGCAAATAGGCCGCGCCGGTCGCAAGCGCCACGCCCTCGATGTTGAGCCTGCCGATTTGTGTGCAGGGCCTGCGGCCGTAGGGAATGGCCTGCGCCTGCCCGATCTGCGCGAGCTCGCCGTCATTGAAGACGTAGTACACGACGCCGAGATTGTTGGTGGCCGCGGTCAGGATCTCCATGAAGGTCATCATGAAGGCGCCGTCGCCGACGATCGCCTGCACGGTGCGGTCGGGGCATGCGAGCTTGGCGCCGATCGCGGCTGGCACCGCATAGCCCATGCAGTTGAAGTCGGTCGGCAGGATCACGCTCTTCGGCGCATGGATCGGCATCAGCTCGGCGGTGAGGAAGGTGTGGTTGCCGTCGTCGATCGCGATGATGCCGTTGTCCGGCATTTGCCGTCTGAGCTCGTCGAAGAAGCGCACGGGATTGACGATGTCCCTGGCGTCGTGGCGATACCAGCTTTCGCGATAGACGGCCTTGTCGCGCTTGATCTGCTCGCGCAGTGCATCGTTCGCAACCCGGCGCGGCGGCGTGGCTTCGAGCTCGTTGACGAGCAGCGTCAGCACGCGACGCGCGTCGCCGGCGATCGCCACCCTGGCCGGGAAATTCGCGTTGAAGACGTCGGGATTGACGTCGATGTGGATCAGATCAGCCGGCACATCGGCGCCGTAGCTGCCGGTCGCGATCTCGGAGAACCGCGTTCCGATCGCCACCATGCAATCGCAATTCCTGAAGGCATTTTGCGCCGCCGGCACGGCGGAGGCGCCAAAGCCGAAGCCGACATGAAGCGGATGATTGGCGGGAAAGACCGACAGTCCCTGCAGCGTCGTTGCGACCGGCGCATCCAGCCATTCGGCAAGGCGAATGAGCTCTTCGGTCGCATCCCGCGCGCCCCAGCCGGCAAAGATGCAAGGATGCCTGGCGCCCGCCAGCAGCTCGCCCGCGCGGGCAATCTCTGCTCCGTCTTTGAGACGCGGTGCTGGCGCGGACTGGAATTGCGGTAGCTCGCCGATCTCCTCGGTCAGCAGCAGAATGTTGACCGGCAGCTCGACGAACACCGGTCCCGGCTCGCCCGAGGTCGCGATCCTGTAGGCCTCGAACAGCATCGGAACGACCTCGTCGTGGCGGGTGACGCGGAACGTCGCTTTCGTCAATCCGCTCATGAATTTGTGGGTGTCCATCTGGTGGAGCTGATAGCGATGGCCGGTGTCGGTGCGCGGGCCGCCCGAGAGCACGAGCATCGGCACGCCGTCGAGAAAGGCCTCGCCAATGCCGCTTGCAGCATGCGTCAGGCCAGCAGCCGGGACCACCGTCAGCACACCGATCGAATCCGAGAGCCTGCCGACCGCATCGGCCATGAACGACGCGCCGCCCTCATGCGTGACCAGCACCTGAGTGATACGGTTGGAATTGTTGAGCGCGTCATAGAGCTCGGTCGTGTGCACGCCGGGAATGCCGAAGGTGAAGCGCGCCCCGATCTGCTCCAGCGCGTATACCGTGAGCCAGGCTCCCGTTCTTTTCATGGTGCTTCCTCAACCTCAGAATAGCTTCCGGCCCACGATCGACGCCGCGGCGATGCGCCCCGAGAAGATGCAGCCGCCGAGAAACGTTCCTTCCAGCGCGCGCAAACCATGTACGCCGCCACCGCCAAAGCCCGCGACCTCGCCGATCGCGTAAAGCCCGGCGATTGGCTCGCCGGAAGCATCAAGCACCCTGCTCTCCAGATCCGTCCTGATCCCGCCGAGGCTCTTGCGGCTGATGATGAATTCACGAACCGCGATCAGCGGCAATGCCTTTGCGTCATGGATCGGCTGGAATTTGCAGAGGCGGATGCGGTCACCGCGATATCGGCGCAAGTACGCGATGCGCCGCAATTGCTCGTCATTCATCAAGCTCTCGCCGCGGGCAATGGTCGCGTCGTAATGACTGACGGCATCCTGCACCGCCTTCAACTCGACCGCATCGTCGCCCTGCAGCACATTCATTTTCTCAACCAGTTCCGGCAGCGAGGACGCGATGATGAAGTCCCGGCAATTGCTGATCATCTCGTCCACCAGCCAGCGATTGCCAAATAATATGTCGCGCAGGAAGCCGAGCTTGTTCCTGTTGCGGATCGAGGGATTGTGCTCTGCGCCCGAGATCGCCAATTCCTTTAGCGCGATCTTCATGTTCATGAGCTGCCAGGAATATTGCCTCTGCTGCGCACAGATCTCCGTGACGAGCCGTCGCGTGTCGAAGCCCGACACCAGGGGCTGCGGCCCGATCCGCATCCCCCGCCAGTTGAGCCACAGCGCCGAGCGCGGCGGCACCAGCGACAGGCCGTGCAGCGGCTTGCGCGGGCGCGGGTGATGCACACCAGCCGCATAATTCCACATCTTGTCGAGATGGGTGAGCACACCGCCGGTCTTGACGGTGGCGTCATGCAGCGTGCCGTCGGCGAAGCGGTGCGAGCCGGAGAGCAGCGTTTCCGGCGGCGTGCCCCAGTCGCGGTGCCAGTTCTGGCGCACGCGCGTGAGGTCGCTGCCGTTGATGCCGCCGGCGGCCACCACCACCTGCTCGGCCTTTACTTCAAACGGCGCGCCGGTCTTCTCGTCGTGGCCCGCGGCGCCATCGATCCTGCCGCCCTGCATCGTGAGCCGCTCGACCCGCTGATCGAAGCGCAGCGTCAAGCGACCGACGTTCTTGTGCCCACGCAAGGCCTCGATCAACGCCTCGGTCAGCCCCTTGCCGGTTCCCCAGGCGACATGAAAGCGCGGCACCGAGTTGCCCGGCTGAAATTCGCCGCGCTCGACCCAGTTGACGACCGGAAGAAAGCTCACGCCGTACCGCCGAACCCATCGATACACATCTGCGGTCGCGCGCGACACGTAGGCCTCGGCCCACGCTCTGGGCCAACGATCCTCCGCGCCGAACTCGGCAAAGCTGCACCAGTCACGGAAAGCGACATCGACGGAGTCGCGGATGCCCTGGCGGCGCTGCTCCGGAGAGTCGACAAAGAACATGCCGCCAAAGCTTTCGCGCGCCAGCCCGCCAAAGGCCGCTTCCTCGTCGCGGTCGACGAGCTGCACGGAATTTCCGGCGTCGAGTAGGTCGAGTGCGGCAGCGATGCCGGCGATGCCGCCGCCGATGATCAAGACGTCGCTACGATCCATCTCGGGCTATACGGTTCCAATCCTTGCTCGTGAGGCGAGTAACATGGTTTCGTTCGCCTGTGGATGATCAACATTGGCCCCTGCGGCAATCGGCCCGCGTCACGCGAAGGCTTGGCGCGGCCTCCTTCGTGAGCTTGGTAAACCACCCGTTAAGGGCCGCCGGCCGCGCGCCGAAGGCAAAAAGCCCCGATTTTACCGACGTCCCGACAGCACCCGGCGCCGACCTACGCCCCCTTGCGCCAAAATGCTGCAGATTTGAAGAACATGCGACCGCGGCGGCTTAACGGTTTGTCCAAGGACGGCCCGCATAGTGCCAGCTGGGATCCATTTTTCGACAACTCAGGGACCACCGTGACTTCCTTCGGACGTGTGATTTCGGTGCGCGGCTCGCTCGCCCGGGTCGGACTTCTGGCCTCTGGCCAGATGCCGCTCTCGGAGGTGCGGGGCACCGTCGGCAAATTCGTCAGCATCCGCTGCGCGACCTCAGTCATCGTTGCCATGATCACGGACGTGACGACCGAAGGCATGCAGGCCTCCGACACCTATATCGCGAGCGCCGGCGTCGATCTGCTCGGCGAAATCCTGGGCGGCGACCGGCCGAAATTCCAGCGCGGCGTCACGCACTATCCGACTATCGGCGATGTCGTCGAGCTGATCAGCAACCAGGAGCTGCGCACGGTCTATGCCCCCTCGGGCTCCGACCAGATCAATGTCGGCGTGCTGCAGCAGGACCGTTCGGTCATCGCCTATGTTGACGTCGAGGAAATGCTGTCGAAGCATTTTGCGGTTCTGGGCTCGACCGGCGTCGGCAAATCGACGGGCGTTTCGCTGCTGCTCAACGAAATCCTCCAGTCGCGGCCGAATCTGCGCATCTTCCTGCTCGACGTGCACAACGAATATGGCCGCTGCTTCGGCGACCGCGCGCTGGTATTGAACCCGCGAAATCTGAAGCTGCCATTCTGGCTGTTCAATTTCGAGGAAATCGTCGACGTCCTGTTCGCGGGCCGCCCTGGCGTGCCGGAGGAACTGGATATCCTCGCCGAGGTCGTTCCGATGGCGAAGGGCATCTACACCCAATACCAGAACGCCGACCGCATCGGCTTGAAGCGCATCGATCCGAAACAGGTCGGCTATACCGTCGACACCCCGGTGCCGTACCGCCTGGTCGATCTGATCTCGCTGATCGACGAACGCATGGGCAAGCTCGAGAACCGTTCGTCGCGCATCATCTATCACAAGCTGATCTCGCGCATCGAGACCGTGCGCAACGATCCGCGCTACGCCTTCATGTTCGACAACGCCAATGTCGGCGGCGATACCATGGCGGAGGTGATCAGCCATCTGTTCCGCCTGCCGGCCAACGGCAAGCCGATGACGGTGATGCAGCTCGCCGGCTTCCCCGCGGAAGTCATCGATTCCGTCGTGTCGGTCGTTTGCCGCATGGCCTTCGATTTCGGCCTGTGGAGCGACGGCGTCTCGCCCTTGCTGTTCGTCTGCGAGGAGGCGCACCGCTATGCTGCCGCCGACCGCAATATCGGTTTCGGCCCGACCCGCAAGGCGGTGTCGCGCATCGCCAAGGAGGGGCGCAAATACGGCGTCTATCTCGGCCTCGTGACGCAACGCCCGGCCGAGCTCGACGCCACCATCATTTCCCAGTGCAACACGCTGTTTGCGATGCGGCTCGCCAACGACCGCGACCAGGCGCTCTTGCGATCGGCGGTCTCGGATGCCGCGGCGAATCTGCTGTCCTTTGTGCCGTCGCTCGGCACCCGAGAGGTGCTCGCCTTCGGCGAAGGCGTGGCGCTGCCGACACGGCTCCGCTTCAAGGAAGTGCCGCCGCACCAATTGCCGCGCAGCGAGGCCGCGATCAAGACCGTGCCGTCGGTCGCCGCCGGCCACGACATGCATTTCGTCAGCGCCGTGCTGGAACGCTGGCGCGGCGCGACCTCGCAGCGCGACGTTCCCAGCGACCCCCTCTTCGAGCGGCCGGCGCCGCGGACGCTGTCCTCGATGGAAGCGCCGTTGCTACAGCCCTCGCAGGGGCTCGATCCCGACCGCTTCTCGCTCCTGAAGAAGCCGCTGCGCTAAGCGCATCCGCTTTGCGCGGCCCGCGCCCATCCACTATGGTTCCGGCAGCTCACGCGACAAGCCGGAACCAATAGATGACCCAGCCTCAAGCCAAACGTTTCCCCGCGCCCGCCATCGACACGCTGCCCGAGGACATCCGCACGCGGCTCCTCGCCGTGCAGGAAAAATCCGGTTTCGTGCCGAACGTATTCCTGACGCTGGCACGCCGTCCCGACGAGTTCCGCGCTTTCTTTGCCTATCACGACGCTCTGATGGACAAGGAAAGCGGGCTCACCAAGGCCGAGCGCGAGATGATCGTGGTCGCAACCTCGGCGGCCAACCAGTGCCAGTATTGCGTGATCGCGCATGGCGCGATCCTGCGCATCTGAGCGAAGAACCCGACGATCGCCGACCAGATCGCCGTCAACTTCCGCAAGGCGGATATCACGCCGCGCCAGCGCGCCATGCTCGACTTCGCCATGAAGGTCAGTCGCGCAGCCGAGGAGATTTCGGAGGCCGATTTCGCGGCGGTGGCGGCCCATGGCTTCACGGACGACGACATCTGGGACATCGCGGCCATTTCGGCGTTCTTCGCGCTCTCCAACCGCATCGCTAACGTCACCGGCATGCGCGCCAATGACGAATTCTACCTGATGGGGCGCGTGCCGAAATAGCGTGCGCGCCGGACACTAATCGTCGGCGTGGGGGCCGCACCACCCGGGCAGATAAATCGCGTCGGCCCCCTTCGCCAGCTCCTTGGCCTTTTCCAGCGCCCTCAGGAAATGACCATCGATCGTCTTGCGCGAAATCTTCCGGCGCAGAAAGTCCGCCCACAGGAATTCGCTGAATGGCGTGGTGTCCTTGGCGAATCCGCCCTCGCGCCGCAGCTCGCCCGCAAGGCTGCGGTAGGGATCGTCCTTCAGATCCTTCACCGATTTCGGCAGGTCTTTGAAATGGCGGCGTTCGCCCTTGGCGTCATAGGGATAGACCCAGCGCTTGTTGTCCATCACGCCCCAGAAAGCGTCGCGTTCCACCATCCTGAGATCGCCGATCACGGTCACCAGGACGTCCTTCACTTTCGCTTCGTGCAGCGCCCGGGCGAGGTGATGGTGATCGACGACATAAAAGCGATGGTCCGGTCCGACCACGACGGGAATCATGTGCTTTCCGATCGCGGTTTCCTGGTCGCTCTTCTTCATTTCCTCGAAGCGCTTGATCTTATCCTTGACCTCGATCATGCCGACCGTCATTTGCGTCGGGCGCAGATCGAGGATCTTGACGGGGTGAACGCGCGGCTCGCGGGGACCTGACATAACTTGAAACTCCCGTTTTGGGCTGCCAATAATTACCTGAAATTGCTTTGATTATGGCATGGCGACGCAAGCGATCAAATCCCCGAGCGCTCGCCTTTGAGGAGAATCCTAAGAGGATGATGAGAGGCGAGAGCGAGCGGACGCCGAAGGCTCGGGTGATCCGGCTTGGCGGCCGCGAGATCGTCACCGAAGGGCTGCAACTCAGCTTCTGGGCCGACATCAGTCATCGTTGCATGACGGCGTCGTGGCCGGCCTTCATCGCCGGCGCGGCGCTGGTGTTCGTCGCCTTCAACGCCGCATTCGCGGTGCTGTACTGGATCGGCGATGATCCGATCTCGAACGTGCTGCACCGGGCCTATATCGATTATCTCTATTTCTCGATCGAGACGCTCTCGACCGCCGGCTACGGCGACATGCATCCGCAGACCCATTACGGTCACTTCATCGCGGCGGTCGAGCTCTTCACCGGCATCTTCTCGATGTCGCTCATGACCGGGCTCATCTTCGCCCGCTTCTCGCGGCCGAGCGCTCGCCTCTTGTTTGCCAACAATCCGGTGATCTCGAACCACGACGGCGTGCCGACGCTGATGGTGCGCTTCGCCAATGAGCGGCACAACATCATCGGCAACGCGACCGCACGGCTATGGATGTTCAGGGACACCGTGACCGAGGAAGGTCACGAGGTCCGCCGCTTCTATGAGCTGCCGCTGATGCGAAATGAAAGCCCCGCGCTCGCGCTGAGCTGGACGCTTTACCATGTGATCGATGAGCAAAGCCCGCTCTATGGGCTCGGCCCAGCCGATTTTGAGGAGTCGGACATCTCGCTCGTGGTGGTGGTGTCGGGCTACGATGTTGTTGCGGCGCAAACCGTGCATGCGCGCAAGCCCTACGAGCACGGCGACATCCGTTTTGGTCACCGCTATGCCGATGTCCTGGACACAACCGAGGATGGCCGGGTGAGAATCGATTACGGCAGGTTCCATGACACTTTCGAGCCTTAGCCATTCTGTGCAGTGCCGCGGCGACAACATTTCCTGTGAGGCCAGGGGCGAGCGTGCTACATTGCGTGTCGGCGTGCAGCCCTAGGTGGAAGCAGTGAAGAACCAGCGGCCGATCGCAACGGATGGGGAGCACCGGGTGCTGCAATTCCGGCTGCGCAACACGCAGCAACCGCCCGTGGTGCAGACGCCGACCTTTCGCGGCAACGCCGTGGTGACGCCTCTGCATCACGATTCGCCGCCCGAGCCGGCCGTGCTCCAGCGCCTGGATTTGTCGCGCTATGAGACGCCACGCGAAGAGCCGGACGATTTCCGTCAGCGCATGCTCGCCAACGTCGCCGCCTTTGCCTTCACAGTCGCGCTCACTGCGGTTGCGATCTGGCTTGCCATGAGCATCGCCGATCTGCGCCGGACCCAGGACTGCGTGCTGATGGGCCGGCACGACTGCGTCCGGATTTCGGCCCAATAGGCGTGCCGCCGACCACCCCCGCCAATTGGCGCCAATTTCGACCCGGACCGCCCGGACCGCCTCCATTGAACTAACGGCGGCGCTCCGATATACGGGCACTCGACCACGGGCAGCGGGGACGGCAGGTTCCGGGGGCGTTCGCAGTCCGCTCGCCGCAACTTCTTGGAATTTCCCCAATATATCAAAGGTTTAGTGATGTCTTCCACATTCGATCAGGTCGCCACGATCATCGCTGAAACCTGCGACATTCCGCGCGACACGATCACGCCGGATAGCCATGCGATCGACGATCTGGGAATCGACAGCCTTGATTTCCTCGACATCGCGTTTGCCATCGACAAGGCGTTCGGGATCAAGCTGCCGCTGGAAAAGTGGACGCAGGAAGTCAACGACGGCAAGGCGACCACCGAGCAGTATTTCGTGCTGAAGAACCTCTGCGCGCGCATCGACGAATTGGTCGCCGCCAAGGGCGCCAGCGTATAAGGGGCGCAAAGCCGCGCGTCATGCATCTTGAATATTTCCAATTGATCGATCGGATTCTCGACCTCAACACGGTCGAGAAGACGATCACCGTCGAGGCCCAGGTGCCTGCCGAGAACACCATCTTCGAGGGACACTTCCCGGGCTATCCGATCATGCCCGGCGTGCTCCTGATCGAATCGATGGCGCAGACCTCGGGCTGGCTCCTTGTTGCGCTGATGAAGTTCGAGCGCATGCCGTTCCTGGCCGCGGTCAAGGAAGCGAAGATGCGCGGCTTCGTCACACCGGGCGAATTGCTCACGGTCGAGGCCAGCCTCGTCCATGAAGGCTCGGGCTACGCGATCACCGACGCCAAGGTGAAGGTGGCCGGCAAGCTGCGGAGCAATGCGACGATCACCTTCAGCCACATCCCCTTTCCCAACCCGGCGCTGCGCGGCCATATGGACGCGGTCGCCAAGCGCATCGGCTTTCCCCAGCAGGCGTTGCAGCCATGAGCGCCACACCAGCGTTGAAGGCGGAACCAGCGGAAGTCTGGATCACCGGCATCGGACTTGCCACGTCGCTCGGCGAGGGGCTGGACGCGAACTGGGAGGCGCTCGAGGCCCGACGCGTCAATGTCGACGAGAAGAATTTCGCGCCCTATGTCGTCCACCCCTGGACACAGGTGAACCTCGACACCCAGATCCCGAAAAAGGGCGATCAGCGCCAGATGGAGGCCTGGCAGCGCATCGGCACCTACGCCGCGGGCCTCGCGCTGGAATCGGCCGGTGTCAAGGGCAACAAGGAAATCCTTGGCCGGATGGACATGGTGATCGCCGCCGGCGGCGGCGAACGCGACCTTGCCGTGGACTGTTCGATCCTGACCACGCAGGCCAAGGGAAATGCCGCGCCTGGCCTCCTCAACGAGCAACTGATGAGCGGCTTGCGCCCGACGTTGTTCCTGGCGCAGCTTTCCAACCTGCTTGCCGGCAACATCGCCATCGTGCATGGCGTGTGCGGAACATCCCGCACCTTCATGGGCGAGGAAGCCGCCGGCGTAGACGCCGCGCGCATCGCGCTCGCACGCATCGCGGCCGGTCAGAGCGACATCGCCCTGATTGGGGGCTCGCAAAACGGCGAGCGCAAGGACATGCTGGTCCTCTACGAGTTCGGCGACTACAACCTCCGCGACAAGTTCGCTCCCGTCTGGGCGCGGCAGCAACACCCGGGCTTCGCGCTTGGCTCAGCGGGCGCGTTCCTGGTGATCGAATCGAAAAAGCACGCGCTGGCGCGCGAAGCCAAACCCTTTGCACGCCTGACCACGGTGGTCGGCGACCACAGCCGGCGCAGGCAGCCAGGCGACGTCAACGGCACGCTGAAAAAACTGTGGTCGGAGCTTGGCCCAATTGCGCCCGGCGGCGCGATCATCACCGGCGCCACCGGAGTCGAGCCCGTGACGTCGCAGGAACGCAGCTTCCTTGGCGAGCATCCGGATTTCGCGATACGGGCGACCGGCACCGGTTTCGGACATCTGGTGGAAGCGCAGTTTCCGCTGGGAATCGCACTTGCCGCACTTTCGATTTCCCGCGGGGCTCTCTTTCCGCCAAACGACTCAGGCGGATTCGAGATTGAAATGTCGAAGCCGCCGGCCCAGATTGTCGTTGTCGGCGTCGGCCATTGGCGGGGCGAAGGAATGGCGCTGGTCGAAGCGATCCGTTGAGGATGGACTTGAAGCGGGGGAAATGATGTCAGCACCACGCGACAAATTCGGCAGGCCAATCGTTGTCGTCACCGGCATGGGGGTGGTGACCTCCCTCGGCGCGGGCAAAACCGACAATTGGGCCAAGCTGACCGCGGGCGAATCGGGCATCCGGACCATCAGCCGCTTTCCGATCGAGAGCCTCAAGACGACCATGGCGGGGACGGTCGACTTCATTCCGATCGAGCCATTCACGTCCAGCGGACTGAGCGAGCGGCTGGCCGAACTTGCGACGGAGGAAGCCCTCGATCAGTCCGGCGTTGGCCGCAAGGGAGATTTTCCGGGACCGCTGTTTCTGGCCGTTGCGCCGATCGAGGTGGAATGGCCGCAGCGCATGGAGCTGGGGCGCGCGATCGGCAAGCAGGAGATCGACTACAACGACATGCTGCGTGTCAGCGGCGGCGGAAAGTTCATCGCCTATCACCGTCGCTTCCAGCTTGGTTCGGTCGCGGACTATCTCGCCGACAAGTTCGGCACCAAGGGATCGCCGATTTCGCTGTCCACGGCGTGCGCGTCCGGGGCCACCGCAATCCAGCTCGGCGTCGAGGCGATCCGCCGCGGCGAGACCGACATCGCGCTCTGCGTCGCCGCCGAGGGCTCGGTCAATGCCGAAGCCCTGATTCGCTTCTCGCTGCTGTCGGCACTGTCGACCCAGAACACCCCGCCGCAGGCGGCATCCAAGCCGTTCTCCAAGAACCGCGACGGGTTCGTGATGGCGGAAGGTGCCGGCGCGCTCGTGCTCGAAAGCTATGAGGCCGCCACCGCGCGCGGCGCCAACATCCTCGGCGTCATCGCCGGCTGCGGCGAGCTCACCGATTCCTTCCACCGCACGCGCTCGAGCCCGGACGGCAAGCCGATCATCGGCTGCGTGAAGAAGACCCTCGCCGATGCCGGCATGACGCCGGAAAACATCGATCACATCAACGCGCATGGCACTGCGACGCCAGAGAACGACAAAATGGAATATCAGGCCATCTCGGCGGTTTTCGGCGAGCGCGCCAAGCAGATTCCGGTGACGTCGAACAAATCGATGGTCGGACACACGATCTCGGCTGCGGGCGCGGTGGAAGCGATCTTCTCCCTGCTCACGCTCGAGCATCAGCGGATTCCGCCGACGATCAACTACGAGAACCCCGATCCCACGATTCTGTTCGATGTGGTCGGCAACAAGGCGCGAGAAGCGCGGGTGACCGCGGTGATGTCCAACTCCTTCGGCTTCGGCGGCCAGAACGCCTCGCTGATCCTGACGCGCGAACCGGCCTGAGCCGGCTCCGTCTGTCGAAACTGATGAACCGTCTGCTGGCGCGGGCAAGAGCAGGAATTCGCGAGGCGGTGAAGCCGCTTGGCGACACTGCGGTTGGCGCCGCGACGGTCGGCTTGCTGCGCGCCGCCCGCTCCTTCGATCCCGACAGGATGGGTAGCCTGTTCAGCCGCGTTGCTCGCACCGTTGGCCCGCTGCTCCGCGAGCAGAAGATCGGGCGCGCGAATCTCGCGGCCGCGTTCCCAGAAAAATCGCCCGAGGAAATCGAGACGATCCTTGCCGGCGTCTGGGACAATCTGGGCCGGGTCGGCGCCGAGTTCGCGCATATCGATCATGTCTGGGACTACAACGAGGCCAATCCCGATCCCAACGGCCGCATCGAGATTGCGCGCGAGATGCACGACCGCTTTCACTCCCTGAGACTCGACGGCAAGCCGGCGCTGATCTTCGCCAGTCACCTCGCCAATTGGGAACTGCCGGCGCTCGCCGCGGTCGCCCACGGCCTTGACGCCGCCATTCTCTATCGCCGGCCCAACAGCGCTTCCGCCGATCGTGCCATCCAGAAGGTGCGCCAGGTCAACATGGGAACACTGATCCCGGCCGGCCGCGACGCGCCGCTGCGCCTGGCGCAAGCCCTGCAAAGGGGACAACACGTTGCCATGCTGGTCGATCAATATCTGACCAGCGGCGTCGAGGTCACCTTCTTCGGCCGCAAGACGAAGGCCAATCCGATGCTGGCGCGCCTGCTGCGGCAGATCGAATGCCCGGTGCACGGCGTGCGCATCGTCCGCCTCCCCGGCAACCGCTTTCGTGCCGAACTCACTGACGAAGTCCCCCCCGTGCGCGACGCCGCGGGCAAGATCGACATTCAGGGCATGACGCAGGCGATCACCAGCGTGGTCGAAGGCTGGATCCGCGAACATCCGGAACAGTGGCTATGGCTGCACCGGAGATGGCGGTAGCCGCTGATCGTCATTGCGAGCCAACGGGTCCGCGCAGAGCGCGGCCCGATGACAGGCTCCACGAAGCAATCCACGTCTCGGCCGCACGATGGATTGCTTTGTCGCTTATGCTCCTCGCAATGACGAAGTCGTCGCGCTACCTTCCCGTCTTCACCCGGGTCCAGAGCCGGTTGATGATGCGCTGGGTGGCGGGATCGCGCGCGGTGATCACGAACAGTTTTGAAAGCGTCGCCTCGTCCGGATAGATGTTCTTGTCATTGAAAATCTTCGGATCGATCAGCTTCTGGCTCGCGAGATTGCCGTTGGCATAGGACAGGAAGTCGGAATTTTTCGCCGCGACCTCCGGCCGGTAGAGATAGTTGATCAGCTCATAGGCCTCCGCGACATGCTCCGCGTCGGCGGGGATCGCGAGATTGTCGAAGAACATCTGCGCGCCCTCTTTGGGAATGGCGTAGCCGATCTCGACACCATTCTTGGCTTCGGCCGCGCGGCTGCGGGCCTGCATGACGTCGCCCGACCAGCCGACGACCAGACAAATCTCGCCCGTTGCGAGCGCGCTCAGATATTCGGACGAGTGGAATTTCCGCACATAGGGACGGATCTTGCTGACGAGATCGGCGGCTTTTTCCAGATCGGCCGGCTTGGTCGAATTAGGATCGAGGCCGAGATAGCCGAGCGCCGCCGGGAAAATATCGTCGGCGGAATCCAGCATATGGACGCCGCAATCCTTGAACTTGGCGAGGTTCTCGGGCTTGAAGATCATGTCCCAGCTATCGATTCTGGCATCGGGGCCAAGAATCTTTTGTACCGTCTTCACGTTGTAACCGATGCCGGTCGTGCCCCACATGTAATTGACGGCGTAGAGATTGCCGGGATCGTAGGTCGCCAGATGCTGTGTCACCATCGGCCACGCGTTGGCGAGGTTCGGCAGCTTCGACTTGTCGAGCTTCTGGAAAACATGCGCAGTGATCTGACGCTGCAGGAAGTAGGCCGTGGGAACGACAACGTCGTAGCCGGACTTGCCTGCGAGCAGCCGTGTCTCCAGCGTCTCGTTGGCGTCGAAAGTGTCGTAGACCACCTTGATACCGGTCTCCTTGGTGAAATTGTCCAGGACATCCGGCGCCATATAGTTCGACCAGTTGTAGAAATTGACGACGCGCTCCTCGGCCCTCGCCGCGGCCGACATCAGCAGCACAACCGCGGCGAGCGCCGCAAGGAAACGAAATCGCCGCCAACCTGGCATCCCTATCCCACCTTTCTCCGGCGATTCACCGCGTCCGACAGACGCTCCAGCGCGGTGTCCAGAGTCGCATCCTTCTTTGCGAAACAAAACCGCACCACCGAGGTGACGGCATCCTGCTCGTAGAAGGCCGATAGCGGAATGGCGGCAACCTTGTAGTCGTTGACGATGCGCCGGCAGAACGCCTCGTCGGTCTCGTTGAGGCCGAGCGGCGACAGGTCGACGGTGAGAAAATAGGTGCCCTGCGAGCGCAATACCGGAAAGCCGAGGCTTTCAAGGCCCGCCGTCAAGCGGTCACGGCTTTTTGCGAGCTGCGTGCGCATGTCGAAGAAATAATCGTCGGGCTTGCCGAGACCGTAGGCGACCGCCGCCTGCAGATTGGGCGCGGTAGTGAAGGTCAGGAACTGATGCACCTTGGCAGCGACACGAAGCAGCGCGGGCGCCGCGCAGACAAATCCGATCTTCCATCCGGTCAGCGAAAAAATCTTGCCGGCCGAACCCACCTTGATGGTGCGGTCGCGCATGCCTGGAATTGATATCAGCGGGATGTGCTCGCGCCCGTCGAAGATCACGTGCTCCCAGACCTCGTCGCAGATCGCGACGCTGTCGAACTCCTGGCAGAACCGCGCCAGAAGCTCGAGGTCCTCACGCGGATAGACCACGGCCGCCGGATTCAGCGGATTGTTGAACAGCACCGCCTTGGTTTTGGGATTGAAGGCGCTCTTCAGCATCTCTTCCGAGAGCCGCCAATGCGGCGGCTCGAGCCGCAGCAGGCGCGGGATGCCGCCGGCCTGGCGAATGATCGGCAGGTAGGAATCATAGACCGGTTGGAACACGATGACTTCATCGCCGGGCTCGACGACGGACAGAATCGCGCTGGTCAGCGCTTCGGTACCGCCGGAGGTGACCATCACTTCCGTCATCGGATCGAGCTTCAAGCGATGCCAATGCCCGTAATGGCTTGCAATCGCCTGGCGCAGCTCCGGAATGCCCATCATCGACGGGTATTGGTTGTAGCCGTTCAGAACAGCGTCGGCCGCGGCGCGACGGATGTCCTCGGGTCCTGGATCATCAGGAAAACCCTGACCGAGATTGATGGCGTTGTTGTCGCGCGCAAGCTGCGACATCGCCTCGAAGATGGTGACTGGGAGGTCCGCAAAGACCTTGTTGTGAGATACCATCGGAAGGTCAGCCGCCGCCGGCCTTGGTCGGATGGCCCGCCGCTTTCCAGCCCAGCATGCCGCCGGCAAGATGCTTGTCATAGGGCAGCCCCGCAGCCTGGGCGGCAAGCGAGGCCGTCACCGAGCGCTTGCCCGAGCGGCAGGCGAACACGACCTGCTTTCCTTGCGGGTCGGGAATGGCCTTGGGATCGAAGGTCGAGAGCGGTACGACCACGCCGGCCGGATAAGCCTCGACAGCAACCTCGTTGGGCTCTCGGACGTCGACGAGCAGATAGCGGCCGTCCGCAATTCCCTTCGACACCTCTTCCGGCGTCAAATCGTGCACCCTGTGATCCGCCACGCTCTTTCTCCCGACTATCCCTTGAGGAACGCGAAATTCGCGCCAGTCGGCGCAAAAATCAAGCGCCCCAACGGGTTATATCGATGACTGTATCTAAACGGTGATCTGCGTCCCGACCTCGACCACCCGTCCGCTCGGGATCTGGAAGTAGTCGGTCGCGTCATTGGCGGTGCGCGACAGCGCAATGAACATGTGGTCCTGCCAACGCGGCATGCCGGAATGCGCCGCGGGCTTGAGCGCCCTGCGCGACAGGAAGAACGACGTCGACATGATGTCAAACTGCCAGCCGAGCTTGCGCGCGATCGCGAGTGCCTTGGGGACGTTGGGCGTTTCCATGAAGCCGAATTTCAGCCTCACTTTGGTGAAGGTCGGGCTGACCTGCTCCAGCCTGACCCGCTCGGACGGATCGACGCGCGGCGTCGGCGCATTTTCGATGGTGAGGATGACGTTCTTCTCGTGCAGCACCTTGTAGTGCTTCAGGCTGTGCATCAGCGCGGTCGGCGCGCTCATGGGATCGCTGGTGAGGAAGACGGCGGTACCGGGAACGCGCTGCGGCGGACGCTTCTCCAGCATGGATATGAGATCGGCCAGCGGAAATTCCAGCTTGCGCGACTTCTCGTACAGAAACCTGCTGCCGCGTCGCCACGTGTACATCAACAGCATCACGAAGCCGCCGAGCGCGAGGGGTACCCATCCGCCTTCCAAGACCTTCAACAGGTTCGCTGCAAGGAAAGTGAGATCAAGCAAGAGGAACGGCGCGATCAGCGCAGCGGCCGCAACCGGCGACCACCTCCAGACCTTCCAGATGACCACAAAGCCCATCATCGCCGTAACCACCATGGTTCCAGTCACCGCGATTCCGTACGCGGACGCCAGCGCACTCGATGATTTGAACATCAGGACCAGCAGCAGCACGAACACGAGTAGTAGCCGGTTGATGCGCGGCATGAAGATCTGGCCGGAATGGGCTTCCGAGGTGTGGCGGATCTCAAAGCGCGGCAGCAGGCCCAGCTGAATCGCCTGGCGCGTCAGCGAATAAGCCCCGGTGATCACCGCCTGGCTCGCAATCACGGTTGCCGCGGTGGCCAGAACCACCATCGGTATCAGCGCCCAGTCCGGGAACATTATGAAAAACGGGTTTTCCAGCGCCTTCGGATTGGAGATGAGCAGTGCGGCCTGTCCGGTATAGTTGATCGCAAGCGAAGGCAGCACCACGAAAAGCCAGGCGGTCTGAATCGGCCGTTTGCCGAAATGCCCAAGATCGGCATAGAGCGCCTCCGCGCCGGTGACGGCGAGAAATACCGCACCCAGCGTCACGAAACCGATGATGCCGTGATGGAGCATGAACGAGACGGCGTAGAGCGGATTGAACGCCAGCAGCACCTCCGGGTGCCGCATGATCGGGCTGATCGCCGCGGCCGCAATGACGATGAACCAGACCAATGTGATCGGCCCGAAGAACGCCGCAACCCGCGCCGTCCCACGCGCCTGGACGGCAAACAGCGCCAGCAGAATCAACACGGTCAAAGGCACGATGTAGGGTTCGAACGCAGCGGTGGCAACCTTTAGACCTTCGATCGCCGACAGCACCGAGAGCGCCGGGGTGATCACCGCGTCGCCGTAAAACAGCGCACCCGAGATGATGCCGAGCAGGACGATGGCGCCGGCAGCCTTGGTGACGGCGCGTTGCGCCAGAGCCATCAGCGCAAGCGTGCCGCCCTCGCCGTGATTGTCGGCGCGCAGCAGGATCATCACATATTTGAGCGTCACGACAATGATGAGCGCCCAGATGATCAGGGAGAGCACGCCGAAAATGGCCTGCGAGGTCACCTCGCCTCCGGCGCTTGCGGCGACCACGGCTTCGCGCAACGCGTACAAGGGGCTGGTTCCGATATCGCCGTAGACGACACCAATGCTGCCCAGCGTGAGCGCGGCGAAACCTACTGTGGAGTGGGCGTCGCCATGCCCGTTGGCCGCCGTTGTTTCCACAGGCGGAGCTACAGCATCAGTCGTCATGGAATTTATGGCCCGTAAAGGCTCCTCAGCACCCATCGCAAAGCGAGGCGGCTTATAGTCCCGCGCCGGAGGCCAAAACTAGCCTGAATCTGGGGGCGCGGCATGCGAAAACGCATATATTTTAACCCTGTGATTTTTCAACACGTTCTTTTTGCGGCTGGTTTTTCGGGGCGCCTTATTTCGGTGCGCTGACGAACGGTTGGTCCGCGCCAATGAGGATGATCAGGATGAAATAGGTTGCCGATCGATGCGTTTGTGCGCCCTTCGATTGGGCAAGCCTTGCTGCACTGTTTCGCCGTTCCAACCTTGGTTGTCGACGGTACTATAGTAGCAAGGCAGGCTTACGGCTTCAGGTCAGGTGGAACCGGAGGATCCTCGCGCATCAGCGTGATGGTTACGCGGCGGTTGGCCGACAGCGAAGGGTCGTCGGGGAACAACGGCTGGTTATCGGCCTCGCCGGACACCGCGTAGATGTGGGACGCCGGCAGGCCCTCTTGCTCCAGGATCCGCCGAACAGCGTTGGCGCGGTCCGCGGAGAGCTCGTAGGCGCCATAGTCGCTCCGCTCGGGAACGAAGCCGGCTGCGGTATGGCCGGTGATGGAGACGCGCAGCGGCGTCTGCTTTAGCGGGATCGCGAGCCTTTCGATCAGCCGACGCGTGCGCTCATAGGGCTCCTTGGAGCCGTCGGGGAACATCGAGCGGCCGTCCTGATCGACGATTTCCAGATTGAGCCCCTGCTTGGTCTCCTCGAACATGATGTGCTTGGAGATCTCGGTCAGCTCCGGCATGTCCTGCAACGCCTGCCGAAGTGAGGCGGAGGCAAGTGCGAATTCGCGATCGATCTTCAGCTTGGCGCCGGCGGTGCGATGGTTGTCCTGCTGATCCGGGCTCGGCGTGTTCGAGGCCTCCTCCGGATTGATGTGGGCGACGTTCTTCAGCTTGGGCCGGGTCGGAACGCCATCGGTCTCGATGATGCCGGAGAAGCGGGACTGCGTCTGCACGCCGAAAGCTTCGCGCATCGAGCCCGCGACGATTTTCAGCTTCTGGGCGTCCTGTGTGGAGAAGGCGACGAGCATCACGAAGAAGCTCATCATCAGCCCCATGAGGTCGGCAAAGGACACGTACCAACCGTGTCCGCCGCTATGCGCCTCGCCGCGTTTCTTCTTGGCCATGATTTAAGCCCCGCCTTGCCCTGGCCGTCAGGCCGGAACGGGCTCGCCCTCTTCATGGCGGTGCTTCTCGGGCAGATAGGCGAGCAGCATCTCGCGGACGAGCGTTGGGCTCTTGGAATCGCGGATCATCAGGATGCCGTCGATGATCAGCGTGCGGTTGGTTTCCTCATCCAGGAGCTTGCCATGCAGCTTGTCAGCGATCGGCAGGCAAAGCAGGTTGGCGAGCACCGCGCCGTAGAGCGTCGCGAGCAGCGCGGTGGCCATAAAGGGGCCGAGCTTGGAGGGATCGGTCATGTTGGCGAACATCTGCACCATGCCGATCAGCGTGCCGACCATGCCGAACGCCGGCGCGCAGTCGCCGACGGCGCGATAGATCTTGCTGCCTTCATCGAGATGCATCAGGAAATTGTCGCGGTCGCGCTCGAGATTGTCGCGGATGAATTCCAGATCGTAACCGTCGGCGACGAAGCGAATGCCTTTGGCGAGGAAGGAGTCCTCGGCTTCCACCTTTTCGAGGCCCACCGGACCCTGCTTGCGCGCGATTTCGGCGATGCGGGCGAGCTCGTCGACGAGGTCGCGGGCCGACAGCCGGCTCATCGTGAATGCATATTTTGCTCCCAGCGGCAAGCCGTGCAGCATGACGCCGAGCGGGAAGCGGATCATCGTCGCCGCGATCGAGCCGCCGAACACGATGATGCCCGCATGGTCGCTGAGGAAGATACTCAGATCTCCGCCCAGGAGCATTATCGTCGCGATGACGATTATGCCGAAGACAAGCCCTACGCCCGTCGTAATATCCATGGGAGACTCCAACGCATACGCGACTGGCCGGCCATCCTGGACGGCACGCGGCTCATCCTGAACCGCGTTTGAGGACCCTAAGGCGGCGCCATTAAAGACGCGTAAAGGTTAAGCGCATTCCGAACCCCGCGGACACCGCGCAGATCACTATATGGCGGACGATCTCGCCACCCGCCGAGGCGACGTCCGGCGTCCTGACATAGCCTCAACCTTCTGCTAACCATACGTACCGCGGGGAGGCATCGAGGCACCAATGGCGGCAAACGATCCCATCAACTGGATGCTGTCGGAAGCCATCGGCTCGTTCGCGCGCGCCGAGCGGATGCGTCAGCAATTCTTCAATCTTCGGCCTGCGGCCCAACCGTCCTGGGAACCTCCGATCGACGTCCTGGAAACCGATCAGGAACTTCTGATTCTCGTCGCATTGCCGGGCGTGGACCCCGATCAGGTTGAGGCGGTCGTCGAGAACGGCGTGCTCATTATCAGCGGCAACCGGACACTTCCGGCGGAACTACAGAATGCGCTCATCCATCGGCTCGAGCTTCCGCAAGGCCGCTTCGAGCGCCGCATCGCGTTACCGGCTGGACGTTTCGAGGTCAGCCACATTGCCGTGAATGGGTGCATTGTCTTCCGCTTGGCAAAATTGGGATGAGCTCGCCATGGCCATGGACAACGAATCACAACAGATGTCCGCCGGCGCATCCGCTCCAAATCCGGTCCAGATTCCCCAGGATGCCCTGATCATCATTCCGGTTCGCAACATGGTGTTGTTTCCCAGTGTGGTCACCCCTATCGCCATCGCCCGTTCGAAGTCCGTCGCCGCTGCACAGCAGGCGCTGCGCGAGCAGCGGCCAGTCGGAATCCTGCTTCAGCGCAACGCCGACGCGAACGACCCGACGCCGGATGACCTCTACCGCGTCTGCACGGTTGCCAACATCGTGCGCTATATCACTGCGCCCGATGACAGCCATCACATCGTCTGCCAGGGGGTGCAGCGCGCCCGCATTCAGGACTTTCTTCCCGCCACGCCGTTTCCGGTCGCGCGCGTGCTCCAGATCCCGGAGCCCACGACAAGCTCGCCGGAGATCGAGGCAAGATTTCTCAACCTGCAACGGCAGGCGATCGAGGCGATCGAGCTCTTGCCGCAGGCGCCGCCGGAGCTCGTCGCCCTTTTTCAGTCCACCTCGTCTCCCGGGACGCTTGCCGACCTTGCCGCCGCCTACATGGATCTCAAGCCGCAGGAGAAGCAGGAAATCCTGGAGACCGTCGATCTCCCCAGGCGAGTGGAGCGGGTTTCGACGTTCCTGGCCGAGCGTCTCGAGGTCCTGCGCCTCAGCAATGAAATCGGGCAGAAGACCAAGGCGGCCTTCGACGAGCGTCAGCGCGAAGCCATCCTGCGCGAGCAGATGGCGACGATCCAGCGCCAATTGGGCGAAGGTGATGGAAAGGCCCAGGAGGTCGCGGAGCTGACCGAGGCCATCGCCAAAGCCAAGATGCCGCCCGAAGCCGATAGCCAGGCGCGCAAGGAGTTGCGGCGCTATGAACGGATGCCGGAGGCGGCGGCGGAATCCGGGATGGTACGCAGTTATCTCGACTGGCTGATCGAGCTGCCCTGGGCGCTGCCGGACGAAAAGCCGATCGATATCGCGCAGGCCCGCCGCATCCTCGACGAGGACCATTTTGGGCTGGAGAAGATCAAGAGCCGGATCATCGAATATCTGGCCGTGCGAAAATTGGCGCCGCAGGGCAAGGCGCCGATCCTCTGTTTCGTCGGGCCTCCCGGCGTCGGCAAGACCTCGCTCGGGCAATCGATTGCGCGCGCCATGAGCCGGCCATTCGTCAGGGTGAGCCTCGGCGGCGTCCATGACGAGGCGGAGATCCGTGGTCACCGCCGGACCTACATCGGTGCGCTGCCCGGCAACATCATTCAGGGGATCAAGAAGGCCGGCGCGCGCAACTGCATCATGATGCTCGACGAGATCGACAAGATGGGACGCGGCATCCAGGGCGACCCATCGGCGGCGATGCTCGAGGTTCTCGATCCCGAGCAGAACGCGACGTTCCGCGACAACTATCTCGGCGTGCCCTTCGATCTCTCGCGGGTCGTCTTCATCACCACCGCCAACATGCTCGACACGATTCCGGGGCCGCTGCAGGACCGCATGGAGATCATCAGCCTGCCCGGCTACACCGAAGAGGAGAAGCTCGAGATCGCGCGCCGTTATCTGGTGCGCCGGCAACTTAAGGCCAATGGCCTCTCGGGCGAGCAGGCGGAGATCGAAGACGAGGCCTTGCGGCAGATCATCAAGGGCTACACGCGAGAGGCAGGCGTTCGCTCGCTGGAGCGCGAGATCGGACGCGCGCTGCGGCACGCCGCCGTGCAGATTGCGGAAGGGACCGCCACGAAGGTGACGATCGCAGCCAAGGACCTGATCCCCATTCTCGGGGCGCCGAGGTTCGAAGGCGAGATCGCGTTGCGCACGAGCGTACCCGGCGTGGCGACGGGATTGGCCTGGACGCCGGTCGGCGGCGATATCCTCTTCATCGAGGCCACACGCGTTCCTGGAAGAGGTGCGCTGATCCTGACGGGCCAGCTCGGCGACGTCATGCGCGAGAGCGCGCAGGCCGCGCTGACGCTGGTCAAAAGCCGCGCCTCGCAGCTTGGCGTCGACCCGGCGATCTTCGAAAAGAGCGATATCCACGTCCACGTTCCCGCAGGCGCCACACCCAAGGACGGACCGAGCGCCGGCGTTGCAATGTTCACCGCGCTGGCTTCGCTCTTGACCGAGCGTACGGTGCGGTATGATACGGCTATGACCGGCGAAATCTCGCTCAGAGGGCTGGTGCTGCCGGTCGGCGGCATCAAGGAGAAGGTCGTCGCCGCGGCGGCGGCCGGCCTCGCCCGGGTGATGTTGCCGGCGCGCAATCGCCGTGACTTTGATGACATTCCCAAGAGCGCACGGGAGAAGCTCAGTTTCATCTGGCTCGAGCAGGTTGATGACGCCATCGCCAACGCGTTGGCCGCAACCAAGCAGTCGGCCGCCGCCGAGTGATCGTTCCGGACATGGGGCCCTGCCACTCGTCACGCTAGGCCGGTAAGCCTCAGGCTGAGCTGGCGCAGCCGCTTTCGCGCCGCCGCATCATAGGCCTGTGCATTGGCCTTCATCTCGTTCGTGCCGTTGAAGAACAGTCCCGTCTTGCCGGCGACGTCGTCGCCAGACACGAGATGGAGGATCGCTGCTCCGCCCTGCTCCACCGTGGACATCGGCGTGATGCCGCCGGCACGCACCATGGTGGTGTTCATGTAGGTCGCCGGATGCAGCGAGTTGACGGTGACGCCGCTTCCCTTCAGCTCGTCGGCGAGGTCGATCGTGAACATGATCTGCGACAGCTTGCTCTGGGAATAGGCACGCGATCCTGAATAATTTTTGGTGATCATCACGTCGTCGAAATCGATCGGGTGCTGACCGAGCGAAGCAACATTGACGATACGCGATGGTGCGGCCGCCTTGATCAGCGGCAGCAAGAGATAGGCGAGCAGGAACCCCGAGAGATAGTTCACTGCAAAGCGCAGCTCATGACCATCGGCGCTCTCCTGCCGCTGCGGCCCATTGCTCTGCGAGCCGATGCCGGCATTGCTGACGAAGACGTCGAGCTTGTTGTGATCGGCCTTGACGGCCTCCGCAAGCTGCCGCGCGCCGGCAAGCGAGGACAGGTCAGCCTGATAGAAGGTCGGCGCGGCGTGACCGCGCCCCTTGATCTCGTCGACCAGCGCTTTCGCGCGCGCCGCGTCGCGGCCGTGAAGCAGGACATGCGCCCCCTGCTTCGCCAGCTCGCCCGCGACATAGCGGCCGACGCCATCGGTCGAGCCGGTGATCAGAACCGTCTTGCCGTTCATGTTCATGGCGCGGCCTCCTGCCAGGTTCAGTGGATCTCCGCCGAGCGCTTCAGCGCGTCCTTCAGCTTCTCCAGCGAGAAGTCCTTGGATCGCGCGATCTCCAGGATCGGCGTCTCGCGCCGGGCGCAGAGCTCGCAGGCGTCCGGCAGCTTGGCGGCGAGATCATAGGGGATCACGATGGCGCCATGGCGGTCGGCATGGATGAGGTCGTCCGATTTCACGGTCATGCCGGCGACGCGCACCTCCCCGCCGAAGCTTTCGGCATGCACCCAGGCATGCGACGGGCCGATCGAGCCGGCCAGCGCCTGGAAGCCCGGAGCCCATTGCGGGATGTCGCGGATCGAGCCGTCGGTGACGACGCCGAGGCAGCCGAGCGCCTTGTGCACATTGCTCTGCACCTCGCCCCAGAACGCGCCATAGCCGGCATCGGCGCCGTCGATATCCTGGATCACGGCGATGCGCGGACCAAGACCGGTGCCGACATATTCGTAGTAATCGATACGGCGCTTGGCCTGCTCGGCGGCGGCAAGCCCCGACTTGAGCACGGAGCGGATCGCCACCGTGCGGGCGTAGCCCACAATCGGCGGCAGGTCGGGAAACGGGCAGACCAGCGGTTTCGTCGTGTAGCCGATCAGCCGCCGTTCCGGCGCCACCACCTCCATCGCATTGCAGATCGTCGGCGTGTCATAGCGCGCCAGCGCTTCGAGGACGGGCGCAGGCACGGGCGCGGCAGGTTGGGTCACAGGCGTTTCTCCGGATCTTTTGAGACTTAATTCGATAGGAAAGCCCCTATAGCCGAGTTTGGGGGCGAACCCAACGCATGGCTGATATTTGCTACGGACGAAGCGAGACCGGTTCGGGCCGCACCTCGTATGCAGGATCGCGAAGGAAGCACAGGTCTGCGTCCCCCGCGGCACGACATGCCCGAGTGATGCATCGTTTCGCCGCCCTCGAAAAAGCAAGAGAGCGCAGGGAATGCCGGGTGCCGTTGCACCCGCGCGCCTCGTGTGCAGCAAATGCGCTAAGAACGCACACGAGCAGTCCACAGGTACAACCGAACACACTCCGGCATTCCCTGCGCGATGGTTTACGGCTTATACGTGGTCTCCCCGGAGTGCCGGGCTTGTTAGCCTCCGTCGCCTGCCGATCATCAACCGGCAAGCTTGACCCCAGCGTCGGGGGGCCAGGACAACACGATTTCGCTCGTCCGCATGCCGCGCCGTTCGTCAGTCGGCTCGTACGCGTCCATCGCATCCCCGCCTCGCGTTCGTGACGATCGCGATACGCCCCTCTTGCGTGAGACGGGATGCGGTCAGCCAATCATACATTTACGAAAAACGGAAGCAAAATATTTTAACCAGAGACCCTTGACGTTTCTGATAAAGAGAAGCAAGATGATTTGCCCGTCGAGGCTGGGCAAGAACTCGGCATTTCCGGCAATTGATGTACGATTCGGTTTATGACGAATCACACATTCAAGAGCGGCGAGAGCCGGGACCAGGTCTGCCTGCTTCCTGCGCGGATAGAAGACTAT
>NZ_DATGFH010000074.1:0-34616 GCF_035309285.1 Bradyrhizobium sp. | reverse complement strand
CCAGCACGAGAAAGCCGGCTGCAAGCAGCAAGGTTTGCCAAATGGCGCGGGCACTGTGCGCTTCCGGCATTTCGGCGGTTGCAGACGAAATCAAAAACCCCCTAGCGGGAAATATTCAGTGCGGCGGCGAATTCGTTTAGGACCATGCGAACTTCGGAATCGAAGCTCAAGCCCCCACCGAAACGCCCCAGCCATGTTTTTGGTTCCATGATCTGGAACCCGTCATAAATGGCGGCGGCTCAGGTTGCCGTTTGGCCTGCCAGGTACTGCTCGAGCCAGTGAATATGATAATCGCCGTCGATAATATCGGTTTCCCGCACCAGCGCGCGGAACAGCGGCAGCGTGGTTTCGATGCCCTCCACCACCATCTCATCGAGTGCGCGGCGCAGCCGCATCAGGCATTCGGCCCGCGTCTTGCCGTGCACGATCAGCTTGCCGACGAGTGAGTCGTAGTAGGGCGGGATCACATAGCCCTGGTACACGGCGGAATCGATCCGCACGCCGAGGCCGCCGGGCGGATGGTATTGCAGGATCTTGCCGGGCGAGGGACGGAAGGTCACGGGGTTCTCGGCATTGACCCGGCATTCGATGGCGTGGCCGTTGACCTGGACCTGGTCCTGCGTGGCCGGCAGATCGCCGCCGGCGGCGATGCGGATTTGCTCCAGCACGAGGTCGATACCCGTGATCATCTCGGTCACGGGATGCTCGACATGGATGCGGGTGTTCATCTCGATGAAGTAGAACTCGCCGTCCTCGTACAGGAACTCGACGGTGCCGACGCCGAGATATTTCAACTGCTGCATCGCCCTGGCGACTGTGAGGCCGATCTTTGCCCGCGCGGCTGCATCAAGCGCGGGCGAGGGGCCTTCCTCCCAGACCTTCTGGTGGCGCCGCTGCAGCGAGCAGTCGCGCTCGCCGAGATGGATGGCGCCGCCACGGCCGTCGCCGAGCACCTGGATCTCGATGTGGCGCGGCTTGGCGAGATATTTTTCGAGATAGACCGAAGCGTCGCCGAAGGCGGACTTGGCTTCGTTGGCGGCCGTGGCCAGGGCAAGCGCAAGATCGGCTTCCGTCGGCGCAACCTTCATGCCGCGGCCGCCGCCGCCGGCCGCCGCCTTCACCAGCACCGGAAAGCCGATCGCTTTCGCGATCGCCATCGCGTCATCGTCCGGCCCGACCGCGCCATCGGAGCCGGGCACCACGGGAATGCCGAGCTTCTTGGCGGTCTTCTTGGCCTCGATCTTGTCGCCCATCAGGCGGATATGCTCAGCCTTCGGGCCGATGAATTGCAGATTGTGATCGGCGAGGATCTCGGCAAAGCGGGCGTTCTCGGAGAGGAAGCCGTAACCGGGATGCACCGCTTCGGCGCCTGTGATCTCGCAGGCCGCAAGCAGTGCGGGTATGTTGAGATAGCTGTCCTTCGACGGCGGCGGGCCGATGCACACGCTCTCGTCCGCCAGCCGCACATGCATGGCGTCGGCGTCAGCGGTCGAATGCACCGCGACGGTGGAGATACCCAACTCCTTGCACGCCCGCAGGATGCGAAGCGCGATCTCGCCGCGATTGGCTATGAGGATCTTGTCGAACATGTTGTCTCAAGTGGGCGAATGGCGAATGGCGAATGGTCTCCTTCTTCCCTATTCGCCATTCGCCATTCGCTATTCAATAATCACGAGTGGCTCGCCGAATTCCACCGGCTGCCCATCCTCGACGAGGATCTGCGTCACGGTGCCGGCGCGCGGCGAGGGAATCTGGTTCATCGTCTTCATGGCTTCGATGATGAGCAACGTTTGCCCGGCAGACACTTTTGCGCCGACCTCGATAAAAGGCTTCGCGCCGGGCTCCGGCGCCCAATAGGCGGTACCGACCATCGGCGAGGGCACGACGCCGGGATGCTTGGAGAGGTCGGCCGTGGCGGCGGCTGCGGCAGCGGCCGCCGGTGACGCAGCCGCTACGGGAGCGGCTGTGGCGAGCGGAACATTCGCCGGGATTCCGGCTGCGATCGAGATGTTGCGCGCGACGCGCACGCGCAAGCCCGCGCGCTCGATCTCGATCTCGGTGAGACTCGTCTCGTCGAGCAGGAGTGCAAGCTCGCGGATGAGCGCGCTGTCGTCGCTCGAGAATTTGGGTGTCGTCTTTGCGTCCGGCTGGCGCGCCATGATCTTGATCCGAAAACTCTGCTCTTGGTGGGTCGATTGGGTCGAGAAGCGTCAGGCCTTGGAGCCAGCGCCCACGGCCTTGACGCCGATCTTGGCGGCAAGGCCATTGATCGCCAACCGGTAACCGTCGATGCCGAAGCCGCACAGGACGGCAATAGCGGCCTTGGCGGTGAATGAATGATGCCGAAAGCTCTCCCGTGCATGGATGTTGGAGATATGCACTTCGACGGTCGGAATTGCGACGGCCTTCAGCGCATCATGCAGCGCGATCGAGGTGTGGGAATAGCCGCCGGCATTGATGATGATGCCGGCGGCTTTCCTGGCGTGCGCCTCGTGGATGAAATCGACCAATTCGCCTTCGCGATTGGACTGCCGGCAATCGGCTCTCAGGCCGAACTGCGCGGCTGTGTCGGCGCAGAGCTTCTCGACATCGGCAAGCGTAGCGTGGCCATAGGTCTCGGGCTCGCGGGTCCCGAGGAGGTTGAGGTTCGGACCGTTGAGAACATAGATCGTCTGGTCGGGGCTTTTGGCCATCCCAATCCCGGCAATGTGGCTGATGTGCGCGCGGTTATAGGTAACTCCCGCCTCGAGGGGAAGCCTTTAGGCCGCCAGGGTCCGCCCCAAATCCCTCATCCAGCTTGAAAAAAGCCCGGTGGAACTTACGGAAATTGCTGATTAACCAACGCTGACGATCGGTGTCGAGGGTGCGCCGGGGGGCGGGGTCCGCAAGAAGAAATAGGGGCGGGCACGCGGCCCGCCCCAATGAAAGTCTGTACCAGCGCCTTAGGCCTCGAGGATGGCGACGATCTCGTAGGTGTTAGGATCGATCACCAGGATCTGGTCGCGGACGCGGATAAACTCGTAGCCGCGCCACTGCGGATAGATCGTCACGACCTGCGCCGGAAGCGGACGGAAATGCACGCCCTCGCGCGGCACGCGCGTGCCGACCGAAATCGAGAAGTTCACGTTGTTCTCGGGCTGAACGTGCTCGCTGCGGAACACGGTGGTGATCTTGGTACGCTGGTCGCTGGTGAGCTTGGCGCCGGCGCCGGCCTGACCCGTAGTTGTCTGCGAGCGTTGGGTCGTGGTGCTGGTTTCGGCGGCGTTGGTGCCGCCCTTCTGCTGACCCTGCATCTTCGTGTTGCTCTGACCGGTGGTCTGGCCGGCCTTGTTGCGCTCCTCCGCACGCTGATTGGCGTTGCCGCTCTTGGTGTTCTCCTGAGCGTTCTGCTTCTTCATTGCGCCCGGCGACTTCTGCTCGGACTGGCCTTCCTTCATCCCGCCCTTCGTTTTCTCCTGGGCGTTCTGGTTCTTCATCGCGCCCGGTGACTTCTGCTCGGACTGGCCCGCCTTCATCCCGCCCTTCGATTTCGACTGTTCCGAAGATTCGGAGCCGGCAGCGTTGCCCGTCGTCGAGTGCTGCATCGTGCTGCCGCCGGACTCATTCTTCATGCCACCGCCCTGCGCGTAGGCAAGGCTGGTTCCGGCGATCAGCGCAAGTGCCGCGACCGAAGCCATGAAACGGTTGGACATATGGATACCTCCTCAGTGTTTGCATTGCCCGCGCGGACAACGAAAACGGCATCCGGGATGTTCCTTGCGCGAAGGAGTTCCGGCGCACGGTTTCCTGACTGCCGGATGAACGATTTCGCGGAACAAAAAGGCCGGCGCTGGCGCCGGCCTTTCCTTGGTCGCCAAGAGAAGCAGAGCGGTCAGCAGGTCGCCTTGCCGCAGCGTGCGATCGCAATCTTCTCCTTCAAGCCCTCGAGGCCGACCGCGCCGACCACAACCTGCTTGCCGATCACGTAGCTCGGCGTGCCGTTCATACCCATCGCCTCGGCGAGCTTGAAGTCCTCCTCGATCGTCGCCTTCACTTCGGGGCTCGTCATGTCCTTCTCGATCCGCGCCGTATCGTAGCCGGCGTCCTTGGCGGCGGCCATCGCGCGCGCCTTGTCGGCCGGGCCGCGGCCGCCCAGAAGCTTCGTATGGAAGGCGAGGTATTTGCTCGGATCCTGCATGCGCGCCGCGACCGCAACCTTGGCCGCCTCGACCGAGCCTTCGCTGAGCACCGGAAATTCCTTCAGAACGACCTTCAGCTTCGGATCAGTTTTTAGAAGATCCAGCATGTCGGCCATCGCGCGCTTGCAGTAGCCGCAGTTGTAGTCGAAGAACTCGACGAAGGTGACGTCGCCGTCCTTGTTGCCGAGCACGACGCCGCGCGGCGAATTGAAGATCTCGTCGGCGTTCTTGGCGACGCTCTCCTCATGCTTCTTCGCCTCAGCCGCAGCCTGGCGCTTGGAAAGCTCGTTCATCGCATCTTCCAGCACCTCGGGGTGGCTGACCAGGTAATTCCTGATGATGGTCTCGATGTCTCTGCGCTGGGTGTCGCTGAAGCTTTGTGCGAACACGACCATCGGCGCGCCGAACAAGGCGAGCGCGACCGAAGCGATGGCGATGAGGCGGAAAGAACGCATCGGGTGATCCCTCTGGATGGAGCTCGGTTTCCCTTGAAACCCAGTATAGCCTGACTTTCAGTATCCGATTAACACGGTGAACGCTTAATTATTCTTATGGCCGGGCAAGGGCTTGGCGGTAACGATATCGTCAGCCCTGACCCAGCCGGGCGAGCCGACGGCAAAGCGGGTCTTCGCGCGCGAGGCGAGTTCGCGGGCGGTCTTGCTGTCGCCGCTAAGATAGGCGGCCTGGGCGGAGGCGAGATCGGCCTCGGCGTAATCTCCCTTCCGGCCATAGGCCATCGCGAGCTGACTGTAGCCAAGCGGCGCCTCGGTCTCGCGGGCCACCGCAGCGCGAAGGATGGTGATCGCCTCGTCGGTGTAGGCCTTGTTGTCGGTAGCGACCAGCGCCTGCCCAAGTAACATCTCGATGAGGGGCGCGTTATTGGATAGCGCGACCGCCTTGTGCAGCGGGGCGATTGCCTCAGTGGGCTTTCCGCCCTCGAGCAGCGCCTGGCCCTTCAGTTCATAGAAATAGGGATTGTTCGGCTGCGCCTGGATTAGCCCATCGATCTGCGCCACGGCGTTGCCGAGATCGCCATGCAAGTAGGTCGTAATGGCGCGGGCATAGCGCGCCGGCAGGCTGGTGTTCGACAACGGATAGCGGCGATAGACCGTGTCCTGGCGCTCCATGAAGGCCGCAATTTTCGCCCGCACCATGTCGTGGCGGAATTGCAGGGCGGGAGGGTCCTGCTTGTCCCAATAGGGACTCTGCCGGGCCAGTCCCTCCAGCGCCGCGACGCGGTCGGCGGGCATCGGGTGTGATTGCAGATAGGGGTCAGCGCCGTGGGCGGCGAACAGGCTCTGGTCTGCGAAGCGCTTAAAGGTCTCGTACATGCCCTTGGGCGACTGGCCGGTCTCGGTCAGGAACTTCACGCCGGCACGGTCGGCGCTCTCTTCCTGTTGGCGTTGATAGGACAGCAGCGAGCGGCGAATCATCTCCTGCGGGCCTGCGATGGCCGCTGCGCCGGCGTCAGCCAGGCCCGCGCCGCCTGCGCCTTGGGAGGCGCCGGCCACCAAGGCGCCGGCGCCGAGCAGCATGGCGATGATCATCTGGGTCTGCGCCTGCGCCAGTTGCTGGTGCAGCTTGGCGAGATGGCCACCCGCCAGATGGCCGGTTTCATGGGCCAGGACACCGATCAACTGGTTCGGCGTTTCCGACTCCAGGATCGCCCCGTAGTTGACGAAAATGCGGTGACCGTCGGCAACGAAAGCATTGAAGGTGGGGTCGTTGATAATGACGATCTGGATATTCTGCTTCTCCAGGCCGGCAACCTTGAGGATCGGGCGGGCGTATTCGCGAAGAAGCTGCTCGGTCTCGGTATCGCGCAAGACCGGCGGCCCCTTGTGCTGCTGCGCCCGCGCCGGTTGCACCGGCGCGACCTGGGCGAGCACCAAAGTGGCGGCGACCAGGATAGCGGTCAAGCCGGAACTTCTTTTCGCGCGCGCGGGATCGAGCAGCATTGGGAGCCTAAAGCAATTGGCCTTTATGGCGGAGAAGGGCTATGCCCTAACAAGCCGTGGAATGCGGCTAGTCTGGGGCACCGGCGAAATCGGTTCGCGCTGGGTCCATTTGGCGGGATAAATAGCAGATAAGGATGGACAAGGCGACACCGAGAGAGCGCGCGGCGAACCTGCTTTCGGCCTCCGCACGGAGCGACGTTCCGCCGTTCATGGTCATGGACGTGATGAGCGCGGCCGAGCGAATCGAGGCGGCCGGCGGTCATGTGATTCATATGGAAGTCGGGCAACCTTCCGCGCCGGCGCCGCGAACGGCGATTGCGGCTGCCCGGCGGGCGCTCGAATTGGGCCGGATCGATTACACCTCTGCGCTCGGCATTCCGAGCTTGCGCGAGCGCATCGCCCGGCATTACCGCGACGTCTATCGGTGTGAGGTCGATCCGGGGCGAATCGTGGTCACCACGGGTTCCTCGGGCGCATTCATCCTGGCCTTCCTGGCCATGTTCGAGCCGGGCGACCGGGTTGCGGTCACCGTGCCCGGCTATCCACCGTACCGTCATATTCTCACCGCGCTCGGCTGCGAGCCGGTGCTGATCGAAACCGCCAGCGAAACCCGCCATGCCCTGACCGGGGAGGCGTTGCTCGCCGCGCATCGCGAGGCGCCGCTCAAGGGCGTTCTCGTCGGCAGCCCTGCCAATCCGACGGGAACCATGATGTCGCGGGAGGCGCTGACCGCGCTGATCGCCGCCGCTGAGGGAGCCGGGATCCGCTTCATTTCCGACGAGATCTATCATGGGCTCGATTATGCCCTTCCGGCGGTGACCGCGGCCGAGCTCTCGCCCCGCACGCTGGTCATCAATTCCTTCTCGAAATATTTCTGCATGACGGGCTGGCGGGTCGGCTGGATGGTGGTGCCGGAGCCGCTGGTGCGCCCGATCGAGCGGCTGCAACAGAATCTCGCGATCTCGGTGCCGACGCTGTCGCAGATCGCGGCTGAAGCTGCTTTCGATGGCACAGAGGAGATGGAGGCGATCAAGCGCGGCTATGTGGAGAACCGTCGCATCCTGATCGAGGGCCTGCCGAAGGCGGGCCTCACCGATTTCCTGCCCGCCGATGGCGCATTCTATCTTTATGCCGACGTCTCGCGGTTCACCTCCGACAGTTTCGACTTTGCCAAGCGCATGCTGGAGCAGGCGAGGGTGGCGGCGACCCCGGGCGTCGACTTCGATCCCTTCCACGGCAGGAATTTCATCCGCTTCTCCTATGCGCGCTCCGCCGAGGAGATGCGGGAGGCTGTCACGCGGATCGGCGGCTGGTTGCTAACCGGGGAGGCGTCTTGAACCTGCGCTACTGTCCCCAGGGGCAACCCTTCACCGTCGGCTGTATTCCGGGCGAGATCGGCCTCGGCGACAGGTTGGCGCCGGTCCGGCGATTGCTGATGGAGAAAATCCTGATCAAAGCCGGGCATGGCTGAACCGTCAAAACGGGGCGAATGATCGCATGAATGCGTCAGCGACAGCTTCGAGCCCTCTCGCCTCCGGTGCAGCCAAAGCCCGCTCCGCTATCGAAATCCTGCGCCGCGTGGCGCCCTACCTGCGACCCTACAAGCTCCTGGCGCTGGCAAACGTCCTCTGTGCGGTCCTGGCGCTCGGAGGGTCCTTCGCCTTTCCCCAGATCACGCAATACATCATCGATGACGTGATCAGCGGAGGCAAGGTCGCCCGGCTGCCTTACGCCATCCTCGCGCTGCTTTTGGCCTTCGCCTTGCGCGATCTCTTCACCTGGCTGCGCATTCTGGTGAACAATACGTTCGAACAAAATGTCATCTACGACATGCGGCGCGAAGTCTATGCACGGCTGCAGCGCTTGCCGGTCAACTTTTTCGATGACCGTGCGTCAGGTGATTTGATGACGCGGGTGGTCGACGATGTCGGCTATGTCGAGCGCATTTTGATCGACGGTACCGAGCAGGCCTCCATCGCGCTGCTCAGCGTGGCCTCCGTCTTTGTCATTCTATTCTTGAAGAATCCGCATCTGGCGATGCTGGCATTGCTGCCTCTGCCTCTGCTGAGCCTGGGTACATTCTGCTTCACGGTTACGGCGGTACGGTGGTATCGCGCCACGAAGCAGAGCGTGGGCGCGCTGAATTCTCTCCTGGCGGACAATCTTCAGGGCATCCGCCAGATCAAGGCCTTCGACAGGCTGGATCACGAGGACGCCAGGTTCGCCGGACAGGCGAACACGGTGCGCCATCAGACGCTGCGTGTTCTCAAAATATGGTCAGTCTATTCACCGGCAATGACATTCGTCGGCTCGCTCGGCACCGTGCTTGTGCTGTGGCGCGGCGGAGCGATGGTTGCGGCCGGCGAGATCAAGCTCGGCGAACTGGTTGGATTTCTGTTTTATCTCACGCTGTTTTACGAACCGGTCGCCAGGCTGCAGGCCTTCAACCAGATGCTGCAGTCCGCTCGCGCGGCGAGCGAGCGCGTATTCGACATTCTCGACACGCCCCAGGAACGCTCGTCGGGCGAGGATAAGGCGTCCCTGCCGGTGCCCGTGCAAGGGGACGTGCGCTTCGAGGAGGTGGGATTCAGCTACAATCATGGGCGGTCAGCCCTCGGCAATATCTCGATTCACGCGCGCCCCGGCACGGTCGTCGCACTGGTCGGCCCGACCGGGTCGGGCAAATCGACGCTCGCCAGCCTCCTGTTGGGGTTCTACTCGCCGGGCGGCGGCCGAATCCTTATCGACGGCGTCGACATCGCGACTCTCCCGCTGCATGTGCTCCGCGCGCAAATCGCGATGGTCAGTCAGGAGGGCTTCCTTTTCAACGGAACCGTGCGCGAGAACATCTTGTACGGCAAGCTTGAGGCCAGCGATGCGGAATTGCTCGCTGCTGCTTCGGCGGCGAATTGTCAGGACTTCGTTGCAAGGTTGCCGCATGGATACGATACGCAGGTCGGCGAGCGCGGCGTCAAACTCAGCGTTGGCGAAAAGCAGCGCATCAGCATCGCGCGTGCGCTGCTGAAAAACGCGCCCATTCTTGTTCTCGATGAAGCGACAGCGAGCGTCGATACCGCGACCGAAACGCTGATCCAGGAAGCGTTGCAAAGACTGATGGCTGGCCGTACTTGCTTCGTCATCGCCCACCGCCTGGGCACCGTGCGGCATGCAGATCAAATTCTCGTCTTGCGCGCCGGCGAGATCGTCGAACGGGGCACGCACGAGCAGTTGCTGGCTGCGGACGGCCTTTATGCCGAGCTATGCAGTATTTCTGCAGCCGCGCCCCGCCGGAAGACCGACGAGAAGAAGGGCGATTGCGTTATGGATCACGGGGCGGACGCGAGGTCGGCAGAGGACGAAGCGGCGTATCCGGGGAAATCTCCTCGATGATCTTGCCGAGCAGCCCGTGCGTACCGGACGGATCGAGCCAGCCCCATTCTCCGTTCGAATTGACCTCAAGAAAGAAATAGGCTCCGTCTGCCACCAGCATGTCGATCCGCCCATAGCAGAGTTCCAGGTCCGCCATCAGCGAGAGCGCGCCGCGCGCGATTTCCGGCGGTAATGGATGGACCTTCCACTCGTCGGTTACATAATCGGTGGCGAGCTCACGCCAATCGAGCGTCTGGTCGACAAAGGGATGCCGCGCCAGCTCGAAGGCGAACAGCTTGTCGCGAACGACGGCAATGGTCACGTCTTTCTCGGCAACGACCAGGTCCTGGATCGTCCAGGGAATGGCGGGATCCAATTCGCTTTCCTCGACTGCCGTGGTGTAAAACACCGAAGTCTTGTCGAGTCGCGTCGAACTCAGGCTTTTGACCACCGACCGTCGTCGCGGCCGCAGCGCCTGTGGCGAACCAAACAGACAATTGAAAGGCGGGACGGCAAAATAGCGGCTCGCGGCGCGCGCCTGCATCAGCTTGCCGCAGCGAACGTCCGCGAAAGGCTCGACGAGAACCAGCCGGCCGCGCGACCACAACAGGTTCATGGCCTCGCGCATCATGTACCAAAGCTCTTCCTCGATGTAATTGTCTCGATCGGACACCGCAATTCCGGGGGTGAGATCTTTCGAGCGCATCGGCTTGCGCCAATAGAACTTGGCTACCTCGCGATCGGTAATCTTGCGGCCGACTGGATTTTCGATCTCGAAGCCCAAAGAGGTCAGCCGGATCTTGTAATCGTGCCAGAGGTTGAAATTGAATCGGAAAATCCGCTCGGTGCCGATCTTCGACACCAGGAGGTCCGTCGTTACGTCATGGGAATTGGTGTAGATGAAGGTGATGCCAGGGGCGCCTGTCATGACATTCCTGACGGAATCTCCGAAATCCCTTGCCCCGGCAATGGAAGGCCCCTCGCGGCTAGTCTGCTGCAAGGGGCTTGAGATCGACGGCACCGGCGGGTGCAGGTGCGATCGCGTTACCTGTCGTCGCCGCCGTTGTCTGTCTCGCCGTCAAATCGCGTCGAGCTCTTCATGTAGATCTTGCGCGATTCGAAATTTTCATCGTCCCAGCGCTGTTGTTTGGCGTGGTCGTAGACCGGCTCGATGCCGGGAGCGACCTGATCGATTTGGATTTTTTTGCGAGCAACGTGTTCAAGCGAGATCATCGTCTTATTCTCCAAATGTTGGAAACCCAGGTAAAGGAAGTCCGCGTGAAAACAGGATCTTGGCAGAGAGCTAGGCACAGGACGATTTGGGTGCAGGACAAACGACTACGACGGCTCCGCCAATTTCGTGCGGAGCGTCCCGATCCCTACGCGCGTATAGGATAATATCGGGTTCCGTTCAAGTTAGTGTGCCTGGTCGCGACGACACCGTCCTTTCGGTGAAACGGGCACCGCCTCGCCCCATCACGATCGACTCGACGCACCCAAACCTTGATTCGATACGGGATTCGGGTTCGAAGGCGCGCTTTGCATCCATCATGCGCAAAACAAAGGCGTCGGTTCAGCCGGCGAGCGCGGCGATGAACTCCCGCTCCGCCGGCGTGACGCGGCGCTCTTTATGCCGCAAAAGGAAGAAGCGCCGGTTCGGCAGAGTAATCGCAAGCCGGACCAGCGTTCCTGCGCGCAGCGCGTTGCCAGCGACCAGCCTGGAGATCAGCGTGGCGCCGGCACCGGCCTGTACGGCCGTGCGCACCGCCTCGTTCGAGGGCAGCTCCAGCGCGATTTCGATCTCCTTCAGGGTGATGCCAAACTTCTTCAGAGCCGCCTCGAACACGGCGCGCGTGCCGGAGCCTTTCTCGCGCACGACCCACTCGATGTTGCGCAATTCCTGCGGCTTCAGTGCGCGCCGTTTGGCGTAAGCATGCGTGGGCCCGACCACCAGCACCAGTTCATCTTCGATGATCGGGTGGACCGAGAGGGTTGGCGCGTCGACGTCGCCTTCGACCACGCCGAGATCGGCCTGTCCGGCTTCGACCCAATTCGCGACCTGTTCGGTATTGCCGATCCGCAAATCGATCGAGATGCCCGGATATTGCTTGCGGAACTTGAATAGCGGCGCAGGCAGCCAATAGTTGCCGGCGGTCTGGCTCGCTGCCACGCTCAGGTGTCCTCGCTTCAGCCCGGAAAAGTCGGATAGCGCTGCTTCCGCGGCACCGGCGCGCGCCAGGACCGCGCGCGCGTCTGGCAGGAACTGCCGGCCGGCGTCGGTCAGGCGGATGTTGCGACCGATGCGGTCGAACAGGCGGGTGGCATAACGCTCTTCCAGGGCGGCGATGGCCGCGCTGGTCGCCGACTGGGTGAGGTTGAGACGTTGAGCAGCCCTGGTCACGTGCTCGAGCTCGGCGACGGCGACAAAGATCCTGAGCTGCTCCAGCGTCATGACGGCATCTCCTATGAGATGAGTTTGACCAGCGCGAGGCTAAAGCCCGCGATGAAGAGGAAGGCGACCGCACCGAGCAGCAGCGGCCGCAACCCGCGCGCGCGAAGCTTTTTGATATCGGTCTCAAGCCCCATGGCGGCGAGTGCCATCGACAAGAGGAAGGTCGTTGCGGTGACGAGCGGGCTCTTCACCTCGGGAGGAATCGCGATCGCGCTGTTGAGCGCGACCATCGCGATGAAGCCGAGCACGAACCACGGCATCGGCGCGCTGGCCTTCCGCGAATGATGTCGGGCGGCACTGCTGCGCGCGAGGAAGGCGAGCGTCATCACCACCGGCGCCAGCATCGCAACCCGGGTGAGCTTGGCAATGGTGGCGAACTCGCCGGCCTCCTTGTTGATCTGGAATGCGGCGGCGACGACCTGCGCGATCTCGTGGATCGAGGCGCCACTCCACAGGCCATAGGTGCGGGCATCGAGGTGCAGCAGCGCTGGCAGCAACGGATAGGTGAACATCGCAATTGAGCCGAACAGCGTCACGCAGGCGACGGCATAGGCGACGTCTTCGTCAGGAGCGTTGGTGACGGTGTTGGTCGCGATCACGGCGGAAGCACCGCAGATCGAGGTGCCGGCGGCGATCAGTTGCGCGAGCTTGTGCTCTACGCCGAGGAGCTTTCCGAATGAGGTCGTGAACAGGAAGGTGGCACCAAGTGCCAGTACGATGACGACGATGCCGCTATAGCCGACGGCCAGGATCTGCGCGGCCGTGAGCTGCAGCCCGAGCAGGATGATGGCGAGGCGCAGCAGGCGGCGCATGGCAAAGGTGACGCCGGCTTTCGCGCTGTGCGGCGTGCCGACAATATTGTGGAAGAGAATGCCGGCAAGGATCGCCAGGATCATCGGACTGAAGATCGCAGCCGCTGGAGCGAGCCTGAGGCCGAACGCCGTTATCGTGACAAAGGTGACGAGAAAGAGGCCGGGGATCGTGGCGGCCGTGGTCGAAACCGCGCGGGAGACGAAAGCTGGTTCAGATGGGGCGGCGTCTGCGATGGCGAGATGAGCCTTGTCGGTCATGGCCGAGCTCCTTTGTTGCCGGCTCACCATCGCAGGGTTCGATCAATCAGTATAATTGATAATTTTGTATATTATAATCGATTTCGTCAATGCATCGAGCGAGGCGCGGGCAACAAAAAACCGCCCGGCTTGGCCAGGCGGTTTTCCACTAAAAACAGCAAGGTCCTTACTGCCCGCCGCCGAAACGACGCGACCACCATCCGGCCTTGCGCGGCTGCTCGGATGGGCTCTCGGAAGCGGGCTCAGCCTCGGGGGCAGATGCCGGCTCGGGCGCCGCATGATCAACAGGAGCCTGCGCCGTAGCGGGCAGGGTGCTGGTCGCAAAGCTGACCTTCTCGCGCACCGTGGACCGGCGCGGCACGTGCTTTTCGCCATCATGCGGCTCCGGTTCGGGCGCTGGCGCGCTGACCGCCTCGGGTGAAGCCGGATAAGCCGGTTGCGGCTCCGCCGCGGGGGCAATCGGCTCGGGATGCACTTCCGGCAGCGCAGGCGCGGGCGCAGCGCCGACATCGAAATCGGCGACCGCATCAGTCGCTTCGGAAGTCGACGGCGGCGCAAGCTCGTCCGAGATCGAACCGGGAAGGCCATCCTCCGCGCGGTCGCCACCGCCACGGCGGCGGCGTCCGCCACGGCGACCGCGGCGGCGCGGCCGACGCTCGCCACTGCCCTGGCTGTCGCCGCGCGCAAAGGCCGGCTGCTCCTCGGAATCGTCCTCCTCGGATTCACCTTCATCGGCCGTCGCGTCGAACGGGGCCGCCTGTTCGCCGAAAACCATTTCGCCGTCTTCGCGCGGCTGCTGGCTGGCCTCACGCGCCTCGCCGCCGCCACGGCCGCGCCGGCGCCGGCGCCGCTTGCGGCGCTGACCCTGGCCCTCCTGCTCGCCGTCGCCCTCGGCGCCTGCATCCTCGGCAAGCCCCTCGGTCTCCTCGGTTTCCACTTCCGACTCGAACTCGGCGTCGAAGGGTTCATCCTCGTCGAAGGCTTCTTCCGTCTCGGCGGGGGTTGTCGTCGCCTGCGCAGCAAGCAGGGCCTTCGCCGCTTCCAGCGTATGCACCTGCTCGCCGCGATCGATGATGTAGGATTGCACGCCGCTGACATTGGGATCGGAGGCGATCGACAGCGTGACCTTGAAGGCGTTCTCGAGGTCGCTCAGATGGCCGCGCTTGTGGTTCAGCACATAGAGCGCGACGTCGTTGCGGGTGCGCACCACGAGATTGTGGGTCGCGCCCTTCATCAGGATTTCCTCGATCCCGCGCAGGAGCTGCAGCGCGACCGATGACACCGACCGGACATGACCGGTGCCGCCGCATTGCGGACAGGGCTCGGTCGAGCTTTCCAACACGCTGGCGCGGATGCGCTGGCGCGACATCTCCAAAAGGCCGAAATGCGAGATGCGGCCGACCTGGATGCGGGCGCGATCCTGCCTCAGGCAATCGGACAGCTTGCGCTCCACCGCACGGTTGTTGCGCTTCTCGTCCATGTCGATGAAGTCGATGACGATCAGGCCCGCAAGATCGCGCAGACGAAGCTGCCGCGCGACTTCCTCGGCCGCCTCCAGATTGGTCTTGAGCGCGGTATCCTCGATATGGTGCTCGCGCGTGGCGCGGCCGGAGTTGACGTCGATCGAGACCAGCGCCTCGGTCTGGTTGATCACGATGTAACCGCCGGAGCGCAATTGCACGGTCGGCGAGAACATCGCATCCAGTTGGCTTTCGACGCCCATCCGCGAGAACAAGGGCTGGCCGTCGCGATACTGCTTCACCGCGCGCACATTTGCCGGCATCAGCATCTTCATGAAATCGCGCGCTTCGCGATAGCCGGCTTCGCCCGCCACCAGAATGTCGTCGATCTCCTTGTTGTAAAGGTCGCGCAGCGAGCGCTTGATCAGCGAGCCTTCCTCGTAGACGAGGGTGGGAGCCTGCGACTTCAGGGTCGTGTCGCGCACGGTCTCCCACATCCGGATCAGATATTCGAAGTCGCGCTTGATCTCGGGCTTGGTGCGCGAGGCGCCGGCGGTGCGCAGGATGATGCCCATGCCTTCGGGCACATCGAGCTCCTGGACCACTTCCTTGAGCCGGGAGCGATCCTGCGCGGACGTGATCTTGCGGCTGATGCCGCCGCCGCGCGCGGTGTTGGGCATCAGGACCGCATAGCGGCCGGCGAGCGAGAGGTAGGTCGTCAGCGCCGCGCCCTTGTTGCCGCGCTCTTCCTTGACCACCTGCACCAGCATCACCTGGCGGCGCTTGATGACTTCCTGGATCTTGTACTGGCGGCGCGGACGGAACGGCCGCTCCGGCACTTCCTCGAGCACGTCATCGCCGCCGACGGATTCGACGACTTCTTCCTCGGCGTCTTCTTCGCCGTCGTCATCCTCGTGAGGTTCGTCGCCCTGCGGCGCGAGCGAATGTTCGGAATGTTCTTCCAGCGGCGCGGCCGCATGCTCTTCGAGGGCATGTTCGGGCGCATCGTCAGCATGTGCGACGTTTTCCTCGACCTGCTCCTCGTCGGCGCGCTCGTCGCGTGCGATTTCGTCACGAAGCTCGGCCGGGTCCTGGGAAGTCGCAGCGACCGAAGCTTCGACGACAGCCGCTACCGGCATTTCCGCATGCGATTGCTCCTCCGGCGCGGCGACGGCCGGGGCGCCGGCTTCGTCGTCATGACCATGATCATCGTGTCCATGATCGTCATGCTCATAGGCGTTGGGCTCCTGACCATTGTGGTCATGCGACTCGATGGTTTCGTGCGCGGGAAGCCCGGCGTCGGCGGGACGTTCGCTGTCATGCGGCTGCTCGTGATCGGCGAAGGAAGTGGCCTCCGGCGCCTCGGCATGCTCGACGATGTCGCTCTGGATATGGTCGCCGCTGCCGCGACGGCGCGAGCTGCGATGGCGCGAGCGTCTTCGGCTCGAACGATGCTCGCTCTCTTCCTCGGCCTCGCGGTGGGCGCGTTCGTCGGCCTCGATCAGCGCCTGACGGTCGGCGACCGGAATCTGGTAGTAGTCGGGATGGATTTCGCTGAAGGCGAGGAAGCCGTGGCGGTTGCCGCCATATTCGACGAACGCGGCCTGGAGTGAGGGCTCTACCCGCGTGACCTTGGCGAGGTAGATATTGCCGCGCAGTTGCTTGCGCTGGGCGGTTTCGAAATCAAATTCTTCGACGCGATTGCCACGGACCACGACAACCCGGGTTTCTTCCGGGTGGGTGGCATCGATCAACATCTTGTTGGGCATTTTGGAACTCTTGGCGGCGGCGGGCGCGTGGGTCCGTGAGCGCTGATCGCGCTGTCGGGTGACGCGACGGTCCACCTGATTCGGGGGTGAGGGGAAGGCCAAAACGCGACAGCGTGCGCCTCGCCGAGTCCAACCGGCGCGGAACATGCCGCAGCACGGAGCCGTCGCTCCGCTGGGCTGCGGAATGTCCGCTGGTTTTGGTCGGCAACACAGTCTGGCGCATCAAGCGTCGGCCCGTCTGGAACATGTCGGCGGCAGCAGGCGCCGCCGTAACTCTTTGCTGAAAGCCAGGTGGCTGGCGCGGATCGCGGTCGCCTGAAATCACCTGCAGACCCCGGCCGGGGTCCGATATCGGGGTCGGTCGCCTCTCAAAGCCGGTCCTGGAACGAAAAGCCTATGGACCGAAGCCGCTCGGGCTCAAAACCACCCCTTCCTGCGGGCCGCGCGGCTCGCGCTGGCGCTCAAGGAAGGGATAGAAACGCTGGAATCTCAAAAAGATCGAGGTTCCACCGCTGCACCGGGAGGCTGAACGCGACGCAACCGAGAGTATTAGCCGTCAGCACCCCGTACATACGTGGATTGGGGGGCCCATGCAAGGGAAGCGTCGTAAGGGTGCAACACTCCCCCGTAATCGCTGGGGGCTCGCTTAGGGAGCCGTTAACGCTGTAGTCCTAATGCGGTAAAAAGGGCTGCTCGGAGGCACGGAGTCGGTGGCGAGCCGCGCGAATCAAAGGATTTTGCTGGGTTGTGCGCTCTTGTGCGGCGCAGCATTGCTGTGGTTCGGCCTCACCTTGGTGAGCGCGGCGGAAGAGCAAGCGCCGCCCCCTGTCCAAAGCCACTCCTTGAGCTACCCCGTCGCCTCGGGCGCCCGGCTAGCCGGCGACATCAAGCAGACCCGTTTTGTGCTCGATCTCGACAAGACCATCCCGTTCCGCGCCTTTACGCTGGCCGACCCGTACCGGCTGGTGGTCGATATTCCGCAAGTCAGCTTCCGCCTTCCCGCGGGCACCGGATCGGCCGGGCGAGGGCTGATCAGGGCATTCCGCTATGGGCTGGTGATGCCGGGTGGCTCCCGCATCGTCTTCGACCTGACCGGACCGGCCAAGATTACAAGCTCCGCGATGCTCGATCCCGCCAACGGCCAGCCGCCGCGATTGGTCCTGGAGTTGGAAGAGACCGACCCCACAAGTTTCATGCAGGCCTTGACGGCACAAACCCAACCGCCGCCAAAGCCTGCCCCCTCCCAGACGAGTGCCGCGACCGTCCCGCCGCAGGTGGCGCCGGTGGCCACCACGAGACCCGCTGCGCCGACCGATTCCCGCCCCGTCGTTGTGATCGATCCCGGCCATGGCGGCATCGACAACGGCACGCGCTCGGGCGAAGAAACCGAGAAAAACCTGGTGCTGGCCTTTGGCCTTGCGCTCCGCGACCGGCTCGAGAGGAGCGGCAAATACCGAGTGGTCATGACGCGCACCGATGACACCTTCATTCCCCTTGATGATCGCGTGAAGGTTGGCCGCACCCAAGGCGCTGCATTGTTCGTCTCGATCCACGCCGACTATCTGGCGCATGGCGAGGGCGACGCACAAGGCGCGACGATTTACACGGTTTCCGACAAGGCCACGGACGCGGAAGCCGAGCGGCTGGCGGAATCGGAAAACCGCGCTGACGCCATTGGTGGCGTCAATCTCGCCCAGGAGCCGACCGAGGTGGCGGATATCCTGATCGACCTCGCCCAACGCGAAACCCGCACATTTTCAAACCGCTTCGCCCGTCTCTTGATGGGTGAGATGAAGACCGTGACCAGGATGCACAAGCATCCCCTGAAATCGGCCGGTTTCCGGGTGCTGAAAGCACCGGATGTCCCCTCGGTGCTGGTCGAGCTTGGCTACGTCTCGAACAAAGGCGACCTTGAACATCTGGTTTCGGAAAGCTGGCGCACCAAGACCGCCAACTCGATGGCCCAGGCGATTGACGCATTTCTGGCCAAGCGGCTGGCGACGGCAACGCCCGCCAACTGAAGAAGGGAACCGATAGGCCCTAGTTTGGCCACAGCGGCGGCTCTATAGAAAAACACCTAAGGTGTTCGGAATCGCTGAAAATTCCGCCGCAACAAAAGTACGATGAGCCCGGCAAGCCGAAGCACTCGCCGGGCCAGGTTTAGGAATGCGCCGCCTTGTTCTGGGCGCCCAAAGTTTGAACGACGGTTGAACGGAATAAAGCGGATCGATAATGCGCTTGCTGGTGCGGTTTTTGGGATTCCTGTTCGCGGCCGGAACCGTGGTGTTCCTGGTTGGCATCGCCGGCGTTGCGGGGGCAATCTGGCATTTCTCCAAGGATCTACCCGACTACTCCCAGCTCCAGGATTACGAGCCGCCGGTGATGACGCGCGTCCATGCGGCGGACGGTTCGCTGCTCGGTGAATACGCCAAGGAGCGGCGGCTCTATTTGCCGATCCAGGCCGTGCCGAAACTCGTGATCAACGCGTTCCTTGCGGCCGAGGACAAGAATTTCTACGAGCATGGCGGCATCGATTATTCAGGCATGGCGCGTGCCGCCATCCTCTATGCGGAGAACTATGGCTCCAACCGCCGTCCGCAGGGCGCTTCCACAATCACCCAGCAGGTCGCGAAGAACTTCTTCCTGACCAACGAGGTGTCCTTCTCGCGCAAGATCAAGGAAGCCCTGCTTGCGATGCGGCTGGAGCGCGCCTACTCGAAAGACAAGATCCTCGAGCTCTATCTCAACGAGATCTATCTCGGCCTCGGCGCCTACGGCATCGCCGCGGCCTCGCTGGTCTATTTCGACAAATCGGTCAACGAGCTCACGATCGCGGAAGCCGCTTATCTGGCGGCCTTGCCGAAGATGCCGGGGGCGCTGCATCCGGTGCGCAACCACGACCGCGCGATCGAGCGCCGCAACTATGTGATCGATCGCCTGCAGGAGAACGGCTGGATCAAGGCCTCCGACGCCGACGCGGCGCGCAAGGCGCCGCTGGTCGTCGCCAACCACGCCAACAGCGCGCGCACCTTCGCCGGCGAATATTTTGCCGAGGAAGTCCGCCGCGACCTCTTCGATCGCTATGGGGAGAAGAAGCTGTACGAAGGCGGCCTGTCGGTGCGCACGACGCTCGATCCCAAGATCCAGGTCATGGCGCGCAAGACCATGGTGGCTGGTCTCGTCAAATATGACGAGGAGCAGGGCTATCGCGGTCCGATCCAGAAACTCAATATTTCCGGTGACTGGGGCGTCAAGCTCGCCGACGTGAAATCGCTCTCGGACATTTCGCCGTGGCAGATGGCCGTGGTGCTGGAAACCAGCGCGCAGTCGGCCCGTATCGGCTTTCAGCCCGGGCGCGACCTCGGTGGCGCTGTGAGCAAGGAGCGCAACACCGGTCTCGTGTCGCTCGATGGCGTGAAGTGGGCGAAGGCCGCCTCCGGCCCCCTGCGCGGCAAAATTCCGACGACGGTCTCGCAGGTGCTGCAGCCGGGCGATGTGATCTATGTCGATCCCCTGTTCAAGGATGGCAAACCCGTCGACGGCGAGTATCGGCTCGAACAGATACCCGAGGTGTCCGGAGCCATGGTCGCCATGGATCCCCATACCGGCCGCGTGCTGGCCATGGTCGGCGGCTTCTCGTTCGACCAAAGCCAGTTCAACCGCGCGACCCAAGCCTATCGTCAGCCGGGCTCCTCGTTCAAGCCGATCGTGTATTCCGCCGCGCTCGACAACGGCTACACGCCGTCGACCGTTGTGCTCGACGCGCCGATCGAAATCGATCAGGGGCAGGGCGGAGGGGTCTGGCGTCCGGAAAACTTCTCCAACGGCCATTATCAGGGACCGACGACACTGCGCAACGCGCTGCGCCTGTCCTTGAACACCGTGACGGTCCGCCTCGCGCAAGATATCGGCATGCCGCTGATATCGGAATATGCGCGGCGCTTCGGCGTCTATGACGAGTTGCCGAATTATCTCTCCTACGCGCTTGGCGCCGGGGAGACCACCGTCATGCGCATGGTCACGGCTTACTCGATGATCGCCAATGGCGGACGCCGCGTGAAGCCGACCCTGATCGACCGCATCCAGGATCGCTACGGCCATACCATCTTCAAGCATGATGCCCGCGAATGCCGCGGCTGCGATGCGCCGGAGGGCTGGCACAACCAGCCCGAGCCGCAGCTCATCGACCGCCGCGAGCAGGTGTTGGACGCGATGACCGCTTACCAGATCACGTCGATGATGGAAGGCGTGGTGCAGGCCGGCACGGCGACCGTGCTCAGGGAGGTGGGCAAGCCGATCGCCGGCAAGACCGGCACCACCAACGAAGCGAAGGACGCCTGGTTCATCGGCTTCTCGCCCGACATGGTGGTCGGCGTTTACATGGGCTACGACAAGCCTCGGCCGCTCGGCAGGGGCAACGCGGCTACCGGCGGGCATCTGGCGGCGCCGATCGCCCGCGACTTCCTGAAACTGGCGCTCGCGGACAAGCCTGCGACGCCGTTCAAGATCCCGGCCGGCATCAAGCTCGTCCGCGTCGTGTCCAAGACCGGCATGCGCGCGGGCCCGGCTGAGACCGCCGGAACCATTCTCGAAGCGTTCAAGCCGGGCACGGCGCCGCCGGACAACTACTCGGTCATCGGTGTAGGCGATCCCGATTCCAATCGCACGCTGATCCCCCAGGCCACGCAGCCCGACGCCATGTCGATCATGCGCCCGGGGACTGGGAGCCTGTACTAGCGAGTTGAATGCACCGGGGCGGGCGCGCGGAGCGATTGCGCTTGGCGCGGCGTGCCGCTACATCAACTTTCGTCCTGAACATTGTGCCGGCGATCCAAGCCGGAAAGACCAGAGAAGACCATGCGCGCCGAAGTCGAACGGTTGGTAGAAGAGATCAAGCAGTCGGTCGGACTGCTGAGGAGGCATCTTTGACGTCGAGAAATCGACGGCGCGGCTGGCCGAGCTGAACAAGCTCGCCGAAGACCCCAATCTCTGGAACGATCCCCAAAAGGCTCAGAAGCTGATGCAGGAGCGCACCTCGCTGGAGGATGCGCTGGCCGGCATCGGCAAGGTCGAGCGCGAGCTCGAGGACCAAGTCGGGATGATCGAGCTCGGCGAGGCCGAGAACGACGAAGCCGTCGTGGCCGACGCCGAAAAGGCGCTGAAGAGCCTCAGAAGCGAGGTCGCGCGGCGCGAGCTCGAAGCGCTCTTGTCCGGCGAAGCCGACAAGTTCGATTCCTATCTTGAGGTCCATGCCGGCGCGGGCGGCACCGAGAGCCAGGATTGGGCGCAGATGCTGCTTCGGATGTACACGCGCTGGGCCGAGAAGCACGGCTTCAAGGTCGAGTATCTCGAGGAATCCCAGGGCGAAGAGGCCGGCATCAAATCGGCGACCATCCAGATCTCGGGTCACAATGCCTATGGCTGGCTGAAGACCGAAGCGGGCGTGCATCGCCTCGTGCGAATCTCGCCATTCGATTCCAACGCGCGGCGGCACACCTCGTTCTCGTCGGTGCAGATCTTCCCGGTCATCGACGACAGCATCAAGATCGAGATCAAGGAATCGGACGTGCGCACCGACACCATGCGCTCAGGCGGCGCCGGCGGCCAGCACGTCAACAAGACCGAGTCAGCGGTGCGGCTGACCCATATCCCGACCGGCATTGCGGTGGTCTGCCAGGCCGGCCGCTCCCAGCACAAGAACCGGGCGCAAGCCTGGGACATGCTGCGCGCCCGGCTCTACGAGATCGAGCTGAAGAAGCGCGAGGAGAAGGCCGCAGCCGAGCAGGCGGCGAAGACCGATATCGGATGGGGACACCAGATTCGCTCTTATGTGCTGCAGCCCTATCAGATGGTGAAGGACCTCCGCACGGGCGTGCAGACTTCCGACACCGAAGGCGTGCTCGACGGCGATCTCGATGAGTTCATGGCGGCAACGCTGGCGCAGCGCGCCTTCGGCACCACGGCCGACATGATCGAGGACGTGGACTAGGGCCATGCCGCAGGTTGCATTCATCGGCCTCGGGAAGATGGGCCACGGCATGGCCGGCCGCTATCTCGACGCCGGCTTCACGGTCGCAGTGTGGAACCGCAGCAAGGCCAAGGCGGAGGACTTGATCGCGCGCGGCGCGCGTTGGGCGACTTCGCCTGCAGGTGCTGCAACCGGCGCGGATGCGGTCGTGACCATGGTCGCCGACGATGAGGCCTCGCGCCGCGTCTGGCTCGGCAATGACGGGGCCGCCACAGGCATGAAAGCGGGTGCGCTGGCGATCGAATGCTCCACCGTCTCCCACGCCCATGCGCTCGAGATGTCGCAGGGGCTCACCAAGCGCGGGCTGATCTATATCGATTGCCCCGTCACCGGCCTTCCCCAGGCCGCGGCCGCGGGGAAATTGACCCTCCTGGTTGGCGCCGATCCGGCTGATCTCGAGAAAGCGCGGCCTTTTCTCCTGCCGCTTGGCACGACGATCCGCCATTTCGGCGCGGTCGGCACCGGCACGGTGTTCAAGCTGATCAACAACCTCATGGGCGCGGTGCAGATCGCAAGCCTCGCCGAGGGCGTAGCGATCGCGGAGCAGGCCGGCCTCGACATGAACCTGGTAGCCGAGGCGCTTTCCACCGGCGCGGTGGCGAGCCCGCAGGTGGTGCGCCATTCCACGCGCATGGTTGCGCGCGATTTCTCTGGCGCGACCTTCACCGCGGCGTTGCGCCACAAGGACGCTGCCTATGCGGTGCGGCTCGCCGAGACGCTGTTGCCCGGCGTGCCTGTGAGCCGCTCGGCATTGGCGGCCTATGACAGGGCCAAAGCCCACGCGCCCGATGGTGACGAAGGCCAGATGATCGAGATTGTTTCGCGTCCGAAGCGGTAGCGCCAAGCGCAACCGCGCCTACATACGCCGTAATACTGTAAAACGGGGTGGCTAAGCTCTCGCTCTCCCGGTATGAGAGCGCCTGACAGCGCCACGAGGGTACCGTCATGGCACCGAAAATCTTCATCGACGGCGAAGCCGGCACGACGGGATTGCAAATCCTGCAGCGGCTTTCGGGCCGCGGTGATATCGAGCTCGTCTCGATCGATCCCGCGCGGCGGAAGGAGGCTGCGGCGCGCAAGGAGATCATCAACCGCGCCGATGTGGTCATTCTCTGCCTGCCGGATGACGCCGCGCGCGAGGCGGTCGGCTTCATCGAGAACGACAGGACGCGTGTGATCGATGCCTCCACGGCCTACCGGACGGCTGATGGCTGGGCCTACGGCTTCCCCGAGATGACGCGGACGCAACGCGCCGCGATCAAAAGCGCAAAACGCGTCTCCAATCCCGGCTGCTATCCGACCGGCTTCATCGGCCTGGTGCGGCCGCTGACGGACGCCGGGATGCTGCCGGCGAGCTGGCCGCTCTCGGTCAATGCCGTCTCGGGATACTCCGGCGGCGGGCGCAGGATGATCGAGGAGTTCGAGGACCAGGCGTCCGCGAGCTTCACCAAGGTACCCTATCGCATTTATGGACTTTCGCTTGGTCACAAGCACGTCGCCGAGATGAAGGCGCATGGCGGCCTGCAGCATGCGCCGATCTTCGAGCCGTCGGTCGGCCGCTATGCGCAGGGCATGATCGTCGAGGTGCCGCTGCCGCTTTACGCACTGCCCTCGGCGCCGAAGCTCCGGGATCTGCACGCGGCGCTGGCGAAGGCCTATGAGGGCGAGCGCTTTGTCGAGGTCGCAAGTCTCGAGGAGGCGGCTTCGCTCACGACGCTGGCGCCGGAGAGCCTGAACGGCACCAACCGAATGAAGCTCTACGTCTTCGGCTCCGACAAGCTGCAGCAGGCGCGGCTGGTGGCATTGCTCGACAATCTCGGCAAGGGCGCCTCGGGCGCCGCCATGCAGAACCTCAACCTGATGCTGGGACTTGATGAGGCCGCCGGCCTCACCGAGCGCTTCGACTGGTCGGTGAAGGGACTTGAGGCGGCCGCGAGCTGAGCTCGCCGCTGCGGGCCGCAGCGGCTCGTCGAGAATGTCGATCAGCGGCGTTGCGATAGAGCAGGCGCATCTCGCCGCTTTCGACGACGTAGAGCGAGATCGATCGCAACCCCGCGGCAACAATGCCGTTTCGCGTCGCGGAAAAAGTTGGACGAAGGCAGCGCTTGCCAGCACGGACGCGGCTTGCGAGACTTCAAGCACAACAAAACAAACAATCGACGGGGAGAGAACGATGCTGGCTGCCTCGACACGCCTGATTTCACTTGCGGCGTTTGCCGCCGCCGCAATGCTTGCGACCAACGCCCATGCCCAGAAGAAATACGACGTCGGCGCGAGCGATACCGAGATCAAGATCGGCAACATCATGCCCTATAGCGGGCCCGCTTCTTCCTATGCCGTGATCGGCAAGACCGAAGCCGCCTATTTCGACAAGATCAATGCGGAGGGCGGCATCAACGGCCGCAAGATCAAGTTCATCTCCTATGACGATGCCTACAGCCCGCCGAAGGCAATCGAACAGGCGCGCAAGCTGGTCGAGAACGATGAGGTGCTGTTCATTTTCCAGGCGCTCGGGACGCCCTCGAATTCGGCGATCCACAAATACATGAACACGAAGAAAGTGCCGCAGCTCTTCGTGGCCACGGGCGCGACCAAATGGGGTGACCCGAAGAACTTCCCATGGACGATGGGCTGGCAGCCCAACTACCAGAGCGAGGGACGCATCTACGCGAAATACATCCTCGACCATTTTCCCGACGCCAAGATCGCCGTGTTCTGGCAGAACGACGATGCGGGGCGGGATCAAGTCAAGGGATTGCGTGACGGCCTCGGCGACAAGGCCGACAAGATGATCGTTGCCGACAAATCCTATGAGGTGAGCGATCCCTCGGTCGACTCCCAGATCGTCGCGTTGCACGATTCAGGTGCCGATACCTTCTTCTCCTGGGCGGCTCCCAAGGGATCGGCCCAAGCGATCCGGAAAGTCGGAGAGCTCGGCTGGCATCCGCGTTTCTTTCTGGCGAACGTGTCGACTTCGGTGGCGGGCGTGCTTAAGCCGGCAGGCCTCGATAACGCCAAGGGCATCATTTCATCGGCCTATCTGAAGGATCCGACCGACCCGGCCTGGAAGGATGATGCGGGCGTGAAAGAATGGCAAGCCTTCATGGACAAGTACTATCCAGACGGCGACAAACTGAACAACAACAATGTCTATGGCTATGCCGTCGCACAGACCATGGTTCAGGTGCTCAAGCAGTGTGGCGATAACCTGACCCGCGAAAACATCATGAAGCAGGCCGCCAATCTCAAGGACTTCTCAAGCCCCGTGATGCTTCCCGGGATCAAGATCAACACCAGCCCGGACGACTTCTTCCCGATCGAGCAGATGCAGCTCATGAAGTTCGACGGCGCGGCCTGGCATCTGTTCGGCGATGTCATCACTGGCGAAGTCGGCCACACGATGACCCACTAACTGGATCAGCCGGCGCTCAGCCTCACGCCGGCGCGCAGGAATTTCTGGGGATCGACGGCTTCGCCGTCGATCCGCGTTTCATAATGCAGATGCGGCCCGGTGGAGCGGCCGGTCGAGCCGACCTCGCCGATCACCTGGCCGATCTTCACCACATCGCCGACCTTGACGTCGATCTGCGAAAGATGACCGTAGCGGGTCGATAAACCATTGCCATGATCGATCTCGACCATGCGGCCATAGCCGCCGCTCCAGCTCGCGTTGACCACCTTGCCAATCGCTGTGGCGCGCACGGGATCACCCATTTGGGCGCGGAAATCGAGACCGGTGTGCATCGCGGGCCGGCCGAAGAACGGATCGGTGCGCACGCCAAAGCCCGAGGTGAACTCGACTTCGCCGACGACGGGCTTGCGGTAGGGCACCTGCGCGAGCGTGCGGGTCAGGCGGTCCACCTGCGCGCGCGTGATATTGATGCGATAAAGTTCGCGATCGAAGGTGCTCGCATTGGCCGGCAGCTTGACCGGAATGAAAGGCCCGCCCATTGGCACACGCGGCGTGGTGGCTTCGAGCTGCGCCATGTTGAGGCCGAGATCGGTGACGACGCCGCGCATCCGGCGCACGCGCGATTCCATGCTGTCTTCGTAGGAGTTGAGCGCCGCGAGCTGCCGTCTCTCGACCTGGTCCAGAGAATTCTGCAGGCGAACCAGCGCATTGTCGACGCCCTCGTTCTTGGCGAATTGGCTCGGCGGAGGACCACTGAGGATTGGCGCGCGCGATTCGAGCCGCGCTTCACGATCGGGGGGCGCCACGAAGATCACGGTGTCGCTGATCGGTTTGGGCTTCGGTGTTCCCGAGTTCGTTTCCGACGTCGCGACGCCACGGGAAGGCGCGGTCGGTCGGATGGAACCGGTCACGTCTGGAATGGTGCCAAGCGCCGTAGCGCGTGCTTCAAGCGCTGTCTGGCGGCGCATGATCTGATCGAGCTTCTTGTCGAACTGCTCCTGATCCAGCAATTGGCGGCTGGTGGTGCGGTCGACCTTGGCGCGCAGTTCGGCGATACGATCCTCATAGGCGTATTGCATCTCGGCCTGACGGGCGATCAGGCGGGTCAGCACGTCGTCGCGAAAGGCAAAATAGGTAGCCGTCGCCGCCGACCACATGCCAAGACAGGTGATCGTGCCCACCACGATCCAGAATGCCACAGGTCCGAACCTGACCTGCTTGCCGGCGTGCGTGATGGTGTAGCCGGCCTCCGATCTTATCGAGGCGGCGGCCGCTGGAGCCGGCGTGTGCGCTATGACCCTGCGTGCAAAGAGCCGGCCATGGTCGTGGGGGTGGTGCTGGGCGTACTCGGAATATTGACCGGAACGGTTCGACATCGGCACTCCCGCGCCGGTCGGAGCAAAATTCCGTACGGCTAAAATTGCGGGAGGATTTGACCCTTACATGGTTAATTTTCCGGAAATGGGCGTCCTTACTGAGACTCCCGAGCCGCCGCCAGCACTTGATCGGCATGGCCATCGACTTTGACATGGCGCCAGATTCGCGCCACGCGACCATCGGCGCCAATCAATACCGTCGAGCGAAGAATCCCGAGGAAGGTTCTGCCATACATGGATTTTTCGCCCCAAGCGCCGTACGCCTCGAGCATCTGATGCTTTTCATCAGAAATCAGAGGAACGCCGAGCTTGTGCTTGTCGCGAAAGCGCTCCTGCGCGGCAGGCGCGTCCGCCGAAATACCGAGTACCTCGGTTCCAGATTCGGCGAATGCGCCTTTGAGGCGGGTGAAGTCAATCGCCTCTTTGGTGCAACCCGGCGTATCGGCGCGCGGATAGAAGAACAGCACGAGTTTCTTGCCGACGTAATCCGAAAGCGCGATCATGCCGCCGCCATCGCGCGGCAGATGGAACGGTGGCGCTTTGGCGCCTTCGGCGAGAACGTGGTTTTTTTCCACAGGCAAGGTTGTGTTGGTGCGCGGCCTTGTGGCTGCGGCGGAGGGGGGAGATTTTAACCGTTTCGATGCGGCCATATGCGATGTTTGAATCGATGAATTCCCGGCTGATGTTTTGACCGCCGGCCGGCGGGTTTTTCCGGGCCGGGTCCTGGACGCTTTCGACGATTTCGCCGCCACAGTCCGCGTGGGTCCGGTTTTGGGGGATTTCTTGCGCAATTTCTTGGACATACGCCTTCCTTTCGTCGCTTTCGGCGGATCAATCATAAGGCTATTGCGGGTCGTTTCCGGCAAGCCGGATTCGCGGCGGCGGCTGGGCAAGTCTGACGGCCGCGGGGTATGGTTACAAGGAATTCGACACGCCTGTCTGCTCGTTGAGTGAGCTCCAAAGCCAGATGATGAGCAACAGGACCAATCAGGGATTGGCATCGATGCCCGGACAGCAGCGGTCCCACCCTGTCGATGGGCGCGGCCAGAGCGTCGATCCGCCCGCCGGCGAACGGCGGCAGCGGGAGGCCATGGTCCGTAATCCGTCACCCCAAGAAAATTCTCAGGGACATTCCCAAGCCCAATCGCAGGGACAATACCGACAGGCGTCTGCGGGCCGGGGAACGCAAGCGCCCGGGTGGGATGAGGCCGCTTGGGATCATGAGCACGAAGAGGCCGCAGGCCATCGGGCGCGCCGGCTTTTGTCGCGGCCAAGCGTCGGGATTCACCGGATCAGCGACAAATTGGCGGGCCTGCAGCGATGGATGGCCGGCGAACGTTGGGTGAGGCGGCTTGCGGTCGTCATCGCGGCATTGGCGGTGATCTTCACCGGCTGCTTTGGCGGCCTGTGGTGGCGCCTTGGTGCTGGCCCGATCAATCTCGACATCGCTACGCCGTGGCTTGCCGCAGCGATCGAGGAGAATATCGGTCACGGCAACACCGTCGAAGTCGGCGGCACACAAATCGAGCGGGCAGGCCGAATCCGCATCGCTGTCCGCATCCGCGACATCATCGTCCGCGACCACGACCACGCGATCGTTGCGAGCGCGCCAAAAGCCGAGGTCCGGCTTTCAGGCATGGCGTTGTTGATGGGGCGGCTCCGCGCCGAAAGCCTCAATCTGGTCGATGCCGAGCTTGCGATCCGGATCACGCCGGACGGCTATGTCACCGTTTCGGCCGGCGACACCACCAAGCCGCTCGCAACCGGCGTCGCCTCCAAGCGCGCCACCGGCGGCGCGATCATTCCCGGTGAGCCGAGTGCGGGCGCACCTGCGGCCGTGCCGGTGGCGCCGCTACCGATTACGCCTCCCGCTACGTCGTCAGGTACGGCGACAAGCGGAGTGCTCGCCGGTCTCGATTGGCTCGACAGCCTCAGCCTCACCGGTCTTGACGGCCAGAACCTCAACGAGATCGGCCTGAAGAACGGCAATCTGATCGTCGACGACGAGCAGCGCGGCAACAAATGGAAATTCGAAAACATCAATCTCAGCCTTCGCCGGCCGAGCGGCGGCGGCGTGGCGTTGAGCCTCGGTGAGAACGGCGCCAAGCCGTGGTCGCTGCGGGTTGCCATCGGGCCGCGAGCGAATGGCGTGCGCTCCGTCGACATTCGCGCCAAGGATGTCTCGACCAGCAACATCCTGCTCGCGCTGCGACTGAAGAATGTCACGTATAGCGCCGACCTGCCGCTTACCGGCGAGCTCAAGGGTGAACTCGGCCGCGACGGTCTGCCGACCTATTTCCAGGGCAAAGTCGTCGTGGGTGCGGGCAACATCATCGACACCGATACGCCGGATTATCCCATGGCGATCGACTCGGCTGAATTCAATGTCGCGTGGGATGCCGGGCGGCGCGTGCTGGTCGCGCCGCTGAAAATCATCTCCGGCGCCAACCGCATCACGCTGCTGGCGCATCTCGAGCCACCCAATGACGACGTCAACGACTGGCAGCTCGGCCTTTCCGGCGGCACCATCGTGCTCGCCGACATCGACAACAGTCCGCCGCTCATCTTCAACCGCATCAATATCGGTTTTCGCTTCGATACCCTCCACAAGCAGGTATTGCTCACGCAGGCCGATATCAGCAACGGCGAGGTCGGCATCGCCGGAACCGGCAGCATCGATTATTCAGGCGAGCCGCTGATCAAGCTCGGCTTTGCCGGCACGCCGATGTCGGCCTCAGCGCTGAAGCGGATCTGGCCGGCGCTCATCGTGCCGGAAGTGCGGCAATGGGTGATCGAGCGCATCGAAGGCGGCACGCTTCAGCGCATCGATATCGGGGTCAACACGCTGGTGAAAAACCTGCCGCGCAAGGGGCCGCCGATCCCCGACGACGGCCTTTCGGTCAACATCATCGCCAGCGGTGTGACCGTGCATCCGGTCGACGGGCTGCCGTCGGTGCACGATGCCGATCTAAGGGCGCATGTCACCGGCCGCACCGCAACGGTGACAATCGGGCAGGGAATCGCCGATACGCCCGCCGGCCGCAAGCTCACGATCTCCGACTTTTCCTTCGAGGTGCCGGATACTCACCCGAAGCCGCCGCCCTCGAAGGTGCGTCTGAAGATCGAGGGTTCGGTGCCGGCCGCGGCTGAAATCATGGAATCCGACCGGCTCAGCGACGTGATGGCGACGCCAATCGATCCCAACAGCAGCAAGGGAACGTTCTCGGCCATCGTCAATCTCGCCATGCCGGTCAAGGGCGAACTGACCAAGGAAAACACCACCTACGCCGTCACCGCGGACCTTAACGGTTTTGCCGCCGACAAGCTGGTCATGGGCCAGAAGCTTGAGGCGAACACGCTCAAGATCGTTGCCGACAACCAGGGCTACCAGGTCAAGGGCGATGTGAAGATCAACGGTCAGGCGGCTTCGCTCGATTACCGCAAGCCGGCCGACGGCGATGCCGACGTCCGGTTGTCGGCAACGCTCGATGATGCGAGCCGCGCGCGGCTCGGGCTCGATCTCGGCTCTGCAGTCTCCGGCTCGGTCCCGATCAAGCTGATCGGCAAGATCTCCAGCGACCACGACAGCAAGATGGGCATCGAGGCTGACCTCACCCAGCTCAGGCTCGACAACATCCTGCCGGGCTGGAGCAAGGTGCCCGGCAAATCCGGCAAGGCGACCTTCAACGTGGTGCCAAAGGGGCAATCGACGCGGTTCGAGGATATCGTGATCGACGGTGGTCCCGGCGTCTCGATCAAGGGCTCGCTGGAAGTCGACCAGAACGGTGACCTCCTGAACGCGAACTTCCCGACCTATTCGCCGTCGGAAGGCGACAAGACCTCGCTAAAGGCCGAGCGCGGCCCGGACGGCGTCGTCAAAGTGACCATGCGCGGCGATGTGTTCGACGGCCGCTCCTTCCTCAAATCGGCGATTTCGGGCAGCTCAAAGGACGACAGCAAGAGCAAGATGAAGAACGTCGACCTCGATGTCGATCTCAAGCTCGGCGCTGTCGCGGGCTTCAACGGTGAGGCAGCACGCAGCGTCGACCTGAAGATGTCGCGCCGCAACGGCTTGATCAAAGCCTTCACTCTGAATGGCAAGCTCGGGCGCGACACGCCGGTGACGGCGGAGCTGAGGGGCCGTTCTGCGAGCCAGGGTCGCGACCTCATCATCCTGCAGACCAACGACGCGGGCGCTTTCCTGCGATTCACCGATACCTATTCCAAGGTGCTGGGTGGCCAGCTCATGCTGGCCATGGAGCCGCCGACCGCGGAGCCGAGCGCCAAGGACGGTCTGCTCACCATCGCCAATTTCTCGGTGAAGGGCGAAGCCGCGCTCGATCGCGCCGCCGCAGGCGGTCCGGCCGGCGTCCAGAGCGGGATCGCATTCTCGGCGCTGCGCGCGGAATTCACCCGGCAGAGCGGACAGCTCTCCATCCGCGAAGGTGTCGTCAAGGGCCCGACCATCGGGCTCACGATCGAAGGCAACATCGACTACAATGCCAATAAGGTGCGGATGAGCGGCACCATTGTGCCGATGTACGGGTTGAACAACATGTTCGGCCAGATTCCGTTTTTTGGATTGATCATCGGCGGTGGCAGCAACGAGGGTCTGATCGGCGTGACTTATGAGGTGGTCGGCTCGCCCGGCCAGCCGGTGTTGCGTGTCAATCCGATATCGGCGATGGCGCCCGGCATGTTCCGGAAGATCTTCGAATTCAATACCGGCAAGCAATCCAATCCCGTCGAGTTGCCGCCACACAATTGATCAGGCGTTGCTTTCGATGGTCCTGTGGAGCGCGCGATAACCGACCGCCGTCAGCGTCGCACAATCCGATCTAGCGTCTCAGCGCCGGCACGACCAGGAACGGCAGCATGCCGAGCACGACGTTGATCAGCGAAAACACGATGAGCTGGTTATAGCTGTGGGTGAAGTCGTGGAGCAGGCCGCCGCTCCAGGAGCCCAGCGCCGATCCGAGCCCGCTGCCGATCGAGATCGTGCCGAAGATGGTGCCGACCCGCTTGCCGCGAAAAAACTTGATGGCGGTGGCGGTGATCAAGGGGCCGCGCGACCCGATCATGCTGCCGAAGGTGATGACGAAGGCCGTCAGCAGCCAGTAGTTCGGATAGAACTGGATCAGCCAGAGCAGGACGATGCCGAGAATGGAGATGGCGTAGCTGATCAGCACGGAGGGGCGTCTGCCGATCAGGCCATCGAGCGAGGTCACCCCCAGCATGCCGAACAGCAGCACCACGCCGGAAAAGCCCCAGGCGGTGGCGGCCTGCAGCGGCGGAAAGCCGGCGTCGATCAGGTAGGCCACGATCTGCGCCGAGATCGCGTACATGCCGACCGCCGTAAAGAAAAAGGTCGAGAACAACGCCCAGAAGGCGTGGTGTCGCATCGCGCTCGAAAGCGTCCAGCCTTCGTCGACGTGATCGTTCTCGACCTTCTTCATCACATGCGCGGAGCCCGCAGCAAAGCGCCGCCAGGGCAGGAGCGAAAGCGGCACCAGCAGAGCAAGCACGATGACGCCAAAGGTCCGATAGGCGCCGCGCCAGCCGAGATGATCGATCAGGAGCTGTGATGCCGGCAGCAGTATCAGCACGCCAGCACCCATGGCTGAATAGACCACGGCCATCGCAGTCGGCAGCCGCGGCCCGAACCAGCGGCCGAGCAGGATGGAATTGGGGACATTGCCGATCAGCGCGGCGCCGAAGCCGACGCAGAGGCCGATGCTCAACTGGAGCTGCCAGAGCTGTTGCGCATAGGCCGCAATGAGGAACGCGGCGCCAAGCAGGAAAATTCCAAGCGAATATACCGCGCGCGGGCCGGAACGATCGAACACGCGGCCGACCACCGGAGCCGTCAGGCCGCTCGCGAGCCACGTCAGCGAATAGACCGAGACCACGGCCGCACGATCCCAGCCGAAATTCGCCGAAATGGGTTTGAGGAAGACGGTGAAGCTCTCGCTCAGCCCACGGCCGAGCACGGCCTGCGCAAAGCAGAGCGCGAGCACGACCATGGCAATGCGCGCCGGTTTTTGCGGCAGCGTGAGCGTCTCTTCGCGCGGTGAAGTCTGATCCATGGAAAGAGGGAGCGCGCTTTGCGGGCAAAGGGCAAGCGCGCTCCGGGAATGCAGCCTATGCAGGCTTGAGCAGCACGTGCCGCTTCTTGCCGAGCGACAATTTGATCACTCCTTCGGGCGTGAGATTCGCGCTCGACAACATCATCTTCTCGTCGGTGACGGCCGCGTCATTGACGCGCAAGCCGCCGCCCTTGATCTGGCGCCGCGCTTCGCCATTCGAGGCGACAAGGCCGGCTTTCACGAAAGCCGCCAGCACGCCGGCGCCCGCATCAAGTTCGCCGCGCGGAATTTCCACCGTCGGAAGATTTTCCGCGATCGCGCCTTCCTCGAAGGTGCGCCGCGCCGTCTCCGCGGCCTGCTTCGCGGCCTCGGTACCGTGCAGCAGCGTGGTTGCGGCATCGGCGAGCGCCTTCTTGGCCTCGTTGATCTCGGCCCCTTTCAGCGCCGACAATTTCGCGATCTCACCCATCGGCAAGGTCGTGAACAGTTTCAGGAACTTTCCGACGTCGGCGTCCTCGGTGTTGCGCCAGTATTGCCAGAAATCGTAGGGTGAGAACTGATCGCCGTTCAGCCAAACCGCACCTTTGGCAGTCTTGCCCATTTTATCGCCGGAAGCCGTTGTGAGCAGCGGCGTCGTCAGCGCAAAGAGCTGGTCCGTGCCCATGCGGCGGCCGAGATCGACGCCCATGATGATGTTGCCCCACTGATCGGAGCCGCCCATTTGCAGCCGGCAGCCGGTGCGCTTGGCGAGCTCGACGAAATCATAGGCCTGGCAGACCATGTAATTGAACTCGATGAAGCTCATCTCCTGCTCGCGCTCGAGCCGCAGCCGTACCGAATCCATGGTCAGCATGCGGTTGACGGAGAAATGCTTGCCAACGTCGCGCAGCATCTCGATCCAGTTCAACTTGGTCAGCCACTCCGCGTTGTCGAGCATGATCGCATCGCTCGCGCCCTCGCCAAAGCGGAGGACCTTTGCGAACACGCCGCGGATGCTCGCCTTGTTGGCCTCGATTTCCGCGATCGAGCGCAGCGCGCGCGTCTCGTCCTTGCCAGAGGGGTCGCCGACCATGGTGGTGCCGCCGCCCATTAGCGTGATCGGCTTGTTGCCGCTCTGCTGCAGCCAGTACAGCATCATCATGGTCAGGAAATTGCCGATATGCAGCGAGGGCGCGGTGCAGTCGTACCCGACATAGGCAGTAGCCTGACCCTTGGCAGCAAGCGCATCCAGGCCCTCAAAGTCGGAAGCCTGATGGATAAAGCCCCGTTCCTGCAACACATTGAGGAAATCTGACTGGAAGGCAGTCATTTTTATGAGAACCTGATCATGCTTGTTTTACGTTAACTGCTAAGCAAGCCGGTGGAACCTAATCTGGATGGACTGCCGCGTTAACCGGCGGTGTGGCATTATAAGATGTGCATGCTTGGCACAAGCTGAACGCGTGAGCTGAACCCCCC
>NZ_DATGFH010000073.1:0-105138 GCF_035309285.1 Bradyrhizobium sp. | reverse complement strand
CCGTGGGATGCATGCGGATCTCACAGGAGTCGAACATCGCTATCCCCAGGATGTCGCAATTCTTCGACGGACCGGCGCCGACGATCTCGGTGAAGAAGGAGACGCCGAGCCCCATGATCTCGCGGGTCTCGCCGCGCTTGAACGCCGCGCGCTTCTCGGCCTGCTCTCTTCGCAGCGCGGCGTAATTCGTGCTCTCCATCATCTTCTTCATGGCGGTGTGGTAATCGCCGGAATCGTATTCCCACCCCAGCGCCGAGTGATACGGGAACTGCTCCGGCTTCACGAAGTTCTGCAGCCGCAATTCGGCGGGGTCCATGTTGAGCTTTTGCGCGAGGATATCCATGCCGCGCTCGATGCAATAGGCCGCCTCGGTGACGCGGAACGAGCAACGGTAGGCGACGCCGCCCGGCGCCTTGTTGGTGTAGATGCCGTCGACGGTGACATGGGCCACCGGGAAATCGTAGGAGCCGGTGACGATGTTGAAAAAGCCGGCCGGCCATTTCGACGGGTCGGCGCAGGCGTCGAACGCGCCGTGATCGGCCAGCACATGGACGCGAAGGCCCGTGACCCTGCCCTCTTTCGTGGCGGCAATTTCGGTGGTCATATGATAGTCGCGCGCGAACGAGGTCGCGGTCAGGTTCTCGATGCGGTCCTCGACCCATTTCACCGGCTTGCCCGTGACGATGGAGGCGACGGCTGCACAGATATAGCCGGGATAGGCGCCGACCTTGTTGCCGAAGCCGCCGCCGATGTCGGGCGAGATCACATGGATCTTCTGCTCCGGCAATTTGGCGATCAGCGACACCACGGTACGGATCACATGCGGCGCCTGGAACGTGCCCCAGATCGTCAGCTCGCCCTTGATCTTGTCAAAGGAGCAGACGCACTGGCAGGTCTCCAGCGGCGATGGGTGAGTCCGGTGATAGGAGATCATCTCCTTGATCGTCACGTCGGCCTTCTTGAAAGCGGCGTCGGTGAGCTCTTTATCCCCGACGGTCCACTCGAAGATGTGGTTGTAGTGCTTGCGCGGGCCGTGCGCGCCTGCCGTCTTGCCCGCGAGGTCTTCGCGCAGCACGGGCGCATCCGGCGCCATCGCCTTGAACGGATCGATGATGACCGGCAGCGGCTCATATTCGACGACGACCTTGGCGACGCCGTCATCGGCGGCGTAGCGGTCGGTCGCGACCACGAAGGCAACCTCCTGGTTCTGGTACAGCACCTTGCCGTCGGCGAGCACCATCTGCACGTCACCCGCGAGCGTCGGCATCCAGGCAAGGTTGACGGTCTTGAGCGTTTCCGCGGTGATGACCGCGAGCACGCCCGGCACCTTCAGCGCCTCTTCCGAGTTGATCGATTTCACCCGCGCATGCGGATGCGGCGAGCGCACGAAGTCGCCGTGCAGCATACCCGGCAGCTTCAGATCGTCGACGTAATTGCCCTTGCCTTGCGTGAAGCGGATGTCTTCGACGCGCTTGCGCTTGCAGCCCAGGCCTTCGAGGGCGGCGGTGCGCTGTTCCCGCGTGGGAGTCATGTCGTTCATTCCGCGGCCTCCTTGAATTCCACGCCGTTGAGCCTGGCGGTGGCGTATTGGATCGCCTTGACGATGTTCTGGTAGCCGGTGCAGCGGCAGATGTTGCCGGAGATGCCGGCGCGGATTTCCTCTTCGCCTGGTGACGGATTCTCCTTCAGCAGCCGATGCGCGCGGAGAATCATGCCGGGCGTGCAGAAGCCACATTGCAGGCCATGCATCATGCGGAAGCCTTCCTGCAGCGCCGACAGCGAGCCGTCGGCGTTGGCCATGCCCTCGATGGTGGTGATGTCGCTGCCCTGGGCCTGGACCGCGAACATGGTGCAGGACTTCACCGACATGCCGTCGATATCGACGGTGCAGGCGCCGCAATGGGTGGTCTCGCAGCCGATATGGGTGCCGGTCATCTGCAGGTTTTCGCGGATGAAATGCACGAGCAGCGTTCGCGGCTCGACGAGGCCCTCGACCTCGGCACCGTTGACCTTCATGATCACATGGACTTTGGCCATCCTCCCCTCCCTTATTTCGCGCGGCCGGCGGCGCGCTGCAGCGCGCGCGTCACCATGATGCCGCCGACATGTTTGCGGTATTCGACCGGCCCGCGCGCATCCGCGGCCGGCGACATGATCGCCTGCGCTGCGGTGGCCGCCTTGTTCAGCGCGGCGGCATCGAGCGTGGTGCCGATCACCGCCCTCGCGGCTTCGATCGCGAGCAGCGGCGTCTCGTGCAAATTGGTGAGCCCGATCGAGCAGGTTGCGACCTTGCCGCCCGCCATGGTGAGCACCACCGCGGCCGCGGCTGTGGCATAGTCGCCGACTTTTCGCTTCAGTTTCTCGTAGGCGTAGCCGTGACCGGCCGCGGGTACGGCGATCGTGACCGAGGTCATGATTTCGCCGGGCTCGAGCGCAGTGAAGTAGGCGCCTTGATAGAAATCGGTGGCGAGAACGTCGCGCGCGCCGTTCGGGCCGTGAAGCTGGTAGCTTGCGCCCATCGTCATCATCAGCGCCGGCATGTCGTTGCCGGGATCGCCGTTGGCGAGATTGCCGCCGATCGTGCCACGGTAACGCACCTGCGGATCGGCGATCAGAAGCGCGGCTTCCTGCAGGATCGGCAGCGATCTTGCGATCTCGTCGGAGGCGAGCAGCTCATGTTGGGTCGTCATCGCGCCGATGACGACCTTGTCGTCGCCGCGGCTCACGCCTTTCAGCCCGGCGACGGAATGCAGGTCGACCAGGTGGGCCGGCGTCGCGAGCCGGAGCTTCATCATCGGAACCAGGCTATGGCCGCCTGCCAGCGGGCGGGCGTCATCGCCGAGATCGGTCAAGAGTTTGACCGCATCGGCCACAGTCGCGGGTCGATGGTAGCTGAATGCGCCAGGGATCATCGTCTCCTCCATGATCCACGCTTCTGACGTGCGTGGATTTTGGCAGGACGCTCCCTCCACCCGCGTTTCAGGGCAACGGCGCCGGCACCAGCGCGTGAATTTCGCACGAGTTGCGGCAGTCGGCGCACGAATTGCGTCAGGGAGAGAGACCTAACGCGCGGACTGTCGCCGCGCGGGATTGCGCCCCTCTCCCGCTCGCGGGGGAGGCTTGGGGTGGGGGTGTCTCCGCGAGTCGCACTGTTCCTGTGGAGAGAGCCCCCACCCGCATCGCATCTCCGATGCGATGCGACCTCCCCCGCAAGCGGGAGAGGTGAACGGAGCCCAGAGCTGAGACCGGTAACTTGCTAAGCGTGACGTCTCACCAGCCCCAGCCGGGCCTTCACCTCGGCGATCTTCGCGCGGCTGACTGGCACGAGGTGGGGGCTGGGACCATCGAGCTCGATCACGGCGCCGTCGCCTTCCTTGCGGACGAAGGAGACATGGGGGATCGCCACGATATGGCTGCGGTGGACCCTGAGGAACAGGCCGGGGTCGAGTTGAGCTTCGGCCTCCGAGATCGACCAGGGGCACATCCGCTCGCGGGTGCCATCGTGCACCCTGGTGTAATGCGCGTCCGCCCGGACGCTGCGGACCTCCGTCGCATCGATGAAGTGTGTGCCGTTGGCGCCCTCGACCGGCAGCCGCGGCGCCGGCGCGGCCCGCGGCGGCTGGCCGACCCCGCCGAGCGGGGCCGGCATCAACCGCGGTGCAGTCAGCGTAAGCGGCGCAGCGTCGGCTTGCGCGGCCGCCGCAGTCGGGGCGTCCGCGGCAGCAGCCGTCGATTGCCGCCGCGGGTCGGGCACCAGCGACAGCAGGAAGCCGGCCGCGATGACAAAGCAGAGCACGGAGACGATGATCGACAGCATCTGCGGCGAGGCGGCGAGCCCGCCCGCGCCATGATGCGGCGCGGCGTCCGTCACCAGCACGAAATGCATGCCGTAGGTTGCGGTGTAATGCATCCCCGACACCGCAAGCCCAAAAGCGATCGAGCTTGCGATCAGCCGGATGCCCTCCTGCCGCGCCAAAAAGGCGCGCAGGCCGCCATAGGCGGTGACGATTGCGACCACCACCGACAGGAGCACCATGGTCCAGTCATGCTGGACTGCGAAATGGCCGGCGAGGCCGTGGATCCCCGCATAGTGCATGCTGACGATGCCCAGCCCAAGCAGGACCGCGGAGGACGCCACGCGCAACAGCGTCGGCTCGCCGATCGAGACGAAAAACAGGGAGATGCCGACCACAAGCGCGCAGATCAGAAACGAGATCGTGGTCGGCAGCACGAGATAGACGGTGTCGGGCGGAATTGGCGCGGCCAGCATCCCGACGAAATGCATGGTCCAGATGCCGACCGCGAGAAAGATTGCAGCTCCGGCGAGCAGCACGCGACGGCTCACCCCCGGCGCGCCGCGCACGCGCGCCGCCAGCGAGAAGCCGGTATATCCACCCAGAATCGCGATCGCCACCGAGAGCGCGACGAGATAGGGATCGTGTCCTTCGAACATGATCGTCTCAGCCGGTCCGTCTCCACGGACGGCCTCCTCCCGCCGCCGACTTTACAGGTGGGGCGACGGAAATGACAATCAATCGATTGTGGCGCCCTCGCGTCGCACTTGCGGAGCGAGCTCGAAACCGCGAGCAGCGCCGCGCGTTCCTTGTCGCTGTGACGCGATGGCGCTTTGAGGGCGCGACCGGTGCCGCCGTTAGCCTGTCGCGGCGTCCTGAGAGGCAACGTCGCGCTGCGCCAGTATCCGCGCCAGCAAAGCGCAAACGTTCATCCTGCATTCATCGCAGCGAAAGCGATGTGACAAAACGCACATCCGCGTCGCCGTCCAGATCAATCCACGAACCGTCGATGCGAGGGCAGGCACCAAGGAGCAGGTGTGAATGGTCACATCCAATGCTCTCCAGGAGCCTGTCATGTCCTTTGCCTTGCTCGTTCGACGATCCTCTTTCGTGGCCGTCGCCCTCAGCCTCACCGCGTTCGGCGCAGCGACCATGCCGGCGGCCGCGAAGCCGCAGCCCTTCCCCGGCCCGGGGCAGCCTCAATTTCCCCCGCCCAAGCCGGTGTTCAATCCGAACCCACCCAAGCCGGTGTTTATTCCAGTCAAACCGATCGTCCTTCCGAACCCGCCCAAGCCGGTGGTCAACCCGCCGAAGCCCGGACCGATCGTCAAACCGATCGATATCTGCGTGATCATGCCGTCGAAGTGCGTGAAGCCCGTTGGGGTCAACCCTCCGCCGGTCATCGTTGCGCCGCCGCCGGTCGTGGTCGAACCGCCGCCTCATGTCATCGTCCGGCCCGAGCCGGTGTACGTGCCCCGCCCGGTGCCGGTCGAAGCACCCAACGCGGCCGCGGCCTCCAGTGAATCCTGCAACTGCCTGACCAAACAGTATCAGAGCGACGGCAGCGTGGTGTTCCGCGACCTCTGCACGCACGAAGCCGCGATGGCAACGCAGGCCGACCTGCAGGCGCAGGCCCAGTCACGGGCTGCGCCGCAGGACCAGACACAGGACGCGCCGGCCCGCTAATCACCGGCGCTCCCTGATCCCAGCGAGACATCGGACGCCTCCAGGCGTCCGATGTTCGTTTTCGTCCCTAAGCGCCCGCGACAATCCCCGCGGCGACCTGGCCGCGGAGTCGTTCGAGCGAGAGCAGCGTGTCGGCGCAGGCTTCCGCGACCTCGACGCCCTTGGTCGCAAAGTGCTTCTTGAAGAATTCGAAATGCGCCTGGCTCTCGTGGAATTGCTGCGGCGTGAGCACCGCGGAGAACACCGGCACCTCGGTGCTCAACTGCACGTCCATCAGCGCCTTGATCACGGTGTCGGCGACGAACTCATGGCGATAGATGCCGCCGTCGACCACGAGGCCGGCCGCGACGATCGCGGTGTAGCGTCGCGTCTTGGCGAGGATCTGCGCATGCAGCGGGATCTCGAACGAGCCCGGCACCTCGAAAATGTCGATTGCCGCGCGAGGGATGTGACGCGCCTCGGCCTCGGCCAGGAACGCGGTCTGGCATTCCATCACCACCTCGCGGTGCCAGCGGGATTGCACGAAGGCGACCCGCTGCGGCTTGGCGAAGCGCGGATGCTGTAGCGGCAGGGGCGGCGGGCTTGCGGATTCGGGGGTCTTGGTTTCGGTGTCTTGCAGCATCTGATTCATGGCTTTCCTCTTTCAGGACCAGAATCAGGGCACACGGAACGAGAAAACCCGCGCCCAAAGAAGCGCTGGCATCGCGACCGTTCTCTTTCATCCGGACTTTAACCGTCGGCTTCGGAATTGCACCGAATCTGCTGACCCTTCTTCCTGAAGCTGCGGTTTGTTTAAGCCGCTCTGGAGGAAGGCGCTCGCGGGCTTGGGGCTATCGCCCCTTTACCGCCGGTGGGGAATTTCACCCCGCCCTGAGAACATCGGCCGTTCGGGATGAGCGGCCTGGTGGGAATAATGGCGAAACGCTGGCCACGGGGCAAGCGGCTTTGGCATAGGGAACCGGCATGGTCCCCATGCCGGCAGCGGGCGACTCCGACTCCACGCTGACTCCGGTCCAGCCAAATTTCGCCCCGAAAAATTAACGATTGCGACGAGGACACAAATCCGATTCCGGTTTGTTCTGATCGTTAACGAGTCCGGGATGATCTGCTGTGGGAAAGTAAGCCGCCGCCCTGTGGACGGACTCCGCGGGCAGTTGCGCAGATTCCGCAAATCACATCAGTTGGTCCCGGCAGGCCCTTGAGGGACGCCCTTGGGACACCTTTGGGATTGCAGCCGGCAACCACGCGCACAAAGCGGGCCGGTGAACCCGAGTGCGTATCAGAAGAACACTGGAAAATTGAGGTCGAGACGGCATGTCCATGCTCGAAGGCATAATCGATTCGAAGAACCACCCGCTTGCGGTGATCGAGGACATTGCCGCCCATAACAACTGGTCGTTCGAGCGCTCGGGCGATGATGAGATCACCATCGTCTCCAAGGGCGAGTGGACCGACTACCAGCTCTCCTTCACCTGGATGCCGGAGATCGAGGCGCTGCACCTTGCCTGCGCGTTCGACATGAAGATTCCACCGGCGCGCCGCGGCGAGGTGCAAAAGCTGATCGCTTCCATCAACGAGCAGCTCTGGATCGGGCACTTCGATCTGTGGACCCACACCGGGATGATCATGCACCGCCAGGCCCTGGTGCTGCCCGGCGGGCTCAACGCTTCCACCGCGCAATGCGAGAGCATGCTGGCGGGGGCGATTCACGCCTGCGAACGTTACTTCCCGGCATTCCAGTTCGTGGTTTGGGCCGGCAAATCGCCGCAGGAGGCGATGGCGGCCGCGATGTTCGATGTGGAGGGGGAGGCGTAGGCCCTCAGTTCGTCATGCGCGGGCTTGACCCGCGCATCCATCTAGAACCAAAAAGCGGCTTCACTTTGGATGGATTGCCGGGCCTTCGCCGCGCCGAAGGGGCATTCAACGAAGCCTGACTCAGGCTTCGGCCCCGCAGGCGGGTCAAGCCCGGCAATGACGAGGCATTGCTGAATGGACTCACACAGCACTCTGCAAAACATCACCGGCACCATCGCCCTGGCCGGCGCGGGCAAGATGGGCGGCGCGATGCTGACGGGCTGGCTGGCGGGCGGGTTCGACGCCAGGCACGTCGTCGTGATCGAGCCGATGCCATCGCCCGAGATCAACGCGCTCATCGCCAGGGGCATCCGCCTCAATCCGAACGATGCGGGCGCCATCGAGACGCTGGTGATCGCGGTGAAGCCGCAGTCGTTCCGCGAGGCGGGCGCCGCGCTGAAAGCGCATGTCGCGCCCGCGACGCTGGTGGTGTCGATCATGGCCGGAATCACCATCAAATCGCTGCAGGAGGTATGCGGCGGTGCGGTGGTGCGCGCGATGCCGAACACGCCGGCCGCGATCGGCCGCGGCATCACCGTCGCGGTTCCGGCAAACAATGTCAGTCCTGCGCAGCGCGCGACTGCCGACGCGCTGCTCCGTGCCACCGGCGCGGTCGAATGGGTTCAAGACGAAAGCCTGATGGACGCGGTCACCGCGGTCTCGGGCTCGGGCCCCGCCTACATCTTCCTGCTCGCAGAAGAGCTCGCACGCGCTGGCGTCGCCGCCGGATTACCCGAGGAGCTTGCGACCAAGCTCGCACGCGAAACGGTGGCCGGCTCCGGCGAGCTGTTGCATCGCTCCGACCTGCCCTCTTCGACGCTGCGCCAGAACGTCACCTCGCCCGGCGGCACCACGGCCGCCGCGCTGGAGGTCCTGATGGGCCAGGACGGCCTGCGCGAGCTCATGACCCGCGCCATTGCCGCGGCGACGGCAAGGTCGAAGGAATTGGCGAAGTAGTTTTCCGTTGCCATCGCACGTTGTAGGGTGGGCAAAGCGAAGCGTGCCCACCAATTTCGTGACGCGAGTTACGATGGAAGGTGGGCACGGCGCAAAAGCGCCTTTGCCCACCCTACGGCATTGATTACGTGGCGAACTACATCGCCCCGAACCGCTTGTTGAACGCATCCATATTGACCAGCCCGCGGGCGTGAAAGCCTTCGCCGATCTTGCGCTCGCCGTCGAAGGAGGCGACCTCGAAGCGAATGACGCGGCGCTCGACCGCGATCACCTTCGAGGTCGTGCGCACCGTGGCGCCGACGGGCGACGCCGCAAGGTGCTTGATGTTCACCTCGGTGCCAACCGTGACCCAGCCGGACGAAAGCTGATGCCGGATGGCATCGCCCGAGGTCAACTCCATCTGCAGGATCATCATCGGGGTCGCAAACACCATCGGCATGCCCTTGAGCAAATGGCCGACCGTCTGCTCCACCGGCACGACGAGCGTGCGCTCGGCGCTCAGGCCAATCGTGATAACTTCGCGTGCGTCCATGATGTCCCTATATCCGCGCGAGCCGGCCTCAGATCAGTTTGAGTACACCTTGGGCTGGGTCAACTTCCACCTCGGCGCCGTTCGGAACGGCCGCGGTGATGTCCTGGTCGAAGCCCGCAAGCATGGCGACATCGCCGAGCGCCGCGCCCTGCGCCAGGATCGGGTTGACCGAATTAAGCACCAGCGCGAGCGGCACGATGCCGCGCGATTTCATCTCATGCAGCATCCAGGCGGTGGCGACGCCACCTTTGGCGGTATCAAGCACCAGGATCTTGCCGACATAGGATTGGCCGGCAAGCTTGTGCGCGGGGCGGCTGAACACGCCCTTGATGCGATCGAGATCATAGCGCGCGGAGAAACCGTCGCTCGCAACCAGTGCGGTCCCGCGCACGAGCGGCCCCATGGCGTGGCGCGCCTTGAATATCTTCGCGCTCATGTCCGCACCAGTTTTCCGCTGACCGCTGCGTCCACGCAGGCTTCCATCGAGGCCAGCATTGGCCGATAGCCGTAGCCGCCCAGGATATTGACGAGCTTTGCGCTGTTGGTGGCGAGCCGCTTCCAGCCGCGTGCTTCCGAAATCTCGCGCGCATAGGACTGATAGAAGCACATGCCCGACAGCACGGCGCCGCCCGCCGCCTCGATCCGCGCCGTATAGCCCATGCGGTCGGAATCCGGTTTCACCTGCGGGCTCGTCACCGCAAGCATCGGCACGGAGAATCTCCGGCCATCGCAGAGCAAGGCGAGATCGGCGAGCTCGTAGAGGCTGAGCTGCGGCGCAGAGAATACGACGACATCGACGGTGTCGTCGGTGTGATAGGAGCGCTGCAACGCTTCGACATCGGCTTTCGTGACGCGATGCACCGGCAGATCGTTCGCGGAGACATCGGAGAGTTTCGTCGCTTCCGGCGTCAGCCCGACCAGATGATACAGCGCGGTCGAGCCAAAACTCGCCATCGACGCGCCGAAATGCTTGAGCTGGTCCGACCGCGGCGCGCCCTCGATGCCCTCGATCACGGGCACCGCCCAGTAATTGCCGGCGATGCGGCCGATCACCCCGCCGAGGGCGCCCCAGCCGTTGAGCGAGGCCGGCGTGTGGTCGACCTCGATCCGCAAGGTGCCGCGGCGTGCTTGCTCCAGATGAAAGCCGTAGCGCGGCGTGCGCCCCGTGAGGCCGGCGGAAAGCGCCGAAGGCCCGCCCTCGAAATTGGAGCGCGCGCCGCACACCGAATTGGCATAGATCACGACACCGGTATCGCCGAACGCCGTGTGCTCGTTCCGCGTCGGCGGCTGGATGGTCTGGTAGTTGATGCAGGTGTTGGTCATGGCGACGCCGAGCGTCTCGAACGCGGCAATCGCGCGGCGTTCGAGATCGACCATCGCCGAAGTCTGGCCGAGCCACTCGGCTTTCGCAAAATCGGTGCCGCGCGGATCGGTGATCGTGGGTACGCGCACGCGCCGCTGGCCCTCGGTCGTCGCGGCCAGCCCTTCGAGCCACTGCACGCCGGCTTCGCCGAGACTCTCGGTATCGGCCATGATGTGAGCCTGCGTCACCGGCACGAAGTCTTTCGCGCCGAAGAAGTCGCCGACCTTGATCTGATGTTTCAGCGCGAGCTGCGGGACCGGTCCTGCCTTGCCCGCCAGGATGTCCTGTTCTTCGTCGTTGAGTTTCATCGCATCAATTGATCTTCACGTGCGCATCACGCACGGCCTTACCCCATTTGGCGATCTCGTTCTTCTGGAAATCGGCGAACGCGCTGCCGCCAATGTCGGCAACCGCCGTGACGCCGAGCGGCTCGAGCTTGCTGCGGAAGGTGTCGCTGGCGACGATGCGCTCGATCTCGGTGACAAGCGAGGTGGTCAGCGCATCGGGCAGACTTGCGGGCGCGAACACGCCCCACCATGCCGTGGTTTCAAACCCGTCATAACCGGATTCGGCAATCGTCGGCACATCGGGGACGACAGGCGCGCGGGTCTTGGACGAGACCGCGAGCGCGCGAATCTTGCCGCCCTTCACGTTCGACAGCACCGATTGCAGGGGATCGAACATGATCTGGATCTGACCTGCGATGAGGTCGGTGAGCGCAGGCGCGCTGCCTTTATACGGCACGTGCTGGATGTCGATGCCGGAGGCTGCGCGGAACATCTCGGCGGTGAGATGGCCGGGCGTGCCGATGCCGGCGGATCCGTAGTTCAGCTTGTTCGGATTTTTCTTCGCCAATGCGACGAGATCAGCGAGGCTTTTGGCCTGCACCAAGGGATGCACCACGACCGCGACCGGCGCGAGAGCGATCAGCGCCAGCGGCGTGAAATCCTTCACCGGGTCATACGGCAGCTTTGCATAAAGCGCGGAATTGATCGCATGCGTGCCGACGGTGCCGACCAGGAGGGTTTGTCCATCGGGCGCCGACTGTGCCGCGAGCTCGGCGCCGATCGAGCCGCCGGCGCCGGCGCGGTTGTCGACAATCATGGTCGCCTGCAGCGCTTCGCCCAGCATCTGCGCGAACGGCCGCGCCACGATGTCGGTCGGCCCGCCCGGCGGAAACGGCACCACGACGCGGATCTGCTTTCCGGCGAGGGACTGCGCGCGCACCGGCTGCACCCGCGAGAGCACCCGAGCTCCCGCCAGAACCGCGGCCAATCCCAACAGCTCTCTGCGATGCATCTGATATCCCGATGATTGAGACCCGCTGGTAGCGGTCGTCATTCCGGGGCGCGTGTAAGCGCGAACCCGGAATCTCGAGATTCCGGGTTCGATGCTGCGCATCGCCCCGGAATGACGCTGCGCGTCATTTCTTCGCGGCAGCCGCGCGTTCCACGAAGGTCTTGCCGCCCTTCATCTTGTTGTTGAGCGGCGCCTCGTTGATCTGGACCACCACGGCTTCGGGATCGACGCCGGTATGCTTCACCACCGCCTGGGTGATGTCGAGCATCATCCCCTTCTTCTGTTCTTCGGTACGGCCGGCGGCGAGATTGATGGTGACCTCAGGCATGTTCACTGCTCCCTTTATTCTTGTTCGCTTTACCAGATCGTCGTTGCCAGGCTCGACCCGCTTGCGGAGCCGAAGCCAGAGTCAGGCTTCGTTGAGTGCCCCTTCGGCGCGGCGAAGGCCCGGCGATCCATCATTTTTTAGATGGATACGCGGGTCAAGCCCGCGTATGACGAATTCAAATTTGCCACTTCACATCATGCCGGGCGAGGATTTTCCGCACGGCTTCGACGAGTTCGCCCTGATCAACCTCGGTTTGCGCTTCGCCCTGGCGCTTCAGATAGTCCTCGCGGTCCTTGATCTCGGTCAGGCCCGCGCCGAGGATCAAATCCTTGATCTGCACCTTGCCCCTCGCCTTTTCGTCCGAGCCCTGCACGATCGCGCAAGGGCTGTTGCGGCGGTCGGCATATTTCATCTGCTGGCCGAGGCTGTGCTTGGGATTGCCGAGATAGAGCTCGGCGCGGATGTTTGCCGCGCGCAAGGCTGCAACCATCTTCTGGTAGTCTGCGATATCGCCGCCGAATACGGTCACCACGACGGGCCCGGTCTCGGGCCGCGTGTCGAGCTGGCCCAGCATGGTGAGCGCGGCCTGCAGCCGCGACACACCGATAGAAAATCCGGTTGCCGGCACCGGCTCGCCGCGGAAGCGTGAGACCAGCCCATCATAGCGCCCGCCGCCGCCGACCGAGCCGAAGCGCACGGGGCGGCCCTTTTCGTCCTTTGTCTCAAGCAGAAGTTCAACTTCGAAGACGGGGCCGGTGTAATATTCGAGGCCGCGGACGACGCTGGGATCGATCTTGATGCGATCCTCGCCATAGCCCGACGCACCGGCAACTCTGCCGATTTCATCCAGCTCCGCGCGGCCCTCCTGGCCGATCTTGCTTTCGCGCAGGCGCGAATCGAGCGCACTGCCCGGCGCGATCGATCCAATCACCAGTGCAATGTCGGCCGGCTTCAACCCGGCGCCCTTGGTGAAATCGCCGGACTCGTCCTTGCGGCCTTCGCCAAGCAATTGCTTCACGCCGTCGACGCCGAGCCGATCGAGCTTGTCGATCGCGCGCATCACGGTCAACCATTGCCCGTCGTCGTTGATGCCGAGTGCGTCGCGTACCCCATCCAGCACCTTGCGGTTGTTCACCTTTACCACATAGGAGCCGCGCGGAATGCCGAGCGCTTCCATGGTGTCTGCCGCCATCATGCACATCTCGGCGTCCGCCGCCGGAGTCGGCGCGCCGACGGTGTCGGCGTCAAACTGCATGAACTGGCGGAAGCGGCCGGGGCCGGGCTTTTCGTTGCGGAACACCCAGCCGAATCGATAGGAGCGGTAGGGCTTGGCCAGCGTCTCAAAGTTTTCCGCGACATAGCGGGCGAGCGGCGCGGTGAGGTCATAGCGTAGCGAGATCCACTGCTCGTCATCGTCCTGGAACGAGAACACGCCCTCGTTCGGGCGGTCCTGGTCGGGCAGGAACTTTCCGAGCGCGTCGGTGTATTCGAACGCCGGCGTCTCCACCGGCTCGAACCCGTAGCGCTCATAGACGGCGCGGATTTTCTCCACCATCTGCAGCGTGGCTTTGATCGCGGCGGGACCGCGATCCTCCAGCCCGCGCGGCAGGCGCGCCTTCAATTTCGAGGGTTTTTTGGGTTTTTCGGCCATTTTGGTTCGTAACGTTTGGGCCGCGTTGGTATCAGCCGGGGCGCGCGGCGGCAACCGGCGTTCTCGTCACGTCGCGCCTCGCGGGGCGCGCAAGAACGCACTTTAAAGGTCCAACCTTGCGAAGTTGAAGTGCCTTCGCGCGACTCAACCGAGTTCTATCAGAGCCGATATCGCGGATGAGGAGTTGGCGCTTCGAATCTGAAACGCCACGACTTTTTCGCGTCGAGGATTCGCTCGAACGCGTTCGCATCAAGAATGTGATTGAACTCTCAGTTCTTCGTCGTGGAAGCAGCGCCTGAAGCGCTGAAGAATTTGAATGAACCGGCAATGCTTCGACGAGACTGAAAAAGCGAGACCGCGCGTTCGCGATCTCGCTTCTGTATACAAGGCAACGCTTAATTATGTGTGTCGCACCAGCATACCAGTCAAAACACCTTTCTGATCCAGTTGTGCGGGTCGTTCGTCCGGCCGTACTGGATGTCGACCAGCTTCTTGCGCATGCCCATGGCAACGGGGCCGGCCACCCCGCCGGAGATCAGGAAATCGCCGCTCACGGAACACACCTTGCCGATCGGCGAGATGACGGCCGCCGTGCCGCAGGCGAAGGCCTCTTTCAGCTTGCCGCTGGCGGCATCCGCACGCCACTGGTCGATCGTGTAGGGCTCCTCGCGCACGCGCGTGCCCGAATCCCTGGCGAGCGTGATGATCGAATCGCGGGTGATGCCGGGCAGAATCGTGCCGAGGGGCGGCGTGAGCAGCGAGCCGTCATCGAACACGAAAAAGATGTTCATGCCGCCGAGCTCCTCGATGTAGCGCCGCTCGACCGCATCGAGGAAAACGACCTGATCGCAGCCGTGCTCGATGGCTTCAGCCTGCGCGCGCAGGCTCGCGGCGTAATTGCCGCCGCATTTGACCGCCCCGGTGCCGCCGATCGCCGCGCGGGTGTAATTCTCCGACACCCAGATCGACACCGGCGCGGGCCCACCCTTGAAATACGAGCCGACCGGCGAAGCGATGACGGCGAAGATGTATTCGGACGAAGGCTTCACGCCGAGAAAGACCTCGCTCGCGATCATGAAGGGCCTGAGGTAAAGGCTGCCCTCGCCGCCCGGGATCCAGGCGCGGTCGACGCGCACGAGCTGCTCGACCGCTTCGATGAAGACCGGTTCGGGAAGCTGCGCCATAGCCATGCGCTCGGCCGAGCTGTGGAAGCGCCGGGCATTGGCGTCAGGACGGAACAGGTTCACCCCGCCGTCGTCGCGCTTGTAGGCTTTAAGGCCTTCGAAAATCTCCTGGGCATAGTGCAGGACGGCTAACGCCGGATCGACCGGAAAATTGGCGCGGGATTCGATGCACGCGCCGTACCAGCCCTTCGCCTGATTGTAGCGGACGATAGCCATGTGGTCGGTGAAAACCCGGCCGAAGCCCGGGTCTGCGAGCTTGGCTGCGCGCTCCTTCTCGGGCGTCGGATTCGCCGTAGGCTTGATTTCGAATTTCAAACTCATTGCCTTGCTTTCCGCCGCCGGAACCGGCGCGATTTCTGGCCTGCTGGCTCGGTTTTGAGCGGATTTATCGAACGCAACAGCCATGGGCTCTCTCCCGGATCGGCGCGCCCCGCCTTTTTTGTGGCTCGGCACGGTTTATGATGCCTGGACCAGCCTTGCCACCCCTTCCATGTCAGAGGACATGCTTTTGCGAAGTGCGGAAGTCCAGTATGTTTGCCGACATGCCGCTCGACAATCGCACGGTAGATCAACTCGCGGCGCTTGCCGCCCGCTTCGACCCGCTCGGGCCACCTGTAAAACGTCACCGCAGCACGAAACGATCTAAAATTTCGTCGTGGCTGATCGTTTTGTAACATTGAACCCAAGATATGTCAATATGGCTGACATAAATTTTTCGAGTCCCCAGCAGGCCTCCGAATCGAGGACCGCCGACGCGCGCCAAACGCCCGCGCGCGACGGCACTTTGCGCTGGGATATCATCGAGTTGCTGTTCTTCGCCTACCGCGATTTCGTCGGCGACGCCGACCATGAGCTGGAGGCTTTCGGGTTCGGCCGGGCGCATCATCGCGTGCTGCATTTCGTCTACCGCTATCCGGGCCTGAAAGTCGCGGACCTGCTCGACGTGCTTCGCATCACCAAGCAGTCGCTCGGGCGGGTGCTGAAGCAGTTGCTCGACGAAGGCTACATCGTGCAGAAGACCGGCAACAACGACCGTCGCCAGCGCCTGCTCTATGCCACCGCCAAAGGCGAAGCCCTGGTCGCCAAGCTCGCGACGTTGCAGACCAAGCGCATCGACCGCGCCCTGGAAGAGATCGGGCCGGCCGGCGCCGACACCGTCCGCCGTTTCCTGCGGGCGATGATCGACCGCGACGACCCCGACAAGGTGCTGGAGACGATCTTCAGCACCGCCACCGTGAAGGAATGACCGTGCCGATCACCGCGACCGCCGCGCGTCCCCCCGCGCAACCCGCCGATGACGCGCCGCATATTCTCCTGGTCGACGACGACCGCCGCATCCGCGACCTGCTCTCCCGCTTCCTCTGCAGCGACGGCTATCGCGTCACTACCGCGATGAGCGCGAGCGATGCCCGCGCCAAGCTCGCAGGGCTCCATTTCGACCTGCTCATCCTCGATGTGATGATGCCCGGCGAGACCGGCTTCGACCTCGCCCGCTCCATCCGAAAGTCCTCGACGGTGCCGATCGTGATGCTGACGGCGCGCCATGAGGCGGAGGCGCGCATCGAGGGTCTGCAGATCGGCGCCGACGATTATGTCGCAAAACCCTTCGAGCCGCGCGAGCTGGCGCTGCGCATCAACAACATCCTGAAACGCGCCGCGCCGCCCCCGCCGGCCGAAACCATCGAGCAAGTCGCGTTCGGGCCTTATGTCTATCACCTCGGCCGCGGCGAGCTTCGCCAGGGAGAGGAGATCATCCACCTCACCGACCGCGAGCGCGAAATGCTGCGTATCCTGGCGCTGGCACCCGGCGAGACCGTGCCGCGCGGCGCACTGACCGGCAACGGCAGCGTCAACGAGCGCGCCGTCGACGTCCAGATCAACCGGCTGCGCCGCAAGATCGAGCGCGATCCGGCAAGCCCCCTGTTCCTGCAGGCGGTCCGCGGCATCGGCTATCGCCTGGTCGCCTCGCCCTAGAGCCCCGCCCATGAGCACGCTGGACGCCGGCCTGACCCTGATCCGCTCCGCGGCCGACCGCGTCTCGGCGGTAAATGGCAGGCTCGGCAATGCCTTCAAGGGCTGGATGCCGACCGGACTTTACGCCCGGGCACTGTTGATCATGATCGTGCCGATGGTGGTGCTGCAGACGGTGGTGGCTGGCGTGTTCATGGAAAGCCACTACAACATGGTGACGCGGCGCCTGTCGGCCGCGGTTGTGGCCGACATCGCCGGCCTGATCGACGTCTACAAGACCTATCCGCAGGACAAGGACCGCACGCAAATCCGCCGCATCGCGCAGCAGCGGCTCAACCTCGTGGTGGATTTTCTGCCCGTCGGCGACATGCCGCCACCCGGCCCAAAACCGTTCTTCTCCCTGCTCGACCAGTCGCTGTCGAAGCAGATCGGCCGGCAGATCGGCCGGCCGTTCTGGATCGACACCGTCGGCAATTCCAACCTCGTCGAGATCCGCATCCTGCTCGACGATGCCGTGATGCGGGTGTTCGCAGAGCGCAGCGCCGCCTACGCCTCGAATTCACAGATCTTCCTGTTCTGGATGGTCGGCACCTCCTCGATCCTTTTGATCGTCGCGGTGCTGTTCCTGCGCAACCAGGTCAGGCCGATCCTCAGGCTGGCGGACGCCGCCGAAAGTTTCGGCAAGGGCCGCGAAGCGCCGAACTTCCGGCCGCGCGGGGCGCGCGAGGTGCGGCGTGCCGCGCAGGCCTTTCTGGAGATGAAGGCGCGTGTCGAGCGCACCATCGAACAGCGCACCGCGATGCTCGCGGGCGTCAGCCATGATCTGCGCACCATCCTCACCCGCTTCAAGCTGGAGCTGGCGCTGATCGGCGACAGCCCCGAGATCGACGCCATGCGTAAGGACGTCGACGAGATGTCGAACATGCTCGAGGATTATCTCGCCTTTGCGCGCGGCGATTTCGGCGAGAATGCGCAGCCGACCGATATGGCGGCGGCGCTCGAGGAATTGCGCAGCGACGCCGAGCGCAACGGCCACATCGCGACGGTCGCGTTCCAGGGGCTGCCGGTGGTCACTGTCAAGCCGGCCGCCTTCAAGCGCTGCCTCGGCAATCTCGTCTCCAATGCCGCCCGCCACGCCGACAACATCGCCATCGCCGGCCACCGCGATCATCGCTATCTCACCGTCACCGTCGACGACGACGGCCCCGGGATCCCCGCCGCTATGCGTGAAGAGGTGTTCAAGCCCTTCCTGCGGCTCGACGATGCGCGCAACCAGGATGAAGGCGGCACGGGCCTGGGCCTCGCGATCGCCCGCGACATCGCCCGCTCGCATGGCGGCGAAATCATGCTCGGCGACAGCCCGATGGGCGGCCTGCGCGCCACCGTGCGCGTGCCGGTTTAGCGTCGCTCCTAATTCGCCTTCGGCTTCGGAATCAGGTTCTTCAGCTTCTCGGCGTCCTTGACGTTGATCTTGAAGCCGCCGGGCATCACGACGTCGCCGGGCTTCTGGTCGGGCTTGCAATCGCCGAGCCACTTCGCCTCGATCTTGGTCGTGGTGTCGCGAAGCTGATCGGGGCCCTTGTCGAGATGAGCCTTGGTCATGACCGTGTAGGCGGAATTGAAGTCGCCCGTAATCTCGGAATGCGAGGTCATGGACACGCCGGCGACCGTGCAGACTGAATCCGTGACATAGCCGGTCGCGGTCTTCTGGACATCCTGCTTGGTGCAGATCTGTTTGGCGAGCGGCGACACCGAATTGGCCATGTCCTTGTCGGTGGTCGCATCGGTGCAATGCTGCATGGTCATTTCCGGAAGCTGCGAGCCGACCTTGACGATCTTCATCTCCCATAGGCCCGGCTTGCGCGTCGGCAATTCATCGGCGCCCGCAACCACGACGGTTAGCGCCAGCGCGCCTCCACAAAGACCCCATGAAAGAAGCCGTCGCATCATGTTGCGCGCTCCCTGCTCGATGTGTCGATCTCGTGAAGTGATTCTTGCGATCAGTATCTGGCCTTCACCGGCAGCTCACTCGATCCGTAAGGGACCCAGCGGCAAGCAAAGGAGATATAGCCGCCATATTGGGGATCGACCGCCAGGAATCGCGCGACCTTGCCGTACTTGGCGCAGTGGTTGACCGCGAGCTGGCGCGCATCGGCCTCATGCGCCAGCTCCCAGGCGATGATGCCGCCGGTATCGTTGCCCTTGAAACTGGGCACCCAATCCGCCCAAGCCGGCGCGCCCACGAGCGCCCCGCACGTGGCAACCAGGACAGCGGCCAACGTCTTTCGCATTGGAAATCTCCATTTCGCTTGACCGCCATCTTAAGGGGCGCCGGAGGCCGTGAAAAGAATGCCGCGACCGCGTTGTGCAGACTTGGGCCAAGTGTTGCCGAGTTGCACTTGACCGCTCACAGCCGAGGGGGCACGGTCCGCTCCACGGGTTAGACTGCCCTTTCCGGGATTGCACATGCGCGACCTCGCTACCTCCTCGAAGCATTTCGGGCTTATCCGCTTCGGCTTTGCCGCCCTGTTCGCCTTGCTGGCGCTCGGCCGCCCGGCACACGCCGCCTGGCCGTGGGAGCTCAATTTCGGACTGTTCGGCCCGAAGTATGACGGCCGCGTGGCGGTATGCGAGAAGGCGCTCGGCACCATCACCGCGCAATTCCGGGAAAAGGAGAGCAAGTTCTGGAATTCCAAGCTCCAGATCGTCTCTTACGGCAACATCCACGAGATCGCCTTCCGGCCGTGGCAATCCGACAATATCCCACGCCGCTATTGCACCGGCAGCGTGCAGCTCAACGACGGCGCCGTCCACGCCCTGAACTATTCCATCATCGAGGATGGTGGCTTTGCCGGCTACGGCCAGGGCGTCGAATGGTGCGTGGTCGGCCTCGACCGCAATTGGGCCTACAACCCTGCCTGCAAGGCAGCGGCCCCATAAATTTGGATAGCGGCAAACATGAGGGGGCGCCCGCTCGGGCGCCTTTTGCTTTTGTTCTTGAAATGTTCCGCGCCGCTGTCTAGGCTCCTGCACCGTCAAGTTGAGGGCGTCACCATGTTTCATTCCGCTGCGATGTCGCGCCTGCTGGTCGCGTTTGCGCTGATAGCCGCGGCCGCGCTGCCCGCCGCACGAAGCGCCTCAGCCCAGGACAGCCGACAGAATACGCCTGGCGAGTTCGACTTCTATGTGCTGTCGCTGTCGTGGTCGCCCTCCTTCTGCGAGGCCGCCGAGGAGCGTGGTGGTAGCGGACGCTCGCAAGCCCAGCAGTGCGGCGGGCGGCCTTATTCCTTCGTGGTGCACGGCCTATGGCCGCAATACGAGCACGGCTTTCCCGAATATTGCGAGCACCCCTCACCGCGGCTTGCGCGCAACATCATGACTTCGATGCTCGACCTGATGCCGGCGCCGAGGCTGATCTACAATGAATGGGACAAGCACGGCACCTGCTCCGGCCTCGGTGAGCGCGCCTATTTCGAAACCATTCGCAAGGCGCGCGCCGCGATCAAGATCCCGGAGGAATTCCTGCAATTGTCCGAGCCGAAGACGCTTGCGCCGGCCGACATCGAGGACGCTTTCGTCAAGGCCAATCCGGGCCTGTCGACCTCGGCGATCGCGGTGACCTGCAACAGCAAACGGTTGAGCGAGGTGCGCATCTGCCTCAGCAAGGACCTGCAATTTCGCGCCTGTGAAGAGATCGACAGCCGCGCCTGCCGCCGCGATCAGGTGGTCATGCCGCCGGTCAGGGGTGGTTGACGGCGTCATTGCGAGAAGCGTAAGCGACGACCTGTCCGCCGTAGCTCAACGAGCGAAGGCGGAAGCGAGCCAGTCCTTGTCATTTTCTTCCAGCGCTGGATTGGTTCGCGGAGCCTGTCATCCGGCCGCGCTTTGCGCGGACCGTGTGGCTCGCAATGACGGCCCCAATATCGTAACCCTCGGGCATGAACTACCGTCACGCCTTTCACGCCGGCGGCTTTGCCGACGTCATCAAGCACATCGTGCTGACGCGCATCCTGCTCTACCTGCAGGAGAAGCCGTCCGCGTTCCGTGTCATCGACACCCATGCCGGCGCAGGCCTCTATGATCTCGAGGGTGACGAAGCTCGCCGCGGCGGCGAGTGGGTGACGGGGATTGCGCGGATCATGCAGGCGCGATTTTCGGAAGCCGCACTGCCGCTGGTCAAACCCTATCTCGACATTGTCCGGGCCTTCAATCCCGATATCCTGCTCAAGACCTATCCGGGCTCGCCGCTGATCGCGAGGGCTCTGCTGCGGCCGCAGGACCGGCTCACGGCCTGCGAGCTCGAGCCGTCCGCGCGCAAGTCGCTGATCGACGCGCTCCGGCGCGATGCGCAGGCGCGCGTGGTTGATCTCGACGGCTGGACGGCGCTACCGGCCTTCGTGCCGCCGAATGAACGGCGCGGCCTGGTGCTGATCGATCCCGCCTTCGAGCAGAGCGACGAGTTCGAGCGTCTCGCCGACCGCTTTGCGGCCGCGTTCGAAAAATGGCCGACCGGCAGCTATTTGATCTGGTACCCCGCGAAAAGCCGGCGCGCGACCGACGGCCTCGCCGCGCGAGTGGCGCTGGTTGCGGCTTCGGTCAAGCCGTCCGGCAACTGCCTGCGACTCGAGTTCAGCGTCGCGCCGCAGACCGCGGACGCCGCGCTCGCCTCCAGCGGGTTGCTGATCGTCAACCCTCCGTGGACGTTGCAGCGCGAGCTCAAGATCATCCTGTCCGAGCTGGAAAAGCCGCTTGGCCAAGGCGGCGCCGGCCGCTTCAGATTAGAGACGCCTAAGCCTTGAGCCGCGTTTTCAAGGAATTTCCGTATTCAATTTCGCCGGAACCGTATTATGCTTGGTTCCGGACTGGCTTTACGTTCCGCTTCCGCGAATGGTTGCGGCGGAGTGACAAGGCCTAACAATAACAGCCAGGCAGGGCGGTGACGTGACACCACCCGGCCCAGGTGGCCAGAGCTTCAGATACGATTGTCGGTCGGCCGCCGCGCGGCGTGCGCGCGACGGTGGAGCATTGCGGGGGAGGAGTTCCCGATGGCCATGACTGGGACGGTCAAGTTCTTCAATGGAGAACGTGGCTACGGCTTCATCAAGCCAGACGATGGCGGACGCGATGTGTTCGTGCACATCACCGCGGTCGAGCGGGCCGGGCTGAAGGATTTGACCGAAGGACAACGTATCACTTTCGAGGTTGAACCGGACAAGAAGGGCAAAGGCCCCAAGGCGGTCAATCTGGTGGTTCAATCGTAGTAGCGTTTCGTTTTGAAGCGTCTTGACAGCATCAAGCAGCTCCATGTGGGGCCCGCTTTTGTGTGGCCTTCTTCCTACGACCTTTTGCGCCCCTCGCAATCGCAGGTGCCAAAAAAATCCCGGCCACCGCCGTGGCCGGGAGTTTTCGCGTCACCTAGTTTTCTTGTTGCTATCAGAAATGATAGTTCACGCCGGCCCGGACCACGTTGGACCGGAAGCCGTTTGACACCCCTGTAATCGCAAATGCGCTGTCGGAGAGATCGACATAGAGATATTCGACCTTGGCGCTCCAGTTCGGCGCGAACCCGACCTCGGCGCCGAAGCCCGCGGTCCAGCCCGCGGTGGTGTGGCTTTCCGAAAGACCGAACGTCTCGGCGCGCAGCTCGCCAAAGGCAAGACCCGCAGTGCCGTAGACCAGCACGTTGCTGAAGGCATAGCCGGCGCGGCCCCGCGCGGTGCCGAACCAGGGATTGGAGAACTTCCAGGGCGCAAAGGTGTCGTCGGCGCCGGTCACCTCGAGATCGCCCTCCACGCCGAACACCCACGGGCCATTCTGAAAGTTGTAGCCGGCGGTGGCGCCGCCGACGATGCCGGAAGGCTTGGTGCGACTGTTCTCGACGCTGCCCCACTCGTAGCCGAGATTGCCGCCGAGATAGGGGCCGGCCCAGCTATAGGCATTGAGCGGCTGGTTGACCGTATAGGGCGCGCGCGAACCGTAGGAAAGATCGGCTGCGCGTGCCGAGGCGGCTCCCGCCACGGCGAGCGCCACTGCCCCCCAAACGAACCCTTTCATCTTGCACTCCAACGCAACGGCCGCGCCCCCTGCGCGCCTCGCGGCCTTGCGCGGGCGCCATGGTTACGGAACCCCGGCTTTTTCCTGCAAGATTTATCGAGAGTCTTAAGTTAAAGGCTTGTTAAGCCGGGTTACCGGGCTCTTAACGTTCTTAATGAAGCGTTACCGGGCCGCTCCCGGCCCGCCGGCCATCCCGCCTGTGCGTTATGGCAGCAGTGGCGGCCCAGGAACTTCAAATCGCTCATCCCGGCCCCTAAGTTAGGCCCCATGGATTCCGAGAAGACCGAACGACCGAAGGCGCCCGGCCCGCGGCAAGACAAGCTTGGCAACAAGCATGGCCCCAAAGAAGAAGGCTGCAAGGGCGATCTGCCGCCGGAGGAGATTTCCGCCCCCGACATCGATCCCGCGCTCGCCATCGAGGACGACGAGGACGGCCGCCTGCCGGAGCTTGCCGAGGAAGGAACCGAAGCTGTCGCCGAAGGGCCGCTCGCGGTCGGCCATGCCGCAATCGAGAATGCGGTGAAACTCGCGCCGACCTCGCCGGGCGTCTATCGCATGTTGAACGCGGCCAGCGACGTGCTCTACGTCGGCAAGGCCAAGAATGTCCGCAAGCGCCTTTCCTCCTACGCGCGCGCCAACGCGCCGCTGCCGGCGCGCATCCTGCGCATGATCGCGGCGACCGTGAGCGTCGAGATCGTCTCGACCACGACCGAGACCGAGGCGCTGCTGCTGGAGGCCAACCTCATCAAGCAGCTGCGGCCGCGCTTCAACGTGCAGCTCCGCGACGACAAATCGTTTCCCTATATCCTGATCACAGGCGACCATTGGGCGCCGCAGATCCTCAAGCACCGCGGCGCGCAGAGCCGCCCGGGGCGCTATTTCGGCCCGTTCGCTTCCGCCGGCGCCGTCAACCGCACCATCACGGCGCTGCAGCGCGCCTTCCTGATCCGCTCCTGCACCGATGGCTTTTTTGAAAGCCGCACCCGCCCGTGCCTGCTCTATCAGATCCACCGCTGCGCCGGCCCCTGCACCCGCGAGATCGATTTCGGCGGCTATACCGAGCTCGTGCGCGAGGCGACGGAGTTTCTGTCCGGCCGCAGCCAGGCGGTGAAGGAGCAGCTCGCCGCCGAGATGGAGAAAGCGTCCGGCGAACTGGAGTTCGAGACGGCGGCGGTCTATCGCGACCGCCTCGCCGCGCTGTCGGCGATCCAGTCGCAGCAAGGCATCAACCCGCGCACTGTGGAAGAAGCCGACGTGTTCGCCATCCACCAGGAAGGCGGCTATTCCTGCGTCGAGGTGTTCTTCTTCCGCACCTCCCAGAACTGGGGCAACCGCGCCTATTTCCCGCGCGCGGAGAAATCCTTCACGCCGGAAGAAGTGCTGTCGTCGTTCCTGGCGCAATTCTACGACGACAAACCGCCGCCGAAACTGATCCTGCTCTCGCATGAGATCGAGGAGAGCACCCTGCTCGCCGACGCGCTTTCGGTGAAGGCCGGCCACAGGGTCGAGGTCTCGGCGCCGAAGCGCGGCGAGAAGAAGGAGCTGATCGCTCACGCGCTGACCAATGCGCGCGAGGCGCTTGGCCGCAAGCTTGCCGACACCGCGACCCAGAGCCGGCTGTTGGAGACGCTGGCCGCCACGCTGCAATTGCCGCAAACGCCCAAGCGCATTGAGGTCTACGACAACAGCCATATCCAGGGCACCAATGCAGTCGGCGCCATGATCGTCGCGGGGCCGGATGGCTTCGCGAAGAACCAGTACCGCAAGTTCAACATCAAATCCGAAGGCCTTACCCCCGGCGACGATTACGGCATGATGCGCGAGGTGTTGGAGCGGCGCTTCAAGCGGCTGCTTTCGCCGCCCGACGCCGACAAGGCTAGGGACAACAAGACGACCGACGACACGGTGCCGCAATGGCCGGACCTCGTGATCATCGATGGCGGCCGCGGCCAGCTCAACGCCGCGCGCGAGATCTTCCAGAGCCTTGGGTTGACCAAGGTTTCCCTGATGGCGGTTGCCAAGGGGCCGGACCGTGACGCCGGCCGCGAAACCCTCTTCATGCCGGACCGCGAGGCGATCAAGCTCGAGCCGCGCGATCCCGTGCTCTATTTCATCCAGCGTCTGCGCGACGAGGCCCATCGCTTCGTGATCGGCTCGCACCGCAAGCGCCGCACCAAGGACATCCGCGAGGCCGGCCTGCAGGAAATTCCCGGCATCGGCCCCTCGCGCAAACGCGCGCTGCTGCACCATTTCGGCACGCTGAAGGAGATCGAGCGGGCCTCGATCGCCGACCTCGGCAAGGTTCCGGGAGTCAGTGCCGAAAGCGCACGCAAGATTTTTGAGTTTTTCCATGCCCAGCCGGGCTAGACCGGAGCCCGACCGGGAGGGAGTTATACACTTGTCGCCTGCGACGGATGATCTAGGTCAACCCGGTTGACCTGCGCCTCGCGGCGGTATTGGAAGGACGGATGAACATCGCAACCACCCGGACGGCGAAAGGCGCGCTGTCGATCCCGAATATCCTGACCTGCGCGAGGATCGCCGCCATCCCGGTGGTGATCGGCTGCATCTACGCCCAGTCCATTATGGACGGCCCGCTCTGGCTGCGATGGGTCGCGGTGGCCGTCTTCATCGCCGCCGGGATCACCGACTATCTCGACGGCTACTATGCCCGGGTCTGGAATCAGCAATCGGCCTTCGGGCGCATGCTCGACCCGATCGCCGACAAGCTGCTCGTCGCCTCCTGCCTGCTGATGCTCGCCGCCGACGGCATCATCCATGGCTGGTCGCTCTGGGCCGCGATCGTGATCCTGTGCCGCGAGATCCTGGTCTCGGGCCTGCGCGAATATCTCGCCGCGCTCCGCGTCAGCGTGCCCGTGACCAAACTGGCGAAATGGAAGACCACGATCCAGCTCATCGCGATCGGCTTTTTGCTCGCCGGCGAAGCCGGCGACATGGTGGTTCCGGTCGTCACCCAGATCGGGCTCTTGCTGCTTTGGATCTCGGCGATCTTCACCATCTATACGGGATGGGATTATTTCCGGCACGGCATCCACCACGTCCTCGAGGAGGATGAGGGATGAAGGTCAAATATTTCGCCTGGGTGCGCGAGCGCGTCGGCAAGGCGGAAGAGACGATCGAGCCGCCTTCGAACGTGCACACGGTCGGCGACCTGATCGCCTGGCTTTCCGCGCGTGATGAGGCCTATGCGCATGCCTTCGAGAAGCCGAAGGTGATCCGCGCCGCGATCGACCACGCCCACGTGAAAGCCGATGCGGCGATCGCCGGCGCGCGCGAGATCGCCTTCTTCCCGCCGATGACCGGCGGCTAAAAGACATGACTGCGCCCGTCACCATCCGTATCCAGCAAGATGATTTCGATGTCGCGCGGGAGATCGCAGCCCTCAGCCGGGATCGCACCGATATCGGTGCGGTGGTGACATTCTCGGGCATTTGCCGCGGACCGGAGGGCGGCGACGATATCGCGTCGCTCACGCTTGAACATTATCCCGGCATGGCGGAAGCCGAGATCAAACGGCATGTGGATGAAGCGATGGCGCGCTGGCCGCTGCAGGGCGTCACCGTGATTCACCGCTTCGGCCGGATCGAGCCGGGGCAGAACATCGTGCTGGTCGTGACGGCCTCAAAGCACCGGCAGGCGGCCTTCGCGGCGGCGGAATTCCTGATGGATTATCTCAAGACCTCCGCGCCGTTCTGGAAGCAGGAAGAGAACACGGAGGGCAGAGGCTGGGTCGAAGCCCGCGCCCATGATGACGCCGCTGCAGCGCGCTGGACCAAGTCCTGATGGCGAAGCGTGCAAAGCCGGCTGCGAGCAAGCGAGCGGCCAGACTGCCCAAAGTCACCAGCGGCGAATTGCTCACGCTGCTCGATTTCGTCCGCTATGCCGTGAGCCGCTTCAACGAGGCGAAACTCGCCTTCGCGCATGGCACCACCGATCCCGTCGCGGAAGCCGCGTTCCTCGTTTGCGAAGCGCTGCACCTTAATCCCGACCAGTTCGAGAGCTTTGCCACCGCGCGCGTGACAGCCGCGGAAGGCAAGTCCATCGTCGACCTGATCACACGACGCGTCACCACGCGGAAACCTGCGGCCTATCTCATCAACAAAATCTATATGCGCGGGCTGCCGTTCTATGTCGACGAGCGCGTGATCGTGCCGCGCTCCTTCATCGGCGAATTGCTCGATTCGCATTTTGCCGGCGGCGACGGCGCTTCGCTGATGGACCCGGCGAGCATCGGAAGCGTGCTCGACCTCTGCACCGGCTCCGGATGCCTCGCCATTCTTGCGGCGCGGCATTTTCCCCACGCCGAGGTCGACGCGGTGGACATCTCGAAGGATGCGCTCGCGGTGGCCGCGCGCAACGTCGCCGACCATGGCCTGAACGATCGCATCATGTTGCACCGCGGCGATTTGTTCGAGCCGCTTGCTGGCAAACGCTACGATTTGATCATCAGCAACCCGCCCTATGTCGATGCCGAGGGCATGGCGGCGCTCCCGGCGGAATGCCGCGCCGAACCCAGGCTTGCCTTCGATGGCGGCGCCGACGGGCTTGATATCGTCAGGCGTATCCTGGACAAGGCCGGCTCCTATCTTACACCCGAAGGTGGGCTCGTTTGCGAGATCGGCCGCGGCCGTGACAATGTCGAGGCGGCCTATCCGGAGCTGCCGTTGCTATGGCTTGATACCGAGGATTCGGAGGCTGAGGTATTTTTCGTCGCGGCGGGCGATCTTCGCTGACATCCGCGCAACAATTCACCGCAAATAGACCAAAGATCGCAAGTTATCGGCGTTCCAGTCGCGGTTCGAAGCTGATAGCTTTCGTGTCAGCTCGCTTTTACCCGGAAACGCTTAAAGAGGCCCCCATGCTGGACAAGAGCCCTAACGCCCCATCAGTCAACGTGCCGAACGACCTTGCGGCACACTGGATGCCGTTCACCGCCAACCGCGCCTTCAAGAAGCAGCCGCGTCTGCTCGCCGGCGCCAAGGACATGCACTACATCACCGTCGACGGCCGCAAGATCATCGACGCTGCTTCCGGCATGTGGTGCACCAATGCCGGCCACGGGCGCAGCCAGATTTCGGAAGCGATCGCGAAAATGGCCGCAACGCTCGACTACGCGCCGCCCTTCCAGTTCGGCATCCCCCAGGCCTTCGAGCTCGCGAGCCGCATCGCCGACCTCGCGCCCAAAGGTCTTGACCATGTGTTCTTCTGCAACTCCGGCTCGGAAGCCGCCGACACCGCGCTGAAGATGGCGCTCGCCTATCACCAGCTCAACGGCCAAGGCAGCCGTACCCGCCTGATCGGCCGCGCTCGCGGCTATCATGGAGTAGGCTTCGGCGGCACCTCGGTCGGCGGCATCGTCAATAACCGCAAGATGTTCGGCACGCTCTTGACCGGCGTCGACCACATCCCCGCGACCTACGATCGCGAGAAGCAGGCCTTCACCAAGGGCGAGCCGGAATACGGCGCGCATTTCGCCGACGAATTGGAAAACCTCGTCGCGCTGCACGGCGCCAACACCATTGCCGCCATGATCGTCGAGCCGATGGCGGGCTCAACCGGCGTGCTGCCGGCGCCCAAGGGCTATCTCAAGCGGCTGCGCGAGATCACTCAGAAGCATGGCATCCTGCTCATCTTCGACGAGGTGATCACCGGCTATGGCCGGCTTGGACACGCCTTCGCCGCCGAGCGCTATGGCGTGCTGCCCGACCTGCTCACCTTCGCCAAGGGCGTCACCAACGGCGCGGCGCCGATGGGCGGCGTGATCGTGCGCGACACCATCCATGACGCCTTCATGAGCGGCCCCGAGCACATGGTGGAATTCACCCACGGCTACACCTATTCGGCGCATCCGCTCGCGGTCGCCGCAGGCCTCGCCACACTCGACGTCTACCGCGACGAAAAGCTGTTCGAGCGCGCCAAGGCGCTGGAGCCGAAATTCGCAGACACTGTGATGACCCTGAAGGGCCTGCCGAACGTGCTCGACATCCGCACCGTCGGCCTGACGGCCGGCATCGACCTCGCGCCCCGCGCCGCCGATCTGGCGGGTAAACGCGGCTATGACGCGATGGTCTCCGCGTTCCACGATAACGACCTGATGCTGCGCATTGCCGGCGACACGCTGGCGCTGACCCCGCCCTTGATCGTCAGCGAGGCGCAGATCGGCGAGATCGTGGACAAGGTCGGCAAGGTCATCAAGGCGGTGGCTTGATCCTCCTCTTTTCGCTTCGTCATGGCCGGGCTTGTCCCGGCCATCCACGTCTTCTCTGCACAAAGGCAAGACGTGGATGCCCGGCACAAGGCCGGGCATGACGAGTTATTGGGCGCCGCCCGCCTCCCCTCGGTTCCGGGCCGCGCCAAAGAAACACTAGCCTTCCGAATCAACATTAGTGGTAAGGTTGCCGCACTCGGGGGAGTGCGCGCGCCACATGATCCGTATTTCGACGATTTTCATCGCCCTGTGCATGGTGCTGGTCGCGGCATCGCTGGGGCTGATCCTCTATTCCGTCGCCGGTATCAGCGGGTCTGAATCGGCCATCGTGGCGCTCGCGGCGCTGACCTTCCTGATCCTCTACAACGCTGTGTCGATGCGGATGCGCGACCGCACCGACGTCGGCAGCCAGATCGCCGACCTCTCCCGCGGCACCGCCGACCTCGCCCGCCAGGTCGCCGAATTCGGCCGCAGGCTCGCCGCCGTTGAGAGCCGGCTGGTGTCGGCCAATTCGGCCGGCGCCGACCGCATCCAGGGGGTGGTCAACGAGATCGGCGAACTGGGCGGGTTGGTGAAGCAGCTCGCCGCCTCAGTCGCCAACCACGAGGACATGCTGGCCGCGGTCCAGGCCAATGCCGCGGCGGCGCCGGAGACCGACAGACCATCCGCCGCGACGCCGGGGTTCGGCGAAGAGAAGCTGATGACACCTCCCCCCGCCCCTCACGCGGCGGCGGCCGGTGAAACCGCAGCGTCCCGTAGCCAGATGCAGACGCTTGCCGCCGTGCGCGCCGCGGTCGAGGAAAACCGCATCGACATCTATCTGCAGCCCCTGGTGACGCTGCCGCAGCGCAAGGTGCGCTACTACGAGGCCGTGACGCGGCTCCGCGACGACAAGGATCAGGTCCTCGCCGCGGAGGATTTCATCGGCATTGCCGAAACCGCGGGCCTGATCGGGCGGATCGACCACATGGTGATGCTCCGCTGCGTGCAGGTGCTGCGTCGCTTGATGGTGCGCAACAAGGAAGTCGGCGTGTTCTGCAACGTCGCCGCCTCGACCTTGAGCAACAGCGCGACGTTCTCGCAGTGCCTCGACTTCCTCGACGCCAATCGCGCGCTTGCGCCATCCTTCGTGCTTGAGTTCAAGCAGACGACCTTCCGTCACCTCGGCCCGTCCGAGACCGAGCATCTGGCAGCCCTTGCCCAGCGCGGCTACCGTTTCTCGATCGACCACGTGACGGATTTGCGCTTCGAGCCGCGAGAGCTTGCAGACCGCGGCGTCCGCTTCATCAAGGTGCCGGCTTCCCTCCTGCTCGATCCGAAACAGACCTCGACCTCGGACATCCATCCCTCCGATCTGTCGGACCTGCTCGGCCGTTTCGGCATCGACCTGATTGCCGAGAAGATCGAAGGCGAGCGCGCCGTGGTCGATCTGCTCGACTTTGATGTCCGCCTCGGCCAGGGTTTCCTGTTCGCCCCTCCGCGCCCGGTGCGGCCGGAAGGCGCGCCGGCGAATGGCGCAGCGGCACCCGCCGGCGCGCAGGAAATCAACGGCGCCGCCAAGGCCCCGCTGCCAGAGCCTGCCGCCATCGATCCGCCGCCGCGGGCCGTCGGCAACGCTGCGCTGGCACGCCGCGCTGCGGGCCCGGGCTAATCGGATCCACGCATCATGACCTTGCGCTTCGTCGAGCGGCTGCGCGACCTCGTCGATGGAGTCGAGGTGATCCTGTCCGACATCTGGGGCGTGGTGCATAACGGGCTCGAGTCGTTTCCCGAGGCTTGCGAGGCGCTGCACACGTATCGCAGCCGCGGCGGCACCGTCATCCTGATCACCAACGCGCCGCGGCCGGCCGATTCCGTGCAGCGGCAATTGCAGAAGCTCGGCGTCGCCGACGATACCTACGACGCGATCGTCACGTCAGGCGATCTGACCCGGCACTACGTCGCCGGCCACCCCGGGCGAAAGGTGTTCTGGCTCGGCCCCGAGCGCGACAGTTCGATCTATCACGGGCTCGATCCGGTGCTGTCGCCGCTGGCGGAAGCCGATTATATCGTCTGCACGGGTCTGCTCGACGACGAGACGGAATCGGCGGAGGATTATCGTCCGATGATGAGGCAGGCGCTCGAGCGCAAGCTGCCGCTGATCTGCGCCAATCCGGACATCGTGGTCGAGCGCGGCGACCGCCTGATCTATTGCGCCGGCGCCATCGCCGAACTCTACCGCGAGCTTGGCGGCGAGGTGATCTTCTACGGCAAGCCGCACCGACCTATCTACGAGCGGGCGATTGGGCTCGCCGCCGAGCATGGCGGCCACGCAATCAAGCTCGACCGGGTGCTCGCGATCGGGGATTCCGTGCGGACAGATCTGGCCGGCGCGCATGGCTTCGGGATCGACTGCCTGTTTGTCACGCGAGGCATTCATTCCGAAGAGTTCGAGGGCGTCGATCAGTTCGACCCGGCGTCGGTGAAGGAACTGTTCGGCCACCCGCCCCGCGCGCTGACGCGGGAACTAAGGTGGTGATGCATTATGCGTTCGCCATGTCGGGGAAGACCGCCTCGATCTTGGTCTTCAGCGTGGCGGCGTTGAACGGCTTGACAATGTAATTGTTCACGCCGGCCTTCTTGGCCGCGATCACGTTCTCGGTCTTGGACTCCGCCGTGATCATGATGAACGGCGTGGTGGCGAGGTTGGGGTCGGCGCGGACCTCGCGCAGGAGGTCATAGCCGGTCATCGGCTCCATGTTCCAGTCGGAGATCACGAGGCCATATTTCTTGCCGCGCATCTTGTTGAGCGCAGCCGAGCCGTCGCTGGCGTCGTCGATGTTCTCAAAGCCAAGCTGCTTCAAGAGATTGCGGATGATACGGATCATGGTGGAATAGTCATCCACCACCAGAACCGGCATCGACAGATCAACCGCCATTTCTTGACCCCCGCGCGGACAGACACGACAAACAGGCCCGCGACGGCGGCCCAAAGGCCCACCGCGAGTCCACCCCTAGGACTAGCATCAGGCCTTAAACAGCCCGTTAACCGACCCTGAGTCGAGGCGTTATGTGCTGCAATCCCAAGTAGATATGGTTGTGCCGGCTTGACTTAACCGCGTCCGCCAAGCAACCGTCCGGCCCCATCCCGACCCGATCCAAAGTGCTCCAAAATGCCGCCAGTCTTCACCGTGATCCGCGATTCCACCCCAGCGGCGGACATTCCGAAGGGCTCCGTGGTGGCGATGGGCAATTTCGACGGTGTCCATCTCGGTCACCGGGCGGTCATTCGCGCCGCGCTCGAGATGGGCAAGGCGCATGGCCGGCCTGCGCTGGCGTTGACCTTCGAGCCGCATCCCAGGCGCTTCTTCAGCCCGACCACCCCCCAGTTCCGGCTGTCGGATGAGGCCGCCAAGCTGCGTCTGCTCGCCGGCACGGGGCTCGCGGGCGCGGTGATCATGGCGTTCGACAAGAGGCGGGCCGGGACGCCGGCACAGGATTTCATTAAGCATGACCTGATCGAGCGCCTCGGGATTTCCGGGATCGCGGTCGGCTACGATTTCCATTTCGGCAAGGGCCGCGTCGGCTCGCCGAGCCTGTTGGTCGCTGAAGGGCCGCGGCTCGGCATCGAGGTCGACGTGCAGCCGCATGTCGATATCGAGGAGCGGCCGGTCTCATCCAGCGCCATCCGCACTGCGCTGGCGGAAGGGCAGATCGATGAGGCCACCGCCATGCTGGGCCAACCCTGGTTCGTCAACGGCGAAGTGATCCATGGCGAAAAGCGCGGCCGCGCGCTCGGCTATCCCACCGCCAATATCCGCCTCGACAACAATTGCGGCCTCAAGCACGGCATCTATGCGGTGCGGATCGGCCGCGGTGAACAGCGCTTTGATGGCGTGGCGAGCTTCGGCCGGCGCCCGACCTTCGACAATGGCGCGCCGCTGCTCGAAATCTTCCTGTTCGACTTCGGGGACGACCTCTATGGCGAGAGGCTGGACGTCGCCTTCATCGGCTTCATCCGCGAGGAGCTGAAATTTGCCAGCGTGGATGCGCTGATCAGGCAGATGGATGACGATTCCGCCCGCGCCCGCGCCCAATTGGCCGCCGCGCCCGGGGTCTTTCCGAGGCTCGGCGTGATCACCTGACGACCCTTTCGGCCTTTGCGATTTGCGCCTCCCCTGCTATGGAGAGCCCATGTTTGCGCAGCGCATCATAGGGATTAGCGGCCCGGCTTCCGCCTGAGCCTGAAGGCTCGGCGCAAGACCGGGATTTCCTCGTTCATCCGCGACCAATCGCTTCTTCCCGCGCCCCTCCGAGCCAGTACACCGCATGTCCCAAAAGCCGCAAAAGTCCGACGCCAAAGACTATTCCAAAACCCTGTTCCTGCCGCAGACCGATTTCCCGATGCGGGCGGGCTTGCCGCAGCGCGAGCCGGACATGCTCAAGCGCTGGAACCAGATCGGCCTCTACGAGAAACTGCGCGAAGAGGCTCGTGGCCGCGCCAAGTTCGTGCTTCACGACGGCCCGCCCTATGCCAACGGCAACATCCACATCGGCACGGCGCTGAACAAGATCCTGAAGGACCTCGTCACCAAAAGCCAGCAGATGCTCGGGCAGGATTCCAATTACGTGCCGGGCTGGGACTGTCATGGGCTGCCGATCGAGTGGAAGGTCGAGGAAGAAAACTACCGCTCCAAGGGCAAGGCGAAGCCGGACTTCCGCGACTCCGCCGCAATGGTTGCGTTCCGCCGCGAATGCCGCGCCTATGCGACGCACTGGCTCAACGTACAGCGCGAGGAGTTCAAGCGCCTCGGTGTCATCGGCGACTGGGAGCATCCCTACGCCACCATGACCTATGCGGCCGAAGCCCAGATCGCGCGCGAATTGATGAAGTTCGTCGCCAACGGCACGCTCTATCGCGGCTCGAAACCCGTGATGTGGAGCGTGGTGGAGAAGACCGCGCTCGCCGAAGCCGAGGTCGAATACGAGGATTACGTCTCCGATCAGGTCTGGGTGAAATTCCCGGTCCGAGAGGCGAAAGTTGCTGGGATTCACCAGCAGGCAACTGAGAAAGACCTAAAGTCCCTTCACGAGCTCGCCAAAGATCTCCAGTCCAGCTCCATCGTGATTTGGACGACGACACCTTGGACGCTTCCCGGAAACCGCGCGATCAGCTTTGGGGAGCATGTGGAGTACGGTCTCTACGAGGTCGTAGACGCGCCTGCGGACAATTGGGCGAAAACCGGCGATCGTTACGTCCTTGCCGACAAGCTGGCAGAAGACGTTTTTCGTCATGCCCGCGTCAAAGAATTCAAAAGACTTCGAGATGTGGTGTTTGAGGCTGGCCCGGCCGACGTGGTTGTTGCCTGCGATCATCCCCTAAAAGCACTTGGTGGCTACGATTTTGCTGTTCCATTGCTATTGGGCCATCACGTCACCGACGACACCGGCACGGGTTTTGTGCACACCGCGCCGAGCCACGGCCGAGAAGACTTCGATGTGTGGATACTAAACACGCGACGTCTTCAGGAAGATGGCATCAACGTTACGATCCCCTATACCGTCGATGAGAACGGCGCCTATACCGATCAAGCGCCGGGCTTCACGGGAAAGCGCGTCATCAACGACAAGGGTGAGAAGGGCGACGCCAATGACGCCGTCATCAAAGCCCTCGTCGACGCGGGCATGCTGCTCGCGCGCGGGAAATTGAAGCACCAATACCCGCATTCCTGGCGATCAAAGAAGCCGGTGATCTTCAGGAACACACCTCAGTGGTTCATCGCCATGGATGAGCCGATGAGCAAGTCCGACGGCACCGATACGCTTAGGGCCCGCGCGCTGCATGCGATCTCGGTGACGCAATGGGTGCCTCCGTCGGGCCAGAACCGCATCAACGGCATGATCGAGGCGCGACCCGACTGGGTGATCTCGCGCCAGCGCGCCTGGGGTGTGCCGATCGCCGTATTCGTGCGCGAAAACGGTGACGGCTCCGCAGAAATCCTGCAGGACGAGGCCGTCAACAAGCGCATCGCCGACGCCTTCGAGAAGGAAGGCGCCGACGCCTGGTACATGGAAGGCGCGCGCGAGCGTTTCCTGGGCTCGCGCGCCAACGAAGACTGGAAGAAGGTCGACGACATCCTCGACGTCTGGTTCGATTCCGGCTCGACGCATGCCTTCGTGCTCGAAGACCCCGTGCAGTTCCCCGGGCTGGCCGGCATCAAGCGCAAGGTCGATGGCGGCGCCGACACCGTGATGTATCTGGAAGGCTCGGACCAGCACCGCGGCTGGTTCCATTCCTCGCTGCTGGAAAGCTGCGGCACGCGGGGACGGGCGCCATACGACATCGTCCTGACTCACGGCTTCACCCAGGACGAGCACGGCCGCAAGATGTCGAAGTCTCTGGGCAACACTGTCGAGCCGCAAGCTGTGATCAGGGAATCCGGTGCCGACATCCTGCGGCTCTGGGTTGCAGCCTGCGACTACACCGACGACCAGCGCATCGGCCCCGAAATCCTGAAGAACACGGTCGAGACCTATCGCAAGCTCCGCAACACCATCCGCTGGATGCTCGGCACGCTGCATCATTTTGGGCCGCAAGACGCGGTCGCGCCCAAGGACATGCCGGAGCTGGAGCGGCTGATGCTGCACGAGCTTGCCGAACAGGCCAGGATCGTGCGTCAGGCCTATGCCGAGTTCGATTACAAGACCGTGGTCGCAACGCTGTCGGCGTTCATGAACTCCGAGCTGTCGGCGTTCTATTTCGATATCCGCAAGGACACGCTTTATTGCGATCCGCCGTCTTCGGTGGCGCGCAAGGCGGCGCTCACCACCATCGACATCCTCTGCGACGCGATCCTGAAATGGCTCGCGCCGATCTTGAGCTTCACCTGCGACGAAGCCTGGGGGATGTACAAGCCGAATGACAAGCCCTCGGTGCACCTGACGCTGTTCCCGGACGGCTTCGAAAAGTTTCGGAACGACGATCTCGCGAGCAAATGGGAGACCGTCCGCGACGTGCGTCGCGTCGTCACCGGCGCGCTGGAATTGGAGCGTGCGGCTAAAAAGATCGGCTCCTCGCTCGAAGCCTCCCCGGTCATCCATGTCGCCGACCGCCGAATGCTGGCGACGCTGTTCGACGTTGACCTCGCCGAGATCTGCATCACCTCGAGCTGCGAGGTGCAGGAGGGCGAGGCGCCCGGCGGCGCTTTCCGTCTCGACAACGTACCCGGTGTCGCCGTCGTGATCGAGAAGGCGCAAGGCATCAAATGCGCGCGGTCGTGGAAGATTCTGCCGACAGTGGGCGAGGACAGGGAGTATCCCGACGTCTCGCCACGCGATGCCAGGGCGTTGCGCGAATGGAAAGCGCTGGGGGTCAGCGTCTGACAATTGCTATCGTCGTCCCCGCGAAAGCGGGGACCCATAACCACAGGCTTCTCGGCTAGCGACGAAAGATGTCCCGCAATCTCCCAATCAATTGGCATCACGCGGTATGGGTCCCGGCGTTCGCCGGGACGACAAGACAATGACCTCCCCGCTCCGCTACGGCGTCATCGCCGCGATCGTCACGCTGCTGGCTGACCAGGCGTCAAAGCTCTGGCTGCTTGACGTGTTCGATATCACCCATCGCGGCGCGGTCCGCGTGACGCCGTTCTTCGACCTGGTGCTGGAGTGGAATATCGGGATCAGCTTCGGCTGGTTTCAGAACGACAATCCCATCGCCCAGGCCGCCCTGATGGTATTCAAGGCCGCGGCGGTCGTTGCGCTCGCGATCTGGATGGCGCGCTCGAAAAAGGCGCTTGCCACCATTGCCCTCGGGTTAATCATCGGCGGGGCCATCGGCAACGGTATCGACCGCCTCGCCTATGGAGCGGTGGTCGATTTTGCCCTGTTTCACGTCCGGATCGGCGGAAATACCTTCAATTGGTATGTGTTTAACCTCGCGGATGTGGCCATTGTTGCCGGGGTCATGGCCCTATTGTATGATTCCTTTATGGGGGTACCCGCCGCAAAAGCGCCCTGATCCCGGCTGATCAGGACCCCTGTACCAAACGGGTAAAGTCGATGCGCAGGACCGGAACCAGCGGTTGGATGATGAAGTGCTCGCCGAAGGCCTTGCGGCTCGCGGCGGTCGTGCTCGGCGTCGGCCTGCTTGTCGCTGCAGGCGCCGCGCGCGCCGGCGACGACGATGACGGGGAGGAAGACAAGCCCTTCGACCAGAAGATCATCGATGGCATCATGAGGGGCATGGGCGCCGTCAACATGGATAACTCCAGCATCGACTATCGCGAGCGCTCGCCGCTGGTCGTGCCGCCCAAGCTGGATTTGCCGCCGCCGGTTTCGGCTTCCACCGAGACGAACGTGCCGAACTGGCCGAAGGACCCCGACGAAATGCGGCGCAAGGCCGCGATCGCCGCGCGCAAGAAGGACAAGAACAATCACAAGGACGCTACGCAGGCGGCCATTGACGAAGCTCGACCGCTCACGCCGAGCCAGCTCAACGTGGCCCGAACCCGGCCTGACCCGGAGGGAGCAAAGACATCTGATTCGCTGAAGCCCGGCGATCCCAACGCCGCGCCGCTCAGCCCTTCGCAGCTCGGTTTTGAGGGCAGCTTCTCGAGCCTGTTCCACGGCAACCAGTCCGAGAGCAAGGAGTTCAAGGCCGAGCCGCCGCGGACTTCGCTGATTCAACCGCCGCCCGGCTATCAGACACCGTCGCCGAACTATTCGTACGGCACCGGACCGATGAAATCCCTGAACAAGGAATACAACCCGGTCGCCGGCAAGTACGGCGACGAGTAGCGCGTAATCCATTGCGGCGCAGGATGACTATCCTCATCGCGCCCACGTCGCGATTTCTCTCAGCTTCGTGACGCCCCGTGTTGGCCGCGCCGTGTAGGATGCGGCGCTTTTGACCCGCACCCACCGGTCGGCTTTCACAAAGGTCATGATGTCCCAAACCCGCTTTGTCGCCTTTATCCTCCTCTTCGCTGCGCTCGTGCTCTCGACAACCGGCGCGTCCGCGCAAACGACGTTCACCTCCGAGCCGCCGGCGACGTTCACGCTTCCGAACGGCCTGCAGGTCGTCGTGATCCAGGATCACCGCACGCCGGTCGTGACCCAGATGATCTGGTACAAGGTCGGTTCCGCCGACGAGACGCCCGGCAAATCGGGCCTTGCACATTTCCTCGAGCATCTGATGTTCAAGGGCACGGCCAAGCATCCGGAGGGCGAATTTTCCCAGACCGTGCTGAAGGTCGGCGGCAACGAGAACGCCTTCACCTCGAACGACTACACCGGCTATTTCCAGCGCGTCCCGCGCGAGAAGCTTCCCTTGATGATGGAGTTCGAGGCCGATCGCATGACCGGACTCATCCTCAAGGACGAGAACGTGCTGCCCGAGCGCGACGTCGTGCTCGAGGAGTACAACATGCGCGTCGCCAACAATCCGGAAGCCCGGTTGAACGAGCAGATCATGGCCGCGCTGTACCTGAACCATCCCTACGGCCGTCCGGTAATCGGCTGGCATCACGAGATCGAGAAGCTCAACCGCCAGGAGGCGCTCGCCTTCTACCACCGCTTCTACGCGCCCAACAACGCGATCCTGGTGATTGCCGGCGACACCGACGTCAAGGAGGTTCGCCCGCTGGTCGAGAAGAATTTCGGCAACATCCCGCCGCAGCCCTCGATCCCGGCACGCCGCATCCGCCCGCAGGAACCGAAGCAGGTCGCGCCCCGCACCGTGACGCTCGCCGATCCCCATGTCGAGCAGCCGACTATGAAGCGCTACTACCTCGTGCCATCCGCCACGACCGCATCGAAGGGCGAGAGCACGGCGCTCGATGTGCTGGCGCAGCTCATGGGCGGCGGCAGCAACTCCTACCTCTATCGCGCGCTGGTAGTCGACAAGCCGCTCGCGGTCGCCGCTACCGCCGCCTATCAAGGTACTGCGCTTGACCCCTCGCAATTCTCGATCGCGGTGGCGCCCAAGCCCGGCGTCGAGTTTCCGCAAGTCGAGCAGGTGGTCGACAACGTGATCGCGGACCTCAAGCAGAATCCGCCGAAGGCCGAGGACCTGGAGCGCGTGAAGACGCAGCTCGTCGCGGAGGCGATCTATGCCCAGGACAACCAGGCGACCATGGCGCGCTGGTATGGCGGGGCGCTGGCCACGGGGCTCAGCATCGAGGATATCAGGAGCTGGCCGGACCGCATCCGCGCCGTGACCGCAGACCAGGTGCGCGCCGCCGCGCAGAAATGGCTGGACAAGAATCGCTCGGTCACCGGCTATCTGATCAAGGACACCACGCCCAAGCGCGAGGAGAAGCGTTCGTGAACCACTTTCTTGCCCTCACGCGCCGCGGCGCGATTGCGCTCGCCTTCGCGCTGACGCTGCCCCTACCCGCCGTTGCCGCGACCAAGATCCAGCATCTGATCTCGCCCGGCGGGATCGAGGCCTGGTTCGTTCAGGACTCCACCGTGCCGCTGATCGCGATGGAGTATGCCTTCGGCGGCGGTGCAACCCAGGACCCGCCCGACAAGCCCGGCGTCGGCAACATGGTGGCGAGCACGATCGATGAGGGCTCCGGCGACCTCGATTCCAAGGCCTTCCACGAACGGCTCGACCGCCGCGCGATCGAATTGAGCTTCAGCATCACGCGGGACTATTTCCGCGGCTCGCTGCGCATGCTGAAGGACAACAAGGACGAGGCCTTCGACCTTCTGCACATGGCGCTGACCTCGTCACATCTCGCCAGCAGCGATGTCGAGCGCATCCGCTCCCAGATCATGTCGGGCCTGCGCCGCGACACCACCAATCCGAACGCGTTGGCGAGCCGTAAATTCCTGGAGCTCGAGTTCGCCAACCATGCCTATAGCCGGCCGGCCAGCGGCACCCTGGAGAGCGTGCCGACCATCACGGTGGCCGACATGCGCGACTATATCAGCCGCGTCATCGCCAAGGATACGCTGAAGATCGCCGTGGTCGGCGACGTCGATCCGGCGACGCTTGGCCAATTGCTCGACAAGACCTTCGGCAGCCTGCCGGCCAAGGCGAAGTTGACACCCACGCCTGACGTGGTCGCGACGGCGCCGCCGCAGCGCGCCTTCGTGCCGCTCGACGTGCCGCAGACCACCATCACCTTTGGCGCCCCCGGCGTCATGCGCCACGATCCAAAATTCATGGCCGCCTATATCGACAACCACATTCTCGGCGGTGGCGGGCTGTCGTCGCGGCTCTATCACGAGGTCCGCGAGAAACGCGGCCTCGCCTATTCGATGTTCGAGGCGCTGCTCTGGATGGATCACTCCTCGCTGGTCGTCGGCAATACCGGTACGCGCGCGGACCGCGCCGGCGAAAGCATCGACGCCATCGACAAGGAGGTCCGCAAGTTTGCCCAGGAGGGGCCGACCCAGCAGGAGCTGGACGAGGCCAAGTCTTATCTCAAGGGCTCGCAGATGCTGCAGCTCGACACTTCCTCCAAGCTCGCGACCGCGATGTTGCAGTACCAGCTCGACAAGCTGCCGATCGACTATCTCGAGAGGCGCAGCGGCATCATCGATGCAGTGACGCTCGACGATGCCAGGCAGATGGCGAAGCGGCTGTGGGGCCAGGGCCTCGTCACCGTCGTCGTCGGCCGCGAGCCGCAGGCCGCCGCGGAAGCAGCCCGCGCACCGGGTGCGCCGCCACCGCCCAAGGCGAATTGAGACGTCCGCCGCGCTTCCTCCCAGCTTACGGGGAGGAAGCCGAGCGTCGTAACGACAAACCCGCTATGGTGGCGCACCGATTCTGACCGGGTAGCGCCCATGCTGCGGATTTCGCGCGAACTCTCCATCGACGAGAACGACATCGAGATCGTCTTTGTCCGCGCCTCCGGGCCCGGCGGACAGAACGTCAACAAGGTCTCGACCGCCGCCCAGCTCCGCTTCGATACCAATAGGATCGCGCTGCCCGCCGACGCCGCACAGCGGCTGGCGCGGCTTGCCGGTAGCCGCATGACCAAAGATGGCGTGATCGTGATCCAGGCCTATCGCTTCCGTACCCAGGAGCGCAACCGCGCGGACGCGATCGAGCGGCTGGTGGAGATGCTGAAGGAAGCCATGGTGCGCCCGACGCCGAGGCGGCCGACCAAGCCGACGCTGGGCTCGAAACAGCGCCGGCTCGAAGGCAAGAAACGCCGCAGCGACATCAAGGCCCGACGCGGCGTCCGCGGGTTTGAGGATTGACTCTTCACCCTCCTCCTGCAGAGCAGGGTGAAGAAACAGTGGGTGGCGCTTCCTCGTGACATGCAATTACCTATCGGCTGCACTAAATTGCCCCCATGCCCGTCCGCCAGCTTCCCGAGCAGGTCGTCAACCGCATCGCCGCCGGCGAAGTGGTCGAGCGTCCCGCGAGCGTGGTCAAGGAACTGGTCGAGAACGCGATCGACGCCGGCGCGAGCCGGATCGATGTCTTCACCGATGGCGGCGGCAGACGGAAGATCGTCATCACCGACGACGGCAGCGGCATGGGTGCGGCCGATCTCGCGCTCGCCGTCGACCGCCATGCCACCTCCAAGCTCGACGACGAGGATCTGCTGCAGATCAAGACGCTAGGCTTCCGCGGCGAGGCTCTGCCCTCGATCGGGGCGGTCGCAAAATTGTCGATCACCACACGGCATGCCGGCGAGCCGCATGCCTGGCAGCTTGCGGTCGAAGGCGGCACGAAGTCGGAGATCGGGCCTGCTGCGCTCGCCCGCGGCACCCGCGTCGAGGTCGCCGACCTCTTCTATGCAACGCCGGCGCGCCTGAAATTCCTGAAGACCGACCGCACCGAGGCCGAAGCGATCCGCGAAACCGTGCGGCGGCTCGCGATGGCGCGGCCCGACATCGCGTTCACGCTCGCCGGCGAAGAGCGCATGCCCGTCACCTGGGCCGCGGCACTGCCAGGCGCGCCGGGCCAGCTCACCCGCCTCGGCGATATCCTCGGCGCGGATTTTCGTAACGCGGCCATCGACGTGCGGGCCGAGCGCGAGGGCGTTGTGGTCGAAGGCTTCGCCGCCTCGCCGTCGCTGACGCGGGCGAATGCCCTCGGGCAATACCTCTTCGTCAACGGCCGTCCGGTCCGCGACAAGTTGATCCTGGGTGCGGTGCGCGCAGCCTATGCCGATTACCTGCCGCGCGACCGCCATCCCGTGGTGGCGCTGTTCGTCACGCTCAATCCGCGCGAGGTCGACGCCAACGTGCACCCCGCCAAGACCGAGGTGCGTTTCCGCAATGCCGGTCTCGTCCGCGCGCTGATCGTGCACGCACTGAAGGATGGCCTCGCGCGCGAGGGTAGGCGCACGGCCGTCAACAGCGGGGATGCCGCGATCGCCTCATTCCGGCCGGCGTTCGCGCCGCGTCCGGGCAATTGGGACTGGCGGCGCTCGCCATCCTATCCGGTCGGCGCCACGCCATCATTCGCGACGGCCGCGGCGGCCCTCGCCGAGCAGGATCAGGTCGCCTTCGATGTCGGCGCGCCCACCGCCGATGTGCGCATCGAAGCGCACGCCGCCGGCGATCTCATCGATCGTCCGCTGGGTGCGGCCCGCACCCAGCTCCACGAAACCTACATCGTCGCGCAAACCCGCGACGGCCTCGTCATTGTCGACCAGCACGCCGCGCACGAGCGCATCGTCTATGAGCGGCTGAAGGCGTCGCTCGCCAAAAACGGCGTGCAGCGCCAGATCCTCCTGATCCCCGAGATCGTCGAGATGGATGAGGCGACGGTGGAGCGTCTGCTGGCGCGCGCCGACGAGCTCGCTTCCTTTGGGCTTGCGATCGAATCCTTCGGACCCGGCGCGGTCGCCGTGCGCGAGACGCCGTCGCTGCTCGGCAAGACCGATGCCGCAAGCCTGTTGCGCGACCTCGCCGAGCACATGGAGGAATGGGACGAGGCGCTGCCGCTGGAGCGGCGGCTGATGCACGTCGCCGCCACCATGGCCTGCCACGGCTCGGTGCGCGCCGGACGCCGCCTCAAGCCCGAAGAGATGACCGCGCTTCTGCGCGAGATGGAAGACACGCCGAACTCCGGCCAGTGCAACCACGGCCGCCCGACCTACGTGGAATTGAAGCTCGCCGACGTCGAGAAATTGTTCGGGCGGCGGTGAGATTCGTAGGGTGGGCAAAGGCGCGCAGCGCCGTGCCCACCACCAAGCATCGCCCTGGAAACGGTGGGCACGCTGCGCTCTGCCCACCCTACAAAACTACGGCAAACGATCCCTCATCCGTCCGCCAAGGTTCTGCAAGAACACAAACTCCGTATCATCGTACGTGCGCCGCTCCAGCTCCTCGAAGCCATCAGGCGCGGCGAACGCCGCGGCCTTGGCTTCCTCCACGACGAGCAGCGCGTTCGCCTTGAGCCAGCCGCCGTCGCGCAGGCTCACCAGCGCCTTCTCGGCGAGCCCCTGGCCATAGGGCGGATCGAGGAACACGAGTGAGAATGGCTCCATGGGATGCGCGGGGCCCAGATTGGTCGCGTCGCGGCGATAGACTTTAGTGACGCCTCCAAGCGCCAGCGCCTCGACATTGTTGCGAAGCAGTGCGCGCGCCTCGGCCCCATTGTCGACGAACAGCGCGAACACCGCACCGCGCGAGATCGCCTCGATGCCGAGCGCGCCGGTGCCGGCAAAGAGATCGAGCACGCGCGCGTCGTGGAACGGGTCGTCGTAGGCATGGACCAGGATATTGAAGACGGACTCGCGCAGGCGGTCCGCGGTCGGCCTAATCTCGTTCGAAGCGGGCGCAGCGATAGTGCGGCCCTTCAACTCTCCGCCGACCACGCGCATTACAATGCAAACCCTGTCGCAACGCGGAAAGTGCGCTCCCTTCCCCCTTGCGGGGAAGGGCTGGGGAAGGGAGTGCCACACGGACAGACCTCCCGTGGGATACCCCCCTCCCTGACCCTCCCCCGCATGGGGGGAGGGAATGGAGAGAGCGTGCCTAAAGAAATCTCAGAAAGAGCGACGGTCATCCTGAGACCTCACTCATCCCGTGGCTTCAGATCGCGCTTGCCGTGATAGCCGCGCTTGGGGCGGCGCGGCGGGCCGTAGCCGGCGTTCTCCTCCTCGTTGCGCGCTCGTGCTTCCGCACCGCCCGTGCGCTGCACCAGCACGCGACGGCCCTTGCGGTCGCTGACCAGCGCGCTCTTGCCCGCCGGCTTGAACGGCTTCTTGCCGCGCAGCGCCTCACCGTCATCATCCGTCTCGCGTTGCTCCGGACGCGCAAAGTCGGCACCCGAGCGCTCGATCACCTTCTCGCCGAGCTGTTCGCGGAGCACGCGCGTCTTGACCTCCTCGACCTTGCCCTCCTCGAGCTCGCCGAGCTGGAAGGGACCGTAGGAGATGCGGATCAGGCGGTTCACCTCGAGTCCGAGATGCGCCATGACATTGCGCACCTCGCGGTTCTTGCCTTCGCGGATCGCAAACACCAGCCAGACATTGCTGCCCTGGTCGCGCTCCAGCGTGGCGTCGATCGGCCCGTATTTGACGCCATCGACCTCGATGCCGTTCTTGAGTTCGTCGAGCTGAGCTTGCGTGATCTCGCCATGCGCGCGCACACGATAGCGGCGCAGCCAGCCGGTTTCCGGCAATTCCAGTTCGCGCGCGAGCCCGCCGTCATTGGTGAGCAGCAGCAGCCCCTCGGTGTTGAAATCGAGCCGGCCGACCGAGATGAGCCGCGGCAGGCCTTCGGGCAGATTGTCGAACACGGTCGGCCGCCCCTCGGGATCGGCATGCGTCGTCATCAGCCCTTTGGGCTTGTGATAGAGGAAGAGCCGCGTACGCTCGCGTGGTGGCAAGGGTTTTCCGTCGACCGCGACCACGTCATTCGCCGTGACGTCGAGCGCCGGCGAGTTGATGAGACGGCCGTTGACGGTGACGCGGCCTTGCGTGACCATCTCCTCGGCGTCGCGGCGCGAGGCGAACCCGGCGCGCGCCAGCACTTTTGCGATGCGCTCGCCGGATTTCTTCGGCTTTACCTCCTCGCGCGGGGCGCGCTTGTCGAAGTCGTCCTTGCGCTCACGGTAGGCGCCGCGGCCGCCGAAGGCCGGGCGCTTGGCAAAAATCTTGCTGTCGTCCTCGTTGTCACGGCGCGGGCGGTCGGCAAAGCGATCGGGTCCCCGGCGATCGCTGCGCGGATGCTCCTGCCAGTCCGTGCGGCCCTCGGGGCGTGGGCGGCGATCGTCGCGGCGATCGCGATCAAAGCGCGGGTGGTCGCCCCGGCGCTCGCGCGAGTCATCCTTTTTCCAGCGCGGCCGATCGAACTTGGGACGCTCTTCGCGTTGGCGCTCGAATTTCGGGCGGTCCTCACGCGACCGCGAGAAACGTGGACGCTCATCGCCGCCGCGGCGATCGTCGCGCGTGCGGTCGCCGCGCTGCCGCCAGGGCTTTTCATCGCTGCGGTCGCGGCCCTTGAAGTCACGATCGTCTCGACGCGGCCTGAATTCACGATCCTTGCGATCCCCACGGTCGCTCTTGCGATCCCCGGGGTCGCTCTGGCGATCCCCGCGGTCGCTCTGGCGATCCCTGAATTTTCGGTCCTGGAAGCGGCCGGCGGGACGCGCCTCATCGCGGTCACGGCGCGGCGGGCGATCATCGCGGTCGAAGCGCCTGGGTCGCCTCTCGTCGCGATCAAAGCGGCGCGGCGCCTCGTCGCCATCGCGGCGGCGGAAAGGCCGCTCGTCACGATCGCTGCGGAAGCGGCCCTTGTCGCCGCGCTCGCCATCGAATGTCTTGTCGAATTTCTTATCGAATCTCTTGTCGAATCTCTTGGGCCCAAAGCCGCGCTTGGCGAATTTTTTGTCGCCATCCCGCGCCCCGCCACGGCTTTTGCGGCCTTCGGGACCGTCACGCCGGCCGCGCGGGGAATCATTGTGTTTGTCGGTGTCGCGGGGCATGAAGGGGCTCGCCTTGAGGTGAAGGCACGCGCATTAGCAGACTTGTTGCAGCAATACGAGCATGAACGCCTCCTCTTTCATGGATTTGGCGCTGAAAGCCGCCCAAAAAGCCGGGAAATCCGGCGAGGTCCCGATCGGCTGCGTCATCGTGCGGGACGGCGAGGTGATCGCCTCGGCCGGGAACCGGACACTTGCCGACCGCGACCCGACCGCCCATGCCGAATTGCTGGCCATTCGCGAGGCTGCCGACAAGCTCGGCAGCGAGCGGCTTACCGATTGCGATCTCTATGTCACGCTCGAGCCCTGCACCATGTGCGCCGGCGCGATCTCGTTTGCGCGCATCCGGCGGGTCTATTACGGCGCAGCCGATCCCAAGGGCGGCGCGGTCGAAAGCGGGGTGCGGTTTTTTGCCAGCCCGACTTGCCATCATGCACCGGAAGTCTATTCGGGGCTCGGCGAGAGCGCGTCGGCGGCCCTGCTGAGGGAGTTTTTCAGGGAGCGGCGATAGCCGAGTTCGTCATTGCGAGCGAAGCGAAGCAATCCACACCGGCTCCGCGGAGATAGTCTGGATTACTTCGTCGCTACGCTCCTCGCAATGACGGAGACGCCCTACCCCGCCAGGAAAAACTCCCGCAGCAACTTCGCCGTGGCGTCCGGATTTTCCTCCGTCAGGAAATGTCCGGAATCGACCGGCGAGCCCACAACGTTCGTGGCCCACAGCTTCCAGGTGTCGAGCGGGGTTGCGGCGGCCGATGCAATGCCGGCATCGCCCCACAGCGCCAACGTCGGGATCGTGATCTTCTTGCCGGCCTCGAAATCTTGCCTGTCGATCTCATAGTCGGCATAGGCGCCGGCGCGATAATCCTCGCACATCGCATGCACGCGCGAGGGATCGCGGAAGGGCGCGAGATAATGCTCCAGCGCGCGCGGATCGATCGCGTTCAAGGTCTTCGACTTGGTTTGGCTCGCCATCTTCTTCTTCAGGAAGAAATCCGGCGCGCCCAAGATCAACGTCTCCGGGAACGGCGCTGGCTGCGCCAGGAACGTCCAGTGATAGATCTTCAACGCATAGAGACGATTCATGCGCTCCCAGTAATTATAGGTCGGCAGGATATCGAGCACGGCGAGCCGCGACAGCCGTCCGGGATGATCGAGCGCCAGCCGATACGACACGCGGCCGCCGCGGTCGTGACCGGCAAGCGCGAAATGCACGTAACCAAGCTGCTCCATCGCCTCGACCATCGCTTTGGCCATCGCGCGCTTGGTGTAGGGCGTGTGGTTCTCGTCGCTCTCGGGCATGTCCGACCAGCCGTAGCCCGGCAAGTCGGCGATGATCAGCGTGAACTTGTCGGCGAGCTTCGGCGCCACCACGTGCCACATCACATGGGTCGAGGAGAAGCCGTGCAAGAGCAGGAGCGGCGGCCCGCTGCCGCCGAACCGGGCAAAAATGCGGCCCTGCGAGGTGTTGATCCACTTGGAGTCATAGCCGGGGAAGAGGTCGGCGAGATCGGTCATTGCCAGCACCCATGTCATCATCCACGAAAGCGGATGATCCAGTAAACACTAATAGCCCCTTCGCGACATCTGCTGCGGCGTACTGGGTACCCCGCCTGCGCGAGGTACGACGCTTCGCGTCGGTTCAAACTTTGTTTGTCGTTGCCGCAGGTAGCGGGCGGCGTTATGCCATTCCACAGGTCAGGCCATCAAGAACCCGCACCAAGAACCACAAGAGGAAATGCCATGCTCGACTTCGAAGTCCCCGCCGAAGCCAAGGCGGTCCGCGAAAAGGTCCGCAAATTCGTCCATGACGAATGTATCCCGGCGGAAAAGGAGCTGGAATCCAAGGGATTCGACGACGTGCTCGCCAACCTGCGCAAGAAGGCGCGCGCGCAGGGCCTGTGGAATCCCTTCGTGCCGAAGGAATATGGCGGCATGGGACTGGGGCCGCTCGCCAATGCGCTGGTGCAGATGGAGTTGGGCGAGAGCATGCTGGGCGCGCTATCGATGAACACGCAAGGCCCCGACGATGCATCGATCATGACCATCCTCGCCCACGGCACGGATTATCAGAAGGAGAAGTTCTTAAAGCCCTTGCTCAACGGCGAGAAGCGCATCTGCTTCTCGATGACGGAGAAGGCCTCCGGCGCAGACGCCACCGGCATGCAGACCCGCGCGGTGAAGGACGGCAACGAGAATTACATCCTGAACGGCGAAAAATGGTTCTCGTCATCGGCGAGCGTCGCTAACATGGCACTGGTGATGGCGATGACCGATCCCGACGCGCCACGCCACAAGCGCTATTCGACCTTCATCGTCGAGCTGCCGAACCCCGGCTACAAGATCAAGCGCAACGTCAAGAACATGGCGATCGAAGGTCCCTACTACGACCAGATCCATGGCGGCCATTCCGAGATCGACATCAAGGATCTGAAAGTGCCGGCCGACAATCTGCTCGGCGGCGAAGGCAATGGTTTCAACATGGGCCAGCATCGCCTCGGCTACGGCCGCTTGCGCCACGGCATGCACAACATCGCCAAAGCCCAGCGCGCGCTCGACATGGCGACCGCGCGGGTGACAAAACGCTCGACCTTCGGCCAGCCGCTCGCCGACCGCCAGGCCGTGCAGTTCATGCTCGCCGAATGCGCAAGCCAGCTCTATATCGGCCGCTTGATGCTGCTGCACATTGCCTATAAGGCCGAGAAGGGTCTCGACTTCCGGCAGGAGAACTCCATCGCAAAGGTGTTTCTGGCGCATATGGTGCACCACGTGATCGACACCGCGATCCAGCTCCACGGCGCGCTCGGCTTCTCCCAGGATACGCCGCTCGCCGCATGGTACACCCAGGTGCGCTCGCAGCGCCTGGTCGACGGCCCCGACGAGGTCCACAAATGGAAGGTCGGCCGCAACGTCATCAAGGCGTTCCGCGAGCACGGCACGACCGCGCTCGCCGCCGGCGGGGATTTGCTCTGACCGTCATTGCGAGCGAAGCGAAGCAATCCATGCAGCGGAGACAGTCTGGATTGCTTCGTCGCTTCGCTCCTCGCAATGACGGCGATGAATGCTAACCGCTTCGCTCCGCCTCCACCGCCTGCCAGGCGATGTCGCGGCGACAGAAGCCGTCGGGCCAGCGGATGCGGTCGATCGCCCGATAGGCGCGCGTCTTCGCTTCGGTGACGGTCTTGCCCATTGCGCAGATGTTGAGGACGCGTCCGCCATTGGCGAGGATGGCGCCATCCCTGGCGATCGTGCCCGCGTGGAAGATTTCGACGCCCTCGATTTTCGCAGCCTCATCGAGCCCGTCGATGCGCGTGCCCTTTTTGTAATCGCCGGGATAGCCTTTCGCGGCCATCACCACGGTGATCGCCGGCTCGGCGTACCAGCGCAGGTTGAAATGCTTGAGCTCACCGTCACACGCGGCGAGAAACGCCGGCACGATGTCCGACATCATCCGCAGCATCAAGACCTGGCATTCGGGATCACCGAAGCGAACATTGTATTCGAACAGTTTCGGACCCTGCTCCGTCAGCATCACGCCGGCATAGAGCACGCCGCGAAACGGCATGCCGCGCTTCTTCATGCCCGTCACCGTCGGCAAAATGATCCGCGCCATGATCCGGTCGTGGATTTCGGACGTGACGAACGGCGTGGGTGAATAGGCGCCCATGCCGCCGGTGTTCGGTCCCTCGTCATGGTCGAACACGCGCTTGTGGTCCTGGGCGCTCGCCAGCGGAATCGCGGTCTCCCCGTCGCACAGCGCGAAGAAGCTGATTTCGCGGCCGGCGAGGTACTCCTCGATCACGACCTCGGCGCCGGCCGCGCCAAAGCCACCATCGAACATCATCTTGACTGCGGCTTCTGCCTCTTCCGGCGTCCTTGCGACCACCACGCCCTTGCCGGCGGCAAGCCCATCGGCCTTGACTACGATCGGCGCGCCTTGCGTACGCACATAAGCCATCGCCTCGGCAGCATTGTCGAAGCGGCGATAGGCGCCGGTCGGAATGTTGAACTCGCCGCAGAGGTCTTTAGTGAATCCCTTGGAGCCTTCGAGCTGAGCGGCCTGCTTGCCCGGGCCGAACGCCTTGATGCCGGCCAAAGCGAGATCATCGACTATTCCCGCCGCGAGCGGCGTTTCCGGGCCGACCACGACAAGCTCGACCGCGTTGTTCTTGCAGAATTCGATCACGGCCGCATGGTTTGCGATATCGAGCGCGACGCACTCGGCCTCGCGCGCAATCCCTGCATTGCCCGGCGCGCACCAGAGCTTCGTCACGAGCGGGGAAGCGGCGATCTTCCATGCGAGAGCATGTTCGCGGCCGCCGGAACCGAGCAGGAGGATATGCATGAGTGTCGGTTGCACGAATCCCCGGCACTCTGCAAGGCCTCCATATCCACATCCCGTCATTCCGGACGGCGCGCTCTGCGCGCCGATCCGGAATCTCGATGTTGTGGCAGACAAACCATGCGGCCCGGGATTCCGGGTTCGCGACTTCGTCGCGCCCCGGAATGACGGTGCTATTTCTCCCCCTCGGATGCCGCGATGATCTCCTGCAAGGTCGCGACATGGCGGGCGAAGGCGGCGCGGCCGGTCGCGGTCGCTGTCACCGTGGTCTGCGGCTTCTTGCCGACGAAGGCCTTGTCGACCGCGACATAGCCCGCCCTGGCCAGCGTTTCGATATGCGCGCCGAGATTGCCGTCGGTCGCACCCGTCAGCTTCTTCAGCTTGGAGAATTCCAGGCCGATCGGGCTCGGCAGCGCGTTCAGCGCGGCCATGATCCGCAGGCGCAGCGGCTGGTGGATGACCTCATCCAGCTCCGCCATTATTCGCCCCAGCGCATCCAGAGGCCGCTGACAATCAGGCCGCCACCGTTCACGACCGCCATCCACAACAGGAAGATATCGCTGGTGATGAAGAAATAGCCGATCAGCGTCAGCACCGTGATGCCAAGCCCGATAAAGATGAAAGCGCGGCCGAACCACAAACCGGCGATGCAATAGAACAGCATGAAGTAGGTCGGCCAGAATGTGCCGATCTCGCGCGAGCCGAAATGACCGAGCACCCCGGTGCAGAGCAGGCCAAATCCGTAGAACAGCAGAAAGGCGACGAGCACCCTGGAATCGAACGCGTTCACGCCGGTCTGCCGGCGGCCAGCCAGGCCAATCGCGAACGAGATGAGAACGGTCAGCACATTGACCGCGACCCAGATGTAGGTGGCATAGCGCGGCGCGACATAGGTCGCGAGATTGCCGGCAATCACGAACCCGCCGGCCACCACGATGAACTGGCTGGCGAAGTCGTAGATGCGCGACTGCCGCACGCGCGCAACCATGTCCTTGATGTCCGACAGCACGGCGGATGCCTCGTCGCGATCGATCATGACGATCTTCCCTTCAGATGCGCCCATGGTTCATGTCCCCGTTGCGCTATGGGTTGCGACATAGTCGGCGATTATGTTGACTGCCTTCGGCGCGCTGACGATGCCCATGTGGTTGATGCCGTCGATCAGCTTGACTTCGGCCTGTGGCAACACCGCATGCACGGCGTCGGCATATTTGTCGGGAAGCATCAATTCATCGTCGGCGCCGGCGATCAAGGTCAGCGGTTTTGTCACGGCGGCAAGATCGCTCCTGTAGCCGCGCGTCGCGAAATTGCGCATCAGGCGGTACGAATAGGTCGACGCCAGGATCTTCGCGGAATCCGGCGGCACGGCGAAGGCGAGCGTCGGCAAGGCCTCGCAGCAATCGATCCCGAGCTTGTTCAGCGCGACGATTGCGAAGAAGCGGGGAATGTCGGGGCTGGCCCAGCCGCCGGAGTACGGGCGGTTGGAGGGCGCGTCGTAACCAAGATAGGGCGAAAGCAGAATCGTGCGCGCGAACTGGTCCTTGATCGGCGAGCTGGCGAGCCGTAGCGCAAAGCCGCCGCCAGAGGAATGGCCGATGAGCGCGATCGGCTCGCTCGATGTGGTGCGGATCAGCGCCACAAAATCGGCCATGTCATCCTCGAGCTGGCCGAGATAGGCGATGTCGCCGCGGGTGCCGGAGCCGCCATGGCCGCGGATGTCGGGGGCGTAGGTCTCGACGCCATGGGCGGCGAGCGCATCGGCAAGCGCATGCACGGCGGCGCTCGATCCTGACGAGCCGTGGATCAGGATCGCGATCGTTCCCCTTGCCGCTCCACGCGCCGGATAGTGCCGATAGGAGAGCACTGTGCCGTCGCGGGCGGAAAAGCGCTGAAGCTCCGGCATGGTGCTGCGGTCCACCGCGCCGGCCGTCTCTGAGATGGAATGCAGCTCCGGCGGCCGCCTCAGTGGCGTTGCGATCATCGCGGTCAAGGCCAGCGCAACGACGCCCACCGCGGCGAACGCCCACAGCAGGAGTTTCAGGGGGAACCAAACGAACCAGGAAACCAGCGAAGTCGCCATGATTTTCCTCCAGAAATACGATATAGAGTACTCTATTATGCAGAGTTAATGGAAAAGCAAGAGGAAAAGCCGGTTACGGATTGGCGGTTCGCGACGAAAATCCCTAACTTGGGCGGACCCGTTTTGTTCGCGAGTCGAGATGCCCGCTGCCGAAAACCTGATTAACGCGCCCGAATTTACGGTGTCAGAGCTGTCCTCCGCCCTGAAGCGGACGGTGGAGGACCGGTTCGGCCATGTGCGCGTGCGCGGCGAGATTTCCGGCTTCCGCGGGCCGCATTCGTCCGGCCATTGCTACTTCGCGCTCAAGGATGAGAACGCCAAGATCGAGGCGGTGATCTGGAAGTTCGCCCACGCCCGCATGCGCTTCAAGCCGCAGGAAGGGCTTGAGGTGATTGCAACCGGCCGGCTCACGACCTTTCCCGGCAAATCCACCTACCAGATTGTGATCGAGGCGCTGGAGCCCGCCGGCATCGGCGCGCTGATGGCCTTGATGGAGGAACGCAAGAAGAAGCTCGCCGCCGAGGGCCTGTTCAGTGAGGCGCGCAAGCAGCTCTTGCCCTGGCTGCCGGAGGTGATTGGCGTCGTCACCTCGCCGACCGGTGCGGTCATCCGCGACATTCTGCATCGTCTGGAGGACCGCTTTCCCCGCCGCGTATTGGTGTGGCCGGTCAAGGTGCAGGGCGAAGGCTCGGCCGAGCAGGTCGCGGCCGCGATCCGCGGTTTTAATGCGCTGCCGGAAGGCGGTAGAATTCCACGGCCCGATGTTTTGATCGTCGCGCGCGGTGGCGGCTCGCTGGAAGATCTGTGGTCGTTCAACGAGGAGAGCGTGGTTCGCGCCGCGGCCGAGAGCGTGATCCCGCTGATTTCGGCGGTCGGCCACGAGACCGATATCACGCTGATCGATTTCGCCGCCGACAAGCGCGCGCCGACGCCGACCGCGGCGGCCGAGATGGCGGTGCCGGTGAAAAGCGATCTCGTCGCCGAGGTCGACAGCCTCGCCCGTCGCGTGATCGTCTGCTGGCAACGCGGACAGGAAAACCGCCGCAATGAGTTTCGCGCAGCCGCGCGCGCCTTGCCGGCGGCAAGCGAGTTGCTGGCGATTCCGCGGCAGCGGCTCGATACCGCCAGCGGCGCCCTGCCCCGCGGCTTGCGCGCCAACACGCACGCGCATTTCCGCCGTTTTGCTTCCAGCAGTGCACGGTTGACGTTACGGGTGCTGCGCGGTCAGGTGGCGCAGGCGCGGCAGCATCTCACCATCTCCGGCGAGAGATTGCAGCACTGCACACGCTCGCTGCTCAGAAGCCGTCGCGAACGCTTCTCCGGGCTGGAGGCGCGGCTGAAGGCCTCGCGGCTTGCCAATGCGCAGGCCCAGCGGCAGACGATCGCGCGTCAGTACGAACGAACAGCGCGATTGGCCGAGCGCGCAGAGCGCGCCATGTTGACCATGCTGGATCGGCTTGAGGCGCAGATGCTTCATAGCGGACAATTGCTCACCGCCCTGTCCTATCGCAGCGTGTTGGCGCGCGGCTTTGCCCTTGTGCGGGACGAGGCCGGCCATCCCCTGCATGCGGCGGCCGACGTCGAGGCCGGTGCCCGGCTCGAGCTCGAGTTTTCCGATGGGCGAATTGCGGCGACGGCCGGCACGGCTCAACCCGTCTTGCCACCACAACAGCCCCCCGCCACCGCTCCACGCCGACCGCGAACGCCGAGGCGCGTGGTCAAGCCTGTCGATCAGGGAAGTTTGTTTTAGGAAACGCTCTCGCTACGTCGTCATGCCCGGGCTTGACCAGACTTGACCCGGGCATCCATCAAACACGAATCTCTTTTGATTGATGGATGGCCGGGTCACGCCCGGCCATGACGAAGCAACTGGCCTCTTTACCGCGCCAGCCACTCGGCGACGAGCTTCTGCGAATCCGCGCGCGCCGCGGGGTCGCTGCCGAGATGGCCGTGTTCGGGAAGCGCGGCATCCGCGCTGCCGGCGATGGCATGCACCGGCAGGTTGGCACGATCGAAATCATGATAGGCGCCTGGAAAGACCACAATCCGCGCCAGCGCGCTGCGGCCGCGCGCTCCGTCGATCATCTGGCGGCAGGCCGGCGGCGAGGAGACGTCGTCCTTGGCGCCGATCAGCAGCAGCGTCGGCACCCGCGCGCTCCAGCCAAGCCCGGCGGAGATCCGGCAATCCGGATAGAATGCGATTGCGGAACGAAAATCCGGCTCGCGGCCACGCCACCATAATTGCGGGCGCACGGCCCAGAGCAGCGCGCTGGCGCCGTGCGCCCATCCGATCAGGCTGATGCGGTTATGCGCGACCCATTTCTGTTGCATCAGCCATTGCCGGGCGGCTGCGATATCCTTGACCCGCTCGCGGCGCGCGCTCACCTTGCGCTCCTTGGTGCGGCATTGCGGGCCGAGCCCGCGCGAGCCGAAGCTGTCCGGCAGCAGCACGGCCTTGCCGTCCTTCAGGAGCTGCTCGGCCCAATCACGATAGCGCGGCAGAACCGGCTCGGTGCGGCCGGCAAGCCCGCCGCAGCCGTGCAACGCAATCACGGTCGGGAACGGGCCGTCGCCATCCGGCTTGAAGAGCTGCGCACGCAGGGTGATGGCGCCTTCCGGTATATCAACCTCGCGCGGCGCAACGGCGGTCGCGGCCAACACGGGAAAAGCCGCGGCAAAAAACGTCAGAAATGCGATGACTGACTTCAGGCGCATCTGCTTCTTGGAAGACCGTTATGGCGATTACGGCAAGCGCGTCCATCCCCACCAAAGGGTAACACGCGCCAATTTGCGCAAAACATCACAAATCGGTGGGTTTCGCAGGCGGACAGAACCACCTATTTATGCTTAGATTGTAATCGACGCGATTGAATTGGAGAGCTTGATCGTGCTGAACAAATTCGGCCCCTCGGGTCACGGCGAAGCACAGGTGCAATATCTGGACGGCGATTTCCGCGTGATCTCACCGGGGACCTATGTGCGCTGCGCGGTGACCGATGCGCGGATCCCGCTCGACGAGCTGAAATACTGGAGCGTGGACCTTCAGGAGGCCTATGCGCTGCCGAGCGCCGTGCTGCAGCGGCATTATCCGGACGCGCTGAAGTCTTGAAGGTTTCGTAGGTGGGTTGAGCGTACAGGTCGAGCGAACACACATAGGCATCGATGGCGCGAACCGGATTATCCGGCCCCACATAATCGTCCACCCGCGGCGGCGGCAGACTTCCTTGCTCGCGGCAAGCCCCGCTCTTGAACGTGCGATTCGTCATCCGACGAATCCTATACGGTCGCACCGCGAAACCGAGCGAATTCTTGCCCAGCCTCGGTAGCGAAACCCACCATTTTCTTTCGACGATGACGGTGGGCTACGGCTTCGCCTTTTGGCCGGGACGACGTAGAACTTATCTCTTCTGAACTCTGTGCTCGCGCGCCTTGAACAGGCGGTCGGCGAGGAACTTCTTCAGCGGCGCCGCATCGGCAAATTCCAGCGTCACCGCGAACGGGACGATGTCGCGGAGGGCGGCCGGCGTTTCACGGGGCCGGCACAATCGCGCAAAATCCTTTTCCGTCGTCACCAGCGCGAGCTGATCGGCCTTCGCATCCGCGACCAGGCTTTCGAGTTCGCCTTTCGAGAACGGGTGATGATCGGCGAAGGTGCGCTCCCGCGCTACCTCGATACCCGCTGCCCGCAACGTGCGGAAGAAGCGCCGGGGATCGCCGATGCCGGCAAAGGCGAGCACGCGCTTGCCTCTAAGCCTTTCAAGCGATGCTGCATCCGGCGCGAGACGCGACGACAGCACCAAACCGCCGCGCGCGGCGACTTCGGCGGCGACCGCCTGCCCCGCTGCGCCGTCGCCGACCACGATCAGCGCGTCGGTGCGCGCAAGCTGCGGCAACAGCGGCGCGCGCAGGGGGCCGGCGGGAAACACAAAGCCGTTGCCTAGCCCGCGTTCGCTGTCGATCACGATCAGCGACGCATCCTTGGCGATCGACGGATTCTGGAAACCGTCATCCATCAGGATCACGCTGGCGCGCTGCGAGCGCGCCAGCGCCACGCCGTTGATGCGGTCACCCGACACCGCAACCGGAATTCGTTGAGCCATCATGAGCGGCTCATCGCCGACGTCACCGGCGCCGTGGCGGCTCGGATCGACCATGACAGGGCCGCGCAGGCGCCCGCCATAGCCGCGGCTCAGCACCACCGGCATCTCGCCGAGCTCGCGCAGGATTTTTGCCAGCGCCAGCACGGTCGGAGTCTTGCCGGCGCCGCCGAGGTGGTAGTTACCGACGCAGAGGACCGGCACGCCGGCATCAAATCCCATACGCGTCAATCGTTGCGCCGCGATCGCGCCATAGAGCGCGCCGAGCGGCCGGAGCAGATGCGATGTCCATGACGACGGCGCGTGCCAGAACGCCGGCTCACGCATTGGCGGCTCCCATCTCGAGCCGCAATTGCAACAGATACGGCTCGAGCGCGGCAAGCGTGCGTTCGAGCGCACCGCCCAGCTCCTCCACGACGCGGGAGGATGCCGCGATCATGGCCTCACGCGCTTGCGGGTTGGCGAGCAACTGGCCGAGCTGCTTCACGAGCGCCTCCTGCGTCTCCGCCTTTCGCGCGCCGCCCGAGGTATCGAGCGCCTCATAGACATCGGAGAAGTTGAACACGTGCGGACCGTGCACGATCGACGCGCCGAGCTTGATCGCCTCGATCGGATTCTGTCCGCCGTGGGGGACCAGCGATCCGCCCATGAACACGATCGGAGCCGCGCGATAGAACAGGCCGAGCTCGCCCATCGTATCGGCGACATAGATATCGGTCGCGCCCGTCGGCAGTTCGTCGCGCGAGCGCAGCGCCGCCTTCAGCCTCGCCGCGTCGACCAGGCGCCAGATCGATGGGCCCCGATCGGCATGCCGCGGCACGATCACGGTGAGGAGGCCCGGGAAGAAGCTCGCCAGCATCTTGTGCGTCTCGATCAGGATTTCCTCTTCGCCCGGATGGGTCGAAGCCGCAGCGATCACGGGCCGGCCGCGCGTCATCGACGTCAATCGTTCGAGCTTGAAGGAATCCGCAGGCGGCGCCGGGACGTCGAGCTTCAGATTGCCGGTGATGGCGACGTTGCGGCAGCCGAGCGTGGCAAACCGTTCGGCGTCGGTGGCCGATTGCGCGAGGCAGATGTCGAATTTTTCCAGGATCGCGGAAATCGTGCCATGCGCCCGACGCCAACGCGGGAACGAGCGCTGCGACATCCGCCCGTTGATCACCACCATCGGCAGCCGCCGCGCCGCGCTCTGCAGGATCAGGTTAGGCCACAGATCGGATTCGATGAACAAGGCGAGCGAGGGTTTCCAGTGCTCGAGAAAGCGCGCGACGTAGCGTGGGGAATCATAGGGAACATATTGATGGATGATGTCGGGAGGAAATCGCTTGGCGACGATCGCAGCCGACGTCACCGTGCCCGAGGTGAGCAGGATGCGGATGTTGAGCGCGCGCAGCCGCTCGATCAGCGCGGCCGCGGCCAGCACCTCGCCGACGCTGGCGCCATGAATCCACACTATCGGCCCCAGCGGCCTGGTGTCGCTGGTGATGCCGCGCCGCTCGCCGATCCGCTCCGGATCCTCCTTGCCGAGCTTGAGGCGCCGCTTGATCAGCGCAGGCGCCAGCGGCACCATTGCCGAGGACAGGCCGCGGTAGAACCGCAGCGTCATCGGCAAGGAATTAGTCATGCCGGGCTCCTTTGGGCCGGCCGACCAACGCATAGGCGCGCTCGGTCGCCTGGTTCAGGAACGCTTCCAGTTTCTGACGATAATGCTCCAGGGCGGCGGCGTCGGCGTCGCGCGGCACATAGATTTCCTCGACGCCCACGACTGCGCCGCGCCCGAACGGCAGGTTGATCGTGGTGCGGTCCCAATTCCTGAGCTGGATATAGCGGCTGGTGGCCATGGCGAAGGGCATGATCGGCCGTCCGGATTCTCGCGCCAGCATGATGATGCCGAGCCCCACCACGCGCGAGCGCTTGGGCACGTCGGCGGTCAGTGCCACATTATAGTTGTCATCGAGCGCGCGCACCATCTCCTTGAAGGCGCCGACGCCACCCTTGCGGTGAAAGGCCGAGCCATGATCGCCGGAACCGCGGATGGTGCCGATGCCGAGCCGCTCGACCGCGATCGCATTGAATTCGCCGTCGCGGTGCAGCGAGATCAACACCTTGGCCTTGTGGGTCGGCTTGGTCTTGATGAACGGAGTCAGGAAATGCTGACCATGCCAGAACGCGAAGATCGCGGGGAACTGCCCCTCGACGCGGTCATAGAGGGCCTCGAAACCGCCCGGCTCGTAGGTGACGCGGTTGGTGCGCCAGACAAATCGCAGCCATTCTGCCGCGGCGAAACCCGCAGCGCGCTGAAACCAGCTGCTGCGCAGCGTATTGCGAAGCAGTTTTTTCAACGGGTCGTTTTCGCGTCTAGTTTGATATCCTGCGCCGGATCGAGCAGCCGGTGCATATGCACGATGAAATAGCGCATCTGGGCGTTATCGACGGTCGCCTGCGCCTTTGCCTTCCACGCCGCATAGGCGGTCGCGTAGTTGGGAAACACGCCGACGATATCCACCTGGTCGAGATTCTTGAAAGTGTTGTGCTCGAAATCCGTCAGCTCGCCGCCGATGACGAGATGAAGCAATTGCTGCGGGGCACTGGCTGGCATGGTGGTTCTTTCCTAACAATCGGCCCGGCACGCACATCCCGGCGCAGCAGCGACGCTCACGACAACTGACGGTTTCGAAAATGCGAGACGATGCTCGCATGACGATCGCGTCCCGCGGCCACCAGCACCCCGTGCGCCACTTCCCGACGATTGTAAAGGATCGCGTCCCCGGAAAGGGCGGTCATCTTACCATTCGCTTCCTGCACGATCAAACTCGCTGCGGCAAGATCCCAATCTCTGCTCTGTCCGCCGGCGAAGGCGGCGTCAAGACTTCCCTGCGCGACCCGGCAAAGCCGGAGCGCCAGCGAAGCGATACGCGGATGCAGGACGATGTCTTTCCGAGTCTGGTCAAGCCGCTCGACCAGCGGCTTGGGACCGGCGACGCGCGCGAAATCCAGCGCGCTGCCGGCTGTCACGAAAATCGGTTCTGCGTTGCGGGTGGCGCCCTGCCCGCGCGCGGCAAAGAAAAACTCGTCGGTCGCGGGCGCGAACACGGCGGCGAGCACCGGCGTTGCGTCCGCAACCAGCGCCACACTCACGCACCAATCCTCGCGTCCGGCGAGATAGCCGCGCGTGCCGTCGATCGGATCGACGATCCATACCAGGCGCCTGCCGAGCCGCTCCTCGTCATCGGCGCTTTCTTCCGAGAGCCAGCCATAATCCGGCGTTGCCGAGCGCAGCCGCCTTTCCAGGAGATCGTTGACCGCGATATCGGCTTCCGAGACCGGCGACGATGCGCCCTTGGTCCAGTTCTTCAATTCGGTGCGGAACAGCGAGAGCGCGAGGTTGCCAGCCTCGCGCACGGTATCCTGCAGCAGTTGAACGTCGCGCGCCAGAACTTCGTCCTGCGCACCGTCAGCGTCCGCCAAGCGTCAGTCCCTCGATGCGCACCGTCGGCGCATTGACGCCGTAGCGGAATTCCAGGTCATTGGCCACCGCCATCGACTTGAAGATGTCGAAGAGATGGCCCGCGATCGTCACCTCGCTGACGGGATAGGTGAGCTTGCCGTTCTCGATCCAGAAGCCGGATGCGCCGCGGCTGTAGTCGCCGGTGACGCCGTTGACGCCGGAGCCGATCAGGTCGGTGACGTAAAAGCCCTGCTTGATGTCGCTCATCAGCTCGGCCGGCGTCACCTCGCCCGCTTCGAGATGCAGATTGTACGGCCCCGGCGAAGGCGAGGACGACACGCCGCGATGGGCGTGCCCGGTCGTGGTCATGCCGAGCTCGCGTGCGGTCGCCGAATCGAGCAGCCAGGTGGTCAGCACGCCGTCGTCGACGATGGCGAGCCGCTTCGCCGCAACGCCCTCCGCATCGAAGGATTGCGAGCGCAGGCCGCGCTTGCGCAGGGGATCGTCGATGATGCGGATGTTCTTCGCAAAGAGTTGGGCGCCGAGCTTGTCCTTCAGGAAGCTCGTCTTGCGCGCGATGGACGCGCCGTTCACCGCGCCGACGAGATGGCCGACCAGCGAGCCGGAAATGCGGGGGTCGAATACGACAGGCACCTGGCAGGTCTCGACCTTGCGCGGATTGGCACGCGCCACCGTGCGCTCGCCTGCGGTGCGGCCGACGCGCTCCGGCGTCTCCAGGTCGGTCGCGTGCGGCGCCGAGGTGTAATCATAGTCGCGCTCCATGGCGGTGCCCTCGCCCGAGATCGCCGTCATCGAGATGCCCTGGCTCGAGCGCAAATAGGAACCGTGGAAACCGGTCGAGGTGACGAGCACCATGCCGCCGATACCGGCAGAGGCGGACGCGCCGCCTGATTTGGTGACGCCCTTGACCGCAAGTCCAGCGGCCTCCGCCTCCTGCGCGCGCTGCTCGAGCTCGGTGACATCGGGAATGACGGGATCGAGCAGGTCGAGGTCCGGGAAGCTCCGTGCCAAGAGCGCGGGATCGGCAAGCCCGACATATTTGTCGTCGGGCGCAACGCGAGCCATCGCCACCGCGCGCTCGGCGAGCCGGGCCACGCCATCGCCGCTGATGTCGTTGGTCGAGACAACTGCCTGGCGCCGGCCGACCAGCACGCGCAGGCCGAGATCGTCGCCTTCGGAGCGCTCGGATTCCTCGATACCGCCGTCGCGTACCTCGACGCCTTGCGAGATGCCGCGCACCGCGATCGCGTCGGCTGCATCCGCGCCCGCACGCTTGGCGGCTTCCACCAGACGCTCCGCCAGCGCTGACAGCGCCGACTGGTCGAACAGGTCGGCGTGGGACATCTTTCTCGAAAGCGCGGGCGCGGCGGATGGTGAAGAGTTCACGAACGAAATCCTCGGGCTTTTAGGGGTGCGGGCACAAGTCGATAAACCCACCAGATGTGCCCGATTGGCGCGGACTTCAAGCATTTTCGTCGTGCCGAAAGGCGCAAATTTCGAAGCTTCCGCAAGGTCTCGTCAATCATGCAAGCCAAGGTCTTGTCAATCATGGAAGCCGATTGCGGCCCGGTGACGCCTCCTTAACCAGGCTTTTTAAGGCGAAACGGAAATCGCTGTGGCAAAGTCTCACGCATCGACCGGGAGCATAATCCCGGCGGGGAGAACAAGCCGTGAGGCGTCAAACATCAACAAGCGGGATCAATCCCGCCGGGTCGAGCCGCGCAGAGCGGCTCGACCCTCTTTCCCTGCCCGTGCGCTTTGCCGCGCACGACGTGCGCGCGGATGGCGGCATCAGGCAGATTGAACTTCATCGCGAACGCGTCGTGCTGCGCCGTGCCGTCCATGGCATGCGGATGGCCGTCAATGTTCGCGTCAGCGATTTCCTCGGCGTCGCAATGCGCGGCATCAAGGATTCGCAGATGCTCGTGCTCCTGCACCGCGATCCCTCGCTCACCATTCCGCTTTGCGTCAGTGAGGACCACGACGAGATCGCCGCGGCCTGGCTGATGTGGAGCGAATTGTTCTCGCTGCCACAGCTCACGGACGAGACGCGCGAGCCGGCGCCCCGCCGCCGCCGCCGTAACGCCATCCGTGTTCGTCGGCCGAAATTCCTGATGCGGCGCCGGATCGGCGCGTTGCTCAATCCTGCGAATATCTTCCGCGGCGAGCGCGAGATCATCGCAAGGAATTGAGATCGGTTTCGTAGGGTGGGCAAAGGCGCGCATGCGCCGTGCCCACCATTTTACGAGCGGCAGAAGTGGTGGGCACGCTTCGCTTTGCCCACCCTGCAATCCAGCTTCAAACAGCGCGCATCACGGCATCCACAAGCAGCCCCGCAAACAGCATGAAGCCCGCGTCGCGGTTGGATTTGAACAATCGCAGGCACAGCGCGGAATCGCCGATCCTGAGCCGGCTCACCTGCCAGGCAAGATGCGCGGCGAACACGGCAAGCCCGATCCAGGCCGCCACTCCTGCACCCGCGAGCGCGAGTGCTGCGCCGATCAGCACCACCGCAAGGCCATAGAAGACCGTGAGCGCCTGATGCGTGCGCTCCCCGAACAGCCGCGCGGTCGACTTGACGCCGATCAGCGCGTCGTCCTCGGCGTCCTGATGCGCATAGATGGTGTCATACGCGATCACCCAGGCGATCGATCCGGCGTAGAGCACGAAGGCTGTCGCATCGAGCCTGCCGAACCTCACCGCAAATCCCATCAGCGCGCCCCAGGAGAAGGCGAGCCCCAGCACGATCTGCGGCCACCAGGTGATGCGCTTCATGAAGGGATAGACCGCAACGATCAGAAGCGAGGCGATGCCGGTGAAAACCGCAAAGCGGTTGAACTGCAGCAGCACGGCAAGGCCCACCAGCGCCTGTGCGACGAGAAAGGCGAGCGCCTGCCTGACGCTGACCTGTCCCGCCGGAATCGGCCGCGAGCGCGTGCGCTCGACCCTCGCGTCGAGGTCGCGGTCGGTGATGTCGTTCCAGGTGCAACCCGCACCGCGCATGGCAAAGGCGCCGATCAAGAACAGCGCGAGATCGAGTAGCAGGCGATCGAGGTGGTGGGCGATGCCGGCGGAAAGGGCAGCCGACCACCAGCAGGGCAACAGCAACAGCCAGGATCCGATCGGGCGATCGAGGCGGGCGAGCCGCAGATACGGCCGCGACCAGGATGGCGCGACGGTGTCGACCCAATTGCCGGTCGCATCGGCAACGCGAGTGATCGCGTCGCTCATTTTCGACCTACCTCTGCAGGACGTTGCCGTTCAGCGTATCGAAGGTGCTGCCGCCCTTGCGCGTGGTGGTGGCTTCGGGCGCTGCCGTGGCCGAGCCGAGCACTTCACTCAAAGTCGGGCCAGCGGCTCCGCGCGTCTTCATCTGCTCCGCCATCCCGCAGACCCGCTGCTCCAGGCCTTCGGTGTTCTTGTGGCCGGCCTTCAACTGATCGGCTACCTGCCCGGGGATGCCGCACTTCGCGGAGTTGCTCTCGACATACTTGATCATCTTCACTTCGGCCGCGCCGTAGTTCCTGATCAGCTTGCAGGCCTCATCGGGCGGCGCACGCCTCTCGCTGGCGGCCTTGATCAGCTTGCCCCTCTTCTCGGCTTCGTTGCGAAGCGGAATGAAAGCGTTCATGCAGGCCTGCGAAGGGCCGCCGCCGGCCTGACTCGGAGGCGCCGGCGCGAACGAACCCGGGTTGCCCGCGATCGGCGCAGCGCCGCCGGAGGGGAACGGCGCCATCGGCGCCCCGATGGACGCGGCCGGCGCCCGGCCATTGACGGGTGGAAAGGCTGGATCGCTGGCGGGCGCCCCGCCATGAACCGGCGGAAAGGCTGGATCGTTGGCAGGCGGCTGATTCATTTGGTTCGGCAGCGGCGCGGGGAAGGCGCCCTGCGCCAGCGCAGGTCCAGCCCCTGCTGCAAACACCGCCAGCGTCAGCGGCACAATCAAGCGGTTGATCATCAAGGCTGTTTCTCCGGCAAGGTCCGTTCGGCCTGCGGGTGTCATGCACCGGCTTATTTACGATTCCTGCCGGTGCTTAACAACCCGCCGAATTTGGCAACAGCGCGGCGTGCGGTCGCAGATTGGGCCAGTATTTGCCCGGGATTCTAAACCTTTGGGTTAAAATGCGGCCCGGAATCGAAAGGTTACGGATGCCGGATCTGGATTTTCGTAGTCCTCGCCTGTTTGTCGATGCACCGCTTGGCGAGGGCCAGACGGTCGCGCTGGAGCGCGATCAGAGCAATTACCTCGGCAACGTGCTGCGCCTTAAGGCCGGCGACAGCATTCTGGTGTTCAACGGCCGCGATGGCGAATGGCGCGCCGCGATTGCGGGACGGAAGCGGCCGGACAGCCTGACGATCGAGAGATGCACCCGCCCGCAGGATCGCCTGCCCGATCTCGCCTATGTCTTCGCGCCGCTGAAGCACGCGCGGCTCGACTACATGGTGCAGAAGGCCGTCGAGATGGGTGCGTCCTCACTGCAGCCGGTGCTGACCCGCTTCACGCAGGTCTCAAGGGTCAATGGCGAGCGGATGCGCGCCAATGTCATCGAGGCTGCCGAGCAGTGCGGCATTCTGAGTCTTGCTTTGGTCGCCGATCCCGTGCCGCTGGAGCGCTTTCTTGACGGGCGTGACCCACAGCGCCTCCTGGTGTTCTGCGATGAGGCCGCAGACGTCGCCGATCCCCTGGAGGCCCTGCGGACGCGGACTGCGCACCCGCAAGGCGTCGACGTCCTGATCGGCCCCGAAGGCGGCTTTGCGGAGGAGGAACGCGCGCTGCTGCTCCGGCAGAAGCAGACACTGAAGCTGGCGCTCGGCCCCCGCATCCTGCGCGCAGATACTGCTGGCGTCGCGGCGTTGGCCCTGGTTCAGGCCGCGCTCGGCGATTGGCGCGGGCCAGGTCGTTAAAAACCGTTAAGACAGAAGGCGTTAAGGGATTTGCCCGATCCCTGTCGAAACCCATTTGCAGGCGTGCTAAGGGCAGCGCGAAATCGCCACCGGAACCCATGTTCCGGTCGCTTGTGGAACCCGAAATGACCGCGACATCAGCCAATTCCTTGACTGGAACCGCCGCCTGGGCGGACGCGCTGCTATTGTCGTTTGCGCAGGCTGGCTACGAGCGCTCCGAGCCTTCGATCCTGCAGCCGGCCGAGCCGTTCCTCGACCTCTCCGGCGAAGACATCCGCAAGAGCCTCTACCTCACGACCGATCCGAGCGGCGAGGAACTGTGCCTGCGCCCCGACCTGACCATTCCCGTCGCGCGCGACTATCTCGCCTCCCCGCGCGCCGGCCAGCCTGCGGGCTTTTCCTATCTCGGCCCGGTGTTCCGCTATCGCTGGGGCAAGTCGAGCCAGTTCCTTCAAGCCGGGATCGAATCGTTCGGCCGGCAGGACCGCTCCGCGGCGGATGCCGAGATGCTGGCGCTCGCGCTGGAAGCGACCACCGCCTTCGGCGTGCACGATGTGGAAATCCGTACCGGCGACGTCGCGCTGTTCAATGCGCTGATCGATGCGCTGCAGTTGTTTCCGGTGTGGCGGCGGCGGCTCATCAAGGATTTCAACCGCAAGATCGATCTCGCCCAGGACATCGAGCAGCTCACGCTGAAGACCGCGCCAGGCGGCAACGAATATGAGGGCGTGCTCGCCGCGCTTGCGGGCAGCGACCGCAAGGCTGCGCTCGCGCTCGTCACCGACCTGATGTCGATCGCCGGCGCGACCAATGTCGGCGGCCGCACGGTCGCCGAGATCGCCGACCGCTTTCTCGAGCAGTCGACGCTGAAGGCCGGCGCGCTGCCGCGCGACGCGACCTCCATCATCAAGCGTTTTCTTGCGATTGCGGGCGACCCGGACGAAGCCGTGGCGCAGCTACGTGCGCTCGCAACCGAAGCGAAGCTCGATATTGCGGCCGCGATCGACCAGCTCGAGAGCAGGGTCGGCTTCATGGCCGCGCGCGGCATCGATGTGCGCAAGGTCCGCTTCTCCACCGCCTTCGGGCGCGGGCTCGAGTACTACACCGGCTTCGAATTCGAGCTGCACCGGAGCGGCAACGGCGCCGAGCCGCTGGTCGCCGGCGGCCGCTACGACACGCTGATGACGCAGCTCGGCTCCCCGACACCGATCCCCGCGGTCGGATTTTCCGTTTGGGTCGAAGCGCTCACGCAACTCGGCCGCGGGAGCAAAGCATGACGACGCCCTTCGTTCTCGCGGTGCCCTCCAAGGGGCGCCTGCAGGAAAACGCCGAGGCCTTCTTCACGCATGCCGGGCTTACGCTCGCCAAGCCGCGCGGCGCGCGCGACTATCGCGGCACCATGATGGGCTACGACAACATCGAGATCGCCTATCTCTCGGCAAGCGAGATCGCAGCCCAGCTTGCGAGCGGCGCGGTGCATCTCGGCGTCACCGGCGAGGACCTGGTGCGCGAGACCATCGCCAACGCCGACAAACGCGTGCTGTTGATCGACCAGCTTGGCTTTGGCCACGCCAATGTCGTGGTCGCTGTGCCGCAGGCCTGGATCGACGTCCGCACCATGGCCGATCTCGACGACGTCACCACCGGCTTCCGCGAGCAGCATAACCGGCGGATGCGAGTCGCGACCAAATACATCAATCTGACGCGGAACTTCTTCGCCGCCCACGACGTGGTCGACTACCGCATTGTCGAGAGCGCCGGCGCGACCGAAGGCGCGCCGGCGACCGGCACCGCAGAGATGATCGTCGATATCACCACGACGGGTGCGACGCTCGCCGCCAACGGGCTGAAGGTGCTGGACGACGGCGTGATCCTGAAGAGCCAGGCCAATCTCGTGGCGTCACGCGACGCCGACTGGTCGACCGAAGCGCGCGAGACCGCGCGCATCATCCTCGACCACATCGCCGCCCGCGCGCGCGCCAACAAGTACCGCGAGGTCCGCACCCGCTTTGCCGGTTGCGATGCAGCGTTGCTCGCCGAAGCGCACAAGCGCTTCGGCGTGGTGTCGCCGTTCGGCGGCCCTACCTCGTCGGGCATGGTCACGCTGCACTGCCCACCGTCGCAGCTCTACGCGCTCGGCAGCTTCCTGCGCGAGAGGGGCGCGGAGACGGTGTCGGTAGCGTCACTGGACTACGTGCTTGACCGCGAGAATCCGCTTTTCGCCAAGCTCGAAGCGTTCCTGCGGCAATAATGACAATTGGCTAACCGGCCGGCCGTGGCGACAAGGGATGGCGATTGCCATATTCTCCAATCGGGGGGAGTTGGAAAACTGATCCATGATGCTCGGTAGCGATGTTTCGGGCCTGACGACTACGCCGGCCAATGCCGCGGCGCAGGGCCTGTCGATCGTCGTCCCCGTCTACAACGAGGCGGCGGGACTGAACGAGCTGCATGAGCGCCTCAGCACGCTGGCGAGGCGCTTGCGGCAGCACTTCCGTCTCAGCTCGGAGGTCGTTTATGTCGACGACGGCTCGACCGACCGCACGCTTGAAATCGCGCGAGGCTTGAAGGCGGACGTGCTCGACGTCCAGGTGGTGTCGCTGTCGCGCAATTTCGGCAAGGAGGCCGCGCTGATAGCGGGCCTCGACCACGCGAGACGCGGCGCCGTGATGTTCATGGACGGCGACGGCCAGCATCCGCCGGAATTCGTCGAGCAGCTCGTCAGTCACTGGATCGAGGGCGGCTACGACGTGGTCTATACCGCGAAAGCCAATCGCGACAATGAATCGATCCTGCGCCGGCTCTCCGTGCACGGCTTCTACGCCCTGATCAACTGGGGCGCGCGCCAGAAGATCCCGGAAGACGCCGGCGACTTCCGCCTGCTGTCGCCGCGCGCGGCGGCGGCGCTGCGGCAGCTCCCCGAGCGCAACCGCTTCTTCAAGGGGCTCGCGAGCTGGATCGGATTTCGACAGATTCGCGTCGACTATGAGCCGGCGCCGCGCGAGCATGGCGTCAGCACTTTCAACTTCGTGCGGCTGCTCGGCCTTTCCATCGAAGGCCTGACCTCGTTCTCGGTCGCCCCCTTGCGTTTTGCGAGCCTGCTCGGCGTGCTGCTCGCCTCCGCCGCGTTCCTGTTTGGGCTGTCGATTTTGTGGGAGGTGTTCACCACCGGCAAGCAGGTGCCCGGCTATCCCTCGCTCGTGGTGGGCCTGATGACGATCGGCGGCGTGCAGCTCATCATGATCGGCATCGTCGGGGAATATATCGGCAAGATCCTGTCCGAGCTGAAGGCGCGCCCGATCTACTTCGTGGCCGAGCACTCCGCCAAGCAGTGCGAGGGCGAGGCAGAGGCTGCGCATCAGGCGAACGAGAGGACCGCGGCCGAATGAATGATGCCGTTTCGCCGAGGCGCATCTGGCTTTGCGCCGACGATTACGGCATCAGTGAGGGCGTCAACCGCGCCATTCGCGAGCTGATCGAGCGCGGCCGGCTGAACGCGACCTCGGTGATGATGGTGACGCCCGCAATCGGCCGCGACGAGGCCGTGCGTTTGCAGGAGGTTGTCGCGAAGGCGGAACGCTGCGCGATCGGCCTACATGTGACGCTGACCGCGCCGTTCCGGCCGCTCACCATGCATTTCCGCCCGCTCAAGGACGAATTGTTCCTGCCGTTCCCGAGCCTTCTTGCCGCGGGGATGTTGCGCCGGATCGATCCCGAGATCATCCGCGCCGAAGTCGAGATGCAGCTCAATGCGTTCCGCGATCTGTTCGGCCGTTCGCCCGATTTCGTCGACGGCCATCAGCACGTGCAGCTCTATCCGGTCGTTCGCGATGGCGTTCTCGCGGCCGTGAAGGAAAAGGCGCCGAATGCCTGGGTACGCCAGGCCAAGCGCAATCAGCCGCTCAGGCACCGGCTCGGCAGGCCGAAGGCGCTGTTCCTCGACCACCTCTCGACGCAGTTCAAGCGCCGCGCGGCGCGCGCGGGCCTCGCTCACAACCCGGCGTTTGCCGGCGCCTATGACTATTCGCGCCCGCCCGATTTCGGCGCGCTGATGGGCGAGTTTCTCGCGGGACTGCCGGAAGGCGGCGTCGTGATGTGCCATCCGGGCTTTGTCGACGACGTGCTCGAAAGCCTCGACCCCCTTACCAAAGTTCGAGAGGTCGAGCACGCTTATCTGGCGAGCGAGCATTTTGCCCGCCTGCTCACGGTGAACAACATTACATTGGGCCATTGACGCGTCACGCAAGCCGCGGGGCGTTTGGTCGCATACCAAAATTTAATTTTGCGGGAACGCTACCTGCGACATAAACGGCGACTACATTTTCCTCGCGAATCCAGGCGACGCGAGGAGAGACGCCATGACACCGCAAGAACGCCAATTGGTTGACGAGCTTTTCGACCGGCTCGCCAAGGTGGAGAGCGCATCACGCGATCCGGATGCGATTTCCGCCATCCAGGATGGTTTGCGCAAGGCGCCCAATGCGATCTATGCCATGGTGCAGACGGTGCTGGTGCAGGATGAGGCGTTGAAACGCGCGAACGCACGCATCCAGGAATTGGAACAGGCGCACGCACCTCAACAAGCTCAATCCGGCGGCTTCCTCGATTCCATGCGCGAGACGATCTTCGGCAAGGACCAGCGTAGCTCGGTGCCGAATGTTCCGCCGCCACCTCCAAACCGCCCGGTTTGGAACTCGGGCCAGGTGCTGCAGCAATCCCAGGGCGGCGGCCGTTATGATCAGGGACCGTACGGCCAGGGCCAGGGATATGGCCAAGGAGGATATGGCCCGGCTGGATATGGACAAGGCGGCTTTGGCTCGGCCTTCGGCGGCGGCGGCTCGTTCCTTGGCACCGCGGCGGCGGCGGCAGCCGGCATGGTTGGAGGCTCGCTGCTCCTCAACGGCATCCGCTCGATGATGGGCGGCCCGCACCAGGCCTTTGGCGATACCACCATCATCAATGAGGGCGGCGGCAACCCGCGGAGCGATCAATCGGGCGGCACGCTTGCGCACGACGCCGGCGTTGATGATATCGGCCGCTCCGACAATGCTTCGGGTAGCGGGCTGTTCGATCAGGCCGCGATCGATCGCCAGCAGGACGCCGATCAAGACCAGGACGACGATCAGGACGCCATGGATCTTGATTCCGACGATTTCGGCAACGACGACGGCGGCGACGACAGCAACTACGCGTGAACTAAGCGTCATCCAGAAAACAGAAACGGCCGCTCCTCGAGCGGCCGCTCTTTTAATCGCGAATGGCGATGATCAGAGCACGACGACCTTGGTGCCGACGTTGACGCGGCCATAGAGATCGATCACGTCCTGGTTGCGCATGCGGATGCAGCCGGAGGAGACGTTGGTGCCGATGGTCCAGGGCTCATTCGAGCCGTGGATGCGGTAGAGCGAGGAGCCGAGATACATCGCGCGCGCGCCGAGCGGATTGTCCAGACCACCCGCCATGTGCCGCGGCAGGTCGGGGCGGCGCGCCAGCATGTCGGCGGGGGGAGTCCAGTCAGGCCATTCCTTCTTGGCCGAGATCGTCTTGACCCCCGACCAGGTGAAGCCGGGACGGCCAACGCCGATGCCGTAGCGCAGCGCGCGGCCGCCGCTCTCGACGAGATACAGGAACTTGTTCGGCGTATCGATCACGATGGTGCCGGCCGCTTCCTTGCCGTGATACTCGACCTCCCGCTTCTCGTATTTCGGATCGAACGGACGCTGCGTCGGATCGGCCGCCTGCTCCTGCTGCATCATCGGCTGCGGCTGTCCGAGCGGCATCGGGCCCTGTGGCACGTAGTAGGACGGCTGCTGCTGATAGATCGGTTGCTGCTGATAGGCCGGCTCCTGCTGCTCGTAGCGTTCGCTGCGCGGGCCTTCGCCGAACAGGAACTGGATGAAGCCGCCGCCCATATTGGAGCGATCGGCATAGGCCGAGCGCACCGAGGTCACCTGCGGATCGTTGGCGTAGATCACGGTGGGTTCCTGGGCCGCTCCGTCGAATGCCGCGGCCCGATCGCTACCGATGCTGAGGAAAGAGGCGCCGGCAAGCAGCGCAAGGGTGAGGTGTTTGGACATCGACGTACTCTGTACTGGTTTCGTCTGGTGCGAAGCGCCAGGGAGCGCGCTTCGCACGTGGTGAATAAACGACGAAAACCTGATCGGTTTGGTAAACGAAGCCGCCGTTTTGATTCACCACGTCCGGCGGCGCGCGCGGATTTCTCCGATAGCGTTTATTTTCGATAAATGCGCGAAGCCTATGGTTAACCGCGAGTATGCGGCTCGCTGCCGTCATGCATCGTTGGCAGTTCCTCGCGTGAACCCCGTGTTAAATCGCATACGTATAAAAGGTGAAGGAGTTGGAGTGCAGGAATCGTCTCATGCCCGTTCATCGCAAGCGTTTTCGTATTGAAGAAACCATCAGCGGCGACATCCAGATGCCGGAAGACGCTGACGCCGGCCCCATGCATCGCGAGATCATGGCCGAGTTGCGCGCGATCCGGTCTCAGATGGCGATGGCCGGCAAGGGCGCCGCGACGGTGGAGGAAATTTCGGTCGGGCGCGAAGCCGCGGATGCGCTGCTCGAAACCTATCGCGCCCAGATCGAGCAATGCGAGAAGCTCAAGGTCGAGCTCGACCTGATCCACGACGCGATCAACCGCACCAAGCGCGAGATCGCCGTCCTGCACGGCAAGAGCTTTGACGGCAACGAGATGGCCAAGGTCAATGGCGAGCTTGGCGCCGTCGTCGGCGGCACCGAACACGCAACCCAGCAGATCCTCGAAGCGGCCGAGGCGATCGACCAGGCCGCGAGCGCGCTCGCCAAGGTCAACTCGCCCGAGCAGCAGAAAATTCTGAGCGAGGAAATCCAGGAGCGCGTGATCTCGATCTTCGAGGCCTGCAACTTCCAGGACCTGACCGGCCAGCGCATCACCAAGGTGATGGCGACGATGCGATTCATCGAGCAGCACATCAATGCGATGATGGAAATCTGGGGTGGCGTCGACGCCATCCGCGCGCACGCGCCGCCGATCATCGACACCCGCGAGGGCGATGCCAGGCTGCTCAACGGGCCGAAGCTCGAGGGTGACGTCGGCCACGCCTCGCAGGACGACATCGACGCGCTGTTCGACTGAGACATTTTCGGGAGGATCAAACGAAAACGCCGGCCACTAGCCGGCGTTTTTTCTTTGGCTCCTCGCAATGACGGCTATCTCCGGGCAGTCGTGCCTGTGGGCCCGCAGCGGACATAGACCATGTTGCCATAGCGGGTGGCGGCATCCGGATCGGTGAAGCGGGTGATCAGCACGCGTCCGTCGAAAGAGATGATCTCGCGATCATCCTGGCCGCCGGGCGGCCCGGCCGGGCCGATGTAGTTCTTGCCGCTGCGGCTGCCCTTGATCCTCAGTTCCTGCGGTGTGGCCTGGTCGGCGAGGTGCATGACCACGCCGCCGGTCTGGCCGGCGCCGATCACGTAAGGCTGCTTGCATTGGGCCGCGGCCTGTTTCTCCGTGCGGGCGCGGTCGGCCGGGTTCTGGTACGAGGCAAGCCCCCATTTGCCCACCAGTTCCTCGCTGCGGATGGTGGCGGGCACGTCAGGCTCGACCCCCGGCGTCGGTTCGGCCGTGGGCTGCGACGACGAGAAGGTCGGAAGGCTCATGCTGCCGCACGCCCCCAGCAAAATCGCCACCGCCGAGGCGATCGACAGATTGGCAATCGCTCGCGCGTAGCCGAAACTGAACATGGCATTCCCCCGAACAAGGTCGTGCGGCCGCACCCACCGGCAGCCAAGCGTAAAACAACAGTCGGAGCAACAACTAAGCCTGTGGCCCGCACCGGTTTTGCCACTGAGCATCCTATAGCAGTCTCAATAAGGCCTTAACCACCTTTGCTTGACAGGAACTTCGCCAGGCCATATTTCCGGGCCCACAATTAGCACTCCGAGGACGGGATTGCCAAAGGCGCGGGCCGTTTTGCCGCCATGACGGCGTCGAACGAGGCCGCGTCCGGTGTCGGTCCGCCCTCGCCTGCCGAGTGATCTGTGAAAGCGAGTTTTCAAGAGGGAACGTCATGGCCAAATCCAAATTTCGTCCGCTTCATGACCGCGTCGTGGTCAAGCGTATCGACGCCGAAGAGAAGACCAAGGGCGGCATCATCATTCCGGACACGGCAAAGGAAAAGCCGTCCCAGGGTGAGGTGACGGCGGTCGGCCCCGGCGGGCGCGACGAAAGCGGCAAGCTGATCCCGATCGACCTCAAGGTCGGCGACAGGGTGCTGTTCGGCAAATGGTCGGGCACCGAGGTCAAGCTCGACGGCGAGGAACTCCTGATCATGAAGGAGTCCGACATCATGGGCGTGCTGGTCTGAGCTTGAAAACCCAGGACCACCCCGCACTCCGTCGTCATGCCCGGGCTTGACCCGGGCATCCATCACCCTTCGAAGAGTCTTGCCAACACGATGGATTGCCGGGTCAAGCCCGGCAATGACGAGCGTAGGAAGCGGCGATAGCATTCCAGATATTACAGGAGATAGAGCACGATGGCTGCCAAGGACGTGAAATTTGCCGGAGACGCGCGCGAGCGGATGCTGCGCGGCGTCGATGTTCTCGCCAATGCGGTGAAGGTGACGCTCGGCCCGAAGGGCCGCAACGTCGTCATCGAGAAGAGCTTTGGCGCGCCCCGCATCACCAAGGACGGCGTCACCGTCGCCAAGGAGATCGAGCTCGACGACAAGTTCGAGAACATGGGTGCGCAGATGCTGCGCGAGGTCGCCTCCAAGACCAACGACACCGCCGGTGACGGCACCACCACCGCGACCGTGCTGGCGCAGGCGATCGTGCGCGAGGGCGGCAAGTCGGTCGCCGCCGGCATGAACCCGATGGATTTGAAGCGCGGTATCGACATTGCGGTCCACGCAGTCGTCAAAGACCTGGAAAAGCGTGCCAAGCCTGTCGCATCCTCCTCCGAGGTCGCCCAGGTCGGCACCATCTCTGCCAACGGCGATGCTGCGATCGGCAAGATGATTGCGCAGGCGATGCAGAAGGTCGGCAATGAGGGCGTGATCACCGTCGAGGAGAACAAGTCGCTCGAGACCGAGGTCGATATCGTCGAAGGCATGAAGTTCGACCGCGGCTATCTCTCGCCGTATTTCATCACCAACGCCGAGAAGATGACCGCCGAGCTCGAAGACGTCTACGTGCTGCTGCACGAGAAAAAGCTTTCCGGCCTGCAGGCCATGCTGCCGGTGCTGGAAGCCGTGGTGCAGTCCGGCCGTCCGCTTCTCATCATCGCCGAGGACGTCGAGGGCGAGGCGCTGGCGACACTCGTCGTGAACCGCCTGCGCGGCGGCTTGAAGGTCGCGGCGGTCAAGGCGCCGGGCTTCGGCGACCGCCGCAAGGCGATGCTGGAAGACATCGCGATCCTGACCGGTGGTCAGCTCATCTCCGACGAACTCGGAATGAAGCTCGAAAGCGTCACCATCAACATGCTCGGCCGCGCCCGCAAGGTCGTGATCGACAAGGAGAACACCACCGTCGTGGGCGGCGCCGGCAAGAAAAAGGACATCGAGGCCCGCGTCACCCAGATCAAGTCGCAGATCGAGGAGACCACCTCCGACTACGACCGCGAGAAGCTGCAGGAGCGGCTCGCCAAGCTCGCGGGCGGCGTTGCGGTGATCCGCGTCGGCGGCGCAACCGAGATCGAGGTCAAGGAGAAGAAGGACCGCGTCGAGGACGCGCTGAACGCCACCCGCGCCGCCGTGCAGGAAGGCATCGTGCCGGGCGGCGGCGTGGCGCTGCTCCGCGCCAAGAAGGCGGTCGGCCGCATCCATAACGAGAACTCGGACGTTCAGGCCGGCATCAACATCGTCTTGAAGGCGCTCGAAGCCCCGGTGCGACAGATCGCGGAAAATGCCGGCGTCGAGGGTTCGCTCGTGGTCGGACGCATCTTGGAGGACAAGTCCGAGACCTTCGGCTTCGATGCGCAGACCGAGGACTACGTCGACATGGTCGCCAAGGGCATCATCGACCCCGCCAAAGTGGTGCGCGCGGCGCTGCAGGACGCCTCTTCGGTGGCCGGCCTCCTGGTCACCACCGAAGCCATGGTCGCCGAGCTGCCGAAGGAGCCGGCGCCGCCGATGCCCGGCGGCGGCGGCATGGGTGGAATGGGCGGCATGGGTTTCTAGAACCTGCTGTTCCCGTAACTTCAGCGAAGAAGGCCGCCTCCGGGCGGCCTTCTTTTTGGCGGATGACATGTGACTTTGCTACTAGAGGCGAGGTCGATTCCAGCCCTCGAGGAACTTGCATGCGCGCGCTTTTGTTGCTGGCGGCGGGCCTTCTTGCCGCCGCGCCGGATTTGGCTTCCGCCGAATTCAAGCTGATGACCAAGCCCGATCCGAACGCCGTCGAGGTACGATACTTCACCGCGATCGACGGGCTGATGGAGGGTAATGCCGACGTGATCCTGAAGGAGACGCGACGCGGCAAGACGGTGAGCGCCGCAACGCTCGATCTCTGCTACCCCGCCGACAACAACTCCAACCGCAAGGACCGCTTCGTCGTCAACCTCGCGGTCAACGGCCAGACCATGACCGGTTCGACGCAGAGCCTGATCGGCAAGGAGCCGGTCACCGTCAAGCTGACGCGCAAGCCGAACGGCGACACGGTCGACTTCCGCGGTCAGATCACGATCGGCGAGACCACCACCGAGGTGCTGTCGTCGGAGAACTCCGACATCAGCGACAAGGAATTCCAGGACAGCCAGACCGTCGATGACGGGATCATTGCGAATCCCAAGGATTTCACACAAGTCTCGCCGGAATCCATCGGCGTGCGCATCAAGCTCGACGCAGCGGCGGATTTCCTCAAGAGCCTGAAGGGCCAGGACGTCGAGGTCTCGCTCAACAGCCTCGAGGTCACCTGCGATGCGCTGCGCTCGGGCCAGCAGAGCCTCAATCTGTCAGTCGATCCGGACCGCGCTGCCGACCTGATCGCCAAGGCGAAGTCCGCCCCGGGCGTGCTCGCCGCCGGCTGGACCACGGGCCTCGTCGAGATGGACCGCGCGATCCGCTTTCCTGCCGCATCGTGGCGAGCCGGCGACAAGATCGATCGCGACAAGCTCATGGCCACGATTTCCGACGTGCTGGCGAAAACGCTCGGCGCCAAGCCCGTCAGCTCGAGCTGGAGCACGACCACCGGCAGGCTGAAGCTGATCTTCAAGCGGCCGAGCCCGGTCTATCCCGCGCTCGAGCTCACGGACACGATCGAGGTCGACGGCATGGTCTCGCCGGACAAGCCCGGCGGATCGGATCAGCTCATGCTGTGGATATCCACACCCGTCACCACCACGAGCGACGAAGGAAATGGCCCCAAGCTTGCGATTGCCGACGATACCGGTGGCGACGAGGAAGGCGACGACAGCGACGGCACTGGCTCGGTCGAGGCGCTGATCAAGGCGCTCAACGGCCAGCGCTGGGACGCCGACAAATCAGTGTGGAAGTAGCGGCCCATCGAACCTCTCCCCGCAAGCGGGGCGAGGTGATCGAGTTCGTCGCTATCAGTTCGTGTTGAGCCGGAACTTGAGCGTCCTGATACCGATGAAGCTGACATCATCGCCCTGCCGTTTCCAGGTGGTCGCTTCCGTCAGTGCCGCAAGCAGATCATCGTCGGCCTGGGCCTTGGCGGCTGGACACGAACGATCTTCCATCTGACCCGCGACAAAGATCACGGTGTTGCCGGCGACCGAGAACTGGCCCTTGCCGCCCTTGCACCACAGTTCGAGCACCACCTCGCCATTGTCGCCGATATCGAGGTCCGGCACCCGCTTCGATCCCGGCTGCGGCAGGGCATCCAGCGTCATTTCCATGCCGAAGGGAAAGCTGCTGTCCGCCCTCGCTGCACCTGCGGCAACAACGGACGCCAAAAGGATCAGCGCAAAATGAACTGAACGCATCAAGACCTCTCGAAATGATGGGAGCTGCTATTCCGGCGCTGTTCTATTCGACGAATGCGCCGTTGAACAGGTTCGCCAAGACAAAAAACAAGGCAAAAAGCCAGACAAAAAATCCAGACGAAAAATCCCCGCGATCCGTCGATCGCGGGGATTGTTTGCTACCGGCGCATCAGATCTTGGCGATGCCGGGGAAGAACAGATAGCAGGCGACGCTGATCACGATCAGATAGCAGAGTATCACCAGGCACCACAGGAAATTGTGCCGGATGACCTCGCCTTCGTTGCGCACGAAGCGCGTGGTCGAAACGCCGACGCTCGCCGTTTGCGGCGCGATCGGCTTTCCGATCTCCGCGCCGACCGAGTTGATGGTCGGCAGCAACAGGGGCGGGAACCCGAGGAGCTGTCCGACCAGCGCCTGGAACTTGCCGAACATCGCGTTGGTGGAGGTGTTGCTGCCCGATAGCGCGACCCCGATGAACCCGAGGATCGGAGCAACGACGATGAAGGCCGTACCGATCGACGAGAAGGCTTTGGCGAGCGAAGCGGCCATCCCGGAATAGTTGTAGACATAGGCGAGGCCGAAGATGAATACGCCGACGAGCAGGGCGCCCCACATCTGCGTCCAGGTCCTGCTCCAGATGTCCGCAAGCTGCTGGCCGTTCACGCGCAAGAGCAGCGCGACGATGATCCACGATGCAAGGATGGCCGAGCCGCCGACGAACGGCGTCCAGTTGAAGATCGCCGCGATCGTCGCGCCCTCGGTGATCGAGGATGCTGCTGAGACCTGCATGTGCAGGAGGACGATGCCGGGCAGCTTGGACCACGGCCCGGTCCAGGCCACCACGACGATGACCAGGATCGCGATCGGCAGCCATGCCTGAACGATGTCGTTTCCGGAAAGCCCGTGAGCCTCCGCTGCAGCAGCGTTCGTCAAAGGTGCGCCGCCGTAACCTCGCACCTGTGCGGGCTGCCAGACCTTGAGCAGGATCAGGAGGCAGATGAAGCAGACGATCGCGCCTGCGACGTCAGGCAGATAGGGACCAAGATAGGTGCCGACCGGCAACTGGCCGGCGATATAGGCGAGCGAGCCGACCACGGCGAGCGGCCACGCCTCCAACATGCCTTTCTTGCCCGAGACGAGATAGAGCAGGATCCACGGCGGCGCCAGCGCCAGGATCGCGACGATCTTGCTGATCGAGCCCGACAGCGCCAGCAATGGATAACCGGTGACGGCCGCGAGCGCGATGATCGGTGCGCCGAGCGCGCCATAGGACACCGGTGCGTTGTTGGCAATGGCTGCAACGCGGATGGCGTCGAGATCGGGGATGCCAAGCGCGATCAGGATCGGCGCAACGAAGGCCCATGGATAACCGAAGCCGACGAGGCCCTCCAGCAGCGCGCCGAACGCCCACGCAAACAGGATGGTCTGGACGCGCACATCCTGCGTGCCCTGCGCGATCAGCCAGCGCCGCAGCTTGTCGAACGTGCCGGTGACGACCAGCGTATTGAACAGCATCACGCCCCAGAACGTGATCCAGTCGACGTTCCACACGCCGGTCGCGGAGCCGTAGAGATAGGCGCGGAGGCCATCGTCAAACGGCATATGCCAAACCCAGAGCCCCAGCGCGAGTGTGATCAGTGAGCCGACCAGCGTCGCAACCCACGCCGACCAGCGCAGCGCCGCGAGCATGAAAAGCAGAGTCACGACCGGTATCAGCGCGATGAGGCAGGTGATGAACAGATTGCCGGTCGGATCGAGAATTTGTTTGAACATGGCAGCGTCCCCCGTCTGAAGGCTCGCGCGCGCCCACGCGCGGCCGCTTTCGTTTCCTCTACTCGTTATCCCTGATCCCCCGTGGTCGAATGGAATCAGGCATGCCAAGCGCGGTGACAGGGGTGCCTTGTCGTTTGCGAAATGAGCCTAACAATTTGGCAATGTTCGCCAAATCCGCTCAAAACCTCGCGAAATAGGCGGTCGCCTGCACCTCTTCGCAGTTAGGCCCATGCTAGGGTCTATTCGAATGCTGCGACAAGGCGACCGGCACCATGATGCTTACAACCTTAGTCTAATGTCGCTCGATTCCCTTATTAATTCAGGCCCTTGGCCTCGCTCGAGGAGATGCTGAGCTGTGAACAACATTCGCGCAACGTTCGCGATCGTCTGGCGCATCGCGACGCCCTACTTCCGCTCCGAGGACAAATGGGCCGGGGGCGGCCTGCTCGCCGCGGTGATCGCCATCGAGCTTGCGCTGGTCGGCAATGACGTGATGATCAACCAGTGGCGCAACCGTTTCTACAACGACCTGCAGGAAAAGAATTGGAACGGCTTCGTCCACGAGACCATCATCTTCATCGTGCTGGCGACGATTGGCGTCGCGCTCGGGGTTTACCAGATCTACCTCAACCAGTGGCTCCAGATCCGCTGGCGCAACTGGATGACCACTCACTATCTCGGCGAATGGCTGCGCGACGCCAACCATTACCGCATGCAGCTTCAGGGAGATGCCGCCGACAATCCGGATCAGCGCGTGTCCGACGACCTCAAGCTGTTCGTCGACCGGACACTGACGATCGTTGTCGGGCTGTTGAGCTCCATCGTATCGTTCCTTTCCTTTGTCGTCATTCTATGGGGCCTGTCGGAAACCGCCCCCCTGCTGCTGTTCAACGGCGAGTTCAACATCCCCGGCTATCTGGTCTGGGCCGCGCTCATCTACGCAATTTTCGGAACGGCACTGACGCAGTGGATCGGCTCACCGCTGGTGCATCTCGATTTCCAGCAGCAGCGGCTGGAGGCCGACTTCCGCTTCAACCTGGTGCGCGTTCGCGAGAACGGCGAACAGATCGCGCTTCTCGACGGCGAGCGCACCGAGCGCGAGCGGCTGCTCGAGCGCTTTGGCCGCGTGATCGGCAATTGGTACGCCATCATGAGCCGGACCAAGCGGCTCACCGCATTCACCCAGAGTTATGCCCAGGCAGCCGTGATCTTCCCGCTCATCCTGGTCGCGCCGGCCTATTTCGCGAGCAAGATCCTGCTCGGTACGATGATCCAGGCCGCCGAAGCGTTCGGCAAGGTGCATGAAGCCCTGTCCTTCTTCGTTGCGGTCTATCGCACCATGGCGGAATGGCGCGCCGTGGTTGCGCGTCTTGACGGTTTCGAAATGTCGATCCAAAGCGCGCAGCATCTGAAATCGTCCGATCATTCGATCCGCGTTGCGAAAGGCAACAACGGCGAGATCGATCTGGAGAAGCTTCTGGTGCGGCTGCCCAACGGCACGCCGCAGGTTGCAGTCAACGGCTTCACGATCCGCCCGCGCGAACGCGTGTTGGTGACAGGCCCGACCGGCGCCGGCAAATCGACGCTGTTCCGCGCCATTGCCGGCATCTGGCCGTTCGGCAGCGGATCGATCGCGATCCCGCCGAATGCATCGCTGATGATGCTGCCGCAGCGGCCCTATCTGCCGATCGGGACGCTGCACGCCGCGGTCACCTATCCGGACGAGGCGCAGTCGGTCAGCCCGGAGCGGATGCGGGAGGTGTTGAAGGAGGTCGGCTTGCCGCAGCTTGGCCCGCGCCTCGACGAGGAGGAGCACTGGAACCGGATGTTGTCGCTCGGAGAGCAGCAGCGCCTCGGCATCGCGCGCGCGCTGCTGCACGCCCCGCAATTCCTGTTCCTGGACGAGGCCACCGCTTCCCTCGACGAGCCTTCAGAGGCCGCGCTCTATCGCCTGCTCGCGCAAAAGCTGCCCGAGGCCACCATCGTCTCGATCGGGCATCGCTCGACGCTGGAGGCGTTCCACCAGCGCAAGACGACGCTCACGCGCGCCGGCGATCATTTTGTCGTGCCGAACCCCAGCGAAGAGAGCGTGGTGCTCTAACCGGGAAGCGGCCAGATCATCACGCCTTCGCTCGCACGCCCAAAAAGACAAGGGCGGCAGATCGCTCTGCCGCCCTTCTCTATCTGCAGCCTTGAGGCCGGAGCTTACTTGAGGTTGGTCATCGCCGTCAGATCGAACGACAGCCTGGCGATGCCCGCCGCGCCGCACCAGTTCGACCCTGCGCCGCCGGGATTGATCGGCGTCACGTTGGTCGTGCCGGTCGCATTGAAGGCGCTGGTGAAGGCGTTGCAGTCGCCCTTGTTCAGGTCGGTGTCCGAGTAGCGCAGGTCGAGCGTGAAGACCTTGTAGGTGAAGCCGATGCCGATATTCCAGGTATCGTAGCTCTTGTAGGGGATGCCGGCGGCGAAGATCGTTCCTGGAATGCCATAGAACGCGTCGGACGTGCCGAGCCATTGCCGGCCGAATTCGCCGGACACATACATGCCAAGCCCGCTCGAGCCCATCATCGCGCTCGGCGCCGTCCACTTGCCGGTGATCGAGGCGTAGTCACCCCAGGCGCCGGAGTTCAGGAAGTTCGGCGAATAGTATTCGTTGAGGCCCATCGCCCACTGGTCGTTGAAGGTGTAGTTCAGCTTGCCGTAGGCCTCGAAGAAGCTGACGTTGCGCTTCATCACGTTGCCGTCGGCGAGGAAGATCGTGGTGGTGCTGACCGGGCACACGTTGCCGCCGGGAATGCCGCCGGTCAGCACGTTGTCGGCGCATTGGCCGCCGGGATACAGATAACCCCAGAGACCGAAGTCGAAGGCGGCCGGGCCGAAGGTCGGACGGATACCGCCATAGACGTCGACTTCAGCCGCCGCGCGATTGGCGAAGGAGATGCTCTCGGTCGAGGTGCCGACGTAAAGTTGCAGGTCCTTGTTGACGTTGTAGCGCGGCTCGAAATACGCCGTGACCGACGGCTGATGGTTGGACTGGGTCACACCGCGAAAGATGTAATCGTTCATCACGGCGCCACCAAAGGCGATGTCCCAGGGATCAAAGGGCGCCGGCGGCGGTGCTTTTGCTTTCACCGGCAAATCTGCCGCCAGAGCCGAACCGGAAATCATTGCCAGCGCCGTTGCTAACAAGACCACTTTCTTCATTTGGATCCCCATCGCTTTCCAAGAGCCAGCCCGATTCCGGGACGCCCCCCGGGGCAAGCGATCTCGCTGCAGGCTCTTTTTTCTTAACCTTCAGCAATCTGGAACGCGGTTCCGGGATAATGAAGCAAAAAACGCGGGCATCTGCCGCCTTTTTGGGCGTTCTTGCGATTCTACGAAAGGTTGTCAGCGTGTGTTGCATTCCAACAACAAATTCGTCCATGCCCGGCGGCAGCGGCGATTCAACGGACGGCATTGGATGACGCGCACCGCCGCCATGGCGAATCGGTTTTCCACTCTCCGCGTCCCATCACGCGGCCAAGCAAAAGGCCGCGGAGCGGAAGCGCCGCGGCCTCAATGTCCGCTTGGGGGTAACCTGTCCCGCCTGACCGAGCCGAGCCTTCAGTCGTTGTGCTCGTCGTCGGAAGAGGGGTGGTGCCCGTAGGACGGCGCTGCCGGACTGGACGAGCTCGGCATCGCCCAGCTCGCAGGCTCGGGAGCCGGCTCCGGAGCCGGTGCGGGCTCAGGCGCAGGCTTCGGAGCCGCTGCCTTCCTCGGCGCGCTCTTCTTCGGGGCCGCCTTCTTCGCGGCTTTCTTGGCAGACTTCTTCGCAGCCTTCTTCGCCGCTTTCTTTGGCGCGGCTTTCTTCGCCTTCTTCGCCGACTTCTTCGAGGCCTTCTTCGCCGACTTTTTCGCCGTCATCAGCTTTTTCTTCTTGGCCTTCTTGCCCTTGCTCTTTTTCGCTTTAGCCATCGTGATCCTCCTGTTGCCGCCGATCAGTGTCATCAGGCGTTTCAAGTCCTCCGACGCCTCTCGCGCGGAGCCATTCGATCAGTTCGATCCTGGCCGCGGACCGCCCGTCGCCCAATCGAGAAGCTCAATCGTGTGCACGACGGGAACCGATGTGCCGCCGGCAATCTGCATCATGCATCCGATGTTGCCCGCGGCAATCATGTCCGGCTTGACACTTGCGAGGTTGGCCACCTTGCGATCGCGCAACTTCGTCGCAATGTCAGGCTGGAGAAGGTTGTAGGTCCCAGCCGAACCGCAACACAAATGACTCTCGGGCACATCTTTCACCACGAATCCGTTCTTGGAAAGCAATTCTTTCGGAAGGCTTGTGATTTTCTGTCCATGCTGCAGCGAGCAGGCCGAGTGATAGGCGACGACGAGATCGCCTCGCTGACCCTCTTGAGGCTTGAGTTCGAGGGTCGCGAGATACTCGGTGATGTCTTTCGCGAGCGCCGACACCTTTGCGGCGGGGCCGGCAAAATCGCGGTCTTCCCGCAAGAGATAGCCGTAGTCCTTGATGACCGTGCCGCAGCCGGACGTCGTCACCAGGATGGCGTCGAGGCCGTCCGTAGAGGCCTCGGCCATCCATGCCGCGATGTTGGCGCGCGCGCGGGAGAGCGCGTCGCCGTCGAGGCCCATGTGATGGGTCAATGCACCGCAGCATTGCTCATCCTTGACGAGAACGACCTCGATGCCATGGCGCGTCAGGACGTTGATGGCGGCCTGGTTGATTCGGGGCGCCAGCACCTGCTGCGCGCATCCCTGCAACAACGCAACGCGAGCGCGCCGCTTGCCAAGCGCCGCAAACACGCTTCCGCCAGCCGGCTCATGTTGCGGCAGCCGTCCAGGCGCCATCTCCAGCATCGCCTTGATGCGTCGCAGCAGACCCGGCGTAGCAGCGGCTTCGGGGGTTGGCAGCAGGCCTGTCAACGGCCGCGCCAGGCGCGCCAGCCACAGGCTCAAGCGGAACAGCTTCGGGCTCGGCAGCACCTTTGCAAGCAGGAAACGCAAGAGCCGCTCGGTCAGGGGACGGCGGTAGTCGCGCTCGATGCGAACCCGGGCCTGGTCGACGAGATGCATGTAGTTCACCCCGGACGGACAGGTGGTCATGCAGGCGAGGCAGGACAGGCAGCGGTCGATATGCTTGACCACGGCCTCTGTCGGCGGCACGTCCTTCTCCAGCATCTCCTTGATCAGGTAGATCCGTCCGCGCGGGCTATCGAGCTCGTCGCCGAGCAGCACATAGGTTGGACAGGTCGCGGTACAGAAGCCGCAATGCACGCAGGCGCGCAGGATCTTGTCGGCTTCCTTGATATCGGGATCGGCAAGCTGAGCCAGCGAAAATTCGGTCTTCATGCGGCAGCTCCCCGGATCATGCGGCCGCGGTTGAGCACGTTCTTCGGATCAAAACTCTGGCGTACCCGCTCGGAGAGCGCAGTCAGCCCGTCCGGTTGCGGCTGGAACACGTCGACGGTCCGCCGCACCTCCTCCGACGCACGGCAAAGCGTGGCATGGCCGCCCGCGGCAGCAGCGCGCTGACGCACCAGCGCGGCCTGCGCGTCCGCGTTCGGCGGCAGCGCGGCCCAGATCAATCCGCCGCCCCAGTCATAGATCACGTCGCCCCCGGACTCGCGTGCCAGCCGCTGTCCCAGCGCGCCGCCCGCGGCGGGCGGGCAGACGATCCGCCACACCACCCAGGCGCCGAGCGGCCCCTCCGCCCCGAACGGCTCGACGTCGCGGATCGCACGCCAGGCCTCGGCGGAGACGGCATCGTCCAGCATCTCCACCTTCCCGAACGGCTCCAGCGCCTTGGCCAACGACGCGGCGCGATGGGTGACCGAGGCTAAAATCCCCTCAAGCCGGATCAGCGTGACCGCCTCGCGCGGAGAGCCGAGCCTGTCGAGCCCCGCCACCCCGGCCCGGAGCGCGGAACTCGGCACATGGGCGGCGGCGGAGACGTCGAAGGGCGAGCCGAGCGCAGCCGTCATGGCGCGGTTGGCGGCGAGATCGTCGAGGGAGCGCAGCACCAGCGTGCGCTCGCTCTCGGGCCTCGGCATCACCTTGAGCGTCACCTCGGTCATGACCGCGAGCGTGCCCCAGGAGCCTGCGAGCAGCTTGCAAAGATCATAGCCGGTGACGTTCTTCACCACCTTGCCGCCGGTCTTGAAGCTGTCGCCGAAGCCCGACACGGCATGCGCCCCGAGCAGATGATCGCGCACGCCTCCGGCCTTGACCCGGCGCGAGCCCGCCAGGGAGGCGGCGATCATGCCGCCGACGGTGCCGAGCGCGCGCGTGCCGAGGAGGGCTGCGGTATTCATCGGCTCGAAGGCGAATTGCTGGCCCTTGGAATCGATCAGGGACGCAACGTCGGCCAGCGGCGCACCGGCCTCAACCGTAATGATCAACTCGTTCGGCTCGTAGCCGATCACGGCATTGAGCGCCGACAAATCGAGCACCGCATTGGTCGCCATCGGCTGGCCGATTCCACGCTTGGAGCCATGGCCGATGATCTCGAGCGGCTGCTCGCTCGCAATCGCCGCCCGTACCACCGCCTCGACGTCCTTGGCGTCACGTATCTTCAGGATATCCACTTAGCGTCCGCGTCTGTTGAACCCTTTCGGCGATGCGGGCCGCATCGCCGTCCTCCCACCTCCTTCTAGAGCATGATGCAAAAAAGTGGAGGGCTGTTTTTCGAAAAATCCGCCGTTCACACGCTTCGATCCGGATCGAAGCGTATATCGCATACTTCGTCTGCCATCGAACGATCGGCGCTGATCGCGGGCTTATCTAGCGCGCGGGGCGCACACCCAAGCGAAGGAGACATCATCATGGGCCGATATGCAGTGGAACGGAAGACCGTCAACGAGGCGGTCGAGAACGGCGGACTTCTCATCGTCGCGCAATGGGAAGCGAAAGAGGGCGAGGCGGACAAGGTCGCCGCCATCCTCGACCGCTTCCTGCCGGAGGCGCAGCGCGAGGACGGCGCCAAGCTGTTCCTGATCTCGCGGGCCAAGGAGAACCCGGCGCAGTTCCTGTTCTACGAGCTGTTCCGCGACGAAGCCGCATTCAAGGCGCATCAGGAGAGCGCGCATTTCAAGACCTATATCGCGGGCCAGGCGCTGCCGCTTCTGGCAAAACGCGAACGCGCGCAATACGCGCTCCTGTAGCGCGGCATCGGAGGTCACCTCTGCCCACCGGGGAGAGGTGGCCAGAATTCGCGCCAGGCCGGTTCAACAGAACTCACCCTGCTCCAGGCGATCGCGCGCAGCGGCGACTTCCTCACGATCAGCGCAGGGGCGGCGAAGCCTGCGATCGCCGCCAGCGCCGCATGAGGCCTTCAGCGCTGGGCCGAACTCGCTTTTCCCTACTGCTGTTTTGGCTGCAACTGGATCGGCTGCGGACGCGCTCTCGCTTGCAACGGCTGCGCCGGCGGGGGCTTGCGTGTGGCGCTCGCGACCGGCCGAGGCGGAGGTGTCGGTGTTTTCGCCCGCGCAGGAGGCTTGGCGACAAGGTTTGCGATCTGATCCTGGCTCGCTTTCAACTGCTCAATGGCCGCTGCATTGTCGGCGGCCATGCGCTCCTGGTTCGCCTTGAGCTCTTCGATCCCCTGCTGCACGGTTGCAATATCGCGCGACATGGCCTGCAGCATTTGCGTCAGCTCGGGCAACGTGGGGGCGGGCGGTGACGCGGCATCTTGCGCCGCCCCTGCCGAGGGCGTTGGCGGCACGGGTGTTGCCTCAGCCGCCGCCAACTGAACCGCAGGCTGAGTCGTTGCCTGAACAGCGGGCGGGCTGGTTCCCGAATTCGTCGGTGTTGCCGACCACTGCGGCGAAGTCGAAACGAGATTCGGCGCCCATTGGGCGATTGCCGACCTCGCCGGCTCGCCATAGGAGGACTGCCAGGCGAACGCAGCGGTACCGATGCAGCCTGCCAGGACGAAACCGACGAGGCCACGCAGCGCCGGCCTGCCACGGGACGGCCGCGGGCCTAGGACCGCCGCAGGTCGGCGCACGGCATCATTTTGCATTTTCGAAAGCCTTTCGGTCACCCGCGCGAGTTCGTCGTCCGCGCGCGCGATCTGTTCATAGGCGTGAGCGAGCCGTTCATCCGCGCGTGCGGACAGGACAGCGTCGGGGTTGATCGTGGAATTCATGGGCGGTTCCTTTCCCTCCGAATGGTCCCCGAAGGAAGGCGGTCGGACTCCACTCTATCGCAAACCACATCACTCAATGCAGTTTTGACGAAAGCATGACTTTACGATGGAGGGTATGGGGCTGCGGGGACCGCCTTGGCCGGTTCCCTCAATCGGGGCTTTCAACGGACATTAGGCCTCGACCGGTGGGCGTCCAAGCCCCGTCGGCTGGCAGTCGACATCGTACCAGTTGCCGAACGGGCTATGGTGTCGCAGGCGAGCATCAAGAGCCCGAGCAGGACCATCGGCCAGCGAACGTTGTCGACAAAGCGAAGCCGCGGCGCGCGCAGGGCGCCGTTTTCCACCTTTGTTCTTATCGAGATCGAAATATCCGTCACAAGGATTTAAAACTACGCCGAGTGGACATCACCTGCCCCGGCACGTAGCTGTGCCAGTTCCTTGTTTCGGATGACTTTATCCCTCACTTTCTGATGAGCCCGCTTGTACGCCCATTCTGGCAGGATCGGATGGTCTGCGTCTATTTCCTGTTTTTCCAACATGAAGACTTGCAGTTCGGAGGCGAGATTGACCCCATCTTCGTTGCATCGATTGTTGATGAAATACCTAAGCTTCTCCCGAAGCGCGTGGTACTTGTTAGAGGTCTGTTGAAATGCATTGGCTTTTTCCGCCGGCGCCAGGAAAGTAAGCGTTGATGCGAGTACTGCAGAAGCTAAAGCGAAAAATGAGACAAGGAGTTTGCTGTCTGCCCAACTGAGCAGCGCAATCCTTTCGCTGCCGCTTCCTGCCAGAAAACCCGCCACGGCGGCGGTGATTGCCGAGGCAAGACCAAGACCCAAATTATACTTATACCAACGCGTTGACACGAGAGCGTCCCGTATCGCGGCTCGCTCACAGTCCTCCTCGATCTTCCAGGCCTGTTCCGCAACACTGAGGAAGGGTACCGCCATGGACTCTCTCCACCTAGAACCTCGGCAGGTCCGGAAACGCGAGCTGGCCGGCATGGATATGCATGCGGCCGAGCTCGGCGCAGCGATGCAGGGTCGGAAATACCTTTCCGGGGTTGAGCAGGCCCTGCGCGTCGAAGGCGCATTTCAGCCGCTGCTGCTGGTTGAGGTCGATTTCGGAAAACATCTCGCCCATCAGATCGCGCTTCTCGATGCCGACGCCGTGCTCTCCGGTGAGCACGCCGCCGAGCTCAACGCAGCAGCGCAGGATGTCGGCGCCGAAGGCCTCTGCCTTCTCGATCTCGCCGGGCTTGTTGGCGTCATAGAGGATCAAGGGATGCAGGTTGCCGTCGCCGGCGTGGAAGACATTGGCGACGCCGAGGCCATACTTCTCCGACAGCTCACGGATGCGCGTGAGCGCCTTCGGCAGCGCGCCGCGCGGAATGGTGCCGTCCATGCAGAGATAGTCCGGCGAGATGCGCCCGACCGCGGGGAAGGCCGCCTTGCGGCCGGCCCAGAACAGGTTGCGCTCGGTTTCGGAATTGGAAATCTGCAAGGTCACTGAGCCGCAGCCCTTGGCGATCGCCTCCACGCGCTTGATCAGCTCGTCGACCTCGATTCCCGGCCCGTCGAGCTCGATGATCAGCAGCGCCTCGACGTCGAGCGGATAGCCGGCGTGCACGAAGGCCTCGGCGGCGTGGATCGCTGGCTTGTCCATCATCTCCATGCCGCCCGGGATGATGCCGCTGCCGATGATGCGCGCCACGCATTCGCCGGCGGCTTCGACTTGCGCAAAGCCGACCATCAGCGCGCGCGCCGTCTCCGGCTTCTGCAGGATGCGCACCGTGACCTCGGTGACGACGCCGAGCAGCCCCTCCGAGCCCGTGATGATGCCCATCAAGTCGTAGCCAGCGTTTTCCGCCGACTTGCCGCCGATGCGCAGGATCTCGCCGGTCATCAGCACGATCTCGCAGCCGAGCACGTTATTGGTGGTCATGCCGTATTTCAGGCAATGCACGCCGCCGGAGTTTTCCGCGACATTGCCGCCGATCGAGCAGGCGATCTGCGAGGACGGATCGGGCGCGTAATAGAAGCCGGCGTGCGCCACCGCCTGGCTGATCGCAAGATTGGTGACGCCGGGCTCGGTGACCACGACGCGATTGTCGAAATCGATCTCGCGGATGCGCTTGAATTTGCCGAGACCCAAAAGCACGCCGTCGGCGATCGGGAACGCGCCGCCCGAGAGCGAGGTGCCGGAGCCGCGCGGCACCACCTTGATGCCCTGCTCGTGGCAATATTTCAGGACCTTTGCGACCTGCTCGGTGGTGTCTGGCAGCACCACCACCATCGGCGGCTGGCGATACGCGGTGAGCCCATCGGACTCATAGGCGCGCATCTCAGCCGTGCTGTCGATCACCCCCTCGCCCGGCACGATCGCGCGCAGCGCTGCCACGATCTCGTCGCGGCGCTTGAGCACCGCGCGATCTGCTTCCGGCATCATGATGGCCATGGGCGTTCCCTCCACCTCTGCCGATTTATCGATTTGTCACGGCAAATCAACCACGTCTGCCTCCCCTTGGGTAGACCACCCGAATGTCGGATTGCACGGTGACTTCGCTTTGGGGCAAGTTCGCCACCGCAAAACCTGTCATGGTTTTGCGGCCTGCCCGGTCCATGCGGACCATGTCACATAAAATCCACGACCCTCCGGGACGAAACGAAGAGCACCCCATGAAAATATTGACCTTGACCGCGCTTGTCCTCGTCACCTCATTCGCGACGGCATCTGCCGCAATGGCGCAGGACGTCGCCGCCGGCGAGACTTCCTTCCACAAATGCCTGCCGTGCCACTCGATCGGCGATGGGGCCAAGAACAAGGTCGGACCGGAGCTGAACGGGCTCGACGGTCGCCACTCCGGATCGGCGCCCAACTATTCCTATTCCGACGCCAACAAGAATTCCGGCATCACCTGGAACAAGGAGCAGTTCCTCGAATACATCAAGGGGCCCCAGGCCAAGATCCCCGGCACCAAGATGGCGTTCGCCGGCATCAAGAACGAGAAGGAGGCCAACGATCTGTGGGCCTACATTTCGCAATTCGACAAGGACGGGAAGAAGAAATAAGCAGCGTGCGGCAGCGGGCCGTATCGTCGCGCATCGATCGTGTCCGCCTCGCTTCCGGCGATAGCGCACAAGCGGGCATGATCGGTGATCATTAATGCGAGATCAATGCGGCGCCTCCGGCGGACCTCCCGGAAAGCGAACCCCGAAGCGCTGGATAAGGCTGGGAACGCTGCTCATGTCCATGTCGAGCGCATAGCGTTCGCACAGCGCTGCGAGCCGCTGCGGATCAGGGGGTCCACCGATCAGCTCTGCCCCCAGCTCGCGAAAATAGTTCTCGAATCCAGCCGGCGATATGATTTCCAAAACCCGGGCTGGCGCGTCGCCGGCATTCCAGAACGTGTGCCATTGTTCGCGCGGCTTGAAAATCAGGTCCCCGGGATTGCCAACGACCACGGCATCTCCGAGCAGCGCCCCGACACTCCCCTCTAGCACGAAGCTGTATTCGTCCTCGCGATGGTGCCGGTGCATGGGAGCCGCCAGGGCGCGCGGCTGCATCGGATGCTCGACCAGCGCAAAGCGTTTGCCCGCGTCGTCCCCTTCAATGACGAGCCGGGCGCCTGTGCCGCCCAGAATTGCGAGGTGGCCATCATGCGGACTGAGTATCCTTGGCGATGCCATGGTGCCCTTCCTTCGACCGCACTCCTCCGCTGCGCCGCGATATCACCTTGAGAGATGACCGTATTCCGTCCCTCTCTTCCGATCAACCAAGACGAATATCCGTTGCGGGTCCACAAACGGAAATCGGGTGACCTCCGAACCTCTCCGTCGGGAATCCGAAGATTGGAACTGCCCGCCCGTTTTCCCGTTCCTTCCGGGCCACGCAGAGGGCACACGGGAGGAAACGGCAGATGTCACTGGTCGGTGATCCTGGATGCCAGCCTTTCTTGCACAGCGGGTTGCGGGGGGTCGGCTTTGGAATGGTCACAGACGGAGGCGCATCGCCTCAGCAGGTGCGGGTGGTTGTGACCTTCGAAGCCCTTGCCGGAGCCGGTCACGTCAACATCATCCGCTTTCCCGCCGCTCTCGCGTGTTTCGAAAGCCTGCGGAGCAGAGTAGAGGCCGCGGCCAGCACGAAGTTCGACCGGATCGGCCCTCGGGTCCAGGCGTTCGAAGGCCTCCCCACGATCTTGTTGATGACGGGCGACCCGATGTAGCCAGGGAAAACAAAAAGCCCCGGCGGCGCGGCCGGGGCTTTTGTTTTGATGCAGCTCGCCAGCCGCTACGACCCCCGCGCGGCCGCTGCGACCCTCCGCGCCGACACGGCCGGCTCGAACGAGAACAGCCAGGCGAGCCCATAGAAGCCCATGGCGAGCAGATAGAGGAAGGCGAAGCCGAAATACATGGAATTGTATTCCATCAGCCCGCCGAACAGCGCCCCCATCAGATTGTAGGCGAGCGCGGTCGAGATATTGACGTCCTTCTTGCCGATCAGGGTCGAGAACACGAAGCCCGAGAAGAACAGCGGGATCGTGAGCACCACGCAGGCGACAATCAGGTTCAGCAAAGGCGAAGAGAACGCGATCAGATCGTGGTTGCGCGCCGAGAAATAGCCCAGCAATAGACTTGCAAGCAGCCCCGCGTAAGCGAGGCTCGTGCGCGGCACGAGCTTCTTCCGCACCATCCAGTTCGCGAGAAAAGCCATCACCAGCACCAAAACGATGGTCGCGGCGATGACGAACCAGGTGCCGCCGAGATGGAGCCCAAGCTCAGTGATCGCCTTGGTCTCAACCAGCATGAAGCCGCTCCCTAGGAAGAAAAACGGCAGATAGGTCCGCTCGACCGGTCCGGTCCAGCCGATGGTCTTGCGCACGAACATGGTCGAGAGCAACAGCACCATGCCGAGCGCGAGCATGTAGCTCACCGGATAGGTGCGCTTGATCATGTAGAAGAACGGCCAGTCGTCGGTCGGGATGCTCTCTTCCGGATAGGGCTGGGCGAAATATGCCGACACATCCTTGAAGCCGAAAGCGGCGAAAGCATTGGCGTCAGGCATGACGATGTCATGCCCCTTTTGCGTGACAAACGCCGTCGTGGTCTTGGAGTCGTAACCGACGCGGACCGCAAGCGGCTTGCCGGCGCCAGGGATGCCGGAGAGGATATGCGACAGCTTGAAGCCGAGCGACTCGTTCGGCAGCGCGAAAGAGATCGACATCACGCCGTCGGGCTTCAACAGCTTGAACGCCTCGGTGATGCCCTCGCGGGTGTAGACATAGGAATCGACGCGCAAATTGGAGGCATGGCTCAGCGCCGTGTGCGAATCCAGCACGCCATAGATGATCAGGTCGTATTTCTGATGCGCGGTGCGGAAGAAGTTGCGCGCGTCGTTGATGATGACATTCACGCGCGGATCGTCATAGGGATGCTCGGGGTGATAGCTCCGGCCGAGATAGACGATCGCCGGATCGATCTCGATCGCATCGACATGCGAGGCGCCCATGCGCAGCGCCGCCGCGACGTCGTTGCCGCTTCCGGCGCCGACGATCGCGACCCGCTCGGGATGCTTCTTGAAGCTGAAGGGAAACTCGTAATAGGCGCGGACGTATTTGTCCTCGTCCGGCTCATGGCCGCGATTGGCCTCGGAGAGGTTGAAGACCTTCTGGTAGTAGGAGCCGCCCGAGAGGATGTTCATCAACCCGTCGGATTTCGCCATCTTCTCCAGGAGCTGATAGGGCGAATAGATGCGCTGGATGTCGACCTGAACCGGCCAGGCGAGCACGGTGATCAAGAGGCTGAAGCTCGCCACCCCGAGCGGCAGGCGCTGGGCGTCGCGCGCCAGCACGAAGGTGAGGAGCACGCCGCCGATGGCGGCGAACCAGATCACAGGCGAGAGCCAGAACAGGCTCATCACGCACAGCACGAGCACGCCGAGGATGCTGCCGATCAGATTGAGGCCATAGGCCTTCAGCGCATCGGTCGCGCCAAGCAGCTTGCCGCAGAGCTGGCCGACCGGATAGCAGATGCAGGCGCAGAGCACAAAGCTCATGCCGAGCAACAGATAGAGCGGCACCGAGTGCTGGAACAGCGAGAACCAGTTCAGCCGATCCATCCAGATCGAGATCGAAGTCTGCTCCTGCATCGGCAGCGCCGAGAACACGTCGGTATTGGCGCCGACGTCGTAGCGCAGCAGCGTGATGACGCCGACAAAGGACGCGAGCATCGGCAGCACCAGCGCCGGCGCGCAGGGCTGCTTCTCTGAGACTGCGTAGCCGGCGCCAAGGCCGAGGAAGCAGGCGAGCAGCGTAAAATTCTTGAAGAAGGAGAACACCGGGAAGACCGAGGCGAGCCAGCGGATCATGACGAGCTCGAGCAACAGGCTCACCATCGTCACCAGCACGATCAGGCGGATCTTCTCTTTTGGCGCGACGGCAGCAAAGCCCGTCTCGAACAGCGAGCCCATCTCGCTGACCCGTTGCTCCAGCGGACGCGAAAGCCAGGCTGGATAGAGCATGACCACCAGCGCGCCGGCGCCGAGCGCAACGCGCAGCCCAATCAGGGCCCAATCGGAGAGCGCGAAGCTGTTGCCGTCAAGAAACAGGCGCAGCGCAAGCAGCGCGTAGACGAAGACCAGGCTGCCGAGGCAGATCAAGAAAAACCGGACGAGCCGGAGGTTGGCGTCGTCGTGAGGTTGCGCCACGCCGGCGGATTGAATGCCCATGCTGCCCGACCGTTTCCTGTTAACCGGAAAGGCCTGAGCATGAGGGAGTTTCGATTAAGAATTTGACAAATATTTAGCGCAAACTGCCGGAAAGGGCTGGTTTTTGGGGCTTTCAGGGCGTCGGCCATGGCCGACGGCGGGCATCGCGGATATGGAGGAGCCAGATCTCCTCACCCTCGATCCGGTAATAGATCTTGTAGGGATACCGCGGGACCACCAGCTCACGCACGCCTGCGAGATCCGTCGGCTGTCCCAATCCGGCATGCGTTTCGAGACTGCGGATAGCCCGAACAACGGCGCGCCGCACATTGATCGCGCCCTTTGGGCTACCGTTCATCGAGGTAGTTGTAGATGGTTTCGCGATCGAGATGCCCGCCGTGTGTAGCGGAGTCTTATAAGCGGCGGCGCGCGTCGGCCTGTGCAACGTCCTCGTCGGAGACGAAGTCACCGCGCTGAGCCTGCGCGAGCCCCTCTTCAACGGCTGCACGCGTGTCGGCGTCAAGGTGCACGACCTCAGTCGGGTCGCCCGCAAGAGTGAGAAGCGCGGTAGCCAGCGCATCCTGATCTTCCTCAGGAAGCTCACGTACTCGTGCAATTGCTTGTTCCAACAGCTTTGCCATGTCACTTCATATATCACGAACTGGGCCGAGGCACCACCTCGCCCCTCCCCTCACCACACGTACCGCACCACCCCCTTGCCGGCGTAGCTCGCGGTGACTTGCGAGAACTCGCCCTCGAAGGTGGCCGACGCCGACCAGCCGTTGCGCCATTTCATCTCGGCAGAGAGAGTGGTCAGTGCGCTTTCGCTCGCCTGCGCAGCGCCGTTGACGACGAAGGACGAGCCCGGCAGTGCCTGGAAGGTCGCCGCGATGGCGCGGTTCGGATTGTAGTCATGCGCCCAGGCGAAGCGGCTGCGCAGCGTGAGCAGGCCAGTCAAGAGCGCAAAGGAGCGGTCGGTGCGGAAGCCGAGCTCGGTCCGCGTGTCGGTGACGGTCTGTGACCCATAGCCGAGCGCGAAGGCGTTGCTGCCGAAGGTCGCGGCTTCCGCATAGCTTGGCAGGAAGAAGCTCGTGAACTGACCCGCCGCATAGGGCGTGATGCCGAACCATCGGGTGGCGAAGCGGTAGCCGCCCTCGAGGCGTCCCGACAGCGCGTTGGCGTTGAACTCGGCCCGCAGATTGGAGCCCATCACCAGGCGATTGGTGGTGACGTCCTGCCAGCCATAGGCGAGCGCGGCGGAGACATAGGCCGGGCCCGCATTGTGCCTGACAAAGCCGCCGGCCTGGAACAGGTCGCTTCGGCCGCTACCGGCATTGCTGACGTTGAAGCTGGTGCCGCCGCCGGCGAGCGCAAAGCCCGCGATCGTGCGCGGCGAGAGCAGATAGTCCGCGCCCGCTGCCATGCCAAAGATGCTCGACGTGTCGCTGTTCGAGCCGACGAATGCATTGCCGCTGGTGGTCTGCGAGCCGCCGAAGGCCGACGCCCAGATGCTCCAATGCGGATCATAGAACTGGCGCAGCGGCGCCTTGGTGAACACCGCCGCGTAGGCGGCGCGCTCATTCTGCGACAGCGTCTTGCCGCTCGCGGCATAAGCGCTTGCGCCGGTATCCTCCTCGGCATAGCCGTTCGCGCCCGGTGTGCCCTGCGTAGTCTCGCGTCCGCTGATGAAGGGATCGAGCAGCGTCGTGATGAACTGGGTCATTGCCTGGAACGTGGTCTGCTCCGAGCCCGTCGCGCTCTCGCCCGCGACCTGCGACAGCCCCGCTTGCGTCAGCGTCGCGAAGCTGACGGGAATGCTGCCGTTCGAGTTGAAGAAATTCGAAAGCGCGTTGGCGACGTTCTGCTGGTTGCTGTTGAGGCTGCCGAGCGCGTTGTAGTTCAGCGACAGATTGAGGAAGACATTGTTGGCGTCATAGCCGAGGTTGCCCGCCAGCGTCGTCGGCAGGTTGTTGACGCCGGCGAACGTGCCGGTGATGCCGCCGGTGGCATTGAGGATGGTGTACCGCTTCGACACCGAGGTCCCGAGCAGCGACGCGAAGACGTCGCCCGCCAGCGTGGCGGTGCCCGTGACATTGACGCGGTCGGCGAGGTTGTTGTTGATCTCGACGAGATAGGCGCCGGCGGTTGCAAACACGAGATTACCCTGCACTGTCAGCGGGCTACCGGGATTGGCCGGCGCCAGCAGACCACCGGCATTGATCGTCGCGCTTCCGACCGTGCCGCTGCCGGAGAGCACGCCGCCGGCATTGACGAACACCGCAGACGTGATCGACCCGGTGACGGAGAGCGTGCCGGCGTCAACCGTGGTGGGCCCCGTGTAGGTGTTGACGCCGCTCAGCACTGTGGTGCCGGGCCCCGCCTGGATCACCTGGCCAGCACCCGAGATGACACCGCCGAATGTGTAGGTGTCGGAGCGGTTGAAGACGAGGAACTTGTTGGTCGAAGGATCGCACTCCGAGGCGAGATTGCAGTTCGGATCGGACGCAATAGTGGACTGATCCGAGAAGGTGATGTTGCCCTTCACGCTGCCGCTGGCGCCGCCGGTGCCGAGCACAAGCGTGCCGGCACTGATGGTGGTGCTGCCGGTATAGGTGGCATCGCCCGCGATCGTCAGCGTGCCCGTGCCATATTTGATGAGCTGGCGCGAGCTGTAGTTGCCGTTGGTGAGGAACGAGGCGTCCGGCGCCGAGTCGTTGTCGGCGAGCCCGAACCGCAGCACGGTCGCCTGCGGGAAGTAGCTCGTGACGTCGTAGAGCACATAGGCGCCGGCGCCGATCGAGGAGACAGCGAGCACGTCGACCGCCTGGTTGTAGGCCATCGCGTAGACGAGGGCGTTGGGCAGGCCCTGTCCGAACGCGCGCCAGCCGGAGAGGCCGCCGTTAATGTCGGCGTCGGCGACCGTGATCGGGCTTTGCGTCGGCAAGATGATGCAGCCGTCCGGCGTCGCGGTGTTGCAGGAGAGCGGCGTGTTCAGCCCGCCGACCAGCAGCGCGTTGACGCCATTGTTGGAGATGAATTCGACCGAGGTCGGGCGAACGAAGCCCGGCACGTGCTCGCTGAGATTGATGGTCGTGAAGGTCGCGGTCGGGCCGGCATTGGCGTTGGTGGTGTAATAGAGGTTGCTGGCGTCGGCCACGTAGATGTTCGAAGAGTTGCGATTGTCGAACACGATACCGGTCGGCGTATCACCGGAATAGGCGGTGAGCTTCGTCAGCGCTCCGCCGGTGCCGAACCAGACCGACCCACTGATCGTGGTGCTCGGATTGACATAGGCGCCGACCGCCAGGGCCTGCGTGTTGTCTTGCGTGCCATAGCTGACGACGCTCGGTAACCCATTGGGCCCTACGCTCCCGAGGTCGGTGAGCACCAGATTGACTGAGGTCGCGTTGACGTTGACGTTGCCGGAAAGCGTGGTGTCCTGGGTCGTGAAGACATCGGTCACGCCGGTCATGACGATCCGCGTCGGATCTATCCTGTTGAGCACGAATTGGCCGGAGAATGCACCATTGGGCGCGGCACCGGTGAGAACGCCGCAGTCCTGATTGTGATTCGCCCCCAGGCTGCAGTTGATCGTGGCGCCGCCGGGGCTGTTGATGGGATCCGTGCCCGGACCCAGCGGCTGTCCCTGCGCGTTGGCGATCAGGCGGTACGCAAATGTGAGGTTCTCCTCCGTCGAATAGATTACGCTCTGTCCCTGGCTCCGCAGCGTGACATCGTTGATGGCGACATTGGTGCCGTCGCCGCCGTTGATCGTATCGAACCGAGCGCTGCCCGGCGCGTGCTGCAGGGCCACGCCGTTGTCCTGCAAGGCAATGCCGACGCGCTTGCTGTTGGCGTCGTAGGCGATCGAATAGCCCTCGAACACGCCGAGATTGCCGTTGAGGCCCGACCAGCTTCCAGGCCCCCCCGGATTGGTCAGCTTGTAGATGCCGCCGTCGCTCGACAGGATCAAATTGCCGTTCTGGTCAAAGGTCATCGAGCGCGAGTCGGAATGGACGGTGCTGGCATCCTGGGAATTTGGAGCCGTGCCTAGTGAGGTCAGGCTGGTCCATGCCGCGGCGTCGTTGCCGGTATATTGGAGACGGTAGAGCTGAACCCCTGTGAAGCTGCCCGGAGGGGTGTCGCCGGAGAGATAGATGTTATTCTGGTTGTTCGGATCGATCGCGATATGCAGATTGGCCGGCGTCTGGTTAAGACCGGATACGACATTGGGCGCCGCGGTAAGCTGATTCCAGGTTGCGCCCTGGTTCGACCCCAGGAATACCCCGAGAAGCGATCTGTGGGACCCGACGTCGCTGATCGCGACCGCGACCGACCCGCCCGGCCCCGCGGCAAGCGTGATTGCCGTTGCATCGCCGCCCGCGGTGATCATGGTGGGGGCGTTGGCCGCCGTGAAGATCGGCGCCCAGGTCGCGCCCTTGTCGTGGCTGATGTAGACGGCGGTCCCAGCCTTGTTGGCGCCGATCTTGACTGCGGCGTAGAAGGTGGAGGGATCGCTGGGGTCGGCGACCAGCGAACTCACGGCGCCGGCCGGCAATCCGCTGCCGGCGGCGCCTGCCATGTTCGTGAAGGTTTGCCCGCCATCGATGCTGCGAAACAGGCCGTAGTCCGCGGTCCTCGCGTCGGCGTTCTGGACCTCGAATGTCGCAGCCAGGATCGTATTGCCCCGCGCCATCGCGCTGACCACGGATTGGCCGGCGAATAGGCCGTTCGGGCCGCCGAGCGTGCTCCAGCTCGCGCCGCCATTGGTGGTGTAGAGCAGTCCGGTCAGCGCACCGCTGCGACCAGCGGAGGAGAGATTGAACTGGCTGTACTCGCCATTATCAACTGCGCCGATGCCAGCGACAATCGTCCTGCCGCTGGGATCCAGCGGATCGAGGCTGAGGCTTGCGATCGACAGCGACGCCTGGTTTTGGGTGAGCGCTGTCCAGGTCACTCCGCCATTGGTGGTCTTCCAGATGCCGCCATTGGTCGAGCCGGCGAACATCGTGCCCGCGCCGAGTACGGAATCAAGCAGCACCGATTGGACCGCACCGGCATCAGTCCCATTCGGCGACGCATCGGCGCTCGCGATCCAGTTGACGTTCCCCAACTCCGGGGCCGGCCCCTGCGCAACGAAGTTTTGAGCGGCGGCCGGATGCGGCGCGGCGCCAGCGGCCATCATCAACACGAGGATGGAGGCGGCGAATCTCCGCCGCGATCCATGCCGGATCAACGCCCTGCCCGCCTCTTCAAGGCGGTACGCCACCCACCCCATCGTACACCCCCAACCCAAGAACGCGGGTCAGCCCTGATGTCCCAGCCATTAGGCGCCAGATGCCTCAGACACTAGTTCTCGACTATGGAACCGCAATGACGTCTGCGACAGAACAACGCAGTTTGGCCGTGACTGTGTCCTTTCAGGCACGCCGATACCCGGACCCGCGAGAGCCGGCGTGCGACCGATCGAACGATAGGCCCGCCGATCGGAAGGTGACTTGGACCCCTCAGCGGTCCATTTGGACCGATGGGCGCTCTGGGCTGCGGACGGCGCGGTTTGAAGCCGACTGTGTCCGTCCGGGCACAGTCGCAAGCGGCCAACCTAGCGCGCGGCCGCCGCGGTTCTTGGCCCGATCCGCATCACCATCGCCTCGACCTCGGCGACGACGAGAGCGGGCACGGCGTTCTGGATCATGTGGCCCATGTTCGGCAGCACGATCAGCTTCGCGTTCCCCACCGCGCCGGCAAACAGGCGCGAATGAATGACCGTCGAAACCGTCTTGTCGACGTCGCCGGAGATGATCGTCACCGGCGCCTTGATCTCGCCATAGCGCGGCGCCTGCTCTTCCACCGCCTGCTTGAGCGTCACGAGATCGCGCGCGTTGGCGAGAAACTCGCGTGGCCTGAGCAGCAGCAGCGCCGCGGTGTCACTCACAAAATTCTCCGGCATCGCCTGCGGCAGAAAGACGCCGCGCGCACTTCGCTCCGCCAGCAAGAGGCCAAGCGGCAGCGTCATCGTGTAAGCGAGCAAGGGGCCCACGATGGGCGTCGTCACGGCGGTGTTGATGAAGCCGACGCCGCCGTACCAGGGATGCGTCACCGGCGCGAGCATCACGAGGCCCGCGACGCGCTTCGGATAATCCAACGCCAGGCGCGCGCCGAGCGCGCCGGCCGCCGAATGCGCGACAACGATGACCGGACCGGCATCGAGCTGCCGAAGCGCCTCCTCGATCATCCGCGCATGCACATCCGGCGTCGAATCTCTTTCGCGCTCGCGCACGCTCCAGCCGTGGCCGGGACGGTCGATCAGGATCACGCGATGACGCTCTGCGAGCAATTCGCCGAGCGGTTTCTTCATCGCCTCGAGATTGCAGCTTGCGCCGTGCAACAGCAGGACGGGAGGGCCAGCCGCCTCGCGCGGCCCGAGTTCGACCACATTCAGCGTCGCACCCATGACGGCGATGCGTTTTCCCTGTGGAGGAAAGCGGCGACCAAGCGCAAAAACGCTCGCTTGTGTGAATAGCGCGAATATCGCCAGCGCCGCCACGACGATGATTGGAATCATTGAGATTTCCCAAACGACAGCGTTGATCGAGAATGACCGTCGAGACTCGCGAAAACAGCTAGTTCAGCCGCTGTCGCAAGCAAAGTGCTCTGGCAAGACGTTGATTCGAGTTAGCCTTTGGACATGGCCCTGACCTTGTGACACGGTGGCTGCACGCGAAGCGAGCATCACCTCGGCATTTTCCAGCCACAGGAGAATGACGAGGCCGCCGCGCAGCGGTTTCGCGACTTAATTGTGGAGTTTTCCCGTATTATTGCGGAGTCCTGTCATACGGGCGTCGTCGGCCATTTTATAACCATGGTCAGCACTTTTTCTTGAGCGCGGGCGCAACGCTTTGAGGCTTGAGCGAGCTCGATTCATCCACGTGATCCACAGGAACGTGAATCGGGCACCTCAGATTAAGTCCCGCGGGGGAAGAGGAGGTTGAGATGACGTTCGGACCGAATGAAGACGCCATCGACAAGATCGTGGCAAGCTGCAATGGCGACCTGCGCGGGGCGCTGAAGGCGCTGCTGATGGTCAATGAGCATCTCGAGGCTGAGATCGCGCAGCTCTATGCGGCGGCCGCGCAATACGGCTTGACCGAGCGCGGCAACAACGTGCTGCACTAGCGGCGCCTGATCCGGAAAAAGTGGGGACCTTTTTCCGATCACACGATGCGCCCGCAACACGTGGCCGCCGTCACTTCTTCTCGGCGGCCTCGTCCTTCGGATCGACCTTGGGACAAACCGAAATCGTCGAGCGGGCGAGCTTCGCGTCGTCGCGCGATTTGTAGGGACCATCCGCGAAATAAATATCGCCCGCCACCACCGGATTGGAGGTGACGATGTCGCATTTGCCGGTGGCGTGATTGCCGGTTACCCAGAACATGCCGTCGGCAAAGCCGGCGGTTGTGGCGAAAGCCAAAAAGCTGCCCGCGAGCATCAAGCGTTTCATCGTTCTCGCTCCTTGACCGCAAACAATAGTCGGTTAAGCGCGCGTTAACGAGCAACGTTCCACCGCACAAATCAAGCGTTGAGATCGTGGTTAACTGCCGGGCACGCCGATCTATCGATTTGCAGCATGATCCGGAAAAAGGCCTGCCCCGCACTTGATGCGGGGTGGAAACCGGTCTTCTGAAAAGCATGCCCTCGGGCTCGACCCGAGGGATCATGCTCAAACAAGGCGATCAGATGTCGCGGCCTTCGACCTTTTCGCTGAGCTGCTTGACCAGCTCCGGCACCTTGTCCAGATGCGGGTTGATGGCGAGCGCCTTGCGGAAGGCGTCGAGCGCGCGTTTATCCTCGCCGAGATCCTGCATGATCATGCCGAGCCCGGCGAGCGCGCCAAAATGCCGGGGCTCTCGGATCAAGACCTGCTCGATGTCGGCGAGCGAATCCATGTAGTCGTTCTTCAGGTAGTACAGCGTCGCCCGCCTGTTCCAGGCTTCGGTGTAGTCGGGGCGAATCTTGATGATGGCATCGAGCAGCTTGATCGCGACATCCATCTGGTGCGCATCCATCGCGACCTTGGCGCGCGTCATCAACAGCGCCACGGTGTCGCTCGGGGTCTGCAGCCAGATCGCCCAGATCCGTGCTTCCACGTGCTTGGCGCTGGCTTCATCCGGCGCGGCCTTCAGCGCGCCGAACAGGAAGTCCAGCCCCTTGGCGCGATCAACCTTCGGGAGCTTGGCCGGTGCTTCCGGCGGCTTGCGTGGCGTGAGCGCGTGCGGATCGTCCTGCGCGAAGGCGAACGACGGGGCCATCGCCAGCGCCGCGGCGATCAGGAGGCTTCTCGGGAATCTCAACGCCATGTCAAAAGTCTAGACGCGGAACATCGCGCCGCAAAGCGCGCAATGCGTCAAAGACCTGTGAAGGCGAAAGTTTCGCGCGGACTTGAAAAAAGCCGCCAGATCAACCCTGCCGCGCCTTGAAGCGGCGCTGCACCTTGTTGATCACATAGACCCGGCCCTTGCGGCGGACCAGACGGTTGGCGCGGTGACGGCCACGCAGCGATTTCAGCGAGTTACGGACCTTCATGTCAAAATCCTTGCTTGCTTGTCGAAGGCCGTAGGGCCGAATTCTTGCAAAAATGGGATTTGCCCCGCCGACGGCAATCCGTCCGGGGACGGCGCGGTTTCTATCACCAAAGCCCCAAATGTCAATGCAAACAGGGCTTTCCGCGCGGGTTTGGGCCTCGGCCCTGCCTGATTGACCCGGCTGGCGAATTCGGCCGGAACCCAGGCCAGCAGCTTGATATTTCGCGTGCCCAAATTTGTTATATCGTATAATCAATTTGGGAACGCCAACAACTCGCCCCGGGAACCGAAATGCCCAAGCTGAAGCTGCCCGACATCGAAAAGGTCGTTGCGATCGACATCCACACCCATGCCGAGGAGCCCTGCGGCATGCATGGCGACGACGGCTATGACGATTTCCAGGCGCAGATGGCGGACTATTTCAAATCGCCGCACAAGCATCCGCCGACCGTGCCGGAGACGGCGGCGTACTATCGCGCGAAGAACATCGCCGCGGTGATCTTCCCGGTCGATGCCGAGCGCGAGACCGGCTTCCGCCGCTACAACAATTACGAGATGCTGGAAGTCGCCTCCGAAAATCTCGACGTCCTGATCCCGTTCGTCTCGATCGACCCGCACAAGGGCAAGCTCGGGGTGCGCGAGGCGAAAAAGCTGATCGAGGAATACGGCGTCCGCGGCTTCAAATTCCATCCGACCATGCAGGGGTTTTATCCGAACGATCGCATGGCCTATCCGCTCTATGAGGCGATCAACGACGCCGGCGCGATCGCGCTCTTCCACACCGGGCAGACCGGCGTCGGCAGCGGCATGCCCGGCGGCATGGGGATGCGGCTGAAATATTCCAACCCGATGTACATGGACGATGTCGCCGCCGATTTTCCGGATCTGAAAATCATCCTCGCCCACCCCTCCTTCCCCTGGCAGGAGGAGGCGCTGTCGGTCGCGACCCACAAGCCCAACGTCTACATCGACCTCTCGGGCTGGTCGCCAAAGTATTTCCCGCCGATTCTGGTGCGCTACATCAACTCGATCCTCCAGGACAAGATGCTGTTCGGCTCGGACTGGCCGGTGATCACGCCGGACCGCTGGCTGTCGGACTTTTCCAAGCTCGATATCCGCGACGACATCCGCCCAAAGGTGCTAAAGGCAAACGCACGGAAGATTTTGGGGATCTAGATTTGGATTGAAACGGTTCGGCATCGGAAGTTCACCTCTCCCCTTGTGGGAGAGGTCGGATCGCATCGCAAGATGCGATCCGGGTGAGGGGTTCAGGTCTCTCGATTGAGCGGGCCCCCTCACCCGGATTGCTTCGCAATCCGACCTCTCCCCGCTGGGGAGAGGTGTACTGAACTCGCTGACGGTCCAAGTCATCCAATTCAGCAAGCAAGGAGCGCGCGGTGACTATCCAAGCCGTTGTCTTCGACGCCTACGGAACCCTCTACGACACCCAGTCGGTGGCCGACGTCACCGAGGAAGCGTTTCCCGGCTATGGCGAGATCATCACCCAGGTCTGGCGTATCAAGCAGCTCGAATATAGCTGGCTGCGCTCGCTGATGCGGCGCTACGAAAACTTTGCAACGATTACACGCGATTCGCTCGCCTACACCTTGCGGATTCTTGGTCTGCAATACGAGGATGACACCTTCGCGCGCATCATCGACAGATATCTGCACCTCGACCTCTATCCCGACGCGCTGGCTGCGCTCGACGCGCTGAAGGACAGGAAGCTCGCGATCCTGTCCAACGGCAGTCCTGACATGCTCAATGCGCTGGTGAAGAACAGCGGCCTCGACCGTGTGCTCGAAGCGACCATCAGTGTCGATGCCAAAAAGATCTTCAAGCCGAGCCCGGAGGCCTACCTGCTGATCGAGGAGGAGCTCGGAATCGCACCCGCTTCAGTCCTGTTCGTCTCCTCCAATCCGTGGGACGCCTGCGGCGCCAAGGCGTTCGGCCTCAACGTCGCCTGGATCGAGCGGGTGACGCCGGAAGCGATGGCGCTTCTCTGCGTCAAGAGCGACTTGCTCCCGCCGCTGACCCTGTTTAAAGCGCTGCGCACGCAGATGGACGCACTCGGCGTCGAGATCGACCATCGCATCCGATCGCTGTCCGAATTGCCGAAAGTCGTTGCCTTCCATGAGTCTTGAATCCGTCCGCGCCTTCTTTGCCGAAAAAGCTCCCGACATATCCGTCATCGAATCGCAACAGAGCTCGGCAACCGTCGTGCTCGCGGCCGAGGCTTATGGCGTCGAGCCGGCGCGGATCGCCAAGACGCTGTCGCTGCGCGTCGGTGACCGCGTGGTGCTGATCGTGACCAGCGGCACCGCGCGCATGGACAACAAGAAGGTGAAGGCGCTGTTCGGCGGCAAGCCGAAGATGCTGGGCTTCGATGAAGTCGCCGAGATCACGGGACATGAGGTCGGCGGCGTCTGCCCGTTCGGGCTGAAGACGCCGCTCGCCGTCTATTGCGACGTCTCGATGAAGGCCTTCGATATCGTGGTGCCGGCCGCCGGCTCGACCCACAGCGCCGTGCGCATCGCGCCCGAGCGCATGGCGGCATTGACGTCGGCCGAATGGGTCGATGTGTGCGAAATCAGGACCGAGGCCTGATCGTCATCATAATCGACCGTCATCGTAATTGCTGGAACCAGGCGCGACACGCGAATGCGGCTGCGCGACGTGGCCGCGCTGCGATGGCACCTGTTGCTGCGGCGACATCCTGTTGTTGGACTCGAACACGGCGCGGCAGCCGTCCGACAGATTGGGCGTGTTCCGTCGCAGGCAGGCCGTGATCCGGTTCGCATCGGGAATCTGGTCGCTGCACAGCCGCCACACATCACCCGTGCACGCCATCTGCTGCTCCCAGGTTCCCCGATAGTCTTCCGCAGATGTCGGCGCGAGCGTGACGAGGACACTGCCGGCCGCCAGACCCAGGCTGAAGACAATCCGATGCGCGCGCATGTGCGATCCTTCCCGCTGACGTGATGAGGGCGTTCAGGGTTGGCTAATGAATGCGGCGCGCGAAGGTTTACCGGCACAACAAAACGTGAAGCAGGTTCCGCGTCGAAGCGGCGATGGACGCGCGCGATCCCGTTGCCTGTCGGGCAAATCACTTCGCGTCGCTTCGTTTTATCAGAAGCAAAGTCAAGCGCTCCGCGCAAAAATATTCTGCTTCCGTTTTTCGGAATATCATGATTTGTTTCGCCCATCCCGCTCCGGCAAGAGGGGCGTTTCGGCCGATCGTCACGAACGTGGAGCGGGATGCGATGGACGTGTTGCAGCCGGTCAGACGAAACTGGGTGCGATGCGG
>NZ_DATGFH010000072.1:0-63464 GCF_035309285.1 Bradyrhizobium sp. | reverse complement strand
CGGTCGCCGGCAAACCAGCCGGGGTGATATCTCTCGTCATGGCGTTGCTCTCCTTTGTGGAATCAGCACCCCGAGCCTACCGGCTCAAGGTGGGCAACGCCGACCTCTTCAGAAATTCAACAGAACCCGGGACATCCCCCGCGGCGGCCGAGTGGAATGATCCTTCAAAACCGGTTACGGCGGTCGGGTCCCTTTCATCGTGATGGCCTCGATCTTTGCATCGCGAACAGCATCCATCGATCGTCTTGGCAGCCCTTCGCCCGTCCTCGGAACTTGACTTGCCTTGGGAAGTTAATCGACTTGGCTGATGGCAAACGAGGAAGCCTGCATGCGCAAGATGACAGCCAAAGAGGCTATCGCCCGCATATTTCCCACTTACGACCGCTCCATGGCCGACCGAGTGCTGCGTTGGCTAGACCAATGCGGCTATCAGATCGTCGAAAAAGACAAGGTCACACTGCTGCCGCCGGACTCAGCCGAAGATGAGCACCGACGTGCTCCGGAATTCCACTAGGCTATTAGAGCGGCCCAGTGGACGCCACCGGGCAGCTGCTTTACATTCGGTCTCCCGGCTTAATGTGCTATCTTTGAGCCGACTACACCAACGGTCGCGTGCTCGTTCGCTGCCACCTGAGGCGCTGGAGCCTCAAGCGGCCACTCACCCTTCGGCGGCAATTCGCGTTCTCGGCTCGGGATTGGATAATTCATCGCGCCTTCGAGAGCTTGGCACGGCGCGAAAAGTGCAGCTACCGACGCGGCCGAGGGCTGCGGACATTGGTCTCGGTCAACTCCGACCAGATGTGCGGACCAGGCAGCCCCTGCTGCAGTCGCCACTATGCACGTCAGAAACGCAATTGAGCTTGAGCCTTTCATGGCGACGGACCTCCATCGCCCCCGCAACAACAATCGCCTGTGTTACGAGTTGGTTCCGCGGCACGCCAAAAGGGGATCTATGCCGATTTCATCCTACCTCAAGGCGCTACGCCAAAAAGTCGGGCACGAACTTATCACCCTGACTGCCGTCTCGATCTCAATTTTCGATGAACAAGGACGTTTGCTTCTCGGCAAGGACGCCGAGATGGGATTCTGGAGCCTCCCCGGGGGCGCGATTGACCCGAACGAGGAACCAGCCGATGCGGCGGTGCGCGAGTGCTTCGAAGAGACTGGCCTCTTCGTCCGGCCCGAAGGCTTGATCGGCGTGTTTGGCGGCCCTGAATTTCTGATCCATTATCCCAATGGGGATGTGGCCTACTACACAACGATTGCGTTTCGAGCGTCCGTGGCAGGTGGCAAGCACGCGCCTCGAGATGGCGAGATGTCAGCCGTCGGCTATTTTAACCAAGCTGAGTGTGAGAGGCTATATCTATCACCGTCCAGCCGGCTTATCTCCGATCATGCATTTGCCGAAGCGAAGCGCCCTTATTTCAGGCAGGCAACATGGAGGCCAGACAAGGAATAGCCCCGGCGTCTGATGATTCATATGCTGCGTCTGCTCGGCTGATTTCTTTAGAGACTGGGCGTTGCTCGCCGGAACACAACGAAATGTGACAGGGAAAAATTCACGATAAAACTCGCTCCGATCGCGAACACTTTTCCAAGCAGCACCGGCATAAAATGTGATGCAATGACTACGGTCGATGTATTGGCCGCAAAGCCCGCCACCTGGGCAAGGACGAACGCAACGTAGTTCCTCACGGATAGTTCACGCCGCAAATCAACGGAAAAGGTTATTTTCGAATTAAGGATGTACGAGCAGGTCACCGCGACCGCCCATGAAAACATGTTGGCTACAATGATCGGCAAGCCAAAGATATAGTATCCCAGTGAAAATATTCCAAGGTCAACCGCGGTGTTGATTAAGCCGACCAAGCCGAAACTCATCACCTTGAACGCGGTCGCGCGTTCCCGCCCACTGCTATGCAGGCGATCAATCAGACCGTGGATTGCAGGCAACACCATTCGAAGTCCCCCGCCCCTAAGTTCTCGCATGCTGAAAAGTAAGTCAAGGCGCGCAAAAATCGATATGAACGCCCTGACCTGTCTTCAGCGAGTTTGTCGCTTTGCAGTCTCGGGATATTACTCACTAAATGGAGCCTGCGATAGATATGCCAGCAGCTTCATTTCTCGGCGCCCTCGAGTGACGGTATCCAAGACCAAGCCAGACGATAGTGACAGCATAGCCACGATCATCAGGCCGGTTGAAAGCACCGCAGTGGGCAGACGGGGCACCAGACCTTCCTCCAGGTACGTGACAAAAATTGGGATCGCCAAGCCGACCGATATCAACGCAAATACGAATCCGAGCAGGCCGAAAAATCGCAGCGGCTTTTCGGAGCGATAGAGCTTTATTATCGTGAACAGGATTCGAAAGCCATCACGCCAGGTATTGAGCTTGCTGAACGAGCCTTCCGGGCGCGCAAAATACGGAGTATCCATTTCGGCGATAGGAAGCATAAGTTCCAGCGCGTGGACAGTGAGTTCGGTTTCGATTTCAAAACCACCCGAAAGTACCGGAAACGATTTTACGAATCGTCGGGAGAATACTCGGTAGCCTGAGAGAATGTCGTTGGAGGACTGACCAAACACATTCGAGAGAAAACCGGTCAACATCCAGTTTCCTGTGCGATGACCGGGGCGGTAGGCTTCTTTATCCCGATCAACGCGCCGGCCTACTAGCATATCGAGGTTCTCGTTTATGAGCCTTTCGATCATCCGTGGGGCGCTAGCAGCATCGTAAGTGGCGTCGCCGTCAACCAACACGTAAACATCCGCGTCGACGTCGGCGAACATGCGCCTGACCACGTTACCTTTTCCTTGGCGACGCTCGTTACGGACCTCAGCACCGGCGGAGCGTGCGGCTGCAGTGGTACGGTCGGAAGAATTGTTGTCGTAGACATAGATTTTCGCCGACGGGAGTACTTGAGCGAAGCCACTAACTACTGTCGCGATCGCAGCCTCCTCATTGAAGCACGGAATAAGGACGGCGATTCTCACTAACGGCAATGTCATTGCTGGGATACCTTCAGCCAAGAGCGCCCACTCGCTTTCCACACAGACCGGCACATCGACAATGCCAGCTTTGGACCAACAACCCAACTACAGAAAGGGCGACGCGGCGCACTTGGCTTTCTTAATCAAGCAGTAGCGAACCGTCCATACTCATCAGTTGATCCGAAAGACCAACCGGCAGCTATTTCGTCTTCCGCGCGACGACACACCAAAACGGCATGCTGTCAGAAAAAGTAATATGGTCGAAGCCAGCCTCGCTAAGCAGTCCGTCTATCTCGGTGCGCGTGAAACGCTTCTCAAGCGATGTGCAAAATCTATCATAGGCATCGGTTCGCATCATATAGAAGCTGCGGTCCTTATAGAATTCAAGTGGGATGGATCGTGATGAGATTCCGAAAGTCTTCAACAGCCTGCAAAATCTGGCAATAGGCCAGTAGACCATTGCGGCAATCACTTGACTAGTCGCCAATTTGAGCCGGTACGGAAACCTGGAAATCAAAAGCCGCGCGACATCTGTAACCCTCCAAACGGCCTGAAACCAAAACGGACGATTGTCGAGAGCATAGTAGAGATAAATCAGAAACGGAGAGCCGGCCTTGAGTTTCGCAGCAATGTGCTTGATGGCGCCAAACGTGTCCGGCACATGATGGAGTACACCCAGGGAATAGGCAAAATCGAGGCTGTCATCGGGGAGCGGAATCTCGCTCACGCTGGCAAGATGGAACGTGACGTTTCCAGTACCGGCAAGGTTCTGTTTTGCGACGGCCAACGCTACAGGACTCGCGTCAAGCAGATGAAGGTGGGCGACTCGCGGAGCAACCTGCACAGCCCATCGGCCAGTGCCGCAACCGGCATCAAGCCCCTCGGCGGCGGATGGCAGAAGGTCCCACGGAAAGAGCCTGAAATATTGATTGAAAATCTGCTGTCGTTCGTCCTCCCCTAGCTCGGAAGGGCCCTGGGTGAAGGTCGACCATTCATGGCCGAATCCATCAGTCACGTTGGTATCAACGTTCCGCAGCGATGACTCCCGCACTGCATCTCCACGAGACAAAGCTGGATCTCACGAGCGCCGGTAGTCGTCCTCGATGCGGATGATGTCATCCTCACCGAGATAGCTTCCGGTCTGGACCTCGATCAATTCCATAGGGATCTTGCCGGGGTTTTCGAGGCGGTGCACGGCGCCGATCGGGATGTAGACCGATTCATTCTCGTGCACGGTCTTGACCGTCTCGTTGACCGTCACGCGCGCTGCGCCGCGCACAACGATCCAGTGCTCGGAGCGGTGATAGTGCTTTTGCAGCGACAGCCGCTGGCCCGGCTTGACGATGATTCGCTTGACCTGGTGGCGGTCGCCATTGTCGACCGACTGGTAGCTGCCCCAGGGACGATGTACTTTGATGTGCTCTTCGGTCACCTGCGGCGCCACGGTCTTCAGTTTCGCGACCAGCCGCTTCAGGCCGTTGGCGTCCTTCTGCCGCGACACCAGCACGGCGTCCTGTGTTGCCACCACCACGAGATCGTCGACGCCTTCGAGCGCGACCAGCGCGCGGTCGGTGGCAACATTGCAGTTGCGCGAATCCTCGAACACCGCAGTCCCCTGGGCCGCGTTGCCGTGACCATCCTTGTCCGACAATTCCCAAACCGCATGCCAGGAGCCGACATCCGACCAGCCGCAGGACACCGGCACCACGGCGGCGCGCGCGGTCTTTTCCATCACCGCATAGTCGATTGAAATCGCCTTTGCGGAGCCGAAGCCTTGCGGATCGAGCGTGACAAAGCCGAGGTCGCGCCCGGCGTTCGTCACGGCAGCGGTGACGGCTTCGACGCTTCCGGGGTCGAATTTGCGGTATTCGTCCAGCAAGACGGAGGCGCGAAACATGAAATTGCCGCTGTTCCAGAGATAGCCGCTCTTTGTGTATTCGGCTGCCGTAGGCCCGTCAGGCTTCTCGACGAATTTCGCGACCGCGCGAACGTCGCCGGTGACCGCCTCGCCCGGGTTTATGTAGCCATATTCGGTCGCCGCGCGCTCCGGCTTGATGCCGAAAGTCACGATGCTTCCGTCCTCGGCAGCGACCAGCCCTTGCCGGCAGGCCGCGATGAAAGCGGCCGTGTCACGGACGACGTGATCGGCGGCAAGCGCCAGCACCACGGCACCCGTGTCGCGCGCTTGCGCAAACGCCGCGCCCGCCGCGATCGCAGGTCCCGAATCGCGCCGCACGGGCTCGAGCAGCACGTCCGCCTCGATGCCGATCTCGGTGAGCTGCTCCAGCACCATGAAGCGGTAAGCGGCATTGGTGATGACGATCGGGCGCTCGAACAGGCCCGCGTCCGAGACGCGCTTGAGCGTGTCCTGGAAGGTCGAGCGCGCGCCGAACAGCGGCAGGAACTGCTTCGGCCTTACCTCACGCGAGGCCGGCCACAGCCGCGTGCCGGCACCGCCGCACATGATCAGGGGAACAATTCGTCTGTTCATCACGCCCTACCGTCAGATCCTGTGATAGTCACGATACCATTTCGCGAAGCGGGCGATACCGTCTTCGATCGGCGTCGCCGGCTTGAAGCCGATGTCGCGTTCGAGATCGGTAACGTCGGCATAGGTCGCCGCGACGTCGCCGGGCTGCATCGGCAGCATGTCCTTTATGGCCGGCCGGCCGAATTCCTTTTCAAGGAGCGAGATGACGTATGTCAACTCCTCCGGATGACTGTTGCCGATATTGTAGATCTTCCACGGCGCCGTGCTGCTGGATGGATCGGGATGAATGCCGTCCCAATCGGGTCGCCCTTGCGGCGGCCGGTCGATCAAGCGAGCCACCGCCTGGCTGACATCATCGATATAGGTGAAGTCCCGGCGCATCTTGCCGTGGTTGAACAGCTTGATCGGCTCGCCGGCAAGGATCGCCCCGGCAAAGAGAAACATCGCCATGTCGGGCCGGCCCCACGGGCCGTAGACCGTGAAGAACCGCAACCCCGTGGCCGGGATTTTGTACAGGTGGCTGTAGGAATGGGCCATCAGCTCATTGGCCTTCTTCGAGGCGGCATAGAGACTGATGGGGTGATCGACGTTATCCTGCACCGAGAACGGCAGCCTGGTGTTGGCGCCATAGACGGACGACGACGAGGCGAACACCAGATGGCGGCAGCCGCCGTGACGGCAGCCCTCGAGGATGTTGATGAAGCCCTCGAGGTTGGCGTCCACATAAGCGTGCGGATGCGTCAGCGAATGACGCACGCCGGCCTGCGCGGCAAGATGGATGACAAAAGGAAAGCGGTGCTGCGCAAACAGCGTTTTCATCGCCTTCCGGTCGGTCAGATTCAGCTTGACAAAGGTGAAGCCAGGGTCGCGCCCGAGAATCTCCAGGCGCGCCTCTTTCAATTTCGGATCGTAATAGTCGTTGACGCTGTCGAGGCCGACGACTTCGCGCCCCGCGGCCAGCAACCGTTGCGCAACGTGGAATCCGATGAAGCCGGCAGCGCCGGTCACGAGCACGCTCTCGTCAGCCATCCTCTCTCCGCTTCAAAGCCGCCAGAGCTCGATGCCCAGAGGCTTCGAGACTCGATCAAGCTTCATCTTGACGTCGAGAACAAGGCCGCTTCCGCCGTCCAGCAGGCGTTGAACGAGCGACCAACCGCCGTCGACATAGCAATTATGCGCAACCGCCAGAATTACGGCGTTCGCAGGCTTCAGTGCGTCAAGTTCCGTCAACGCCACGCCGTATTCTTCGGCGACCGTCGCGGCATTCGCCAGCGGATCGGCGATCTGCACCGCGATGTCGAACGATTGCAGCTCGCGTACGATGTCGATCACTCGTGAATTGCGGATGTCCGGGACGTCCTCCTTGAAGGTGATGCCGAGGATCGTCACCAGATTGCCGCGACCCTTTCGCAACAGGCCGCGAATGCACTCGCGCGCAACCCGCCGCCCCATGTCATCATTGATGCGGCGGCCGGCCAGAATCACTTCGGGATGATGACCGGCCTTCTCGGCGCGATAGGTGAGGTAATAAGGATCGACGCCGATGCAGTGACCACCGACCAGGCCTGGCTGAAAGGGCAGGAAATTCCACTTGGTGGCTGCCGCCGCAAGCACGTCGCCGGTGTCGATATCGAGCGCCTGAAAAATCAGCGATAGCTCGTTCATGAAGGCGATGTTGAGATCGCGCTGGGTGTTCTCGATGACCTTGGCGGCCTCGGCCACCCGGATCGATGGCGCGCGATGAATCCCGGCTGTCACGACCGATCCGTAAACACGCGCCACGATATCGAGCGTTTCGGCATCCTGCGCCGACACGACCTTGGTAATGGTTTCGAACCGGTGCTTCCTGTCGCCGGGATTGATGCGCTCGGGCGAGTAACCGACGCCGAAATCCACGCCCGCGCACAAGCCCGAGTCGCGCTCGAGAATTGGGACGCATTCTTCTTCGACCGCGCCGGGATAGACAGTCGACTCGTAGACGACGATACCGCCCTTCTTCAACGCTCCGCCGACGGCGCGCGAGGCATCCAGCATGGCGCTGAGATCAGGCCGGCGCGCCCCATCGATCGGGGTCGGCACCGTCACGATGAAGAAATCGGAATCGCGCAATGCGTCAACGTCGCTGCTGAGGCTCAGTGAACGTGACTGCAGATCGGCCGCCTCGACCTCGCGCGTACGATCCTGTCCGGCGCGCAGCTCGCCGACGCGCGTCGCGTCGACATCATAGCCGACGACGGGACTGCCACCCCGCGCGAAGGCCGCGGCAACCGGCAAACCAACATAGCCCAGGCCAATGACCGCGATCTTCCGGCCGTGCGACATAAAATTGACAATCCCGGCTTTCACGCCGCCCTTGACGCCACCCCGCCGACTGTTTAGCCACCCTGCGACGGAGACCGCAAGGGGGGTCGGGACATGCGGTGGCGGAGCCTGCGAAAGCCGTCCTTTCGCTCGACCCGGCGCGGCCGTTCAGGGATGCAATCCAGTGGCGTTTTTGAACACGAACAAGCCTGGTCTGAAATGCGCCGGTTTTTGACACTCTCTGGCCGTATTGCCGTATCGCTGGCCCTGCTCTACGTGGCGCTTCGCGGGATCAATTTCGCTGCGATCCAGTCGCGCCTGACCCGGATCAGCCTTGGCTGGATGGGCTTTGCCCTGTTGATTGCGGTGCTGCAGTGTTTTCTCTCCTCGTTGCGTTGGCGCGAAATCTCGGCGCAATGCGCCGCTCCGCTGACAGACCCGCAGGCCTTCCGCTACAACATGATCGGCGCCTTCTTCAACCAGACCCTGCCCTCCTCGATCGGCGGCGACGCGGTGCGGCTGTGGCTCGTCAACCGCACCGGTGCTGGCTGGCGCGCTGCGACCTATTCGGTGCTTACCGACCGGGCGATCGGCCATATTGCGCTCGCGCTCGTGATCGTGGTGAGCCTGCCGTGGAGCTATGGCTTGATCGCAGATGACAAGGGTCGGCTTGCACTGCTTGCGGTCGACGCCGTGGCGCTGGCGGGCGGGCTCGGCTTTCTGCTGGTCGGCCATCTCGACTGGATCTGGCTGAAACGATGGTGGCCCACCCGGCACGTGCAGGCCTGCTCGGTGATCGCAAACCGGGTGCTGTTCGGCAGAAAGAGCGGACCGAAGATTGCGGTCACCTCGCTGTCCGTTCACGTGCTGTCGGTGGTGATTGCCTGGTGTGTGGTCCGCGCGATCGCGGCTTCCGCGGATTTCGAGGAGCTGTTCATGCTGACGCCGCCGATCCTTCTGATCACCATGGTGCCGATCTCGATCGCGGGCTGGGGCCTGCGCGAGGCGACGATGATGATTGCATTCGGCTATGCCGGGCTTTCACAAACCGAAGGGACGGTCGTCTCCATCCTGTTCGGTGCGGTGTACTTTGCCCTCGGCGCGACCGGTGGGCTGGTGTGGATTTTCAGCTCGGAGAAGACTGCGCAGACCATCGAGCTCGCGCCCGTGGAGGACAGCTAGGCGCCTACTGCAGCCGCGCGATTGCCGGGGGCGCACCAGGCGTCGTGCCAGGCCTGTGCCATCAGCACGTTCCACAGCCAATAGCCGTGATTGCAGCGACCCTTGACGTGCTCGTCGACCATGCGCCCGACCACATCCGCATTGAACAGACCCTGCGACTTGAGCCGCGTCGGCGACAAGAGATCGCTCATCCAGGCTTGCAGCGGCCCGCGCAGCCAGTCGTCGATGGGGATGCTGAAGCCGGTCTTCGGCCGCTCGACGAGCTCGACCGGGACGTGCCGGTGCAGCACCTGCCTGACCAGCCACTTGCCACGGCCCGCGCGAACCTTCATGTGCGGCGGGATCCGCGCCGCAAATTCCGCGACATCCTTGTCCAGGAACGGCACGCGGGTCTCGAGGCCCACCGCCATCGCTGCCCGATCGACCTTCTGCAGGATGTCGTCGGTCAGATAGCTCAGCGAGTCCGCGAGCGTCATGCGGTCCAAGGGATCGAGCGCGCTTCCGACCTCCTGCATCTGATCGGTCGACCAGGATGAACTCTCCCTGCCCTGCAGCACGGTCCGTTCCGGATCGCTGTCGATCGAGCAGAGCAAGCGGTACATGTGCTCGAACGAGGTCGCGCCGACAATGCGCGCAAGCTTGCCGGTCTGGTCTCCCGCGCGCCGCACGTTATAGCGCGAAGGCAGGAACGGCTGCGCCCAGCGCGCGATGGTGTCGGCGGGCTCCGGCGAAACGGCACGGAGCAGCGCGCTCAACGCCTGCTTCAACGGCGCCGGCCAGTGACCGACGCGGGCATTGAGACGGCCGGCCCAGACGTGGCGGTTATAGCCGCCGAACAGCTCGTCGCCGGCATCGCCCGAAAGGGCCACTGTGACGTGCTTGCGCGCCAATGCCGACACAAGGTGCGTCGGAATTTGCGAGGAGTCGGCAAACGGCTCGTCGTACATCAGCGGCAGCCGGGGAACGACGTCCATCACAGTCTTCGCATCGACATAGAGCTCGGTATGCGCAGTGCCGAGATGCGCGGCCACCTGCCGCGCGTCGCTCGCCTCATCATACGCCGCCTCGCGAAAGCCGATGGTGAAGGTGCGCACCGGCTGTGTCGCCTGCGCCTGCATCAGCGCCACAATGGTCGATGAGTCGATGCCGCCGGACAGGAACGCGCCGAGCGGCACATCGGACAGGCATTGCCGCTTGATGGCGATCGACAACAGCCGCTGCAATTCCTCGATCGCCTCGCCTTCGTCGCCGATGCGCCGGCCCTGTGCGGCGATGACCTGCTCGCGGAGCAACCAATAGTGAGCCGGTGGCGGCATCGTGCCGGGTTGTATACGGGGTGAGAAAGTCACGAACGATCCGGGCGGAAGCTTCCTGACGCCGGTCCAGATCGTGGCCGGCACCGGCACATAGGCGTAGCGCATGAACGCGGTGAGTGACTCGCGATCGAGCGCCGGCGACCACCGCGGATGCGTTGCGAGCGCCTTCAGCTCCGAGGCGAATACGAGATCGGAGCCGCACCAGCCATAATACAGCGGTTTCTCGCCGAAACGGTCGCGGGCGAGCGTCAGCGTGCGCTCGCTCGCGTCCCAGAGCGCAAAGGCGAACATGCCGATGAAGCGTTGCAGCGACGCCTTTATCCCCCATTGCCTGACGGCATAGAGCAGCGTCTCCGTATCGGAATGCCCACGCCAGTTGGGCGCACCGCCGCAGGCGTCGAGTTCGCGCCGGATGTCGAGATGATTGTAGATCTCGCCGTTGAAGGTGACCGCGAATCGACCGCATTCGCTGCGCATCGGCTGGGCGCCGGCGTCCGTCAGATCGAGAATTGCGAGCCTTCGGTGGCCGAAGGCAACCCCCGCGTTGGCGTTGGTCCAGAGGCCGATGGCATCCGGCCCGCGGTGCGCTAGCGCCTCGGCCATGCGCTTGACCGTGCCCGCAAGCAGCGCGCCATCAGCACCGCCCGGCCGGAACAAGCCCGTTATGCCGCACATGGCCTAGCCATTGACCACGCACCGGCGAGGGCCATCGGACTCAGCGGCCCGATCATCGGCGTCGGTCAGAAACTCGCTTTCATATTTTCTCAGATAGTAAAGACTGGGCCTGCTGGTGCCGTAATAATGCGGCAACGCGAGCTGCTCCTTCCATCGCGACAACAGGCCGCCCGCATCCACCTCCCGCTCGAATTCCGACGACTGTCCGCGGGCCAACGCATCTACTTCTCGTACCACCTCAGTTATTTCGTCGGGCGTGTTGGTGCCCGGATGCGCGCCGCTCCGGCCAAGCACCGCCGCATCAAAAAGGCGCCACCGCCAGGGCGCCGACGTTGACTGCGCCTGCGTCAGCATTTTGCCATCGGCGAGACGCACCGGCTTGAGTGCAAAACGCACATTGCTGTTCCACAGCTGAGCGTCGGTCGTGATGCAGTTCACGATCGCACTAGGAATGCCGAAGCTGATGGCCACGTTGGTCAATCCCGAGGTCGTGCCGATGAAGGCATTTGCGTTCCGGATCAAGCCGATATCCATCAGCTCGGACCTGAAATCACTCAGCGCGTAGTCGATGGTGCGTTCAAGCTCGGGAAGCTTCGGCGAATTCTGGCCACCGAGCTTGATCACCCAACCGCCCCGCTCGGTTATAGAGCGGATGGCATCAAGATAGGACTCAACCGGCGAATTGCGGTGCGTCTGACCGGTGCCGGCAAGTTCGAAATAGTGGGAAGCATCGCGGGTATGTAGGCAGACGTACCAGTCGTCAGGCTTCATCCCGAAATTTTCGCGAAAGCGCTGCATTTTACCTGCGGCTTCCGCCGACGAACCATAAACGCGATCGTACTCGTCCCGTAGTGGGTGGCCGCGGCCTTCACGCTCCCACTGCGCGATGGCAAGTGCGCCAGCCTCCTGCCATGCCATTACCTCGCCGTTAGGCATATGGAATGCATTGAAATTCATTCCGCACCATCGCTGCAGGGACAGAAGTTCCTCGGCGACGAGGTCGGAGACGTTCTCGCCGATGACCAGAACATTGCTGAAACGCTTGAACAGGCGGAAGAACGCCTGGTTGGCGATCCGCCCTGGACGAGTAACTATAAGCGGCCTTCCCGACCACCAGCCGAGCTCACGCATCCGGAATAAAATATCGAGCATGCCGAGATGCCCGATCTGGGTCGTCCATTCTTCCGGAATGATTCGCAATTCGTCGAACGGGATTTCAAGCTCGTCAAGCAGCTGCGCGAGCTCGACCGACAAACCCGGACGCGACAAGCTCCGCAATTGCGCTTGGGCTGCAAGTGCCCGTGCATAGAGGCGAACCCCGATGTCGCCGCGGCCAACGTGAGTTGTCCGCTCGCCAGTGAAATTACAGAGATCGAACAGCCGGCCCGGCGCATCGCAAAGGAAGTCGAGGTGATTCGGTACGTAATCCGAGCCGGGACGCGACGCGAGATTTTGATGCGGCCGTAAAAAGCGAAGCTTGCCGCGATAGGCTCTTGAGAGGCTTGCGAGTGCCGCGGTCTCATCTCCGTCGATGATGTCAAGCATTGCTTTGAGATAGGCGAGATCGGGCACCTTTTGCAGTTCGACCCGCGAAGCGCACGCCGAAGCGATATCGCGCGCCTCTCTGAAAAGCCCCAACTCGAACCGAGCGCGAGCGACCGTAATCGCCCCTTCGACCGATGCCATCTCATCAAACGCGGCAGCAGCGGCCTCCCTGTAGGCGCCGATCCCGAACAGAACCTGGACCCTTGCCTCCGGAAGCCAGCGCTTCAATTTCTCAGAAAAGCGCCAGGTTGGGTGATCCGTCAAGAACGCAACCGCGTAGGGCTGATAGGCAAGGGCCAGGCGCCGACGACCAGGAAACCTGACCTTTTCGCAAACAACGAGCAGCCAAAACACCAACCGCCGGGGCAGAACATCGAGCGCCGCGCCGGCGCAGATGAAGCAGTGATGAATAAGCCGCCGCCGCTGCAACCAGGGCACCGATTTTGTTGCCGACTTCGTGTGGCCGTTTTTCATTTCAGGCCGAACACAGGAAGCAAAGGTTGCAAAAACCTCCAGTTGGCGGGAAGACGTCTGGGTGAGGAACCATCCGGTTCCAACCCATCATGAGCCAACGGCCCTCCGTCACCGCCGAGATCGTTCTTGCGCATCGACATTTCTCGTACCCTCTTTGATTCTCCTTGAGGATCCGCCGACGACGAGGATCGCCAAGACCAAGGTGATCAAATACAACCTTCGAATGGCCGGGACAAGATCAACAAGAAACGAGGCCGGCTTGGGCCACGAAGCAGCCAGGCCGTTCACGCGCTAAACGAGGATCGGCGGTCTATTAGAGCGGACTTGGCAGCTAACGAAAAGCGGGCGATAAGGCGCCCTCCACTCCCGATAAACCGCTCGGTCCGAGCCGGAGCGACGAACGAGGTGGCATGAAATGCTCTTCACTCAATTCGAATTTCTGTTCCTGTTCCTTCCACTGACGTTCGCCGGATATTTTCTCATCGCCTATCTCGTGGACGCGCCGGCCGCGCGCCTGAGCTGGCTCGCGGCGGCGTCGCTCGTCTTCTACAGCTACTGGGATGTGCGCTTCGTTCCAATCATCCTTGTTTCCATCGTCTTCAACTACGTGATGGGCCTTCTGATCGCGCGGCAATCGAACCAGACGGCGCGAGGCTGGGTGCTGGCCGCTGCCGTAACCGTCAATCTCGCCGCTATTGGCTTTTTCAAATACACCAATTTCGCCATTCATATTTTCGATGCGATCACCCGGGCGAAATATCCCTCGCTTGCGATCGTGCTGCCGCTCGGCATTTCCTTCTTCACCTTCACCCAGATCGCTTACCTTGCCGACGTCTATGGCGGTTATCCCAACGAGAAGAGCTTCACCAAATACGCGCTGTTCGTGACCTATTTCCCGCATCTGATCGCGGGCCCCATCCTTCACCACCGTGAGATGATGCCGCAATTCGGGTCCAAGGCCGGCCGGACCCTATCGGCAGAGAACGTCGCGATCGGGCTCACCATCCTGGTGATCGGCCTGTTCAAGAAGTCGTTCATCGCGGACGGTTTTGCACTGATTGCCAACCCCGTCTTCCAGGCGGCGGCCCAACAGCACTACCTTCATATTCTGGATGCCTGGGCCGGCGCTTTCGCTTATTCGCTGCAGATCTATTTCGATTTCTCGGGGTATTCCGACATGGCGATCGGGCTGTCGCTGTTGTTCGGCATTAGGCTGCCGTTCAATTTCGACGCGCCTTATAAATCGCAGAGCATCGTAGAGTTCTGGCGCCGCTGGCACATTTCGCTGTCGCGTTTCTTGCGTGACTATCTTTACATCCCTCTGGGCGGTAACCGGTATGGCGAAAGACGCCGCAGCTTCAACCTTGCGGCCACGATGGTCCTTGGCGGACTATGGCACGGCGCCGGCTGGACCTTCGTGATCTGGGGTGCGCTGCACGGGTTGTTCCTCACCATCAATCATCGCTGGACTGAATTTGCCCAGAAGCGGCCGGCGCTCGCGAGAGTGACGAAGAGCTGGTGGTATCCGATCGCGGCGCTTGTGCTGACACAGGTCGCCATCGTCTTTGCCTGGGTATTCTTTCGCGCCGACAACTTCCATGAGGCCGTGCGCGTGATCCAGGCCATGGCGGGCCGCGCCGACCAGAGCAGGGTGGCTCCTCGCCTCGTCGACGTCTACGGAGGGGCCTCGATTGCGCTCGGTTATTTCGCCTGCCTGATTCTGCCCAACGTCAACGCGATGTTCGCACACTGGAGTGTCGGACTTGAGACCTACAAAAACGAACGACCGTGGAGCATTCTCAATCTGACCTGGCGGCCATCCGTCGCGTGGGCGCTTACGACATCCCTAGTGCTGTTCGTTGCCGTGATGATCAATCTTGTTGCCGGCGACAGCTCGCAGTTCCTGTATTTTCAGTTCTAGCCGCTTCGAAAAACGGCGAAGACCCACGAATCTGGGGCGTCAGCAATGAACGCGACATCGGAAACCATTTCCTCCATACAACCGCTGCAAACTGAGATGAACCAGCCGCCACGACGCTACCTGACTATTGTCGGTGCATTGTTTGCTGCGGCCTTCGTGCCGCTGGTCTGCCTCATTGAGTGGGCAGGCTGGCATTCGGGGGCGACGGTGCCATTATCTAGCATCGCACGCGAGCAACAGGATTCTGACAAAATTCTTTGGCTTGGCGCCTTCAAGGACTATGCGGCCTACAAGCTCGAGCGCATCAAGCTCGTCCAGCCGGAAGTGCTACTGGTCGGCAGCTCACGCTGTGCACAGGCCCGCGCACAAATGTTTCGGCCCTACAAGACCTATGACGGCTGTCTGACCGCCTGGCCGCTCGAGCATGTTGTTGATTTCATCGATCGAGCGACACGCATAGCCAAGCCGCGGGTCGTCATTGTGGCGCTCGATTGGTTTCTGTTCGGCGACACCCTCGCAGAGGCCTGGCGGAAAGAGCGTACGATGGACTTCCGTCAAGGACTGAACTCGCACCGCAGGAAGGTGCATGACCTCATCGATTTCGCCAAGCAGACCCACTGGAATCTCCACGAGCTCCTCGCGTCGATGGAACGGGACAAATTCGAGCCGATCGACCGTAATCGCCTGCTCGGAATCGAGGCGACCCGCGGGCAGTTCGGCTTTCGCAGCGACGGCTCTATCTTTGTCGCGCCCGTATATCGTAGGATTGCCGACGAACAGCTTGCCAAGGGCGTCGAAAATGTCACAGGCTCTTTTCCCGGTGGTCAACATCTGAGCGAGAAACAGTTTCGGCATATCGAGCAGCTGTCACAGCTGGCGAGAAATCGCGGCTTTACGTTGGTCGCCATTCAATTCCCGATCTTCAAGCCCGCCGCAGACTTCATGGATACGAGTCAGTCCTATTGGCCCTATGCCGGGCTCTGGCGCGAACTAAGAAGCGAGGCGACCGCCGAACGGTTTGAACGCCTCGGTATCCGCTTTTTCGACATGAGCCGCGATCCTTTGAACGCAGACCCCGAGAATTTTTTCGATCCGGCCCATCCGACGGAACGCGGCGTACTGCGGACGATCATCAAGCTATTGGATCGCAAGGATTTCCGAGACGTATTTCCTCAAATCGACAAGGCCGCCCTGGAAGGCGATCTCCAGAAAAATCTGGAGAGCGGAGAGAGGTTCGACCTCTATCACTGAGCGCGCGCCTTTCAGTTCGAAGCGCCGATCTTGCCGGCAAAGGCCCGCTTGAACGCGGCCGTCTTCACGAGCTCACGGGCGAGATAGCCTGTGAATATCTTCGCGCCATTCTTGTCGAGATGCCCTCCCCCGTCGACGGTCGTCATGCCGTCGAATGGCGGCGCGATCAGTTCGACGTGCAATGCATCAGCCAATTCTCTGGCCTGCTGAAGGCAGGACTGGCTGTGCGGCACAAGCGTCAGAACCACATTGCCGCCGACCTCCTTGAGGAACCTGCGGGCGTAATCGACCACGGCTGCATTGGTGTGGCAGTTGCCGTCCCGTGCACTGCGCATCGGCTTGTTACCGCTGGCGACATAGGCAGGATTCGCATCGAGCAGCATGTCACCGTTGGAGACGTTGCGATAGAGACCGAAGAAGGGAGGCGTGAGCGAATAGCTTCCCTGCTGGAAGGCGGCATCGATGTCCTCAATACGCCAGCGGAGATTTCGGCCGACCACCGTGAGCCAGCCCCGCATCCGGTTGCGCTGAACAGCACCGATCGGCACCTTTTCGGGCCCAATCGTCAGGTCCAGATCGTTGCTGAAAAAATGCACGAACTGATCGTCGGCATTGATGATCCACAAGGGCGGCCGGATACCCCAGCGCTTGATCACTAGGCGCGAAAACTCACCGCCCCGAATGCCGACGAAGGCCATGTTGTAGATCTTTAGACCGCCGAGTTGCGGAGAGGACTGCAGCGTCTGGCGGTCGACTGCATAACTGACGAAGGAAGGTCCGAGAAACACGATATCGGATGCCTTCGCGGATGCGACGGAGTGCCCGACATTGTTGTAGAAGATGTCCTCGTCCTGAATCTGCGGAATGTGGCGCCCACCGAAATTGCGGTACCAGTCTGCATCGCCGTCCTTCACGATCTCCGAAAAGAAATCGTGCCTTGCGCCACCGTCCCAGCAGATCACAGCGAAGGCCGCGAGGATCAAGGACACTCCAAACACGATCGCAAAAGCCAATGCGAGCAAGTAGCGGCGCATGATGCCGGAAGCCGGCCTGATATCGAGGCCGTCATTGGAAACCGAGATAGCTGTGTCCTGCATGTCCAGAAGGCGCCTCGAGCGATTGGACGAGAGTCCGGCTGCTTGGAAAGCCTTGCTAATCCAACTGGGACATCGACTGCAATGGCCTCGCCGGCAGACTTTATGTGGTATGCAGCACGTCCCGCGGGGCGGTGGTGCCAAGCGCGCGTCTCAGCCATGCGCGGGACGGCGCCTCGATCAGCGAATAGCAGCCCCAGGCAATGGCTGTCGTTACGCCGACGAACAAACAAAGCCGAAACACGAATTCGGGAACCGACATGACATCCGACGCCCCGATCATCGCGATGCGCATCAGAAACGGATGCAGCAGATAGACCGAGTAACTGCACTCGCCGCCGATGATCACCGCACGCCAGGACAAAAACCGCGCCAGCCCATACCGGCTCGCGCCCAGCATGATGATCGAGAAGAAGGCGACTTCCCCGAGGCGGACGGCAAGCTCGATCGCGAGATAATAATCCGGCATGCTCGGCTGAAAGAACAGCAAGATCGGAAGCAATACGAGCCCCGCTGCCGACAACCAGAACAGGCCGGCAACCAGCCTCCCCTCGGCGCGACGAACGGGCTTCCCGGTGCGATCGAGATAAATCATCGCGACCAAACAGCCGGCCAGGAACTGCGGAACACGCAGATATGGCCCGTAATAGGTCAGCCATTGCATTCCGCTGTCGGTGAGCCGTGGGGCTACCGTCTGCAGCAAGGCATCTCCATAGCGGAAGAACAGGAAGATTGCGACCGCAAACGCAAGCAGGTTCACAAGCGCAAGCACCATCACAGTTGCCGGACGTCGCACGCGCGCAAGCGCGATGCAGATGAGCGGAAACAGCAGATAAAAGAAAAACTCGACGCTGATCGACCACAAATGCTGGATCGAAGGAATCACCGCCACCAGCATTTTGCCTTCGAGAGCTGGGAACCACGCCTGAGTCATCGTCAGCACAAACCCCACGGCATGCGGGTCGCCACCCTTCAAGGCCACGATGCCCAAGACCACGACCGCATACATCGGATAGAGCCGCGCGAATCGTGCGATCGCAAAACTGCGCATGGCTTCCGCCAAAGGCTTCGTCCCAAAGCTCTCCGCATAATTCAGCCAAAGCACGAAGCCGCTCAGCACAAAGAACAGCGTCATCCCGATGCTGCTGATTTGCGCCACCAGTTGCGCAAGCCAATCATGGCGCAGCGCCAGTGCGCCGTGGCCGACCGCAACGGTCACGGCCGCGACATATCTGAGCCCCGTCAATGAGCCGATGAAGCGGGAATTTTCGTTCACCCAGCAACCCCCGTTCTCCCATACCGCCATCTTTGGCTAGCTCACCCCGAGCTTCCGATGTCTTGCTCAAATGCCCGCAGCCGCCAAGGAAAGATTTTCCCCAACCTGGCCTCGCGCGCTCCGTCCCTCCTCCAGGTGGAACCTGGGCGGAGGCCGGAAAGCAAAAAGCCCAAGCTTTTCAAGGCTGATCCCGAAAGTGTCAAAATCTCGGCACAACCGGGTTAGGATTGATGCTTCTCTCCGCGTGTGAGTTGGGCTATCCGTTCGGACTCACGCGAGTGCCCTCCGCGGGGCTCTGAAGTGAAGCAGATGGGGGCTGAAGGGGGATCCTTGCACCAACTTGTTGACACTTTGCACGGCGATGTCGTGTGCCAGGAAATTCGCGCCTCATGCCGCGCGGATCAGACCATTGCGTTCGTTTCGGGCAACTTCAATGTCGTCCATCCCGGCCATCTGCGGCTTTTGAAGTTCGCGGCGGAACAGGCCGATGTTCTGGTAGTCGGCGTCAATTCCGATTTCACACCGGGCGTGACGGTTGCCCAGGAGATGAGGCTCGAGAATGTACGCTCGATATCCTTCGTGCCGCATGTCGTGCGCCTGGACAAATCCGCCTCCGAGTTCATTGCGCGGCTGAAGCCCTCCGTTGTGGTCAAGGGCAAGGAATTCGAGAATAGGTCCAATCCTGAACAGAACATCGTCGAGTCTTACGGTGGCAAGCTTATCTTCTCCTCCGGCGAATTGCGATTCGCCTCGCTTGCGCTGCTCGAGCGCGATGCTAATGTCGATATCTCCACTGTTCGCAAGCCCCTCGAATTCCCCCAGCGCCACGGCTTCGAGATCTCGGGTTTGAAGCAGCTGCTTGGCAAGTTGTCCGGCATGCGAGTTGCCGTCATCGGCGATCTCATCGTGGACGAATACGTGACCTGCGATGCGGTCGGCATGTCACAGGAGGACCCGACCATCGTGGTCACCCCACTGATGACACGCACCTTTGTCGGTGGCGCCGGCGCGGTCGCTTCCCATGCACATGGGCTCGGCGCCGACGTTCAATTCTTCACCCTGGTTGGCAACGACGAGGCGGCGAATTTCGCGTGCGATACTCTGGAACGGCATGGCGTTATCTGCAAGACTTTCGTGGACGAAACCCGGCCGACCACTCGAAAGCAGCGTTTTCGCGCTTTGAACAAGACCCTGCTGCGCGTCAATCATCTCCGACAGCACGCGGCTGAAGCCGACGTCCAGCGTCAAATGCTGAGTGCGGTGGAGATCGCGCTGAAGACCAGCGATCTTCTGCTGTTTTCTTGCTTCAACTACGGCTGCCTGCCGCAGGACCTAGTGGATGCGGTCGCTGATCGCGCGCGCGCCATGGGCGTCATGATGGCCGCCGATAGCCAAGTCTCCTCACAGACCGGCGATGTCTCTCGTTTCAAGGGCATGACACTTCTTACGCCGACCGAGCGCGAGGCGCGCGTGGCGCTGAACGATTTCGTCTCAGGCCTTGCGGTCATCAGCGAGCGGCTGATCGAAAAAGCGCGAACGAAAAACCTCGTCATAACGCTTGGCGCGGAAGGCGCGTTGATCAACACGATGAGCGACGGCGCACACAATTCCGACCGCCTGCCCGCCTTCAATCCGTCGCCGAAGGACGTATCCGGTGCTGGTGACAGCCTATTCATGGCCTCGTCGATGGCGCTGCGGGCTGGTGCGGATATCTGGCAGGCCTCCTACCTAGGTTCACTTGCGGCCGCGCTGCAGGTCTCCCGCGTTGGCAACCTACCGCTTACTACAGACGAACTCGTTACCGAGATCGACGAGACCGGTTTTACTCACGAGTGACGGACCACTCATGCGAGCGCTATTGCTTGCAGCCGGAATCGGAAGCCGGTTGCGTCCATTAACCGACACGATGCCCAAATGCTTGGTGCGCGTGCACGACAAGCCACTGCTCGACTACTGGCTCGGCCTTGTTTTCGAAGGCGGGATCGAGCGTGTGCTTCTGAACACGCATTGGCTTGCGGAGCAGGTGCGTCAGCACGTGGCAAATTCGCCCTGGCGCTCCCGCATCGATCTCGTCCACGAGGACGAGCTTCTAGGGACAGGAGGCACCGTACTTGCCAATCGGGACTGGTTTCAGAACGAGGCGTTTTTGGTCGCGCATGCCGACAATCTCACTGATTTCGACGTGCCAGGGTTGATCGCAGCCCATAACCGCCGCCCCAAGGGCCACGTCATGACCATGCTCGGCTTCCAAACTGACGATCCCTCCTCGTGCGGGATTCTCGAACTGAATGCACAAAACACCGTCGTGGCGTTTCACGAGAAGGTCAAAAAACCGCCGGGCAACCTCGCCAACGGTGCGGTCTATATTTTCGAGCCGGACGTAATGGTCGACATCGCCGGGGTCGGCAGGGCCTTCGTCGATCTCTCAACCGAGATCATCCCGAACTATATCGGGCGGATTTTGTGCGTTGAGACAAACGGTTATCATCGGGACATTGGCAATCTAGAAAGCTTGCGCCGTGCCCATTCTGAGTTTAAGCAAAAGCCGCACCAGGAGCGCGTCGTCGCGGGGCTTTCCTAATTGCCCTTCTTGGTTTCAGCTGTTTGTTCGGCAGGGCCGATCATTGTCGCGGCTTCGTGTAAAGCGCGGGGCCAAATTTGGGGAGCGTCAAGGCGATGAAGATTTTTGTGACCGGCGCGTGCGGCTACAAGGGTAGCGTCCTAGTCCCCAAACTGCTCAAGGCAGGGCACAAGGTGGTTGCGTTCGACATTATGTGGTTCGGCAATTTCCTCGAGCCTCATCCGGACCTCACCGTCGTCAAGGGGGACGTTCGGAATCCCGATGAAATCGATCTTTCCGACGTCAATGCGATCATCCATCTATCGAGCGTCGCCAACGACCCCTGCGGCGATCTCGACCCCAAGCTCACCTGGGAAATCTCTTGCCTTGCCACCATGCAGCTGGCCGACCGCGCCAAGCGTCACGGCATCAAGCGCTTCATCTATGCTTCCTCCGGCAGCGTCTATGGCGTCAAGGAAGAGGAGCAAGTTACCGAAGATCTCGAGCTTCTGCCGATCTCCGAATACAACAAGACCAAGATGTGCGGCGAGCGCATCGTGCTGTCCTATAGGGATGACATGATTGTGCAAATCGTGCGGCCCGCCACTGTGTGCGGATACTCGCCGCGGCAGCGCCTCGACGTCTCTGTCAATATGCTGACCGTACAGGCGCTGATGAATGGCCGCATCACCGTTTTCGGTGGCGAACAGACCCGACCCAACATTCACATCGATGACATTACCGACCTCTATCTGTTCCTGCTCGACCACCCCGAGCACACCGGCATCTACAATGCCGGCTTCGAAAACATCTCTATCCTCGATATCGCCAAGCTGGTGACCAAGCACATCAAGGCCGAGATCGTGGTGACGCCGTCCAACGACCCGCGCAGCTATCGAGTCAATTCTGACCGCCTTCTAGCGACCGGCTTTCGACCTAAGAAGACAGTCGAGGACGCGATTAAAGAACTGGTCGGGATGTACTCCCAAGGCCAGCTCAAGAACGAAGACCGTTGGTACAATCTGAAATGGATGGAAAAGGAAGTCGTGTCATGAACGCGCCCGCCTTCTCGGCTCCGAGCAAGCTGTTTAACGAGTATTCCAGGCGGCTTTCTGTCCTATTGGAGAGCTTCGACTGGAGCCCTGTCGAGCGCCTCGCCTACGATCTGCGTGACTGCTGGCAAACGGGGCGGCAGGTGTTCTTCTGCGGCAATGGCGGCAGCGGCGGCAATGCCAATCATCTCGCCAACGACTTTCTCTACGCGCTGTCGAAGACGCCGGGCTCGGGCCTGCGCGTGCATTCGCTCTCGGCCAATCCGTCCGTCATCACATGCCTTGCCAACGATGAAGGCTACGATCGGATCTTTGCGCTCCAGCTTGCGGTGCTTGCCCGCAAGGGCGACGTGCTAATCGCCTTCTCCGGGTCAGGCAATTCTCCGAACATCGTGAAAGCACTCGAAGAGGCCAGGAAGATCGGCATGACGAGCTATGCGGTGCTCGGCTACTCCGGCGGCAAGTCAAAGGCGCTGGCTGACGTGCCGATCCATTTCGCGATCGAGGACATGCAGATTTCCGAAGACGCCCAGATGATCATTGGGCACATGCTGATGCAGTGGCTGTACCGGCAGCGCGGCGAAATAGTGCGGAACGCGAGCAGATAAGCGGATTCCATGGTGGGGCAAGAGAAGTTTCTCATCCTGGGCTCGAACTCGTTTTCGGGCGCGACCTTTGCCGACTATTTGGCGACTAAGGGCTATGACCTACTCGCAACGAGCCGGTCGGACGAGCCTCACGACGCATTCCTGCCCTATAAGTGGCATAAGCGGCCGGGGAAGGTTCGGTTTCGTCGGCTCGATCTGAACAATGATCTCGACACGCTGAAGTCGCTGCTAGCTGCCGAGAGGCCGACCCACGTTGTCAACTTCGCCGCACAAAGCATGGTCGGAGAAAGTTGGCTCTATCCGGACCACTGGATGATGACCAATGTCGTTTCCGCGGTGCGGCTGCACGATATCCTTCGCAATTATGACGGACTCGAGCGGTATGTCCATGTGACGACGCCCGAAGTCTATGGCTCGACCGAAGGCTGGGTGAAGGAAGACGCCCCCTTCAACCCGTCGACGCCTTATGCCGTGTCCCGCGCGGCCAGTGACATGAGCCTGAGTACGTACTTTGCGAACTATAAGTTCCCCGTAGTCTTTACTCGTGCGGCCAATGTCTATGGTCCCGGCCAGCAGCTCTATCGCATCGTCCCTCGCACGATCGCCGCCGCGATCGGCGGCCAGAAGCTGCGGCTCGACGGCGGCGGCAAATCGGTACGCGTGTTCATCCACATGGCGGACGTATCGGATGCGACGCTGAAAATCGCGCAGAGGGGCACCCTCGGGCAGACCTATCACATTTCCGGTTATGAGCTCGTCTCCATCCGGGCGCTGGTCGAGATGATCCTGAAGCAGCTCGGCAAGTCCTTCGAGGAGTGCGTTGAGATCGGCCCCGAGCGTGCGGGCAAGGACACCGCCTACAGGCTGGACAGCCTCAAACTGCGCACCGCACTTGGCTGGCGCGATACGTTCTCGCTCCAGCAGGGCATCGATGATGTGATTGCCTGGGCCGAGCGCTTCCGTACCGACATTCCGAAGCTGCCTACCAAATACGAACACAAACCTTGAAGACCACCGCCCCTGAAGCGGGTGACTGGAGAGCACGATGAACGTTGCAGTCCGGACAACGACCGCGCCAATTGATGCTGCCGCGCTGAAACTGCAGGCCGCGCGGGTTCGCGGCAAGATCATCGAAATGTCGCATGCGGCGCAGGCCGCACATTTGGCGTCCTCGTTGTCTTGCGCGGACGTGTTGACTGCGGCGTATTGGCAGGTGCTCAACATCGATCCGAAAAGGCCAAACGATCCGTTGCGCGATCGCTTCATCCTCTCGAAAGGGCACGCTGCGGCGGCCCTTTATACGACGCTCGCAATGAAGGGCTATTTCCCGTTCGAAGAGCTAGACACCTATTGCAAGGATGGCGGGCGGCTCGCCGAACATCCGCCAGCAAACCTGTTGCCCGGCGTCGAGGCCGCAACGGGTTCGCTCGGGCACGGTCTGCCGCTCGGCTGCGGCATGGCGCTGTCGGGACGCATCAAGGGCGAAACCTTCCGCGTCTTTGCCCTTCTTTCGGATGGCGAGAACAATGAGGGCTCAGTGTGGGAATCCGCGATGTTTGCCGCCGCCCAGAAGCTCGAAAATGTTTGCGTCGTCGTCGATTACAACAAGTGGCAGGCAACAGCGCGTTCGAACGAGACGTTGATGCTGGCACCGCTCCGCGACAAATGGGTTGCGTTTGGCTGGGATGCGCATGAGATCGACGGCCACGATGTCGGCGCACTGGCAGAAGCCATGCAGCGCATTCCGAACGGCTCGGGCAAGCCGGTTGCGCTGATCGCACACACTGTGAAGGGCAAGGGCGTGTCGTTCATGGAGGACGACAACAACTGGCATTACCGCGCGCCGACGGCTGAGGAGGTCGTGAGGGCGCATAAGGAGCTTGGCCTCAGATGAGAAATGCATTCGCCGACGAACTGACCAAGCTCGGCAACGAGGACGCTCGTATCGTGATGCTGTCGGGCGATATCGGCAACCGCCTGTTCGACAAATTCAAGGACAAGCACCCCGGCCGTTTCTTCAATTGCGGCGTGGCGGAAGCCAACATGATGGGCGTTGCCGCCGGCATGGCCATGAACGGCCTGCGGCCCGTCGCCTACACCATCACTCCCTTCGTGACCACGCGTTGTCTCGAACAGATCCGCACCGACGTCTGCTATCACGAGGCGCCGGTGACCATCGTCGCGGTCGGCGCGGGCCTGGCCTATTCCGGCCTCGGCCCCACCCACCACGCCTGCGAGGACATCTCCTTCCTGCGCTCCATCCCGAACATGGTGGTGATCTGCCCGGGCGATGCCTTCGAGGTACGCGCGGCGCTGCGCGCCTCGATGCAGCAGGATCGGCCCGTCTATATCCGGATGGGCAAGAAGGGCGAGCCGGTGGTGCATTCCGGTCCGATTGCCGATTTCAAGATCGGCAAGGCGATCACCATCGCCGACGGCAGCGACGTCTGCCTGCTCTCGACCGGTAACATGCTGCCCGAGGCAACCGAGGCCGCCCACAAGCTGAAAGAGCAGGGCGTCTCGGCCAAGGTCGTGAGCTTCCACACGGTGAAGCCGCTCGATGAGGCGTGTCTCAAAGACGCGTTCTCGCGCTTCAGGCTGGTGGCGACCCTGGAAGAGCATTCGCTGATCGGCGGCTTTGGCGCGGCCGTCTCCGAATGGCTTGCGGACACGGAGACGCAGGCGAAAAAATTCCTGCGCTTCGGCACGCCGGACGCCTTTTTCAAGAAGTCTGGTGAGCAGGAATATGCCCGCGAGGTGCTCGGGCTCACCGGGCACCAGATCGCCGAAAAAGTCCTCCACGCCTTGTCCTGAAGAATCATCCGTATGAAAACCGAAGCTGCGCTTCTCGTCCAAACCGGAAAGCCTCTGGTCCTGGCGGAAATCGAAATCCCCGCACTCAAGCCCGGCCAGGTGCTGGTCGAGATCGCCTATTCCGGCGCCTGCGGTACGCAGGTGATGGAGTGGCGGGGCGACAAGGGCGAGGACAAATGGGTCCCGCACTGTCTCGGTCATGAGGGCACCGGCACCGTCCTGGAAGTCGGGAGCGCCGTGACCAAGGTCAAGGCCGGCGACAAGGTCGTGCTGTCCTGGATCAAGGGTAACGGCATCGAGGCCGGCGGCGCGGTGTATGATTGGGCGGGCCGGAAGGTGAATGCCGGCGGCGTCACCACCTTCCAGCGTCACGCGGTGGTGAGCGAAAACCGCCTCACCCATCTGCCCACGGGCCTACCGATGGATGTCGCGGTGCTACTCGGCTGCGCCGCGCCGACCGGCATGGGCGCTGTCTACAACGTCTTGAAGGTGCAGCCCGGTGATGCAGTCGCCGTGTTCGGCACCGGCGGCATCGGCTTGAACGCGCTGATGGCGGCCAGCCTCGCCGGTGCCATGCCGGTGATCGGGATCGATCCCAATCCGACCCGCCGCGCACTCGCCAAGATCTATGGCGCAACCCATGTGCTGGACGCCTCCGAGGGCGATGTGATCGCCGAGATCAAGAAAATCGTGCCGCAAGGCGTCGATCTGGCCGTGGAATCCTCCGGTATTCCGGCCGTGATGGACCAGGCCGTCAACGCCACCCGCCAGCAGGGCGGGCGTGCGGTCGTGATCGGCAACGCCAAGCAGGGTGCGGCGCTCTCGCTCAATCCGGGCGTCTTCAACCAGGGCAAGAGCCTGCTCGGCACCTGGGGCGGAGACAGCGTTCCGGACCGCGACTATGGCCGCTACGGCCGCTTGCTGGCGTCAAACCGCTTCCCGGTGCGCGATCTGCTGTCAAAGCCTTACAAACTGGCAGAGGCCGATCAGGCGCTAGCCGACCTCGCCGCGGGCAAGGTGGGCCGTCCCCTGATCGACATGTCGCTGCGCTAGGCGTTCAAGGACCCGCGATGCGGATCGGGATCGATTTCGACAATACCATCGCATGCTACGACGGCGTGTTTCATGCGGCGGCCCTCGAACGCGGCCTGATCCCGCGCGGTCTCGCGCGCGACAAGAACAGCGTGCGCGATCATCTGAACGGCAGCGGCCGCAAGGATGACTTCACCGAGCTGCAGGGCTACGTCTATGGCGCCCGCATGGACCTGGTCTCGCCCTTTCCGGGCTTTGCCGAGTTCATCGGCGTTGCGCAAGGCGCCGGCCACGAGCTCTTCATTGTCAGCCACAAGACGCGCCGTCCGATCCTCGGGCCCAGGCACGACATGCATGCGGCCGCGCGCGGCTTCCTCGAAGCGCGCGGGCTGATCGGCCAAGGCGCGGCCAGGATCGATCCGGCGCGGGTGTTCTTCGAACTGACCAAGGAAGAGAAGGTCGCGCGTGCGGCCGAGCTTGGCGTCGACATGTTTGTCGACGACCTTCCGGAGATCCTGGCGATGCCCGGATTCCCGCTCGGCATGCGCAAGGTCCTGTTCGATCCGGATGACCAGTTCGCTGGCCGGGCTGAGGATGCGAGCAAGCTCGACCGCCGCTCATCCTGGGCCGCGATCTCGGCGGATATCGGCCGTGAACAGAGCTGAACCGCAAGCCGAGGAAAGCTGGCTTTCCCTGGCGAGCCATCTCGCCGATAGCGCAGGCCGCGGACAGGCGCGTGGGCTCTCGCGCCTGGCCGGAGGCAAGAACAACCAGGTCTACCGCGTCGAAATGGACGCAGGCTCTCCGCTGGTCCTGAAGCGCTATTTCAGCGATCCGCGCGATCCGCGCGACCGGCTCCGTGCCGAATGGGATTTCTTGCAGCACGCCTGGTCGCGCGGCATGCGCTGCGTGCCCGAGCCTTTGGCCTGTGATACGAGCGCGCATGCCGGGCTCTACAGCTTTGTCGAGGGACGCAAGCTGCTCGCTGCCGAGCTGAATCCGGCCCATATCGAGGCGGCGATCGACTTCGTGCTCGCGGTCAACGCGCGGCCGCGGGCGGCGCTCGCGCCGGGCTCGGAAGCCTGCTTCGCGCTCGCCGAGCATGTCGCAACCGTCGAACGCCGCGTCGCGCGCCTTGAGCAGCTCGATCCCGATGCGCCGCACGCCAAAGCGGCCCAAAGTTTCGTGGCGAAGCGGCTGCTGCCCATATGGCATGCCGTGAAACTGAATCTCGAAGTCGCCGCCCAAGCTGCCGGCATTCCCATGGAGCAGGCGCTCGCAACAGACGATCGCTGCCTGTCGCCGTCGGATTTCGGCTTCCACAACGCGCTGATCGACGCTGCTGGCCGCCTGACGTTCCTGGACTTCGAATATGCCGGCAGTGACGATCCGGCCAAGCTGGTCTCCGATTTCTTTTGCCAGCCGGAAATCCCGGTGCCATCAGGCTATCATCCGACCTTTATCGCGCGCGTGGCCGACGGCCTCGGGCTCGACGAGAAGGGCCGCGCACGCTGCCGCATGCTGCTTGACGCCTATCGCATCAAGTGGACCTGCATCATTCTCAACGATTTTCTGCCGCTCGGCGCGGCGCGCCGCGCCTTTGCCGAAACCAGCGCCTGGGCCGCGCGCTGCGCCGCCCAGCTCGAGAAGGCGGAAGCCAAACTTGCCGGATTGAACGCTTAAGATCCGGATTGACCGACCTGTTGCACTGGAGAGAGTTTCATGGCCTATCGCGAGTTCGTCAGCCTCGTTCATAAATCGACCAAGCGCGACTATCTCGCGCGCGTCACCCAGCGCGACAAGGCTGAGGTCGCCGAGATGGCGATCAAGTTCGACTACGATTACTGGGACGGCAGCCGCGAGACCGGCTATGGCGGCTACAAATATGATGGCCGCTGGCGCAAGGTGGCGGATGCCATGGTTGCCGCCTACGGCATCAAGCCGGGCATGCGCGTGCTCGACGTCGGCTCCGGCAAGGGCTTTCTGCTGCACGATTTCCGCGAGGCCGTTCCCGGCATCGAGGTCGCCGGCATCGACGTCTCCGCTTACGGAATCGAGCACACGATGGAGGATGTCAAGCCGTTCTGCCAGGTCGGATCGGCCGCCAAACTGCCCTGGCCCGACAACCATTTCGATCTCGTCATCTCCATCAACACGCTGCACAACCTCTACAACTACGACCTCGACGCCGCCTTGCGGGAGATGGAGCGCGTCGGCCGCGGCGCCAAATACCTCTGCGTCGAAGCCTATCGCAACGAGCGCGAGAAGGTGAACCTGATGTACTGGCAGCTCACCTGCCGCATCTTCCACACGCCGGAAGAATGGGCGTTCGAGTTCAAGCGAAGCGGCTACACCGGCGACCACGAGTTCATCTTCTTTGAATGAACGTGGAAGGGCGACGCGGCAAGATACGGCATGACCGGCCTCTCGCGATAAGGCGCCTTGACAGCCCCGCCCCAAGGAACCGCAGCCTGTGAGCCGCGGGAGTGTTGCTTTCCGGTGTCAGATGCAACCAAAGAGAGAGGTTGATGCTCCAAAGCGCCAGATGATAGGGTCGCCGGGGCGCAAGGGTGGGGTTTCATAATAGATGGTCAAGCCAATAGCGGGCGAGCACGGGCCGCACGTGATCAAGTACCGGCCCGATGTAGATGGGCTGCGCGCGGTCGCTGTTATCAGCGTCGTCATATTTCATGCATTTCCGACCTTGCTCTCGGGCGGTTTCGTCGGCGTCGATGTCTTTTTCGTCATTTCCGGATACTTGATCACGTCGATCATCGTGTCCGATCTCGACGATGGCCGATTCAGCTTCGCGACCTTTTACACGCGGCGCATACGCCGCCTCTTCCCGGCGCTGTTGGTCGTACTGGCCGCCTGTCTCGTTGCCGGATGGTTTCTGCTGCTTCCCGATGAATACCAACAGCTTGGGAAACATGTCGCCGGCGGAGCCGCCTTCATTGCCAATTTCATCTTCTGGAAGGAAGCGAACTATTTCGATACCAGCGCCAACACCAAGATCCTGCTGCATCTGTGGTCGCTGGGAGTCGAAGAGCAATATTACCTGATCTGGCCGGCGCTGGTGTTGGCGGTCCGGAAGACCCGGTTCAACCTGGCGCTGATCAGTATCGTTCTGCTCGTGGGATCGTTCGCGATCAGCGTTCATAGCGCCGCGACCAATCCACCCGCTGCTTTCTATTCGCCACTTTCGCGGTTTTGGGAGCTGCTGGCTGGAGGACTGCTGGCCTACTTCACCCAACTTCGGCCCGTGCTGCGCAAGCCGCTGCCGCTTGTGCTGTGTGAAGCGATGGCGCTGTTGGGCGCGTTGCTGCTGGCGGTGGCAATCGTCAAGATCACGCCGAAGACAACGTTTCCGGGCTGGTGGGCGCTGCTCCCGGTGCTAGGGACGTGCCTGCTCGTGCTTGCGGGCCCGCTCGCCTGGCTCAATTCCCGCGTGTTGTCCAACCGCGCCGTGGTATGGATCGGCCTGATCAGTTATCCTCTCTATCTCTGGCATTGGCCCCTGCTCGCGTTTGCGCACAACGCCTACGCCGAGCCGTCTTGGATGCTGCGGCTGGAGCTCGTGGTCGCCAGCGTCGTTCTCGCCTGGCTGACCTACCGCTTCATCGAGACGCCGCTGCGGTTCGGAACATTGCCTGTAAGGGTCCGGATATTGGGGCTCATCGGCGCGATGGTCTGCGTCGCTGTCTTCGGCATCTATGACCTTGCAAAATCCGGCATCCCGGGTCGATTGAAAGACCGAGCCGAATACGCGGCCTATTTCGAAGGTTATCTGTACGACGCAAGCAAACATACGGTCGAACGGGCGCAGATCGCCCAAAATCAATGTAACTTCTATAGATGGAACAGCCCGTTCCCTTCCAATGCCCCTCGTGATGCGATCGATCCGGAGTGCTACACCCGTCACACATCAAAGGCCGTGTTGATCCTTGGAGATTCCAATGCGGCCGACTTGTACTACGGGCTGAAGGAGGTGCTACCGAAGGAGATTTCCACGCTCTTGATCTTCAGCTCGGGCTGCCCGGTGCGTGCTCTCAACGATGCACAGATCCAAGCGGATCACTGCAATATGACTAATCACTTCGCGCTGGAACGAATCAAACTCGATCCGCCCGACGTAGTTCTGATGTCTTCAAACAGTTCGTTCGATATAAACTACATCAGGACCTACTCGGTCATGATCAGGAAGCTTGGTGTGAAGCATATCTTCGTGCTTGGCCAAAGACCGCATTGGAAGCCGTATCTGTATAAGATCATTATGAAGAGCTATTGGTACTCTACTCCGCACTACATACCCGGGCATCAGGACGACGAGCTCCTTGCATTAGGGAATGCATTCGAGTCCAAACTAAAAAGCAATGAGCCGTTCGACTACGTCGAGGAGCGAAGCCCATTCTGTAATTCGGATGGTTGTCTCACCTATCTGGGCGATGATCGAAAGACGGGCTTAATTACCTTCGACGACGCACACTTGCGGCCGTTCGCGTCCGTGTATCTCGCGAAAAAGCAGCTCGGGCCTATGATCGTCAATGCCCTCCGAACTGACGAAGCCAATGCGGCCACGCGCTAGCTCCCAAGGTCGGGGAGATGCTTCTCCTTTCGATGCGGAGCTTCATGATTGGATGGACGTGCCGAGCCACGCGCGAGGGCTATGGGATATTGCGGGGGGGGGCGGGGTAGATGTCGGTTCATTCGGTTGACATGAAAATCGGCTCGGTGCGCCGCTGGCCCGTACGGTTGCGAAAGCCGAAGATCGCTGCGCGCTTTGTGCGGCTGCTCGAGTTGGCGCTGAACGTTGCAGGCCGCTTCGGAGCGAAAGAATTTCTCAAGAACATCATATTTGTGTTCTTGCCGTTCAAGCAGGCATTCATGCTCGCTGTCATCTACCGGCACTACACCCGACGCGATGATCTCGACCGGCACTTCCAGTTTTTTTGCGGTCTCAACATCCACGGCATGTTGCCATGGGTGCTCGCCAGCCCTCGTTCGGACAAGTACATCAATGAGCTCGTGTTCTTTTTCCTTCTTTGTGGGGACGAGAAGCAGGTGCTGGCGCTCTTCCCACAAATCAATTGGCAAGGGAGCGAAGAGTACTTTCTGGAGGCGCTGGAAACCCTCATTAAGAAGCTTTCGACCGGCTACTTCATGGAAGTGCTGGCGCAGATCCATACGGTCGATTGGAGCGCGATCCCACCCCGGTTTATGGGTGGTTTCGCAGAGCTCATCAAGATGATGCTGGAGCACCGCAACTTCACCTTTGAACAGGGGACGTTCGCAGCAAGGCAATATGACGACGACGAATTATTCGAAGCGCCGCTCGATCGTTATGTCCCGGAGTTCTTTGCCGACAAGGAGCTGATCAATGGGCTGATCGAGCGGCTCAAGCTGCCGCGGCACAACGATATCCTCAGTTCGCGCGAGCAGAACGGTCAGCACTGGGAGAGGTTGCCTGCCAGTCACCCGCAGCGTCCGCTGCTGGCCGAGATCAACCTGTTCTATGCCTATCGCCACCTGTTGCTGACGACTTATCACAGCGGCGAGGGCTTTCATCTGCCGGACGTCTTCAACCGAATGAACGAAACGCAGCAAAGACTGCGCCGCTCGCTGCCCGCGCCCAGTCCGAAACTGAAGACGTTTCTTGACGGGCTCGGTGTCGATTTGCCGGAGGCCAAGCTGTTGTCGCCGGACTGGAGCGCGCTGATCGGCCACAACGGGCATCTGAATGTTCATCTCATGATGCGCCAGATGGGATGGTGGAGAGGCAGTCCGCTGCTGCTGGCTTACGACGATCGCATCGCCAACAAGCCTTTCCTGTCGCTGTTTTCGGAGATCTGCCCGACGCTCACTTTGCATGACAACGTCACGCCCGACATTTGGCACGAGCTCGCAAGCCTCATTCCCTTCCTCGGCATGTCGCATCAGGCCTTCGCGTTCGAGGATGGCCGCGCCGTTTACTGGAATGACGCCGGCTCGCTGGCGCTCAAGCAATGGGAGGCCGAGGGGCGCGGCTTTCCACTGCGCGACATCTACGACCGCCGCATGGCCGCCGACGACCGCACCGAGCAGCTTTACCAGTCGCTGCGCCGGAAATGGGGCATGAGCGAAGACGACTGGTACGTTTGCCTGCATGTTCGCGACGCCAAGGCGCGCAACGATACCGAAGGGGTCGGCGAGTCGATCCGCAACGCCTCGCTCGAGAGCTACATGGATGCCATCCGCCATGTCACGGAACGCGGCGGCTGGGTGGTGCGGATGGGCGGGCGCAGGGTGCCGCCGCTGCCCGAAATGGCGCGGGTTATCGATTATGCGCGCAGCGACGACCAGGTGCCCGAGATGGATATCCACCTGATGCGCCGCGCGCGGATGTTCATCGGCACCACCTCGGGGTTTGCCTATGTAGCAACGAGCTTCGGTATCCCGACCGCGATGGTGAATGCGCTGAGTTCGGTCGGGCTGTTGTGGTCCACCGACACGCGGTTTGCGCTCAAGCCGGTCCACACGAAGGGCGGGCGAATGCTGTCGCTCGGCGACGTCACATCCGAACGCTACCGCTGGGCGTTCCCTACCTACGAATCGCTCGTGCGCGCCGGCTTGACCGTGGGCGAGAGCAGTTCGGATGAAATCCTGGAAACGGTACGGGAGGTCCTGGATCTTTGCGAGCCGGGGCGTACGGCCGCGGTATCGGGCGTCGACGACGGCTGGGAGCGCTACGTGAAGGTACCGGGCTTTTTTGGCAGTTCCCGGCCGAGCAAGTACTTCGTTGAGAAGTATGCGCGCGAATTCTTGGCGAACGACTGAAGGCGGACAGCTATCATGAACATCGCGCGGTTCGACCTCGCTTTGGAGAAGCCAGGTGCGGCTCAGCCGTCTCACCTATCCTACCGCCCGGATATTGATGGCCTGCGTGCCCTCGCGGTCCTTCCGGTGCTCATCTATCACGCCTTTCCGAGCCTCCTGCCCGGCGGCTTCTTCGGCGTCGACATCTTCTTCGTGATTTCCGGTTACCTGATCACCGGCATCATCCACCAGCAGATGCGCGAGAAGCGTTTCAGCATCGCTAATTTCTATGCCCGCCGGATTCGCCGCATCTTCCCGGCGCTGATCCTCGTCGTCACCGTCACCTTTGCCATCGGCTGGTTCCTGCTGCCGCTGCACGACATGCAATCGCTGGGGACCAACATCGCCGGCGGTGCGATCTTTGCCCAGAATTTCGTGCTGCTCGGGCAAGTCGGCTATTTCGATCTGGCCGCCAACATGAAGCCCCTGCTCCATCTCTGGTCGCTTGGGATTGAAGAGCAATATTACGTCGCCTGGCCGCTGACGCTGCTTTTGATCCGCCGCTGGAATCTGAATGGGCTCGCCGTAGTGACGGTGCTCGCGGTCACTTCGTTCGTGCTCTGTCTGATTGTCGGAGCCCGGGCGCCCGATTACGCCTTCTACCTTCCCGTGACGCGCGCGTGGGAGCTGCTGGTCGGCTCGGCGCTGGCGCTGTGGCATGGCGGACGCATCATCAATCTTGAGCAACGCAAGTCAAGCTTCCGACCGTCGCGGGAGATCGCGGCCGCATGCGCGCTGGCGGCGATTGTCGTCAGTCTATGCGCATATCGCGCCTGGATGCGGGACCCGGGCTGGTTCACCCTGTTGCCGGTGCTCGGCGCCGCCGCCTTGATCGGCGGCAGCGGCACGTTCGTCCACCGACATCTGCTTGCGGCGCGTCCGGCGGTGTTCGTCGGGCTGATCAGCTATCCGCTTTACCTCTGGCACTTCCCGCTGATGGCCTATGCGCGCATCCATTTCGTCGACGGCGTCCGTATCCGCTACATGCTGGCGATCCTGCTGGCGAGCGGGTTACTGGCCTGGCTCACCTATCGGATAGTCGAGAAGCCGTTGCGGTTCGGACGCAAGCGCGTCCGGATCAAGGTCGCAGGCCTGATCACCGCGATGCTTGCTCTAGGTATAGTCGGCCTTGCTGCCGACCGAACCAACGGTTTGCCGATCAGGATTCCAGCTTCGGTTCGTCCCTTCATGCTCACTGGCGCAGAATCCTCGCAATATTGGCGGGAGGGAAAATGCCTGATGCAGCCCGAACAGAGCCCCGCGGAATTCGCTCCGGAATGTGCGGGCAATGGTGGCCGGCCCTTGCTTTTCATTTGGGGCGATTCCTACGCCGCATCACTTTATCCCGGGCTGAAGCATTTCGCCGCCAAGCGCGGGTTCGACGTGGCGGAGTACACCGCCTCGGCCTGTGCGCCGCTTATCGGCTACGTCAATCCTGAACGGCGGTTCTGTAAGCCGAGCAACGACTACGCCCTCAAGCGCATTGCGGAGCTGCGCCCGGATGTGGTGATCCTCTATTCGACCTGGAGCTACAGCGAACCCGATCTGCGTGGCGGCCTGCAACGGACCGTTCCGTTGCTGAGGCCGTTTACTAAGAAGATCGTGCTGTTGGGACCGCCCGCAAGCTGGACCGGCGAGGGTCTGTCCGCCAACGTTCTCGACTACTACTTCGAAAGCGGCGGGGCGATACTGCCTGAACGAACCTGGTATCGCTCCAACGACCGTTGGACTCGCCAGATCGAGTCGATTCTCGAGCCCGAATCCGCAAAGGCAGGCATCGACTACATCTCGATGCGCCGACTCATGTGCAACAATGACGGATGCTTGGCGCGTATCGGCCCGAATGGCTCCGAGCTCACCGCATTCGACGGCGGCCATCTGACCCACGCCGGCTCGATCTTCATGGCCGGTCAGGTGATCGACCGCCTTTTGGATTTCAAGCACTAAGGCTGACGCTGCGCGGCGAATGACGAGTTTTGCTTGGCTCCCAGCACGCGCTGGAACGTCGGAGTCTTCTCCAGCGCTGAAATCAGGTCACGGGTGAACGCGTTGCTGCCGCGGCGATCGAGGTGACCGCCGCCATCCCAGCTCGAATAGCCGAGCTTTCCGGTAAGCACGAGCTCCACGCCCAGTTTCTGCGCCAACTCACGCGCCTGCTGTTCACAATAGTAGGTATTCGGCACCAGGGTCAGAACCACATCTCCACCGACAGTCGCGACGAAGCGCCGCGCGATCCGAACGACCTGTTCGCTGGCATGGCACGCCGCACGAGGTTTGATCGCAACGCTTGGATTATCGGCGTTCTCGTACCTGGGAAATGCCGTCATATCGGCATCGCCCGTTGCAGCATCGCGATAAAAGCGCGGGATGATGACGCGGTCCGGCCGTTCAAGGGCAGTGGAATGGAACAGGCTCTTGAAAAGAGCCTCCGCGCGCCATCGCAGGTTGCGCCGGACGACCTCCCGAAACGCCTTGAACCGGCTGTGCTCGGTTGCGGCGATCGTCTTGACGTCGCCGGAAAAGGACCGCTGCACGGTGTCGCCGAAGAAGTGACCACCGCCTCCGCCATCATCCGCGTTGATGATCCAGAGTTTTGGATGAATGCGGAAGCGTTCGGCGATTCTTCGGGTAAACTCGCCGCTGGAAATGCCGACGAAGGACATATTGTAAAAGGTTAGTCCATACCGGGCCAACCTTTTGGCCGCGATGTTTCCGTTGATGCCAAAGGCCACCAGGGATGAGCCGACAATCACGACGTCAGCCTGCCGCAGGTGCTCGATCGACGTGCCGATGTCGTGAAAAAAGATGTCCTGGTCCTGAATCTCGGTCACAGCGTCGCCGCCGAGGTCCTGATACCAGCTTGGTCCGTGGCCAGCCCGGATTGCGGCAAAGTGGTCGCGTCCGATCAGCGCCCAGGCTGACAACAGCCCGCTGATTAGGATAAGGGAAACAAAGAGGGAAAACACGTAGCGGGCGAGAGCGACAACCATGCTGCCGCCGTCCATCGCCTTGCCCCCGATCGCGTGCATCCGCAAGTTTCGCCCAAATCGTTCAGATTTCCTCTGATCGGCATTGCCGCCGAGCAGAGATGCCAGCATAGGCTGCTAGCATTTTGCCGTCCAAACGGTTAGCACGTCGGGACCTCGCTGACAGCCCGTTGCATGCGCGTGCACGGAGCGCCGCTCGGGCTGTCCCAGTACCACGAATTCGCCTTTCTGTATGAGCATCTCGGACCAGATCATACGCCCAGCGAGCTCTCACTGTCGACTGTGCGGCCACACGGTCAGCACACCGGCGTTATCGCTCGGCCGGCTTCCGGTGTGTAACCGTTTCACCCGGACGGGACAGGTCGACGCGCTGGTCGATGTCGACATCGTCGAATGCGAGAGCTGCCGGCTGATCCAGCTCCGCGAGCCGCCGCCGGCGGAGGCCCTCACCCCGCAATTGCCCTGGATTCGCTACCGCGAACCGGAAGGCCATCTCGACGCCCTGGTGGAGACGGTGTTGGCGCTTCGCTCCGACGCGCGCAGCGCGCTCGGCACCGGCCCGTTCGAACAGCCGCTGCTGACGCGCCTTGCGGCCCGCGGGGTTGCGACCGCCGCCCTGGAACTCGATGCGCCCACCCGGGAAGGATTTTACCCCTATCTCGAAACCTGGCAGGCCAGCCTGAACGCGCCGCGGCTCACTGAGATCGCGGCGCGCAAGGGGCGCTTCGACCTGGTGTCCTGCCGCTATATCATCGAACACTCGCGCGCGCCGGTCGCGGCGCTCACCGCGCTCAAATCTCTCGTTGGCGAGCGCGGCCTGCTTCTCATCGAGGTTCCCGACAGCAGCAAGTTTCTCGCCGCGCGCGACTATTGCTTCCTGTGGGATGAACACTGCTGCTATTTCGTGGAGAATACCCTTGAGCGGCTGGCGGAAGCCGCGGGCTTCCGGGTGCTCTCGATCCTGCGCTATCCAGGAGTTCTGGAAGATGCGCTGGTCGCCGTGCTGGAGCTCGCAAAGTCCCCTGTCCCGGCGCTCGTCCCGCAAGGCGCGTCCGCCCTGTTCCAGACCTATCGCGAGCGGTTTCCGGCCACTCGAGAGCGCCTTCGAGCAAAACTCGCCAGCAGCGCCGGCAAGACCAAGAATGGGGTCGCGCTGTTCGGGATCGGCCATCACGCCATCATGTTCGTCAACGCCTTCGGATTGGGCGTCGATATTGCGCTCGCGGTCGATGACGACCCCGACAAAGCCGGCTTTTTCCCCCCCGGCTTCAGGGTGCCCGTGGTAAGTTCAGAGGCGCTGCTGCAGGACGAGCGGATCAAGATTTGCCTGTTTGCGGTGGCGCCCCATATCCAGGCGAAGGTGCGGGCCAAGCTCGCGCCACTCGCGGAACGTGGGGTGGAATTTCGCTCGATCTATGCGGCGCTCGATGATTCGGTCGTGAAGGAGCTTGCGTGAAGGATCTTGCCTGATGGTGCTTGTTCAGAAATCGCCCGAGGTCTTCCTCGCCAAGGGGCCAATATCGGCGGTCGGCGCGCGCGAGCTCGACATGCTGAAAGCCTCGGTCAAGGCCAGCCCCAAACGCCGCGCCCGCATCAACGCGCATCCCGACGGCGAGGACGCGCTGCACGAGATGATCATCGCGATCGACCCGAGCTCCTACATCCGCCCGCACAAGCATCCCGGCAAGAGCGAGGCCTTCCACATCATCGAGGGCGAGGTCGATATCGTCGTGTTCGACGATGAGGGCGAGATTAGCCGCGTCGTCGCGCTGGGGGAACCGGGCAGCGGGCGTTCGTTCTATTACCGGATGTCGAAGCCGTTCTTTCACACCCTGATCATTCGCAGCGACATGTTGATCGTGCACGAAATCACCAACGGTCCGTTCCGGCCGCAAGGGACCGTGTTCGCCGATTTCGCGCCCGAGGACAGCGAGCCCGACAAGGCGGCGGCCTACCAGGCCGAGCTGGTCCGCCGCGTTGCCGCGCTTCAGGACAAGGCCGCATGAGCACGCAGCACGCCGTCGTGGTCGGCGGCACCCGCGGATTGGGACGGATCGTCGTCGAGCGCTTCCTGTCCCGCGGCTGCGCCGTCAGCGTCATCTCGCGACACAAGCCGGCCGAATTTCCGGAAAGTCCGCGGCTGCGTCATTTTGCGGCCGACCTGGAGAAACCCGCAAGCTTGGACGGGCTGTGGACGCAAATCTCCGATGACCTTGGGCCGATCAGCTATCTGGTGCTGAGCCAGCGCTTTCGCGGGCAAGGCGATCCCTGGGTCGGGGAGATCCAGGTTGGCCTCACCGCATCGCGCGACCTGATCGAAGGTTTTGCAGCGCATTTTACCGACAGTGGCGATCGCGCCATCGGCGTCGTGAGTTCGGTCTATGCCGACTATGTCGGCAGCTCCCAGCCTGTCGGCTACCACGCGGTGAAGGGCGGCCTCAACGCCATGGTCCGCCATTATGCCGCGACGCTGGGGCGCCAGGGCATCCGGGTCAACGCCATCATGCCGTTGACCTACTTAAAGCCGGAGTCGCGCGCGTTCTACGAATCCAACGCCAAGCTGATGGAGCTCTATCACCGCCTGGTGCCGCTCGGCCGTCTCGGCACCGCCGAGGAATGCGCCAACGCAATCGATTTCCTCTGCAGCGAGCGCGCCTCCTTCATCAATGGACAATCCTTGTTCCTGGATGGCGGGGTTTCGGTCGTTTGGCAGGAGGAGGTCGCGAAAGCCTTCTCCGGGCTATGAATCGCTATGCATCCCGCCCCTAATTTCCTATAGAGCCCTTTCATTCGTCCGCAGGGATCGCCGAGACATGCAAAAGCACGTGACGCACAAGACCGCTTGCCGCCTATGCGGATCCACCTCGCTGGAGCATGTGCTGCCGATCAAAGCCTCGCCGATCGGCGATGCCTTCGTCACCGCCGAGCGCAAGAGCGAGCCGCAGGACCTCTACCCGCTCGACTGCTATCTCTGCCTTTCGTGCGGACATCTGCAGAATCTCGACGTCGTGGATCCCGACGTGCTGTTCCGGGACTACACCTATCGCACCTCCGTCTCGCTAGGCCTCGTCGAGCATTTCAAGCGCTACGCCCACTCGGTGGTCGAAGGGCTTTCGATCCCGAAGGGAAATCTGGTCGTGGAGATGGGCAGCAATGACGGCTCGCTCCTGAAGGCCTTCAAGAACGAGGGCATGCGCGTGCAGGGCATCGATCCGGCGCGCAACATCGCCGCGGCCGCGACGCAAGACGGCGTGCCGACCATCCCGGATTTTTTCACCAGCCGGCTCGCGGAGAAGATCAGGGACGAGCAAGGCAGCGCCGCGCTGTTCTGTGCCAACAACGTGTTCGCCCACATCGACAACATGGCCGATGTCGTGAAGGGCATTCGCCTGTTGCTGGTAGATGACGGCGCGTTCGTCTTCGAGGTCTCCTATATCGTCGACATGATCGACAACATGGTGTTCGACACGATCTATCACGAGCATGTCTCCCATCACGCGCTGATCCCGCTCGAGACCTTCCTGAACAAGCACGACATGAGCCTGTTCCATGTCGAGCGGACCGGGACCAAGGGAGGGTCGATCCGAGCCTTTGCCCAGCCCAAATCGACGGGCAAGCGGCCGCGCTCGGAGGCCTATCTCAAGCTGGTAGCCGAGGAGCAGCGCCGCGGCATCACCAAGCCGAAGATCTATCGCGACTGGTTCGACGCGATCGAGAGCCGGAAGCGCACGGTCCTCGCCTATCTCGACAAAGCCCGCGCGGAGGGCAAGGTCGTCGCCGCCTATGGCGCTTCGACGACGACCACCACCCTGCTCTACCATTTTGAGCTGGAAGGCAGGGTCAAGTTCATCGTCGACGACAATCCGCTCAAGCAGGGCACGTTCAGCCCGGGCGCGCATATCCCGGTGCTGCCCTCGGCGGTGCTTGCGACCGAAAAGCCGCACGTAGTCGTCATCCTGGCCTGGATCTATGCCGATCCGATTTTGAAGCGGAACGAGGCCTATGTCGCGGCCGGCGGCCAATTCCTGGTGCCGCTGCCGGAGCCGCGGATTGCGGACAAAGCCGACTCGAAGCTCCTCTAGGCAAAGCCCCTCTCGGCCGCTTCCGCTTCGAGAGCCCGGAGAAACACGGAAGCGAGGGTTTGGGGCCTTCCGAGCCCAATGGCGGCGGCGCGATGTCGCCCCCGGAACTGGTTGACAGGGGCCTGCTAAAATGGTGTCCAGCAGGCACCGAAAAGCGGCGTGGAACGCCGCTCGGAGCCTTTCGGTAACCAATGCCGGATGATCCCGCCTCCACGAGATTGCGCATGACGACCCTGGCCAACGACCACGACGAGCGCTTCGTGATCGCGGAGAAGCGCCGCTTCAGCTGGGCCCGCTGCCGCACCGATATTGCGCCCTTCGTGACGCGCCACGTAACTTGGCGGGCGCTGGCCGCGGGTGACATCCGATCGAAATACCGGCGGACCTTTCTCGGCCCCTGGTGGATCACGGCGACCAACGGCCTCACCGCCGTGATTATGGGTCTGGTCGCCGGACGGTTCCTTGGCGCCGATACCAAGACCTACCTGCCGAATTTCATGGTGAGCATCACCATCTGGAATTTCATCGCCTCCTCGCTCGGCGAGTCCTGCTCCACGATGATCAACGCCGGCGGCATGATCAAAGCGGTGGACATGCCGATCCTGATCCATGTGATGCGGATGGTTCAGCGCAATCTGATCATCTTCCTGCACAATATGGCGATCGTGCCGATCATCTGGCTGATCCTTCCCTGGCACATCGGTTTCAATATCCTGCTCTGCCTGCCGGGCCTCGCGATCGTCTATGTCTTCGTGGTCAGCGCGTCGGTCATCACCTCCATGATCTGCGTGCGCTATCGCGACGTGCCGCCCGTCGTGGCGGCAGTGCTTCAGCTCTTGTTTTTCATCTCGCCGATCATATGGCTGCCGTCGCACATAAGGGGCGGCGAGATTATCGTTAAGCTCAATCCCATCGCTTATCTGCTGTCCATCACGCGCGATCCGCTGATGGGGAATCCGACCGGTCTGATGAGTTGGTTTGGCGCGTTCGGCGTCGTCGCCCTTTTGACGGCGGCGATGATCTACATCTACACGCGCTACCGCTCGCGCGTGGTCTATTGGGCCTGATGGTGGTGGCTAGCAGCACGGAAACATCATGCCTCTGATTGAAGCCCGCAATATCGGTATCGAATTCCCGGTCGCGCCACCGAACGCGCAGTCGTTCCGCCACCTGGCCTTGCGCACGGCCTCGCGCGTCGGCGGCAAGGTGCTCAAGAACGAAGGTTCGTTCCGCTTCGTCCAGGCGCTCGATGATATCAGCTTCACCTTGCGCCGCGGCGACCGGCTCGGCCTGATCGGCCACAACGGCGCCGGCAAGACAACGCTTATCCGCGTTCTCGCCGGCATCTATGAGCCGACCCGCGGATCGCTGCGCACGGTGGGGCGCAACGTGCCGATGTTCGACATCGGGCTCGGCATGGACGAAGAGGCTTCCGGTTATGAGAATATCAGGATCCGCGGCCTGATTCTCGGACTGACGCCCGAGGAGATCGAGGCGCGCGTGCCGGAAATCGCCGAGTTCGCCGAGCTCGGCGATTATCTCGAATTGCCGATCCGGACCTATTCGTCCGGCATGCTGCTCCGCCTGGTCTTTTCCATCGCCGCCTCCATTCACGGTGACATCATCCTGATGGACGAATGGATCGCCGTCGGCGACGCGCAGTTCCGCAAGAAAACCCACGACCGCCTACTCGACATCACCAATCAATCGGGCATCGTGGTGCTTGCCTCGCACGACCACGGTCTTCTGAGGGACATGTGCAATCTCGGCCTCCACCTGGACGGAGGCCGCGTGCGGGCCTTCGGTCCGCTCGAGAACGTGCTGAAAGAACTCCCGGCGACCTGAGGCCTCGCAGACAGGTTTGAGGTGGCGACGACGCGTTGTTGGAGTCCAATGGACCAGCTGACTACATCCACTGCCCGGCCCCGCGTGACGCTTGTCGTCCCCAACTACAATCACGCGCGCTATTTGCCCGAGTCGCTCGGCAGCATCGCCGCGCAAACGCGCGCGCCTGATCGCGTGCTCATCATCGATGATGCCTCGTGCGATGACAGCATTGCCGTCATCTCCCGCTTCATCGCCGAGCACCCGGGGTGGGAGTTGATCCGCCACAACAAGAATAGGGGCGTGGTGGCCGGCCAGAACGAGGCCATTGGCCTCGTCGATACCGACTGGATCGGCTTTCTGGGCGCTGACGATGCGCTGCATCCGCATTATCTCGAACGTAGCCTGGCGCCGGCCGAAAATTGTCCCGAGGCCGGCCTGATCTGCGCTTGCACCGAGATCATCGGCACGCGAGAGACGCGCGCGCTCCGGCCGATCATGCTGCCCGAAAGCCACTCCGCGTTCTTGAGGCCTGACGATGTGCGCAAGGCGCTGCGCGTCGGCGACAATTACTTTTCCGGCACGGTCTCGCTCTACCGGCGCAGCGCGCTCGTCGCACTTGGCAACTTTGACGAAAAGCTTGGCTCGTTTGCCGACGCGTTTCTCGCGCGCCAGGTGGCACTGACTTACGGCGTATTCTTTGTCGCGGAAATCCTCGGCTACTGGCGCATCCACGGCCAAAATTACTCCATGACCACAGCGACCGACCCCAAGGTGCTCTCGGAGCGGCTGAGTCGGATTCGCGCCTTGATCGCGGCAAGCACACTGTTTCCGCAAGGATATGACGACGCATTCGAGCGCCGCACCCGCTTCGGTGCTGCACGGATCGTCATCTCTGCCGAGACGGAGCCCTCCGCCAAGACCGAGCGCGCTGCGGCCCTGCTCGGCTTTGGTGCGCTCGAGCAGAGGTGGCTCGGTCTCTTGCTCCCGCTTGGCTTTCTCGGGATATTGGCCGCTCTTGCCTGGGCTGCGTTGCGGACCCGGCCGATGTCGTTCACGCGGCTCTTGAGCCAATGGCCCCGACGGCGGGCAATCGTCGCGGCACGTGCCGCCTATCGTCCTGCATGAGCCCGCTGTCATCAGTCGCGCAGCTGCGGCATCGCCTCAATCGCGCCAATATCGCGCCGCCCGCGTCGACTGCGGCCCGCCAGCGCTCGGCTTCGGCGCCGGCGGCGCCGCCGAAGCAGCTGACGGGCCTGGCATTCCGGTTGTATGGCGCCCTCGCCGCGCGCCGGCGCATGCTGCTGCCGTTCACCTCGAAGGCCAGCACCCTTGTCGATCGCTGGTTCATCAACGGCACGGCCGGTGCCGCCCTGTTGCGCTTTGCGGATCGGAAGCTTGCCAGGGGCTCGTTCATCGCCCCGCTCGCAACCAAGGTAATCCTGCTTGGCCTAGCGGCGACCGCGCAAATCCACATCGCAGCGAGCCGGAAGCCGGCAGCACTGCGCGCGGTTCGTCTGCTCAACCTGATCTTCCGCATTAACGTGCGCAGCCGCAAGGGCCTCACACCATCCGTCTATTTCGGTACGCTGGCGCTCTGCGAGGCCTATGACCGGATCGTTCGCGAGGTGCCCCGCGCAGAGGCGATCGACAGTTTTGCGCTGAACTTCGCGGTTGGCGTGGCCCATATGTACCGCGCGAGCTACCCAGCCGCACAGCACTTCCTCAACGCCGCAGCAAAGGGCGGCGACAGCAGTGCGCTGCGCAAGCTCGGCTGCGTCCATGCGCTGATGAAGGATTACGCCAATGCGGCGGAATGTTTTCGCGCGTCCGTCGAGCGCAACCCGCGCTCGGTGATGAGCCATCAGAACTACGCAGCCGGCTACGATCCCGCAACCTACACGCCGAGCGCGTGGGAGTTTGCAAATGCGGGCGAGCTCCTGATCTACGACAATCTCATTCAGCTCGGCGAGAATTTCTACCACCAGGGACAATATGCGGATACGTTCTGCTGTTATCAGGCTGCGCTCGACCATCAGGACGCGCTGGTGCAGAGATGGTCTATGCCGCAGCACTTGATCGCACGGATCGCAGCAACCAGCTCCCATTTCAACGCAGACCTTCCCGTCAGGCTGCTCGGCTATGAGTGGGTCACCCTGATCGGGCACATCGGCTTCATCGACTGCCATTTGCGCATGGCCGAGCTCGGCCTGTTGTCCCGCGCGAATTATGTGCTGCTCGCGCCGCCACGGAAGGTCGTCAATCGCGCCTTCCTGTCACTGATCGCGCCTCACGTTTGCCTCATTGAAGACCCGGCGCTCGTTGACGAGCTGTTGCCCTACCAGCGCCTTGTCGGCGATCAGTTCATTGCGATACGCGGCCGGCAACCGTTCGCCGCAACGGGCTTGGCCGAACCCTGGGCCCACGCCGCGGCGCGGGCGCAAATCGCCTGGGCAGAGGCTAAGCGTGGCCCGATCGTCGCCATACCTGAGGATTTGCGGGAGCGTGGCCGTGCCCGGTTGCGCGAAGCCGGCGTCACCGTCGATTGGTTCGTTGCGCTGCACATTCGCGAGGGCGGCTACCACGGCGATGGGCCGGGTACGACGCGCCAACATCGCTCCGCCAACGTGAGCGACTATCTCGATGCCATCGCCGAGATCACCTCGCGCGGCGGCGCGGTTGTGCGGCTCGGCGATAAATCGATGACACCGCTCAGGGAATCGCCCGGCGTTTTCGACTATGCTCACAGTGACATCAAGTCTGCTGACATGGACCTTTTCCTGTGCGCGGGGGCCCGCTTGTTCATCGGCACGACGTCGGGATTGACGAGCGCCGTGCAGGCGCTTGCAACGCCTATGTTGCTCGTCAATTGCATTTCGAACGATTGCCAGTTTTGGAATGACAAGACCGACTTCACCTTGCGGCTGGTCTACGACCGACGGACCAAGCGCTATCTCTCGTTGCGCGAGACCTACCGGCAGCCGATGCAAGCGCTTTTGATCGACACCGCCCTGCTGACCCGTCGAGGGCTCGAAATCCACGCCAACCGGCCGCAGGACATCACGGCGGCTGTTGCGTACAAATTGGATTGCATGGACGGCAAATCCAAGCCACTGCGGGACGGCGGCGAGTTGCTCGGACGATACCGAAGAACGCTGGCGGACAACCCCTACAATTTCGGTGCTGCGCTTCCCGTGCCCGCGTTCCTTGAGAGCCACCCGGAATTGCTTGAGAGGTAATCCGCATCGCAGGTTTGCCGGGTGGAACTTTCAGGCGACATCCGCTCGGCTATGGCCCGCTTGCCCTGACAAGGCGACATCGCACCATTCCAACCTTCAAACCGGTCACGCCAAGCTACTCCCCATGTCTGAGCTGTCGACCGCGGCTTCCCAGCGATCGCTGCCGGATAATCCCTGACGGCCCGTGAGACTACGGGTTGCGAAGCAAGGACTTGTCCGCAAAGATACGACCTTTGATTGTTCGCAAGCAGAGGCTGCCGCGGACGGGCACGGTACCAGCGCGAGGCGCCCACATAGTCATTATTTGTTTCAGTTTAGGAATTGCAAATTAGGCACCTGGAAAGGGCAAGCTATGATATTTCTTGATTCGGCCCTTCAAGGTGCTGTGGGGCGCCTTCTACCATTAGCTGTTTCAACAGCGCATGTGTCAGGTGTGGAACCGGCCTTGAAGCACGTCGCCAAGATACCGAGCCATGAAGTTTAAGAACCCGGGCGACCCGTACGACCCTTTTGACGACTCCGGTGGGGCCGATTCCTCACCCTTTTTCAATTTCTTTTCCTTGGTACGCGGCTCTGGCGGCCATCAGCCACAGGTTTCGCCCACTCCGACACTTCCAGCGGAATCACACGAGGCTCAGGCCGCCCAGAATGGACCCGGCGGACCTGGATCCGTCGTTCCGGTGACGGCCGCCACCGGCAGCGGCTTCACGATCAATCTCGAGTTCGATGCGGCCGCGATGGCCGCGCCTGCGAGCTTCCGCGCTGGTATCGAAGAGGCCGCGTCGATTTTGGCGGCGACGATCACCGATCCGATCACGGTGAACCTCAACATCGATTACAGCGGAACCGGCGGCGGCGCCGCTGCTGGACCAGACAATGGACAATTCGTTCCCTATTCAACGGTCGTGGCCGACCTGATTAGCCATGCCGCGCCCGGCGACACGACCTTCAATTCGTTGCCGTCGGGATCGACGATCCAGGGTCAATCGCAGGTCGCAGTCTGGAACGCCCAATTGAAGGCGTGGGGGTTGCTCGGCCCCAACGACACGACGACAGATGACGGCAGCGCTACCTTTGCGACCGACATCAATCCGAACCTGCTGGTCGGCGTTGCGCTGCACGAGTTGACCCATGCCATGGGCCGCGTGCCCTACAGCGGCGCGCAACCTGACATTTTCGAGTTCTATCGCTTTACGAGCGCAGGCGTGCGCCTGTTCTCGGGCAATATCCCGGCATCGGCTTCCTATTTCTCGCTGGACGGCGGCAATACGAAGCTGGCCGATTTCGGCATCTATTCGGACCCCAGCGATTTCCTCAATCCCGGCCCCGACCAGCTTGGACCGCCCTACAGCAACCTGACCCCGAACGACCCGTTCAACGAGATCTATACAGGCAGCACGCTTCAGCAGTTGACGGCCGTCGACCTGCAGATGCTCGATGCCTTGGGATTTAACGTAACCGCGACCCCGTCCACGTTGATACAGACCGATGGCACGACCAGCCTCGTTCAAGTGGGGAATTCGTACTATCTCGACAATGCAAGCACCCTGACCGGCCCCGAGCTGAAATATGGCGGCGCGCCAGTAACGGTCGGCGAGTTTGGCAGCATCGTCCCGATCGGCGCAATCCAGACCTCGACCGGCTACGACGTCGCCTGGAAGATACCAGGCACGAACCAGTTTACATTCTGGACCACTGACGCCAACGGAAACTACACGGGAAACGTTACAGGCCTGGTGGTCGGCACCAGCTTTGCTGTGGAGTCAGAGGAGACAATCTTCGGCCAAGACCTCAACGGCGATGGGACCATTGGTGTCACGTCGGCACTGATCCAGGCCGCCGGATCGACCGACTTTCTGCAGATTGCCAATAATTACTACATCTACATCAACGGGTCTGGGCCCGAACTGAAATATGGCGGCGCGCCGGTGACGGCCGGCGAATTCGGCAACATCACACCGATTGGCGCGATCCAGACTGCTTCCGGCTATGAGATCGTCTGGGAAATACCGGGTGCCGACGAGTTCACATTTTGGTCGGTCGACAAGAACGGCAATTTCACTGCAAACCTTACGGGCCTCGTACCCGGCACAGACTTTGCCGTGGAATCAGTGGAGTCCCTTTTCGGCAAGGACCTGAATGGCGATGGCACAATTGGCGTCACCGCAGCCCTGATCCAAGCTAACGGCTCGACCGACCTGCTGCAGATCGCCGACAACTACTACATCTACACCAACGGGTCTGGGCCGGAACTGACATATGGCGGGGCGCCGGTGACAATCGGCGAGTTCGGCAACATAGTCCCTGTTGGTGCGATCCAGACTGCTACTGGCTACGAAATCGCGTGGAAAATCCCGGGCGCCGACGAGTACACGTTCTGGTCGACGGACAGCAACGGCAACTACACCGCCAACCTGAGCGGGCTCGTGCCGCTGAGCGATCCCGTCGCCCAGCAGTTCGAGGCGCTCTCCCACCAGAATCTGGCAGCCGCCGCGCCCGCAGCGCAGATGCCGGCAGCCGCCGCAGCTGAAACGCAGCTACCGATACCTTCTGCCACAGTATCAGCGCAAGCGATCTTCGATGGAACCACCCTGAACCTTGAGCAGCCCTCCACGTTCTCTGGACAGATCGTCGGGTTCACTGGCGACGGCACGCTTGCAGGATCCGACAAGATCGATCTGCACGGATTCAATTTCAAGGCTCTTCAGTCGACCTTCGACAGCACCTCCGATACCTTGTCGATAACCGACGGCCCGACAACCGTCGCGCTTCATTTCCTTGGCCAGTATTCGCAAAACAGCTTCCATTTTGCCGACGACGGTTCTGGCGGTACGCTGGTCGTCGCCGCTGCGGCGCCCGGCCAAAGCTCAAGTCAGGTTTTCAATTCGACGGCGCATGATACATTCGTGTTCGCACCAAACTTCGGCCAGCTCAGCGTCACCAATTTTGCACCTGCCACCGACACGCTGGAATTCAGCAAAAGCGTATTTGCCAATATGGCTGCACTCCTGGCGTCAATCCATGACGATGCGTCCGGCAACGCCGTGATCACCGATGCTGCACACGACACGATCACGCTGCAGCACGTCACGACCGCACAGCTTTTGGCGCACCAGAGCGACTTTCATTTCGTTTAGAAAGGCCTGGTTACGGTAGGATCACTCGAAGAAGGGTGATTGGATCAAAAAGAAGATGGTCCGCGCTACTATGGCCGCCGCTGACGGATACTCAAGACCGGCAATCCAGATCTTTCTGATGTGAGGCACACTTTCGCTGCTGTGCTGAGGGTCGGAGGCTTAGCCAAAAGCAGCGCTCGTCACGCCCGGACAACTACGGAGTTAGCCTGCTCACTGATAGGAATGGTACGGCTGTTGCAGGCAGCTATCCATGTAGACCGAAGGGCGTGATTGCACGTACGAGCCGTCCTTCCCATAGAAGACCGAGTAAGTAAACCGCCTTGCTTCATCGGAACTTCCGCTTCTGACGCAGGCCATCCATGGCGGCGTCGAACTTGGGGGCGCTCTATAGACGTCAGTCACTTCGATGGGCGGACCGAAGTGAGAATCTCTGACGCCAGCTGCAAGGCCTGCCGTCAGCTGAGTTGGATTAGGCGGCTGCCCTGCATCGAGAAAGGGCGCCGGGTCCGAAACGGGAGAGCAGGCTCCCGTGGCCAAGCAAACCAGCAAGACTGCAAAAGCGCGCATGCAAATGACAGTACACCTGGGTCCAAATCGGGCCAGTCCCAAATCAAAAGGGGCCTCACTTATGCTGGGAATGCAAGAGGGATCAGCACCGGAACTACCGCCCTCCGACGGCAGCCGAACATTGGGCGCAATCTGCACGCGCCTCCGAAATTCGACAGCCAATTGCGAGCCGACTAGCACATCAGTCGATCAGTAACCAAGCAGTTTTGTCGGACAAAATCGCTGAAAATCCTACTATTTTTCGCTCGCTTTCATGCAGGCGCGCTACAAGGCCATGAAAGCTTCGCGCATCCTGGAGCCCTTCGCCGACTGCCTGGCCACCGCGGATTGCCGTTGATGTTCTACACGGATTGAAGATGTTGCTTCTGAGCTACACCGCCGCGACCTGCGCCATGTGTGCGGCTGCGCTTTATCTTTTCTTGCGGTTGCGGCCTCTGGTCACCACCGCGAGCATGCTGTTGATTTCGCTATTGCTCGTCTACGGGCCGGCGGTGCTGAGCTTTACGCTGTCGTCCGGTGAGCACGCCTTTCTGCTGCGCCTCTTGGGCATGCATGTCATGCCGCGTTTCGCGTTGCCGCCGATCAGGGAAAAGGTGCCTGACATCGATGCGGTCATCGTCGCCGTGAATTTCGCGGTGGCCGTTATGTATTTGGGCATCATGGCCGGCATTGAGCTGGTTAACAGGCTGGTCCCTGCGCGAGCGGCCGCCGCCGAGGCGGCCGTGCGCGGCTGGGATGCCCAACCGCTCCATGATGAGCTTCATGATCATCGCCTGCTGCTCGCGGCGATTGTCGTGCTGTTCCTCTTCATGATCACCATCTCGATTTCGGAGCATCACGTCCGCACCATCCAGGATTTCTTCGCCATCAAGGCCGATGATGCCGCGCGAAACCTGTTCCGGGCAAAATTCGGCGGCAGTCCCAACTATGCTTATCGCGTAGTGCTTGGAGCCGTTGCCCCGATGTTCGTCATTTGGGGACTATTGGCCGGTTGGGTGAAGCGGTCCTGGCCTTTGTTGCTTGCGACGACGCTATTACTACTAGTCACGATGCTTGGAAAGATGGAGAACCTTGCTAGGGCGCCTGAGGCATTTTTCCTTATTCAGCTTTTGTTGGCGGCGCTGCTGATGCTCACCAATCGACTGTCGGGGAGAACCCTGCTTCTTGGGGCAGCTGTCGTTGCTGTCGTCATCTATGCGACTACCCGTCTCGTCATCTCGGAAGACCAATCGATCCTGGAAGTCGCCTATGCGCGCGTTTTCGAGGTCGAGAATGAGACGCTGCTGCAAAACTTCGCCGTCTTTCCACACCTTCATCCCTTCATGTGGGGAACCAATATCCGGCCGATCGCCATCCTGATGGGAGTGCCTTATGTCCCGAGCTTCAGCCTGGTGGCGATGACCTGGACCGGTGATCCCAACGTCACGGCACCCACGCTCTTCATCGCGGATGCCTGGGCCGACTTCGCCTATGCCGGTGTCTTCGTCTACAGCATCGTGGCCGGCCTGATCTGCCGCGCGATCGACCTCAGTTTCCTGGCAAAGGGCAAATCGGTCGCCGCCATCGCCGTTCTGGGCGCGACCTTCTGGGGCGTGCTCACGCTGATCACCACCGCCCTGAATATCGCTTTATTTTCCGGCGGGCTGCTGCTAGCCCCCGTTCTGGCTGCTATGTTGCTGGCCGCAACCCGTTTTGTCTCGCGTACTGCCAAAGCTTCGTGAACCGATGACAGCCCCGGACTCCGCTGCACCAAGGCGATTGCTCTACGTGGTGAACGAAGACTTCGCCTTCCTGCTCAACCGGCTGCCGATGGCGCGTGCGGCGCGCGAAGCCGGTTATGAGGTCCATGTCGCGACCAATGTCAACAAGGGGGCGGAAGCGATCGAAGCCGAGGGCTTCATTCTGCACCCGATTCCGTTCCGGCGCGGCGGACTGTCGCCGTTCGCAGCGATCCCCACATTGCTGGCGATCCGGCGCGTCGAGAAGGCGATCAAGCCGAGCGTTGTCCATCACTCGGGGCTGCAGTGCTGCGTCTACGGATCGGCCGCGGCGCTCGACAAGAAATTCCCGATGGTCAACGCGATCACCGGGCTCGGCTATATCTTCACCTCGGCGAACTGGCGGACGCGGCTGTTGCGGCAGGGCATGGTGTGGGTGCTGCCCTGGCTGCTCAATCGAAAGAACAGCGTCGTGCTGGTGCAGAACCCCGACGATCGCTCGACGCTCCTGACGCTCGGCATCAAGCCGACCCGGATGACCCTCATTCCAGGCTCCGGCGTCGACACCGACACCTTGCGTCCGCTGCCGGAACCCGACGGCCCCATCACCCTTGGATTCGCCGGCCGCCTGCTGGCAGACAAAGGCATTCGCGCGCTTGTCGCCGCCCACAACATCCTGCGCAGCCGCGGGCATGAGTTCAATCTGCTGATCGCAGGCAGCCCCGACCCGGCCAACCCGACTTCGGTGTCGCTCGACGAGGTCGATCAATGGGTCAAGCGTCCCGGCGTCACCTGGCTCGGGCATATCGACAACATCGTATCGCTGTGGCGAACCTGCCATCTCGCGGTGCTGCCCTCGCACCGGGAAGGCCTGCCGGTCAGCCTGATGGAGGCGGCAGCCTGCGGCCGGCCACTGATCGCGACCGACGCGCCAGGCTGCCGCGAGATCGTGATCGACAATGAAACCGGGCTCCTGGTTCCGATCGAAAATCCGACGGCGCTTGCAAGCGCGATCATGCGGCTTGCCGAATCTCGAGAACTGCGCGCGCGCTATGGCGGCGCCGCGCGCAACCTTGTGGTCGACAGGTTATCAGCGAAGATCATCGGGGGCTCGATTGTCCAGCTCTACAATGGCTTGACACTGGGCGACGAGGGCGCAGACGTCAGGGAAGCAAGGCCATTGCCGTCGCGCCCCGGCAAGGTGGTGCTGGTCAGCCAGCACTACGCGCCGTTCCCATCCACCACGTCAGGCTACATGACCGAGATCGCTGAGGAGCTCGCGCGCGAAGGCCCGGTCATGGTGATCACAAGCGCTCCGGGCTCGGCCTCGCGGCTGCCCCTCGCGCCGGGAAAGCCCGAGGTGATCGAGATCAAGAGCTGGTGGCCGGGCAAATCCGCGCTGGTCGCCCGCTCCTTCGCAGCGGTGCTGTTTTCCGTGCAGGTGTTTTTCGCGGTGCTGAAGCACGCCCGCAGCGAGGACGTGCTGCTCAGCGTCACCACGCCGTTCACCCTGCCCTATACCGTCACCCTCGCCGCGCGGATACGAAAAGCAGCCTCCGCCCTGATCATCTACGACCTTTACCCGGATACGCTGGTGATGGCCGGCTTCCTGCGCGCAACCTCGTTCCTGACGCGGTGGCTTCGTTCCGCCAACAAGACCATGCTGCGCTGGCTCGACGCCATCGTCATCATCGGTCGCGACATGGCGCCGAAGCTGCTGGAATACCCGAAGATGAACACGTCCAAGATCAATCTGATCCCGAACTGGGCCACGATGTCCGTGGGCCACAGGGAGATCAGCGAAGTCAATCCGTTCCGCCAGTCCTGCGGCGGAAAATTCGTCGTTGCCATGTCGGGCAACGCCGGATTCACCCACGATCCGGTATCGGTGTTCGAGGCTGCCCGTATCCTGAAGGATCGCCCCGACATCAAGTTCCTGCTGTCGGGCGAAGGCGTCGGCTGGACCAAGATCAAGGAGATGCAGGCGGCGTCTCCGCTGCCCAACGTCACGCTGATCGAGCGCGTCCCGGATTCCGAGCTCGAGAATTTCCTCGCCGCCGGCGACGTCTGGATCGTTCCCTATCGCAAGAACAACACTGGCGTCTCGGTCCCAAGCCGCATCTACAACATCTTTGCGGTGGGCCGTCCGATCATCATCTGCTCGGAGGCGGACGCCGAGGCGGCGATCCTTCTCAAGGAAGAGAATATCGGCTGGGTGACCCAGCCGGAGGATCCCAGGGCGCTGGCCCAGACCATCGCATTCGCGGCCTCCGAGACTGCAGCCGCGAAGGCCAAGGGCCAGCGCGCCGCACAGGTTGCCTCACGCTATACACGGCAGATCTCGCTCGGCGCCTATCGCGATTTGATGGATGGGCTCTTGCACCGTCAACTCGTTCGCCATCGGGAGAGCCTGAGGGAAGTGGCTTGAACAAGCGCGATTGCATCGCTAGACGGGGCCGGTCGCCATTCCCTCTTCCATGAACCACCCAACCGGAACCTCGCCTTGCCGCACGTAAGGACGACGCCTGTGCTTTCTTCATGAACGCCCCGGATTCTCATCCTACCATCCTCCTCCTCGCGTTACCGGCGGCTGCGCTGATCTGTGCCGCTCTCGTCGTCCTGCTGCGTCCCTTGCTGCATCGCTATGCGCTCGCCCGGCCGAACGCGCGCTCGTCGCACAAGGTACCCACGCCGCAAGGCGCCGGCATCGCGGTGATCGCGGCGACGTTGCTGGTTGCCGGCCTCTGCACGCGCCTGAACGGTTCAGCCATACCCGTCGCGCTGGTTGGCGCCACAGTGTTCATCGCGCTGGTAGGTTTTGCCGACGATATCAGGCCGATCCCGGTGGTGCCGCGGCTGTTGCTGCAGGCCACAGCCGTCGGCGCCGTGCTATGGGCGGCGCCCGCCGCCATGCGGCTGGAGCCGTGGCTGCCCCTCGCCGTCGAACGGACCATGCTTCTGATCGCAGGCCTGTGGTTCGTCAATCTGGTGAATTTCATGGACGGGCTCGACCTGATGACGGCAGCCGAGACCGTGCCGGTCACGGGCGCGTTGATCCTGTTCGGATGGCTTGGCGATCATCCGCTGCCGCCGACCATCATCGCCGCCGCGCTCTGCGGCGCGATGATCGGATTTGCGCCGTTCAACCGTCCGGTCGCAAAAGTCTTTCTCGGCGACGTCGGCAGCCTGCCGATCGGCCTGTTGCTCGGCTGGTGCCTGCTGCAACTGGCCTGGCATCATTATATCGCAGCCGCCCTGCTGCTGCCGCTTTACTATCTCGGCGACGCGACCTTGACGCTGCTCCGCCGCATGGCGAGAGGCGAGCCGTTCTGGGCTGCGCACCGCACGCATTTCTACCAGCGCGCCACCGACAACGGCATTGCGGTGTCGCGGATCGTGGCTGAGGTCTTTGCGCTGAATATCGTCCTGGCGGCGCTTGCGATGACATCGATCAAGCTTGATTCGGCAACTACCGACATCCTGTCGCTGCTGACAGGATCGATCGCGGTGGGCGCGTTGCTCTACCGGTTCTCACGCAAAAAAACGGCGTGACGCTCACGCCGCATTCGATCCGAACTCCGGCACGGCATCCTTCAGGATCGTCTTGATTGTGGTCGAGTCGTCGTTCTCGATCGCCTGCTCGAGCGCGGCGATCCATTTCGTCAAATTCTGCATCGGTGGCTCGTTCGGCTTGGCGGCCATGATGCCCGCGACGCCGATTTCGACGGGAGGCTCCTCGTTCGCGAACAGGATTTCATTGAGCCGCTCGCCCGGCCGCATGCCGGTGAACACGATCTCGATGTCGTGGCCGGGCTGCAGGCCGGAAAGGCGGATCATGCGCTCGGCAAGGTCGACGATCTTGATCGGCTGTCCCATGTTCAGCACATAGACCGAGACGTGCCCGCGCTCTCCGCCCAGCGCGTGGGTGGCGGCCGTGATCACGAGATCGCAGGCCTCGCGGATGGTCATGAAGTAGCGGACCATGTCGGGATGGGTGACGGTGACCGGCCCGCCCGCCTCGATCTGCGCCTTGAACTTCGGCACCACCGATCCGTTCGAAGCGAGCACATTGCCGAAACGCACGGAGATCAGCCGCATCGGCCGCTTGCTTCCCGGTTTCGCGGCAAGCTCGTTGTCGAGCGCCTGGCAATACATCTCGGCAAAGCGCTTGGTCAGGCCCAGCATCGAGACAGGCTCGATCGCCTTGTCGGTCGAGATCATCACCATCGCCTCGGCGCCGGCCGCGAGCGCGGCGTCGGCGACGTTGATCGATCCGAAGATATTGGTCTTCACGCCCTCGCTCCAGTCGCGCTCGAGGATCGGCACGTGTTTCAGCGCCGCGGCGTGGAACACGAGATCGGGCTTGAACTCCTTCATGAGCCGCAGGACACGATCCCGGTCGCGGATATCGGCGATCCGGCCGTCGATGACGGCGCCGGAGCCAAGCGCAATCAGCGCCTCGGTGACGGCATACAGCGCGGGTTCGGAGTTCTCGATCACCAACAGCCGCGCCGCGCCGAAGGTCACGACACGATGGCAAACCTCCGAGCCGATCGAGCCGCCGCCACCGGTAACGATGACCGCCTTGCCCTTCACCAGGGCCTCGAGACGCGCATAGTCGATGTTCTCGCTCGGCCGCAGCAGCAGATCCTCGACCGCGACCGGCGCCAGCCGCGGCGCCTCGCCGCCCTCGAGCGACGGCAGCCGACTGACGATCAGACCGAGCCGCTTGGCCCGCATCAGGACCGACTCCGGATGGGCGTCGGGCTCGAACGCCGACGGCATCATCAGCACGCGCGCGATCGACTTGTTGCGCCGGCCAAAATCCTGGATCACGTCCTCGACGTCATCGACCCCGCCGAGCACGGGGAGATTGCGGATCAGCTGGCCCTGATCGGCGGACGACGGCGACAACAGGCCGACCGGCCAGATGTGCTTGACCGCGCCGCTCTCGATGCCGCGCAACAGGATTTCCGCGTCCGCGGCGCGCCCGATCAGAAGCGTAGGCGCGGCCTCCTCCACCCGTGCATGGCGGCGTACGCGCGTGTAGCGGAAATAGCGATAGGCAAAGCGCAACGCCCCGAGGAAGGATACTTCCAGGAACCAGAACAGGACGATCGTCACCTTGCCGACAAAGTAGGCGCCGCGGACGTTGGGCGCGACCAGGATGTAGTCGAGCACGAGCAAGGCGAGGGTCATGACGGTCGCGACCCGCAGGATGTTGAGGGCATCGGGAAGCGAGGTGAACCGCCACTTGGTGGTGGTGAGATTGAAGACGTAGGAAACGACGACGCTGAGGACGAGGAAATACGGCAGGATCTGCGAGAGCAGCGGAATGCGATCGTAAAACTCCGCGCCCCCGTCAAAGCGCAGATAGAACGCCGCAAAGAACGCCAGCGCGGTCGCGATAACGTCGTGCAGGGCAATCAGGAAATTGCGCGGGGTGAGATGCGAGAAACGCGTCATTCAACGACCAATTGACAGTAAAAATCCGAGATTTTCGACAACGTTCCGGCCTCGCTGATAGCCCATCTCGCCTTCCGTTGCCAGCGCCGGGCCCCGTTCAGGAACCGCAGTCCTGCTCGACCGAACCGGCCGCGTGCGCTCTTAGCACCATGCCGCCGGCGACCCCAACCCCAAGCACATACATCCAGCCCTCGTGAAAATCGAACAGATGCGAGTTGAAGAGCGAGGTGAAGATGTTCTGCACCACGACGAGGAGGCCGATCCAGTGGGCGAGCGTCTCGCCGCGAAACGCGAGGAGATGCAGGATCCACATCGCATAAAGCAGCACGACCCCGACAATTCCCCATTGCACGGCGACATTGAGGGTCTGGTTGTGCGGGTTGCTGATGATCCGCGCCGATGCATGGTCGGCCGGACCAGCGGCGACCTGCTCGAACAGTGAGCGAGTCGAACCCGTGCCGTGGCCGATCACCGGCGCGTCCGCAAAGAAGCGCAGGGATTTCTTCCAGTATTCCAGCCGTTCACCGATCGAGGTTGACGTTCCCTGCTCGCTGTAGAGCCGATAGTCGCTGTCGAACGTCTTCACGGTCCGCTCGAGTTGCGGGGACACCGCCCAGGCAAGGCCGGCCAACGCGATCGTCGCGCAAAGGATCGCGAGATTGGTGCGCCGGCGCAAATGCATCAGGCCGAAGACGGCGAACATGATCGGCATCGTGACGAGCGCGGTGCGCGAAACGATGACGAAGGCCATGGTGAGGACAAAAAGCGACGCGATCGCGCAGAGCAGAAGCGCGAGCCTGATCCGCCCCTCCCGCAACAGCTTGACCACCGGGTAGGCAAGCGCCACGGCGCACAGCGTGAATTCCTGGCTTTGATCGATGTAATCCCCGACGAAGATGCCGCGGGACGCATGCCCTGCCTGCTTCATGGTCAATTGTGGGTAGTAGGTGACGATCCACGACATCACCGCGAGCAGCGCGCAGGAGATCAGGAACGCCATGAAGATCGATTGCCCGCGCTCCGAGCGCTCGAAATGATGGAACAGAAACGGCAGCATCAGGAGTTTTACGGTCGGGCCGACCGCGTAAAGCCGCTCGCCCCATGACGCCTCCGACCACAGAGTGCCGACGGCCGCCAGCACGAACAGCGTAATCGGCACCGCTGCGATCGGACGCTTGAGCGACCGCAGCAGTGCCTCGATATCCATGAACGGCACCATCGCGATCAGCATCAGGACCGCGAAAACCGCGACCAGCGTCGTCGACCATGGCAGCGAAAGCGCGAGCAGGATCGCGGCGACATCGGCTGCGGTGATCCAGGTCGCGGGTGCGCGGACCAGCCTCGTCAGCGAAGCAAGTGCGGCGTTTTCCGCGACCGCAGTCACGCCTTGCCTCCGCGGGCGCGGTTGACGAGCGACGTCGTCGAGAAGCCTTGCAGGATGTCGACCAGCATCACTTCGCCGCCATAGGCCTCGACGATCTCGTGACCGACCACGGTTTCGCGGGTGTAGTCGCCGCCCTTCACCAGCACGCTCGGCTTGATCTCGGTGATCAGCCCGAGCGGAGTGTCCTCCTCGAAGATCGCAACGAGATCGACGGCTTCGAGCGCCGCCAGCACCTCGGCGCGCGCGGCCTCAGACTGGACCGGACGCCCCTCGCCCTTGAGACGCTTGACGGAAGCGTCGCTGTTGAGGCCGACAATCAGCCGGTCGCAGGCGCCGCGCGCCGCGGTGAGCACCTTGACGTGACCGGGGTGAAGAATGTCGAAGCAGCCGTTGGTGAAGCCGATGCGCAGGCCTTGCTTGCGCCAGGCCAGAAGATGCGGTTCGAGATCGCCGCCGGCGATAACGATCTTCTCCTCCGCCGCAAGATAAGCGTGCGGCAGGATCTTTCGCCGCAGCTCCGCCGCGCTTACGGTTGCGGTACCCGGCTTGCTGACCGCGACCGCGGCGGCCGCGCTCGAAATCCGCAACGCCGCTTCCCAATCCGCCCCTGCGGCGAGCGCCAGCGCGAGCGCCGCAACGACCGTATCGCCGGCGCCCGAGACGTCGCGCACCTTGACCGGATGCGCCGGCACATGGATGGTCTCGCCCTTGCGCGGCACCAGCGTCATGCCGTCTTCGCTTTTCGTCACAAGGATCGCATCGCAATCGGCGAGGATGATGGCGTCGCGCGCAGCCTCCGCGATGGCCTGGTCGGAATCGGCACGGCTGCGGGTCGCTTCGGCAAATTCCTTGCGGTTCGGCGTGAGCAACGTCGCACCGCGATAGATCGCAAAATTGGCGCTCTTGGGGTCGACGATCACCCGCTTGTGCGCTTTCCGCGCGGCATCGATGACGTTCCGGATCACCCGCGCGGTCAGCACGCCCTTGGCGTAGTCGGACAACAGGACGATGTCGGCGCGGGCAAGCTGTGGCAGGATCGCATCGATCAGCTTCTGCTCGATCCCGGGTGCTGCCGGCACGGCGCGCTCCCAGTCCGCGCGCAGCATATGGGTGGAAAAATGCTCCGAGACGAAACGGACCTTCCGCGTCGTCGGGCGCGACGGATCGCCGACCAGCACGCTCTCGACGCCCTTGTGCTGCGCAAGCTCCGCTTTCAGTCTGGAACCCGCCTCGTCCTCGCCGATCAGGCCGATGAATATGCAGCGTCCGCCAAGCGAGACGATATTGCGTGCGACATTGCCGGCGCCGCCGATATTGGTCTCGCTGCGCTTTGCGGCGATTACGGGCGCCGGCGCTTCCGGTGAAATCCGCGACACCTCGCCATAGACGAACTCGTCGAGCATGAGATCGCCGATGCAAAGCACCGTCTTCTCTGGAATCGCATGCGCGAGGCTGTCAAAATCGAACATGTGGATCCGTTTTCCTCTTGCGGCCGTCAGCGGAAACGATCGGCAGCGTCGAGGAAGTTCCTGACGTAGCGCGCGACCGCGTCTTCCAGCACCGTGAAGCCGCCGTTATAGCCGGCAGAGCGCAGCCGATCGACCTCGCTCTGCGTGAAGTACTGGTAGCTGCCGCGAATCTGCTCGGGCATGTCGATATATTGGATATTCGGCCTCGTGCCGAGCGCGGCATAGGCCGAGAGGATCAGATCCTTGAAGCTGCGCGCCTTGCCAGTTCCGACATTGAAGAGGCCGGAAACCGTGGGCGTGGCGAGCAGCCACATCATCACCCGCGCGACGTCGTCGACATAGATGAAATCGCGCCGCTGATCGCCATCGGCGATGCCCTCGTGGTGCGACTTGAACAATTGCACGGGGCGGCCGGCCTTGATATCGTCGAAGCGACGCGCCAGCACGCTTGCCATCGTCCCCTTGTGATACTCGTTGGGGCCGAACACGTTGAAGAATTTCAAGCCCACGCATTGCGGCGGCAGCTTCTCGCCATGCGCGATGCGCTCGGCGACCACGAGATCGAACAGGTGCTTGCTCCAGCCGTAGAGGTTCATCGGCCGCAGGGTTTTGAGCGCTTCAAGCGATGGATCGTCCGAGAAACCTTGTGCGCCGTCGCCGTAGGTTGCGGCCGACGAGGCGTAGATCAACGGCGTCGCATGCGCCGTGCACCAATCGAGCAGCCGCAGCGAGACGCGGAAATTGGTTTCGATCACGGCGTCGCCGTCGGTCGCGGTCGTTGACGAATTCGCGCCGAGATGGATCACGGCATCGAGCTTCCGCCCACCCAGCCAAGCCATGAGCTCGGCAGGCGGGACGAAGTCGGCGATCTGCCGCTTGGCCAGATTGCGCCATTTGCCGTCACGGCCGAGCAAGTCGGAGACCACGACATCGGCACGACCGGCGTCGTTCAACGCGGCCACAACATTCGATCCGATAAAACCGGCGCCGCCGGTCACCAGCAACATTCCGTCCCCTGCCTTGAACTTCGGGGCCAGCTTTGCCCCACTCCCGACGCCCAGGCAACTTCGCAGGTCGGATTTGGTGAAAACCGTTGGTGACTTTACCTGCTCCAAGCGAGCGGCTACCCACATATATCGCCGAGCCAACACTCGAATGAATGAATATTAATTCACAATATGCCGAAGCGGTTGAAGACTCGGACGATACCCGTCCGATCCTGATCGTGCCCTATATGTGGGTCGGCGACTTCATGCGCGGGCATACCGTCGTGCGCGTGCTGAAGCAGCGTTGGCCGAACCGGCCGATCGACCTTCTGACCACCACGCTCTGCGCCCCGTTGGTTGATTACATGCCCGGGGTGCGGGCGGGGATCGTGTGGGATCTGCCCCGGAGTCGGCTGGCGCTGGCCAAGCAATGGGGGCTGGCCGCGCTCCTGAGGGTGCGGGGCTATGGCACGGCTCTGGTTCTTCCACGGACCTGGAAATCCGCTATTGCCCCGGCGCTCGCCAGGATTCCGGAACGGATCGGCTTCGTCGGAGAAGCGCGATTCGGGCTGATCAATCACTGGCGCTGGGGCGAAAAGGCCCTGCCCCGCTTCATCGACAAGAACGCCGCGCTGGCGCTGCCGGACAAGGCGCCCCTCCCCCCGGAATGGCCGGTGCCGCAGCTCGCCGTTGCCGCGGACGAGGTCGCGCGCTGGCGAAAGACCCAGCAGCTCGGCTCCGGCGCGGCGGTCGCGCTGGCGCCGGGCTCGGTCGGCGCCTCCAAGCGCTGGACCTATTACGGCGAGGCGGCAAAGCTTCTGGCGGAACAGAACCTCGACGTCTGGGTCGTCGGCGGCCCCGGCGAAAAGGCGCTGGCGCAGGAGATCGTGGCGATCGGCGGGCCACGCGTCCGCGATCTCACGGGCGGCGTCGATGTCCGCAATGGCATCCTGGCGATGGCCGCCGCCGATGTCGCGATCTGTAACGACTCCGGTCTCATGCACATCGCGGCTGCCTTGGGCACGCCGACGATGGGTATTTTCGGGCCCACCAGCCCCTATCTGTGGGCGCCCCTGAACGGGCTTGCGGCGACCGTGCAGACCAAAACGCAGCTTGCCTGCCAGCCCTGCCAGCGAACCGTCTGCACCATGAACGATCACCGCTGCATGCGCGACATTCCACCGTCCCATGTGGTGGAGATTGCACGGCGTCTGCTCGATCAGGCCGGCGGCCGGATCGTGCATTGATGATCGCGCCTTGCGCCGACGCAGCGCCGTCATTACCAAGGCGTTGCAGCATACCCTTGCCAAGTGAGTCGCGATCGTGAGCCAGGATTCGAAGGACTTCATCGGCGTTCATCTCAAGCAATCGCTCGCTGCGTTCGAGCGCGCCACACGGGATGCATCGATGCTCGCGACCGCGCGGAAAATCGCGGACGTCTCGATTGCGGCGCTTCGTGCCGGCAACAAGCTGCTGCTGGTCGGCAATGGCGGCAGCGCCGGCGACGCGCAGCATATCGCCGCCGAAATCACAGGCCGCTACAAAAAGGACCGGCCGGCTTACGCGGCCATCGCGCTCACGACGGATACGTCCGCGCTGACCGCGATCGCCAATGACTACGGCTACGAGCAGGTGTTTTCCCGCCAGGTCGAGGGGTTGGGCCGGCGCGGCGACGTGCTGCTCGCGCTCTCCACCTCGGGGCGCTCGGCCAACATCCTCGCAGCATTGCGCAAGGCGCGCGAGCACGGCCTGGTGACGATCGGCTTCACCGGTCCCAAGGGGGAAGCCATGCGCGGGCTCTGCGATCACCTGTTGGTAGCGCCCAGCGACGACACGCCGGTGATCCAGCAAATCCATCTCGCCGTGGCGCACGGCATTTGCGACGCTATCGAGCAGACGCTAATGAGCGGGACGTGAACGCGACGCTGCAAAGGCCCGCCGCCTTCCTCGACCGCGACGGCGTCATCAATCATGACGACGGCTATATGGGCACGAAAGAGCGCATCCGCTGGATGCCCAACGCCGCCAGGGCGATCCGTCGGCTGAACGACGCCGGCTATTTCGTGTTCCTGTTCACCAACCAGTCCGGCGTCGCACGCGGCTTCTTCACCGAACAAGAGCTCAACCATCTGCACGACTGGATGTGCGCGGAGCTGTTGGCGCTGGGCGCGCGCATCGACGACCTCCGCTATTGCCCGCACCATCCCGAAGGAACGGTGGCCGGCTATCTGGAGGACCATCACTGGCGCAAACCTGCGCCTGGTATGATCCTCGACCTGATGCAGCACTGGCCCGTGCGCCGCGAAGGCAGCTTTGTGATCGGCGACCGCCCGAGCGACATCGAGGCCGGACAGGCCGCGGGCCTGCCGGGATTCCTGTTCGAGGGCGGCGATCTCGATGCCTTCGTGGCCGGCGTGATGGCTCAGACCAGCCGCCCATAGACCTCCGCGATCGCCCGCGCCTCCGCATCGAGGCTGAACTTTTCCAACACGCGCTGCCGCGCCTGCGCGCCCATCGCGCTCGCCGCCGCGACATCGCGCATCAACGGCTCAAGCGCCGCGGCGAGCGCGTTGGCATCGCCCGCCGGAACCAGCACGCCCGTGATGCCGTCGTCGACCACCAGTTCCGCCGCGCCCGCGCGCGCGGCGACGAGCGCAACGCCTGCCGCCATCGCTTCGATCAGCGTCAAGCCAAAGCCTTCGTTGCGCGAGGTAAAGGCATAGATGGTGAGGCGCTGGTACCAACGCTGGACCTCTTCGATGTCGAGTTCGCCCGTGATGACGATGCGCGAGGTGAGCCCCGCCGCTTCGATGCGTCTTTTCAAATCGTTGGCAAAGCCCACCTGTTCCGCCACGATCGCGCCGACCATGACGGCGGTGAAATCCGGATAACGCGGCAGCAACCGGCACATCGCATCGACAAAAACGTCACTTCCCTTTTGCGAACGGATGCGTCCGAAGCAGCCGATGGCGTAACGCCCCGGCAATCCGCTTTCCGCAAACGCCGCCGCGCGATCCTGCGGCGGCGCGTAGATATCGGTGTCGACGCCGTGCGGAATGACGGTCGCGTCGCGCTTCAGATACGACGCCGACGCATCCGACGTCGCGATGATCGCATCCATCTTGCTGATCAGCCATCGCGTGAGCCGTTTGTGATGGCGCTGCCCCGCC
>NZ_DATGFH010000071.1:0-17477 GCF_035309285.1 Bradyrhizobium sp. | reverse complement strand
CGAGCAGGTCATCGGCGATTTGAAAGGCTTCGCCGAGCGCGCGGCCGTAGGTATCGAGCGCCTTGTAGCCGTCGGCCGACTGGCCCATCAGCGCGCCGGCGATACAGCCGAACCATAAAAGCGCGCCGGTCTTCATCTGCTGCAGGATTGCGACGTCGGGCGGCGTCTTGTCGCCGAAGCGGCCTTCGCCGGCAAGATCGAGCATCTGGCCGCCGGCCATGCCGCCGATGCCGGCGGCGCGCGCCAGCGCCCGCGTCAGTTTCAGCCGCACGGTGGCGTCGCGATGGATCTCATCGCGGGTGATGATGTCGAACGCGATGGTCAACAGCGCGTCGCCGGCGAGGATTGCGGTCGCGTCGTCGAACGCCTTGTGGGCCGTCGGACGGCCGCGGCGCAGGTCGGAGTTATCCATCGACGGCAGATCGTCATGGATCAGCGAATAGCAGTGGATGCATTCGAGCGCGGCGCCCGCGAATAGGGCGGCCTCGCGCGGAACGCCGAACACCGCCGCGCTCTCGACCACCAGGAAGGGCCGCAATCGCTTACCCCCGTTAAGACTCGAATAGCGCATGGCGTCCATCAGCCGCTTCGGGCGCACGATCTCGTCAGGCTCGGGCTTGTCCGACAACAGCTTGTCGAGCAGGGCTTCGGTTTCCTCTGCGGTCTTGTCCAGACGCTTGGCAAAATCGAGGGCAGTACCGGTCATTCAATCGGGCTCCAAAGTCAAAATCGGGGCGGACAATCCTTTATGCGGGCGGCTTCGTCAATTGCGGGACGAGGCCGGCTAGGTCATAAAACCGCTTGAAAAGGGCAGGAACTGTGAGCGGGATAACAGCACTTTATGCCGTGTCCCCCGTTTAGCCGCTGAAAGCAGAAAGGCCGATTTGCGCGTCCTCAAAACCCTGGCCTTGATCCTCCTGGGCGCGCTCGTCATCCCCTATGTGCTGACGCCGTTTTACCGCACAGGTCATCCGGTCTCGACCTTGATGGTCTGGCGGCACTTGTCCGGCGCGCCGGTGTCGCGGCACTGGATCGATCTCAATGCGATGTCGCCTTATCTGCCCCGCTCTGTAGTGGCTGCGGAGGACGCGCATTTCTGCAAGCATCACGGCGTCGACTTGGGCGCGCTGCGCGAAGCGATGCGCGACGCCGAGGACGGAGAGAGGATGCGCGGTGCCTCCACCATCACCCAACAGGTCGCGAAAAACCTCTTCCTGTGGCAGGGCCCGAGCGTGATCCGCAAGGCGCTGGAATTCCCGCTCGCGCTCTGGATCGACATGGTGCTGCCGAAGCAGCGGATTCTGGAAATCTATCTGAACATCGCCGAGCTCGGCCCAAGCGGTCAGTTCGGCGCCGAGACCGCCTCGGCCTTTGCGTTCGGCCATTCTGCGGCGATGCTGTCGCCACGGGAGGCGGCGCTATTGGCCTCGATCCTGCCGAATCCGCGTCTGCGCAGCGCCCGTACCCCTGGCCCCGGCGTGCGGCGGCTGGCGGGCACCTATATGGCGCGGGCGCAGGTCGTCTCGACCTGCTGGCGCGACAATCGTGCGTTCTAAGTGAAGTGGATTTGTGCGCCGCGACCGGCGTTATTTCTTCTTCTTGATTGCAGCACTCAAATCAGAGCCGGAATGGTCCGCGGGCTTCTGTGAAGCCGCCGCCTGCTCGGCGCTGAACTCATTGACGACAAGGCCCGGTCCCCTCTGGGCGGAATATACGAGACTCGCATAGAGCGTCAGCTTGCCGCCTGGCCGCACCTCCCTGGCGAGGCCATCGGCCAGCACATCCTGAATGAAGATCAGATACGTCCTGCCTTTCGCCGATTTGACCTTGATGCAGTGGCTGACGGGTGTGGAGGCGACCACATCTTTTGCGATCCCGGCTGTCCTCATCGCCCATTTCGCGACCTTGGTTGAGCAGGTTGCGGCTTGCGAAACCAGCGTGACGTCGAGCCGGACGCTTTGCGCCGGAAGGACATCGACGCCTATTCCCAGCGCCGGCTTGCGCACCGCAAGGGCATCGAGGTCGGCTGCTTGATAGCGGTCGTAGTCGAACGCCTTGGCCGGGCTGACCGCAAACAGGATCAGCAGCAGAGCGCCCATGGCGGAGAGCCGGTCAACGCCGCGCAGCATCCGGAAAAACCCAATCGCTCCGAGCATCGGCAGCCCCCTCATTCAATTTGCAATTGCGGCTGCTCCCATAGCAAACGGTCACGTTTTGTTCCAATGGAATTTGGTTGGAACGTTGCAAAAAAATGAGCGGGGCAGTCCGCAAGACGACGCGATTTTCGCATGCCATCGCCCTAGCATTACTGCGAACCATCCTCTATAAGCGCGGCCTTGATCGGCATCCGGCCCGGCCGTTTTTGCGCGGCCCCTGGACCGTCCGCTGCTTGAGCGGCGATGCCCCCGAAACACCCCTAGAGGACACCGACATGGCCGTTCCCAGACGAAAAACTTCGCCCTCGCGGCGTGGCATGCGCCGCTCGGCGGATGCGCTGAAGAAGCCCACCTATGTCGAGGACAAGGACTCCGGCGAGCTGCGCCGTCCGCACCACCTCGACCTCAAGACCGGCATGTACAAGGGCCGGCAGGTGTTGAAGCCGAAGAAGGAAGCCTGATCGCGGCAGGCAGGTGCTCTTGTTGGCGCGTGATCCCTCGGGTCAAGCCCGAGGGCAGGCTTTTCGGAGAGCCGCTGCACACCCCGCATCAGGTGCGGGGCAGGCTTTTCCGGATCATGCGCTGGCCGCCTGCCTGAATTTGGCCAACGAGTGAGATCAGGGACTTCAGGAGCACGAAGCCAACGTGTATCACGGATAGTCCTGGCGAAACGCGCCAATCTCTTCTTTTCAGATGAGGCCTCGCCGATGATCGCTTTTCCGCTGCTGTTGATTCCGCTTGCGGTCTACAACATCGTGGCCTGGCTGATGCCCGGCGTGCCGCTGACTGATCCGCTGATCAGGCTGATGCTGGTTTCGGGTGTGGAATGGCGGATCACGCTGAGCGATATTTTGCTCGCGCTCGGCGTGCTGTTGCTCCTGCTCGAGATCGTCAAGGGCGCGCGGCCGGGTTCGAAATACCTCACCGACCATCTGCTGTCGCTGATCGTGTTTGGCGGCTCGGCGGCCGAATTCGTGATGCTGCAGAAATTCGGCACCTCGACCTTCTTCCTGTTGTCGCTGATGGCGATGGTCGATTTCTTTGGCGGGATCGCGCTGAGCGCGCGCCGGCCGGCCGCGGTGTCCGCTTCGCGGAGGGGCCGCAGAGAGGTCGAAGCTCCCGTAAGAGAGCCGCAGGTCGAGCCGGCAAACCCCGCGCCTGCGCCATCTGCGTCGCCAGCGGCCGGCGTTGCCGACTCTGTGCTGCAGGATCATCCGACCCCGAAAGCGACAGCCAACGCGGGCGAGCCGTCGCCCACGATTCCCTCGCCGGAATTGCAGCCGGGTGCGGGCCAGTCAGCCTCGCCCGACGCGCCGCCGCGCTGATTTCCCCTAGGCCATCTGCCGCGTCGAGGCGGGCGCATCCTTGATCCGGTGCTCGAACGCCTGATAAGCGGTCAGGGCATCGGCAGGCGCTGCGCGCCGCAAATTGCGGGTTTGCGGAAGCTGTTCGGCGGTCGCAATCAATTGCGTGACGAAGTTCGCGTCAGGCCGTGGCACGGCGAATCTGGGTGCCCGATAGACCGTCGCGGTGACCGGGACCAGAGCAGCGCCGGGCGCTTCGACTTCCTCGAAGATGCCGTCTTCCACTTTCGCCTGGTAAACGCTGGACATTGCAAACCGTCACAATCTGGGACACCTGGTCCCGCCACGGTTTGACCTCCGCAATAACTATGCCGCCTCGGCCGCGCTTGTTAGGGACGAACTAAAAACGTGGTTTCCAGAATATTTATGAACTTCGTTTAGGGATTTCGGCCAAACAGGCCTTATCTTGATGGTGGGAATCACTTCCGCCGTGTCCCGAAACGAGGCGACCGTGACAGCTCTTCCAGAGACCTCGACCATCCTGGCATCGCTGGGCCAGGCCGCCTTCGCCTGGGACATCGCCAGCGACGCGATCACCTGGAGCGAGCGCGTTGACGCGGTCTTCCCCGACATCCCGCCGGAAGCGCTCTCCAGCGGAGCGGCATTTGCCCGACTGATCGAGCCCAAGGGCTCGATCCGCGCCGAGGCGCTGATGTTGTCGCAGCCGGCTCGTGGCGGCGACGGCACGCCCTACAAAATCGAATATGGCGTGCGGATGACGACGTCCGCGCCGGTCATATGGATCGAGGAGACCGGCTCCTGGTTCGCGGGCACGGACGGCAAGCCTGTGCGCGCGCAAGGCGTCGTCCGCGTCAACAATGAGCGCCACGCCCGTGACGAGCAGCTCATCAGGCTGTCGCGCCATGACCCCCTGACCGGCGAGCTCAACCGCACCCATCTGATCGCGTCGCTCGCCGAAGCGATCGAGGAAACCCTGCGCTTCCGCACCACCTGCGCCTTCCTCCTGATCGGCATCGATCATCTGTCGCGGGTCAACGATGCCTTCGGCTTCGACGTGGCGGACGCCGTGATCAACGAGATCGCGCAGCGCCTCCGCGTGCGTCTGCGCGGCGGCGACGTCCTCGGCCGCTTCTCCGGCAACAAGTTCGGCCTGATCCTGAGGAACTGCACCATCGACGACATGAATGTTGCCGCCGAGCGCTTTCTCGCCAGCGTGCGCGACGAGGTGGTGCCCACGCGCTCGGGCCCGGTTTCTGTCACCGCCTCGATCGGAGGCGTCGCCGTGCCGCGCTATGCGCGCTCGGCCGATGACGCGATCAACCGTGCGCAGGAAACGCTCGATGCCGCCAAGCGCCGCCGCGCCGGCTCGTTCCTTGCCTGGAAGCCCAATGTCGAGCGCGACGCCCAGCGCCGGGTCAATATCCGCGTGACCGACGAGATCGTCACCGCGCTCAATGAGCGCCGCATCGTGATGGCTTATGAGCCCGTCGTCGCCACCGCCTCGCGCGAAAATGCCTTCTACGAATGCCTGGTGCGGATGGAGCAGGATGACGGCCGCGTGCTGCTCGCGCCCGACATCGTGCCTGTCGCCGAGCGTCTCGGCTTGATCCGGCTTGTCGACCACCGCGTGCTCGAGCTTGTCGTCGCCGAGCTCGCGGCCGCACCTGGTGTCCAGCTCAGCCTCAATATTTCGCCGGACACGACGATGGATTCGGACTGGTGGGCCTCGATCGAATCGTTGATGCGTGCCCATCCCGGCGTCGCCGAGCGGCTGATCGTCGAGATCACCGAGACGGTGGCGATCCAGGATATTGACGATCTGAGAGGTTTCGTGACGCGGCTGAAGAATCTGGGCAGCCGGATCGCGATCGACGATTTTGGGGCCGGCTACACCTCGTTCCGAAACTTGCGCAAGCTCGGCGTGGATATCGTCAAGATCGACGGCGCTTTCGTGCAGAACATCGCGCATTCGGCGGACGATCGCGCCTTTGTGCAGACGCTGATCGATCTGGCGCGCCGGCTGAACATCAAGACGGTCGCTGAATGGGTGCAGGACGAGCCGTCGGCGGCGATGCTGCGCGATTGGGGCTGTGATTACATCCAGGGCCGGCTGATCGGGCTCGCATCCGCCGAGCGCCGCTGGGCGGTGGGTGACGCAAACGCGCTGCCGGCGATTGGGTAGGCCCTGCGCGTTTTACTCAGTCGTCATGCCCGGGCTCGTCCAGGCTCGTCCCGGTCATGACGAGAAACAAACAGCAGAAAGCCTACTCTTCCTTCTTCGGCTCTTTCGACATGCGCTCGAGCCGGTCCTGCATGTCCTTCATCTGCCGACGCAGATCGTCGATATTGTCCCCTTCCGGCGGGGCCGGGGCCTTGTCGGCGTCGGCGCTGCGCGGAGCGAACGGCTTGAACATCGAGAAGGTCTGCTGGAACAGCTCCATGTTGCGGCGGACATGCTCCTCGAGCGGCGCAAACGGCGTGCCCGAGAACGTGTCGGCAAGCTGCTTGCGGAACTTTTCCTGCTCGCGCGTCAACGTCTCGATCGACTGCTCGAGATATTTCGGCACCACCATCTGCATGCTGTCGCCATAGAAGCGGATGAGCTGGCGCAGGAAAGTGGTCGGCAGCAGGTTCTGTCCCGCCTTGTTCTCCTGCTCGAAGATGATCTGCGCGAGCACCGAGCGGGTGATATCGTCGCCGGTCTTGGCGTCGTAGACGAGGAAATCCTCGCCCTCTTTCACCATCGCAGCCAGATCCTCCAGCGTCACGTAGGTGCTGGTGCCGGTATTATAGAGCCTCCGATTTGCGTATTTCTTGATGGTGGTGGGTTGTTCAGATTTGGCCATGGGGCTCACTCGTGAGAGACCGAGGACAGGAAACCCGACGGCGTTGCCGCAGGGCAGTGCGCTACGCATCCGCAACAAACTAAGCATTTTCAAAGGGGTTCGGCTACCGTTTTGTGCACCACGGTTAATTCCAGGGCACTATTTTTATTGCGCAGCATTTTTGCGAAGCGGGTGCGAAGGGCCTGCCCGCTGATGGCCGCTCAAGCCCGCTTCGAAGCCCGGCGTCTGGGTATGCTCCGAACCATCGCGTCGCGTAGTGTCCAAGCGACAACGCGCGAGTGTGCCGAAGGGAATACCCAGCTTGCATAATTATGCCGCAGCGCCGTTGACATGCCTCAACGACGTTAACAGGATAATGGGGAGACTGGCCCCGCCCCTCTGGCGCCCGCCTGATATCTTCAAGAACCTCAAGCCTTAAGGAGATGCCTATGTCAGACGATGTCGTCATCGTCGCCGCCGCCCGCACCCCGGTCGGAAGTTTCAACGGTGCCTTTGCCACTATGCCGGCCCACGATCTCGGCGCCATCGCCATCAAGGCCGCGCTGGAGCGCGCCGGCGTCGAGCCGGGCCGCGTGTCCGAAGTCATCATGGGCCAGATCCTGACCGCGGCGCAGGGCCAGAACCCGGCTCGCCAGGCTTCGATCTCGGCCGGCATTCCCGTGGAGAGCCCGGCCTGGGGCGTCAACCAGCTCTGCGGTTCCGGCCTGCGCTCCGTCGCGCTTGGATACCAGGCGCTGCTCAATGGTGATTCGGAGGTCGTCGTAGCCGGCGGCCAGGAGTCGATGAGCATGGCCCCGCACGCCCAGCATCTGCGCGGCGGCGTCAAGATGGGCTCGCTCGACCTCGTCGACACCATGATCAAGGACGGCCTGTGGGATGCCTTCAACGGCTACCACATGGGCAACACCGCCGAGAACGTCGCCAGGCAGTACCAGATCACCCGCGCGCAGCAGGACGAGTTCGCGGTTGCCTCCCAGCAGAAGGCCGAGGCCGCGCAGAAGGCCGGCCGATTCAAGGACGAGATCGTCCCGGTCACCATCAAGACCCGCAAGGGCGATATCATCGTCGCCGACGACGAATATCCGCGTCATGGCGCAACGCTGGATGCGATGGCGAAGCTGAAGCCCGCCTTCGAGAAGGACGGCACCGTGACTGCGGGCAGCGCGTCGGGCATCAATGACGGCGCGGCCGCGGTGGTGCTGATGACCGCCAAGCAGGCGGCCAAGGAAGGCAGGAAGCCGCTCGCGCGCATCGTGTCCTGGGGCCAGGCCGGCGTCGATCCCAAGATCATGGGCACCGGCCCGATCCCGGCGTCGCGCACCGCGCTGAAGAGGGCGGGCTGGAACGTCGGTGACCTCGACCTGATCGAAGCCAACGAGGCCTTTGCCGCGCAGGCCTGCGCCGTGAACAAGGACCTCGGCTGGGATACCGCCAAGGTCAACGTCAATGGCGGCGCGATCGCGATCGGTCACCCGATCGGCGCGTCCGGCGCACGTGTGCTGGTGACGCTGCTGCATGAAATGCAGAAGCGCGATTCCAAGAAGGGCCTTGCCACGCTCTGTATCGGCGGCGGCATGGGCATCGCGATGTGCGTAGCACGAGACTAAAATGCTGTGCGGCGCGCGATTGGCGTCCGCGCCGCACGCGATGAAAATGTAGGCGCGTCGAGAACAGATTTTCCTCTTCGCAACTGCACAGCACTGACATAAGAGAAAGCGCCCGGAATCATCTTCCGGGCGTTTTTTCTTGATGTTGTCCAAACCGCTCGCATAATCGAGAGTTACAAGAAGAAACTGCGTTCAGAAATTTCCAAGGGAAGGACACGACATGGCACGCGTTGCATTGGTGACGGGCGGAACACGAGGGATTGGCGCCGCGATCAGCAAGGCGCTCAAGAACGCAGGCTACAAGGTCGCGGCGAGCTATGCCGGCAATGATGCGGCGGCCGAGAAATTCAAGGCCGAGACCGGCGTTCCCGTCTACAAGTGGGACGTGGCCTCCTTCGAGGCCTGCGCCGACGGGATCAAGAAGGTCGAGGCCGAGCTCGGTCCGATCGAGGTGCTGGTCAACAATGCCGGTATCACGCGTGATACCGCCTTCCACAAGATGACGCTCGATCAATGGAACGCCGTGATCAACACCAATCTCGGCTCGCTGTTCAACATGACGCGTCACGTGATCGAGGGCATGCGCGCGCGCAAGTTCGGCCGAATCATCAACATCTCCTCGATCAACGGCCAGAAGGGGCAATTCGGCCAGGTCAATTATTCCGCGGCGAAGGCCGGTGACATCGGCTTCACCAAGGCGCTCGCGCTGGAGAATGCCAAGGGCGGCATTACCGTGAACGTGATCGCGCCGGGCTATATCAACACCGAGATGGTGCAGGCGGTGCCGAAAGAGATTCTGGAAAAGAACGTGATCACGCAGATCCCGGTAAACCGCCTCGGCGAGCCCGAGGAGATCGCGCGCGCGGTCCTGTTCCTCGCCGCCGACGATGCCGGCTTCATCACCGGCTCGACCTTGACGGTGAATGGCGGCCAGTATCACGCGTGATCGTCATTGCGAGCAGCGAAGCGACCGAAGCAATCCGGTTCTTGATTCGCAGCTTCTGGATTGCTTCGCGGAGCCTGGCATCGGGCCGCGCTTTGCGCGGACCCGTTGGCTCGCAATGACGATGTCCCCCCGCACCGCAACGCTGATCGGATTGACCGCGATCCTGATGTGGTCGCTGCTTGCGGTCATGACGGTCGCGACCGGAACCATCCCTGCCTTCCAGCTCGCCGCGATCACGTTCGCGATTGGTGCTGCGACCGGAGCACTCACCTGGATCGGGCGCGCGGACGCCGTGAAGGCGCTGCGCCAGCCGCTGATCGCCTGGGTCGTCGGCGTCGGCGGCTTGTTCGGCTATCACGCGCTCTATTTCCTCGCGCTGCGCTTTGCGCCGCCCGCCGAAGCGGGCCTGCTCAATTATCTGTGGCCGCTGTTGATCGTGTTGTTCTCCTCGTTCCTGCCGGGCGAGCGGCTGGCGGCACATCACATCATCGGCGCCGCGCTGGGGCTCGCCGGCACCGTGCTTTTGTTCGCCGGCGGCACCGGCCATTTTGCACGGGGGCAAATTCCGGGATTGGTCGCGGCCTTCATCGCAGCCTTTGTCTGGGCGACCTATTCGGTGCTGTCGCGCCGCCTGAAGTCGGTGCCGACGGGCGCGGTCGCCGGCTTCTGCGCGGTCACGGCACTGCTTGCGGCACTCATGCATGGCCTGGTCGAAACCACCGCGTGGCCCGAGACCGCGCTGCAATGGGCAGCCATCGTGGGGCTCGGCGTCGGCCCCGTCGGAGCCGCCTTCTATGCCTGGGACATCGGCATGAAACGTGGCGACATCCGCGTGCTGGGTGCGGCCTCCTATGCGACGCCGCTGCTTTCGACCTCGTTCCTGATCCTCGCCGGCTTCGCCAAGGCGAGCTCCAACATCGTGCTCGCCGCCATCCTGATTGCCGGCGGCGGCTTGATCGCGGCGAAGGACATTATGCTGAAGCGCTAGACCGCCGGCGCGAAATCCGGCTCCGCCATCTCGAAGCCCGCGAATTCGAATCCCGGCGCGACCGTGCAGCCGACCAGCGTCCAGTCGCCGGTGGTCTCGGCCGATTGCCAGGCATGCGCCGGCACGATCGCTTGCGGCCGCTGGCCTGCCGCGAGATCCGGCCCCAACGTGACGAAATGCGGCGCGCAGCCGTCATGGGCGATCTCCAGGGTGATGGGGCTGCCCGCATAGTAATGCCAGATCTCGACCGCATCGACCCTGTGCCAGTGCGAGCGGTCGCCGCGGGTGAGCAGGAAATAGATCGCGGTCGAATGCGCGCGGCCGTTGTCATCGACGCGCTTGTCGCGAAAGGTCTCGCGATAATACCCGCCTTCGGGATGCGGCCGTAATTCCAGGCGCGCAATGATCTCGGCTGCGGAGAGCGTCATCAGGATTTGTTCTTGCGTTCGCGGAGTTCACCGAAGACGTCGGAGGCGTTCGCGCCCTTCATGTGCAGCTTGACGGCCACCTGCGGGTCGTCGGCGCGGAGGAAGACATTGGCCTTCTTCTCCTCGCCCAGCAGCGAGGGGATGGTCGGCTTGTTGTCTGCGCGCAGCTTCGACACTTCCGCGGCGCGCGCCTGAAGAGCCGGATTGTCGCCATCGACGGTCAGCGCGAATTTGACGTTCGAGGCCGTGTATTCATGGCCGCAATAGAGCCTGAAATCGTCGGGCAGCGCGCGCAGCTTCAACAGCGATTCCCACATCATGGGGTGATTGCCCTCGAACACGCGGCCACAACCGATCGAGAATAGCGTGTCGGCGGCAAACAACGCCTTGTCGGCGTCGAACACGTAGGAGATGTGGTCGAGCGTGTGGCCGGGCGTCTCCAGCACGCGTGCCAGGAGATTGCCGACCTTGACGACGTCGCCATTGGCGACGCGCGAATCGACGTTGGCGATTTTGGTGGTCTTGTCATGTGGGCCGACGACGCGGCAGCCGTATTTCCGCTTGAGCTCGGCGACGCCGCCGACATGGTCGCCGTGATGATGGGTGATCAGGATGTCGGTGAGCGTCCAACCCTCGCGCTCCAGCGCCTTGACGATCGGTCCTGCTTCGGGCGCGTCGATCGACGCGGTCGCCTTCGTTGCCGGGTCATGAACGAGGTAGCCGAAATTATCGGACAGGCAGGTGAAGGTGCGGATTTCGGCAACCATGACGTCTCCAATTTTACCCAAGCGGGCCGCGAGCGTTCCCACAATCTTTTGCAGAGATATGGCCTTAACGGTAATCGGGCAATGCGATATTCGGCGCGACGCGCGCGAAGGGTACGTGTTAGATTAGTGTCATGAGTATCGATGTCATCGATCTCCGCGACTTCTACTCCCAGCGCCTCGGCATCGTTGCGCGGCAGTTGATCAACCGCGGCATCCGCCAACGCTGGCCCGGCGCCGATGGCCAGCGCGTGCTCGGCATCGGTTACCCGACGCCATATCTCGGGCTTTTTCGTGAAGATTCCGAGCGCTGCATCGCCTTCATGCCGGCGGCTCAGGGTGTCCTGAAATGGCCCACCGGGCGGCCGGCGCTGGCCGCGTTGGTCGACGAGTTTTCGCTGCCACTGCCGGAAGCCGCGGTCGACCGCATCCTTCTGGTGCATGCGCTGGAGATGTCCGACGATCCGGAAGGGCTGCTCCGCGAGGTGTGGCGGGTGCTGGCGCCGTCGGGGCGGATGATCGCTGTCATTCCGAACCGGCGCGGCGTGTGGACCCGCACCGACAAGACCCCGTTCGGCCACGGCCGGCCCTATTCGCGCTCGCAGATCACGCAACTGTTGCGGCAGACCTGGTTCACGCCGACCGCCTGGGGCGAAGCGCTGTTCGTGCCTCCAGTGGCGGCAGGCTGGTTCCTGCGCTCGGCGCTGGCCTGGGAGCGCGTCGGCGCCGCAGTGTCGCTTCCGGTCGCCGGCGTGCACATTGTCGAAGCCACCAAGCAGGTCTATCGCGCCATCCCTGCCAAGCGCGAACGCGTGCGCCTGATCCCGGCGTTGAAGCCGGCCCTGCTGCCGACGCCGACGAGGGGGTGATCGACGGAGTGTAGGGTGGGCAAAAGCGCGCCCTTCGCGCGCTGTGCCCACCATTTTCAGAAACTTTGAAAGAAAAAGGTGGGCACGCTTGCGCTTTGCCCACCCTACAATTCCACAACTTAAGGCTTCGCGCCTCAATCATTCCCCTGATTGAAATCCTCACCGGGCGCGGTCGCCGCCGGCTGCGTCATGCCTTCGGGGCGGTGGCCGCCGTGCGGACGGCGGCGACGGCGCGGGAAACGTTCGCCGCTGTTGTTGCCCTCGTAGCCGCCTTTGCTCTCATAGCCTTGGCCGCCATTGATCTGCGGTTGCGGACCGGTGATGAAGGAGGGCAGGCGATCGACGCCGCCATTGTCCGACATCGCCGGCTGCGATTGTGGCTGCGGCGCATATTGCGGCTGTGGGCGATGCTCGCGCGGTTGCTGCTGGTCGCGCTGATAGGGCTGCTGGTTGTCACGTTGGTGATCGCGCCCGCTGTTGTCGCGATTGTCGCGCATATAGGGCTGCTGCTGCGCCGGAACGAAACCAGGCTCCTGGCCGAAGCTCGAATAATTGTCGCCTTCGTCGTCGCCGTCCTCGCTGCTCGCGACCTCGTCGGGGCGCGGCTGTGGCTGATTCTGGCGGAACTGCTCCTGGGCGGCGGCGATCAGGCGGAAATAGTGCTCGGCATGCTGATAGTAGTTTTCCGCCGCCACCGGGTCGCCGGACGAGCGCGCGTCGCGGGCGAGCTGCAGATATTTCTCGGCGATGTGAGAGGCCGTGCCGCGGATCTTGATGTCGGGTCCGTTCGATTCGAACACCCGGGTCATTGGATTTTGCCCGCGCCGGTTGTTGTTATTGTTGTTGTTCCGGTTGCGCATCCGCTTGTTGTTCTGACCGTTTCTCATGTCCTGCCTTTATTCCAGCCCTGAGTAAGACCATTGACGCTAGCAACTAGCCGCGCTCGACCGGTCGCGCGCAATCAACGCGCCACACCGCGATGCAGCTCAAAACCATGCCGATTTCGTTGACCGTCGCGTTCAGCAAAGACGCGTTCCCCACCCGCCGGCATTCTTCACCGGCGAACCCTTCATTTAGCCTGCCAAAACAAGCCCAGTTCTCTTGCGTAAGTGTTCAAGCGCAACAGGCTTTCGTTCGCTTCTGCGGTCGCGAGTGGCGCGGCGCTCAATTGGCTTCCGCGCTCGACTGGACCTGCGTTTGGAACCATTAACCGGCGCGGCTCTCGCTTGAGAAGTAAGGCTTTTCACCCGTAGCGCCTACGGGGCCTGCGCCGATGTTGTATCCGGAACGTAGTCGTTCCCGGACAATATTCCAAGAGGTTTTTTCCGCCTTTATCTGGGCATTTTAAGCCCCGCAATCGCCCGGGGAATGCCCGCCAGGTCAGCTTTAGCGGGGCTCTGGACGACTAATCCCGCCGCCGCCATCAAAGCTTCGATGGGGCCGTTTTGGCCCTGTCCGCCCTCCACAACCAGGGCGGCGCCAGGAGCGAGCCGGGCAGCCGCCTGTGGGATCAGAGCGCGATAGGCATCAAGCCCGTCTGCACCGCCATCCAGCGCCCTGTGCGGGTCGTGGTCGCGCACCTCGACGGCGAGACCGGCAATATCCGCAGAGCGGATATAGGGCGGATTGGAAATCATCAGATCGAAGGGACCGGAGAGTGCTGCGGCGTAGTCGGTAGCGACAAAGGCTGCGCGCGCGGCGAGCCCGAGATCGGTCGCGTTGCGCCGCGCGGTCGCGAGCGCTTCCTCGCTGATATCGGTGCCGACGCCAAAGGCATCGGGCAGCTCGGAGAGCAGCGCGAGCAGGATTGCGCCGGTGCCGGTCCCGATGTCGGCGATTCGCATCGCCGGTCTCGGCAAGGCGCGAATGATCTGAAGCGCCAGCTCAACCACGGTCTCGGTGTCCGGCCGCGGCACCAGCGTGGCGGCGGAGAGTTTCAGGGGCAGTCCCCAAAATTCCTTCGCTCCGACGATGCGCGCGACCGGCTCGCCGGAAAGCCGGCGGACCGCAAAATCCCACACTCGATCGACCTCCGTCCCGGTGAGGCCGCGCGCCGCGGAGGCGATCAACCCGGTCAGATCGAGGTCGAGCGCGGCACACATCAGCGTGCGCGCGTCGAGCTCGGCCGACTCGATGGCCGCAAGCTTGAAGCGCGCGGCGAGTGCGCGGCGCGCGTCCTCGATCCTTTGTCCGACGAAAGGGACGCGTGCGCTCACGCCGCCGCGCCCTGGGCGGCGAGCTGTGCTGCCTGATGCTCGGTGGTCAGCGCGTCGATCAATTCGCCAAGCGCCTCGCCCGAGATGACCTGCGGCAATTTGTAGAGCGTCAGATTGATGCGATGGTCGGTGACGCGGCCTTGCGGGAAATTATAGGTGCGGATGCGCTCGCTTCGATCGCCGGAGCCGACCTTCTCCTTGCGGTCGGCCGAGCGCGCCGCGTCCTGGCGCTGCCGCTCGGCGTCATAGATGCGCGAGCGCAGGATGTTCATGGCCGAGGCTCGGTTCTTGTGCTGCGAGCGGCTGTCCTGCATCATGACCACGATGCCGGTCGGGATATGGGTGATGCGGATCGCCGATTCCGTCTTGTTGACGTGCTGGCCGCCCGCGCCTTGCGCGCGCATGGTCTCGATGCGCAGATCCTCGTTCTTGATGTCGACGTCGACGTCTTCGACCTCGGGCAGCACGGCAACGGTGGCGGCGGACGTGTGAATGCGCCCCTGCGTCTCCGTGTCGGGCACGCGCTGCACCCGGTGCACGCCGGATTCGAACTTGAGTTTCGAGAAAGCGCCGCGGCCCTGCACCTCGGCGATGATTTCCTTGTAGCCGCCGACCGTGCCTTCGCTCGCCGAGATCACCTCGACCTTCCAGCCCTGCAGACCAGCGAAGCGCTCATACATCCGGAACAGATCGCCGGCGAACAGGGAAGCTTCGTCGCCGCCGGTGCCGGCGCGGATTTCCAGCACCACGTTACGGTCGTCCATGGCGTCTTTCGGCAGCAGCGCAAGGCGGATCTTCTGCTCGAGCTCGCCGCGGCGCGCTTGCAAGGTTGCCAGCTCCGCTTCCGCCATGCCGCGCATGTCGGCATCGGTTGCAGGATCGGCAATCAGCGCTTCGGCGTCGGTGAGCTCCCTGACCGTGGAACGATAGGCCTTTACCGCATCGATCAGCGGATTGAGCTCGGCGAGCTCGCGCGTGATCTGGACATATTTGTCGGAGGAAAGCTGGCCGAGAGTCTGTGCTTCCAGCGACGCATGATGCGCCAGGAGTACGTCCAGCTTGGTTTCGGGTAGCATCGACATCTGTCAGTCCAAAACAGCGAGATGGGGAGCGGGGAGGCGTTCGACAACGGCCTCGCTACAACGCCAGCCCCTCGGCTTGCGCAAACTCCGTGAGCTTCTGCCGGATCGAGACGCTGCCGGCCGGAGCGTCCAGGAGCGGCGTGATCATCGCCTCGGCCTTGCCGGCATCGAGATCGAGGATCAGGGCCTTCACCGGGCCATGCGCGGTCGCCGACAGCGACAGCGAACGATAGCCGATCGCGATCAACGCCAGCGCCTCGATCGGCTTGGACGCCATCTCGCCACACAGCGAGGCGTATTTATTCGCAGCATTTGCCTTTCGCACGACGTCGCGCAATGCGCGCAGGATCGGCGCCGACAGTGTGTCGAAGCGGTCGGACACCTTGGAATTACCGCGATCGACCGCGAACAGGAACTGGAACAGGTCATTGGAGCCGACTGAGACGAAGTCGACCCGCTTGAGCAGCTCGTCCATCTGGTAGAGCAGGGCGGGCACTTCCACCATGGTGCCGACGTCGATCCGCTCCGGTAGTGCATGGCCGTGCTGGCGCAGATACGTCAGCTCGCGCTCGACGATGGCCTTGGCGGCGTCGAACTCGGCGACATCCGAGATCATCGGGAACATGATGCGGAGCGCCCGGCCGCCGCCGGCCCGCAGCAGCGCGCGAATCTGGCCGCGCAACAGGCCCGGACGATCGAGCCCGAGTCGGATCGCCCTCCAGCCGAGCGCGGGATTTTCCTCGATGACCGTCTCCATATAGGGCAGCGCCTTGTCGCCGCCGATGTCGAGCGTGCGGAAGGTGACGGGTTTTGGCCCCGCGGCATCCAGCACCGTGCGGTAGAGCGCGAGCTGGTCGCTGGAGCGCGGCAGGCTCGGAGAGACCATGAATTGCAGCTCGGTGCGGAACAGGCCGATGCCGGAGCTGCCGGTGTCGTCGATATGCGGCAGGTCGATGGTCAAACCTGCGTTGATCATCAATTCGACCTTCTGCCCGTCCTTGGTGACGCAGGCCTTTTCGCGCAACGCGAGATACTGCGCCTGACGTCGCGCGCGAAAGCGGACGCGCTCGGCGTAGGCGGACTCGATCTCCTGCGAGGGGCGCACATAGATCTCGCCTGAAGTGCCGTCGACGATGATGGCGTCGCCGGGATCGGCGATACCCGGCGCGTTGGGCACTTCGCCGACCGCGGGGATGCCAAGCGCGCGCGCCACGATCGAGACGTGGGAATTGGCTGTGCCTTCCTCGAGCACCAGGCCGCGCAGGCGCTTGCGGTCATAATCGAGCAGCGCCGCTGGCCCCATCGCGCGCGCGATCAGGATTGCGTTATCGGGCAGATGTTCGCGCGCCGGCGCGTGATCCTGGCCGACGAGTTGCCGCATCAGGCGAAAGCCGAGATCTTCGAGATCGTGCAGGCGTTCGCGCAAATATGGGTCGGTCGAGCGCAGCATGCGCGCGCGGGTGTCCGATTGCACGCGCTCGACTGCAGCTTCGGCTGTGAGGCCGGTCGCGACCGCCTCATGCAGCTTATGCGACCAGCCCTGGTCGTTGGCGAACATCCGGTAGGCTTCCAGCACGTCGCGATGCTCGCCGCCTTCGGCGACGTCGCCGCGCTCGAGCATGCGGTCGAGGTCGGCGCGCAATTTGGTCAACGCCGCATCGAGGCGCTTGATCTCCTTCGGCAGGTCTTCGGCGATGTAATTGGTGATGACGACGCGCGGCTCGTGCAGCACGACATGGCCGAGCGCGATGCCGTCGGACAGGATCGCGCCGGTCTTGTGCAATGAATGCCGCGCGGCGGGCTCGGCGCCGGGCTGGGCCAGCGCCGACAATTCGCCCGAGGCGATCATTTCCGCCAGCACCATCGCGGTGGTCTGCAGCGCCTCGACCTCCTCCTCGACATAGGTGCGCTTGGCGCGGTTCTGCACCACCAAGACGCCGAGCGTGTTGCCCGCGCGCAGGATCGGAACCCCGAGGAACGAGTGGTAGATTTCTTCGCCGGTTTCCGGGCGGAACGAGAACGCCGGATGGCTCTGCGCATCGCTCAAATTGAGCGGCGTCGCCTCGCTTGCGACCAGACCGACGAGGCCCTCATGCGCGCTCAGGACGGTCCGGTGCACCGCATCGCGGTTGAGGCCCTCGGTGGCGTAAAGTTCGAGCGTGTTGTCGACGCGCAGCACATAGGTCGAGCAGACCTCGGCCACCATGTTGGCCGCGATCAGCACCACGATCTTGTCCAGGCGCTCCTGTG
>NZ_DATGFH010000070.1:0-30926 GCF_035309285.1 Bradyrhizobium sp. | reverse complement strand
GCATCCGTGCGGCCTCGCAGCTCGCCTAAACTCCACTTGGACCGCTCTGAGCGCATTCTGGACTTACTGCACGCTTCTGCTCGCCGGTCGTCCTCAACAGCTGGCTCAACTGGGCTGATCGCAAGTTCTTGCCCAGCCTCGTCGGGCTGATTTTCCGAAATCGTGTCAAGCCCATGCTCGAAAAATATTTCGCTTTATCGGAAGCAGGATCAGTCCTATCTTCCGCGCCGTCCTGATTCCATTCAGAGGGGCGACCGCGCATCGCCACGGACGTCGGTTTCAGGATGCGATGGACGCGGACGGTGCTGCTTGGCGAGCGGCGGCTTTCGCGGACGAGCGAAATCGCGTGGTCCTGGCCCCCCGACGCTGGGGTCAAGCTTTGCGAATTGATGTTCGCGAAGCGACGGTGGCTAACAAGCCCGGCACACCGGGGAGATCGCGTATAAGCCGTAAACCATCGCGCAGGGAATGCCGGTTGTTCCGGCTGCCCTGTTGTTGCTTGCGTGCGTAAGTGCACTTTCTTTTGCACGCAAGGCTCGCGGGTGCGGCCTGCATCCGGCATTCCCTGCGCCCTCTGACTTCAAGAGGGTGATCGCTCCAGCAGGACTCGGGCATTTCATGCCGCGGGAACGCGAAGTCATGTGTTCCCTCCTGGCGGCGGCTTCACCAATCCTTAACGATAACATCTTTCCGTCTCCTCGCATCCGGCCCTACACCGTTTTGACACCGTTCGAACCCTACGCTTTTCGCGAGCATGGTGCCGCCAGGCGCATCAGGCATCAGGATTGAACAATGCGAGCGCACGACGCCCCCGCGGTTGAGAGTCCGGACCTCCTGCTCGCAGCACTCGAGCGGACGAATGATGCCGTCGTGATCCTGGATCGGGATCATCATGTCAGCCATTTCAACGCGGCGGCCGAACAGATCTGGGGGCTCGACCGTGCTGAGGTCCTCGGCCTCCATGCGGAGCGTCTCGGTTTCAAAGACCTGCACCAGACCGGCATCTCCGAGATCACGATCAAACGGCCCGACGGCGGCCGTATCCGCGCAGCATTGTCGTTCTCGGACGTCGAGGCTGGCGGATTGCGCCGGACAATCGCGGTCCTGCGCGACATCACGTCGGAGCGGGAGCTCAAGGAGCGGTTCGCACTGTCTGTCATGATCGCCGACGAGACCAGCCGTGCCGTGATCGTCACCGATCGCAACTTGAGGATCGTCTACGCCAACGCCGCCTTCGCTGACATGTTCGGCCACACGACAGAGGAAGCGCAGGGGCGAAAGGCTTATGAACTGCTGGCGGGGCGCCATACGGACCGAGGGGTGCTGAAACGACTGCTACGGTGCGTTGCCAGCGAAAGCGGCCGCGACGAGGACATCCTGGTCTACGACAAGAACGGCGACGAGATATGGCTCTCGGCCCACGTCAAGGCGCTCCGCAACGCCCGCGGCCGGGTCAAGTACATGCTCGCGCTGCTCACCGATATCACCGAGACCCGGCAATTGTGGTCGCTGCAGCAGTTGATCATGACGGCGCTGGCCGATGAAATCCCGATCACGGACATCGCCGATCAGCTTTGCCGGCGTGTCGAGGAGATCGCGCCCGACGTGGTTTCCTCGCTGCTTCACATCGACGCCGGCGGACTGGTTCACCCGCTCGGCGGGCCGAGCCTCCCGGATGATTACTCCCGCTCGCTCGACGGCGTCGCGATCGGTCCCGACGTCGGTTCCTGCGGATCCGCCGCTCACTACGGCGAGCCGGTGCTCGCGATCGATATCGACACCGATCCGCGCTGGCAGCCCTACAAGAAGAGGCCGCTCGAGGCAGGCTTGCGCGCGTGCTGGTCCTCGCCGATCAAGGCCAAGGATGGCCGCGTGATCGGGACGTTCGCATTCTACTTCAGGGAATGCCGTCCGCCTTCGCGCTGGCATGAGCGCATTGTTGCGGCTTGTGTTCATCTCGGGGCGCTGGCGATCGAGCGCAAGGAAGCGCAGGCCCAGATCGCGCGGCTCGCCTACCATGACATGCTGACGGGGCTGCCAAACCGGGCGCGCTTGCGGCATCTGATCCAGGACGCGGTCGAGGCCTGTGCGGACGGCCAACACGTCGCGCTGACGTTTCTCGACGTCGACAATTTCAAGGACGTCAACGATTCGCTCGGACATTCGGCCGGCGACGAGCTGCTGGTCGAATTCGCCCAGCGCCTGCGCGCGCTGATTCAGCCGGGCGACGTGCTGGGCCGCCTTGGCGGCGACGAGTTCGTGATCGTGCTGCCGAACCGCGACGCCGCGGAGGCCTCGTCGGCGGCATCAAGGATCATCGAAGCGCTTGTCCCGCCACTCAGGATCGGAACCAGGCAGGTGTCGATGTCCGCGAGCCTCGGCATCAGCCTTTATCCCGACAACACGACCGACATCGATACCCTGATCCAGCAGGCCGATGCGGCCATGTACAAGGCCAAGCAGGCGGGTCGTTCCACCTACCGCTTCTTTTCTGCCGATATGAACAGGCTCGCCGAGCAGCGGCTCGCCTACAGCGCGGCGTTGCGCATGGCGATCGCAAATGACGGCCTGAGCCTGCACTATCAGCCGCAGATCAGGACGATCGACGGCGCCATTCATGGCGTCGAGGCGCTGGCACGCTGGCACGACCCCGTGCTCGGCGAAGTATCGCCCGCAAAGTTCATCCCGCTTGCTGAGGAATGCGGGCTGATCGAGCAGATCGGTCTATGGTCGGTCCGTGAAGCCTGCAAGCAGATGGCGGAGTGGCGCAAAGCCGGTCTCGATATCCCCTGCATGTCGGTCAACTTGTCTCCGATCAATTTCCAGAAGCCGGACCTCGCGGCGGCCGTTGCCGCAACTCTCGACGAGCATGGCCTGCCGCCGGACATGCTCATGCTCGAGGTCACCGAAGGCGTGTTCCTGAACGAGCGCGCGATCGCGATCGAGACGATGGACGCCCTTCGCAAGCTCGGAGCCGGGCTGTCGCTCGACGACTTCGGCACGGGTTATTCGAGCCTCAGCCGGCTTGCGCTTCTGCCGATCCGCGAGATCAAGATCGACCAAAGCTTCATGCGCGACGTCGAGAGCGAGCCGACGGCGCGGGCGCTCGTCACCACCGTCGTGCGCGTCGGCCAAAGCCTGAACCTCACGGTCGTCGCCGAAGGCGTCGAGACCGAGGGACAGCGGCAATTGCTCGCCGAGCTCGGCTGCGACGTCCTCCAGGGATTTCTGTACGCGCCGGCGCTGGCGCCCGCCGCGTTCGCGCGCTGGCTGCTCGACTACAGCGCCAGCCGCGCAAGCGCGATGCTGCGTGGCATCGGTCGGTCGTTGTCGCCACACTCTGTCGTCCCGGCCAAGCCAACGGCTCCGCGCGAAGCGCGGCCCGATGACAGGCTCCGCGCGAGCCGGGGACCCATAACCACAAAATGAAGTTGTTGCGAAGAAACGTAGGCTGGGCAAAAGCCAACGGGTCCGCGCGAACGCGCGGCCCGATGACAGGCTCCGCGTGCCCACCATTCACGGAATCGCCATCGCGAGACGGTGGGCACGGCGCAAGTGCGCCTTTGCCCACCTTACACGACATAGAGCGACATTACGCCTTCACGCTCGGCCGCGCGCCAACACGCGCAAACCATGCCGCGATGTTGGTGTTGGCGGGATCGAGCGGCTGGCCGACCTGGTTGCCAAAATCGACCCAGCAATAGAGCAGGATATCGGCGAGCGTGAAACGCCCGCCGCAAAGCCATTCCCGTCCGTCGGCCATCTGGCCGTTCAGCCATTTCAGGCGGTTGGCCGCGACCATCTTCAGCCCCGGCGAGGCGTCGGGCGCGACCGGAATACGCTTCTCGAAGAACTTCAGCGCTTCGCCGTAGCGATAGCCGTTGGCCAGAGGTTCGGCGATGTTGAGATCGACGCGTCGCGTCCACATCCGGCATTCGGCGCGCTCTTCCGCTGTTGCGCCGATCATCGCGGGCGATGGCTTCTTCTCCTCCAGATATTCGCAGATCGCCGTGATCTCCGAGAGGTAACTTCCGTCGTCGAGCTGCAGTGTCGGCATCTGGCCGTGCGGGTTGCGCTTCAGATGCGCCTCCTGCCGATTCTCGCCGCCGCGCAGGTCGACGGTCTGCTTCTCCATGTCGATGCCCTTCTCCGCCATGAAGATGCGGACGATGCGCGGGTTGGGTCCGATCGAATCGTAGAGTTTCATGATGTGTTCCTCCCCCTCCGTATCTGGTTGCTGTCTATCAATAGGCAGCCGCGTCGTTTGTCAAATGCCGGCGTCATTGCGAGGAGCGAAGCGACGAAGCAATCCACATCGCCCGAGCGGAAGCATGGATTGCCTCGCGGAGCCTGTCATCGGGCCGCGCTTCGCGCGGACCCGTTGGCTCGCAATGACGGTCAACTAATCATCCAGCTTGTTGAGGTCGCGCACCGACTGCATGATCGGCTCGAAATTCGAGCGTGCATCGAGTGCATCGAAGAGCTGCGCGGTGTCCGACAACAGGGCGTGCGAGCGCTGGATCGCGATCCGCACATCCTCCTGCGGCGTGTCGGAGAGCCGGCCGTGGCCCGACAGCAGGATCTTCGAGTTCAGCTTCTTCAGCTTCTCCAGCGACTGGATGTAGTCGGCAATCGAGCCCGAGCCGAACACGCCCCCCATCACGCCGCCGGGCATCAACGTGTCGGCGGCAAACAGCAAACCCTTCTCGGCATCGAACAGCGTCATGCAGGCCGAGGTGTGACCGGGCGTGTAGAGCACGTCGAGGCGGAAGTTGCCGAGGTCGATCACGTTGCCCTCTTCGAGCCAGACGTCGATGTTGATCGGCACGTTCGGCTCGTTGAACATCTTGCGCAGCATCGAAAAGTCGTCGCGCAGCATGATCTTGTTGGCGGCGAGCCGATGCGCGGCGATATAGGTGCGCCCCTCGAAATGATAGGCCGCGCCGATGTGATCGAGATGCTCGTGGGAGAGCACCACCATGTCGATCCTCTCGGGCGTGATGCCGATATGCTTCAGGCAGGTGAGGAGGTGCGGGTAGTTGGACGAGAGCCCGACGTCGATCATGACCGTGCGCTTGGAGCCGATCACGACATAGGCGTTGGCGGCGCGGTTCTTGAAACGCACCTGATAGACGTCGGGGGCGGCCTGGATCAGAGTCGCGACGTCGCCGTCGAGCAGGGTCTTGAACGGAGACGGGCGGCGGTCACTCATATGCTCCCCGCCGTCTTGAAGGTGCGATCGTTGGAAACGCGCAGGCGCTTGCTCAGCGCATCCATGATCATCAGCGCAAAGGCCGGCTGCTGGCTGACCAGGTACACGAAACGGGCGTGGTTGATCCGCATCACGCGGGTATTGCTGGAAGCGGCAATGGCGGTCGCGGAACGCGACGAGCCGTCGATCACGGCCATCTCGCCGAAAAACTCGCCCTTGCCAAGCGTGATGATCACGGTCTTGCGGTCGCCATTGACCTTGGCGATCTCGACCTCGCCGTCGAGCACGACAAAGAGCTCGCGCCCGGTCGATCCTTCCTCGAAGATGACGTCGCCGACGCCGTACTCGTTGATGCACTTCTCGATGGCCATGCCGGCCCCCGACCTCGTCCGTGGAGGGTATGATAATCGGGAAATGACGCCACGGAAACGGCAGCCTCGATGCCCGTTAGCCCCTTACCGCAGGGCAGCATCGGGTCGGGCCGCCGCGCCATGCCCTTCCGGTGCCGTGATCGGGACCAAAAAATGCCCCTGAAAAGTTCCTAAAATTTCGGTAAGGGCGGCGGCTTAAGACCCGTCGGTAACGAATTGGCAAGCAATGAAAGTTACCAAATGGTCAATTCATTCTGGAGAATTGCAACGTGAGCGAACAACAGGCTGAAGAGACCCAGGCCTCGCCAGAGACCCAGGCCTCGCCAGAGATCCAGGCCTCGGCGGAAGCTCAAGGCTCGACCGGTTCCGTCGGCGCCGGTTCAATCCTGCACCCATCCTCGGAGACTATGAGCGAGAAGGCCGCCGACCTTGCGATGAGCGTCCTGGAATCGCCCGCGATCTCGCCGGACCATGAGGCGCCGCCCAAGCCTGACATCCTGAAGCCCGATGCGCTCAAGGCGGAAGCGCCCAGGGTGGAAAGGCCGAATGTCGAAGCGGCGCGCGCGCCTCGCAGGCTCATGATCATGGCCCCGAGCGACCGCGCCTGGCACTATCACCATGCGGCGAACACCGAGGCGAAGTCCGAAGCCCGCGGTGAAGCTGCGCCGTCTGCGCCCGCTGCGCCCAAGCGCGGCTTCGGAGCCATGGCGGCAATGCTGGCGCTGGCGACGATTGCCGGCGCGATCGGCGGTGCGCTCGCAAGTTCCGGCTTTGCTCATGTGGCCGATGCCGCGGCGACAACGCCGTCGACGAGCGCGCTGGAAGCGTCCGTCGCCCGCATCGATGCCGACGTACTGGCGCTCAAGGCCGGCCTCGAGCGCACGTCCAAGCTCGGCGTCAGCCAGTTCAACAAGACCAATGATCGCCTCGACAAGATCGAGAAGGCGCAGGCTGAGCCCGCCGCGAAACTCGCCAAGCTGACGGAAGCCGTCGACAAGCTCCGCGGCTCGCCGGCTCCTGCTGCCGCGGCTCCGGCTGCTGCTGTGCCTGCCGCAGCGAGGGAAGTCACCGGCTCGGTGACGCCGCCGCAGGCCGTCGCCACGGCGACGCCGGCCCCCGCCGTTGCGGCCGCGTTGCCGAAGCCGGAGGTCGGGCGCCTGCCGACCGTCGAAGGCTGGAGGCTTGCGGATATCGGCTATGGCGGTGCGCTGATCCAGAACCGCCGCGGATTGTATGAGGTCTATGCCGGCGACTATATCCCCGGCCTCGGTCGGATCGACGCGATCCGCCGGCAGGACGGCCATTGGGTGGTCGTCACCAGCAAGGGCCTGATCGTCGCCCGCTGACGAACCAGTCGCGCCAAAGCAGAAACGCTTCACCGCGGCGTGAAGCGCTTTTCGCTTGAATAGACCCAGTCGTGCGGTGTTAGTTCGGACATGGTCTCTGCCGCTCGGGCATCCGCCGCTATCTTTTTTGCTTTTTATTGCGCGTTGTCTGCGCACGCGGCGGAGCGTCCGCCGCTCGAGCGCGGCACCGCGATCATCGATCCATTGGCGCTGCGCGAACTTGACCACGGCCGTTTCGGCCTCACGCGCATCATGCATCCGGAGCATGCGGCAGATGATCCGCTGACGAATGCGCAACTCTTCGCCTTGCCGTCGATGGCGCCGGTCAGACAAGCGCTGGAAGATGATTTCAAGCGTTATATCGCCAGGCACAAGGCCGAACTTCCCAACGAGAGCATCGGCGTTGGACCAGGCTTTGCCTTTCAATTGTTCGACCGCGCGCAGCTCTATTCGCCGGACACGCGGTTCGTCTTGTCCGGCATCGTCAACCGCATGGATCGCGCCTACGTCGCGCCTGAAAGCTGCGGCGAGATCAGGCTGATCTATCGTCTGACAGAGATCCATGGGCAGGCGATCGGCGAGGCCGCGGTGACACCGCGGCTACCGATGACGCTCAATGTTGTGCTGAAGGCGAAGGGCCGCGTGCCCGTCGATAGCAAGGGTATCGCGATCACCTGCGCCGAGATCGCCAAACGCTGGCTCGCCGCCGGCAGCCTGACCGACACGGGTGCGAAGCTCGCCGAGACATTGACGGCGCCAGGCGGCGCGCTCGATATGATCACGCCGGACAATATTGTGCGCATCGAGACCAATCTGCAGATCGCGCATGCGCCGAAATCGCCGACACAGGACTTCCGGACCGATTATCTGATGAAGGTGTTCGACTACGATGCCGCGTCCAAGACCTTCGTCGAGTCGCCGCTGGAGAACCAGATCGACCGCGACCGGCTATTGGAGGACGACAATCTCGCGCGCGACTTCAAGGCCTGGCTGCTTGATCCCGTCCATTTCGCCGAGCTCGACCGCGGCACCATCCTCATTCCGGATCGCTTCTTGTTGAAGAGCACGATCACCTCGACGCCGGCCGGCTTCTCGCCATCGAACCTGCAACCCGCCTTCGGTCTCGTCGCCGGCGAGGACAGCACCAAAAATCCCGTCTTCAGCGAGGAGGATGTCGTCTCCGCCTTGGCGAAGGCTGCTGCGCGGGACGTCAAATTGCAGAACATTCGCTCCGTCGCGGGCTTTGAGCGGCGCCTCAACGACATGAGCTGCTCCGGCTGCCACCAGACCCGCGGCATCGGCGGCTTCCATTTCCCCGGTGTCGACTGGATGGCGGCGAAGCCTTCCAACTCGATCGTGGTGCCGGCGTCACCGCACTTCTTCGGCGACCAGGTCCGCCGCCGCGATATCCTCAACGCCTTTGCCGAGGGCAAGCAGCCAGATTTCTCGCGCGGCTTCTCCAGCCGTCCGCAACTGCGCGGCAGCACCGAGCTTGCCGGCACCGAATATGAAGACGGCTGGGGAGCGCACTGCTACGTGCAGCAGCCGAAGGCCGCCGACAATGACAAGAGCTTTGCCTCCTGGACCTGCGCCGAGGGGCTTTCGTGCCAGCCCGGCGGACCAGCGACGCGAATGGGGATGTGCTTTGTGAAGACGAGGTAGGTTCGTGAAATCGCCTGGTTCCGTCATTGCGAGGAGCGAAGCGGACGAAGCAATCCAGATGGTTCCCGCGTAGACAATGGATTGCTTCGCGGAGCCGGTCATCGGGCCGCGCTTCGCGCGGACCCGTTGGCTCGCAATGACGAGCTAGATTGACAGTAGGCTTACTAATATTGTTTCATTGCCGTCCAAAGGGATGGAAACATGGACGAGGTCATTGTCATCGGCGCCGGCATCGGCGGCCTGACCCTTGGGCTGGCGCTGCAGCGGGCGAAGATTCCCTGCCGGATCTTCGAGTCGGTCCCCGAAATCCGCGCGATCGGCGTCGGCATCAATCTGTTGCCGCATGCGACCAGGGAATTGGCGACGCTCGGCCTCGAAGGAGCGCTGGCGAAAGTCGCGATCGAGACCACCGACGCGACCTTCTTCAACCGCTTCGGGCAGTTGATCTACCAGGAGCCGCTGGGCCGTGCCGCAGGCTACGACCATCCGCAATTCTCGATTCATCGCGGCGATCTCCAGGGAGTGCTGCTCGAGGCGTTCCGCTCGCGCGCGGGTGCGGACCGTATCGTCACCGGCCGGCATTGCCTCGGCGTCGAGCAGGACGACGGTGGCGTGACCGTCACCTTCTCCGACGGCCCGGGCGGCGCCAACCGCTTCACAATGCGCGGTCGCGTCGCGATCGCCTGCGACGGCATCAATTCCGTGATCCGCAAGCAATTTTTCCCCGATGAAGGCGAGCCGCGCTATTCCGGCGTCAACATGTGGCGCGGCGTCACGCGCTGGAAGCCGATGCTGTCGGGCGCAAGCATGGTGCGCGCCGGCTGGCTGTCGCATGGCAAGATGGTGATCTACCCGATCCGCGCGGCGGGCAGTGACGGCCTGCAGCTCATCAACTGGGTCGCCGAGATCGAGACGCCGACTTACCGCAAGCGCGACTGGAACCGCGCCGGCTCGCTGGACGATTTCATCGGGCCGTTCTCCGACTGGCATTTCGACTGGCTCGATGTGCCTGCCTTCATTCGCGCTGCCGACAGCGTGCTGGAATTTCCGATGGTAGACCAGGACCCGCTGCCGCGCTGGAGTTTTGGTCGGGTGACGCTGCTCGGCGATGCCGCCCATCCGATGGTGCCGCGCGGCTCCAACGGTGCAGGGCAGGCGATCCTGGACGCACGGGCGCTGACGGCGGCGTTATTGCAACACGCTGATCCTGTCGCCGCGCTCTCGGCTTATGAAAAGCAGCGGCTGGAGGCGACCACGCGCATCGTGCTTACAAACCGCACCAATCCGCCGGACGCGATCCTGCGCGAGGTGTTCGAGCGCACGCGCGACAGGCCATTCAAGGCAATCGACGACGTCATCAGCCGCGACGAGCTGCTGGCGCTGTCGGATGGTTACAAGCGGATCGCGGGTTACACCAAGGAAGCCTTGCGCAGTGAGCGCGGCGCGATAGGCTGACGCGCCAACGAGAAGCGGCCGGAAAGAGCCGCGTGAGGAGAGGGGGATGGCAATGGCCACTGTTCAAACGCATGCCGGCGGCACGCCGGCGATCGACCTCGTCGACTTCATCGACCGCCAGCCGGTCGGTGGCTTCCAGATCCGGCTGCTGCTCGCCTGCGCGGCCGTCTTGTTCCTCGACGGCTTCGACACCCAGGCGATCGGCTACGTCGCGCCGGCGCTCGCCAGGGAATGGCACCTGACGAAAGGCGCGCTCGGACCCGTCTTCAGCGCCGGCCTATTTGGCCTCATGATCGGCGCACTGGTGTTCGGGCCGCTCGCCGACCGGGTCGGCCGCAAGAAGATCGTCATCTTCTCGACCGCGGCCTTCGGCGCCGGTGCGCTCGCGACCGCCTTCGCCCAGGACGCCACGTCGCTGCTGCTGATCCGTTTCCTCACCGGGCTTGGCCTCGGCGGCGCCATGCCCAACACGGTGGCGCTGACCTCGGAATACAATCCGCAGCGCCGCCGCGCCACCATGGTGATGATCATGTTCTGCGGCTTCTCGATCGGGGCCGCGCTCGGCGGCCTTCTCGCCGCCGGCTTGATCCCGCGCTTCGGCTGGCGCTCGGTGTTTGTCGTTGGCGGTATCGCGCCGCTGGTGCTGTTGCCGATCCTGGTCGTGGGATTGCCGGAATCGGTCCGCTTCCTGGCGTCCGTTGGTCAGGCGCCCGAGCGCGTCGCGCAGCTCCTGAAGCGGATCAGCCCGCACACGGTGTTGGCGCCGGATGCGCGCTTCGCCGTGCATGAGGCGCATCTTGCCGGCATTCCGGTCGTGCATTTGTTCCGCGAGGGGCGCAGCGCGGTGACGCTTCTGCTCTGGGTCGTGTTCTTCATGAGCCTGCTCGACATCTATTTCCTCGCCAATTGGCTGCCGACGGTGCTCCACGATCTCGGCGCGTCGGTCTCCGAGGCCGCGCTGATCGGATCGATGCTGCAGGTCGGCGGCGTGATCGGTACGTTTGCGCTTGGCAGTGTCATCGACCGCTTCTCATTCCGTGCGCTCGCGCTGGTCTACTTCGGCGCCATGTTCGCGGTCGGCGCGATCGGCCAGTTCGGCCAGTCCGCCGTGCTGGTCTCGATCGCGATCTTCGCCGCGGGCTTCTGCGTCGTCGGCGGGCAGATCGCGGCCAATGCGCTGGCTGCCGGCTTCTACCCGACCTCGGTGCGCGCTTCCGGAGTCGGCTGGGCGCTCGGCATCGGCCGGGTGGGCTCGATCATCGGCCCGCTCGTCGGCGGCATGCTGCTGGCCGCAAAGTGGAGCACTGCGGCGGTCTTCATAGCCGCTGCCGCGGCAGCGCTCTGCGCCGCGCTGGCAGCCATTGCCCTGAGCCGGTTGGCCGGGGCCAGCGGCGCCGGGCAGGCGTCATCAATTGATGCTACACTCGAGCCCGCGACGACAGGTAGACCATGAGCGGAGGACCGACTGATGAGCTCTTCCGAGCAGGAAAACAGGGAGCGCGATCAAAAAATCGCACATAACGAGGCGGTGCGCCGGGCCACCAGCGCCGTCCGCATCAGCGGCTGGGCCATCGCCTTTGCCGTCATCATCGGGGCGGCCGCGGTATTAATCGTGTGGGCCTGGCTTACGCGGTGACGCCGGGCCCTCCTTTTGGCGGAAGCGCCGTCACGCTACCGCGCCGGAGGCCCTGAGCTTCTGGATCGCGGCCTCGTCATAGCCGGCATTGCGCAGGATCTCGTCGGAGTGCTCGCCGATGCCGGGCGGCTTCCTCGGCTGCACCTTCTTGGTGCCGTCGATGAAGATCGGGCTGTTGACGGTCAGCATAGTATCGTTCTCGAACGGCACCAGCACCTCGTTCTCGATCATCTGCTTGTCACGCGGAATGTCGTCGAGGATCCCGATCACGCCGAACACGAGCCCATTGCCGTCGAGAATGCTGCGCCATTCGGCGAGGTCCCTGGTCGCAAACACCTCGTCGAAAATCTTGATAAGTTCGAGCGAGCGCGCATGCCGCCCGACCTTGGTCGCAAACCGCTCGTCGGTGACCAGATCCTCGCGGCCGATGCAGCGCGCCAGCGTCGGAAATTGCCGCTCCTCGCTGAGCAGCGACAGGATGATCCAGCGGCCATCCCGGCACTTGTAGTGGTTGGTCACCGCGTTCAGCGCCTGCTCGCGCGGCCGCCGCCTGGAGAATTTGGCGCCGACAAGCTTTGCCTGCGCCATGATGCCATTGGCCCAGATGCCGTTGGCCATCAGGTTGGTCGACACATGCGCGCCCTTGCCGGTGCGCTCACGCTGGAACAAGGCGGTGACGATCGCGCCGTAGAACGCCATGGCGCACGGATGATCGCCCATGCCGGCGACCGAGCGCGCCGGCGTGGTCTCTTCGTCGGCACGCACCAGATCCATCAGGCCGGAACGGGCCCAGTAGGCGTTGCTGTCGAAGCCGGGCTTGTTGGCCTCCTCGCCCTTCTCGCCATAGCCGGTGAAGGATGCGTAGATCAGGCGATCGTTGAGATGCGCGAGATGGTCGTAGGTGATGCCGAGCTTGGTGCGCACCTGCGGCGGCATGTTGGTGATGAAGACGTCGGCTTCAGCGGCGAGCTTGTAGAGCACAGCCTGTGCCTCCGGCCTGGTGAGGTCGAGCGCCAGGCTCTTCTTGTTGCGGGATTCCAGCATCCACGCGAAATTGTGCTCGCTGTGGGGATAGCCAGGCAGCAGCGGCAGATTGCGGTAGGGATCGCCGGAACCGGGCGGCTCGATCTTGATCACGTCGGCGCCGAAATCCGACAGCACGGTCGCAGCCGCGGGTGCTGCGATGAAGCTCGCGCAGTCGATGACTTTCAGGCCTGCGAAGATGCCCTTTTCCATAGTGGCGTCACTCCGTATCGTTATTGCCGCAGTCGATTATCGCCGCGCAGCGTCGAGATCAAACGGCATTTGACCCGGCTCGGGCGGGCGATGCAACCGTTCGAGGGGCAGGCCTGCCCGTCATCCTCGCGCGTGGTAATTCCGCGCCAAGCAATAACACTTCGTGCTGGCCTACTCCTCGCCCGACAACAGCGTTGCATTGCCACCCGCAGCCGCGGTGTTGATGGTGACGGTCTGTTCGGTGGCAAAGCGGGCGAGATAGTGCGGACCGCCGGCCTTCGGCCCGGTGCCGGAGAGCCCGTGACCGCCGAACGGCTGCACGCCGACCACCGCGCCGATCATGTTGCGGTTGACATAGATGTTGCCGGTCTGAAGCCGCGCGATGATGGCCTCCACCAAATCGTCGATGCGCGAATGAATGCCGAGCGTGAGCCCGAATCCGGTGCGCTCGATCGATCGCAGCACTTGCTCGAGCTGGTCGGCGCGGTAGCGCACCACATGGAGGATCGGGCCGAACACCTCCTCGGTGAGCTCGCCGGCATCCTTCAACTCGAAAATATGCGGCGCGACGAAATTGCCCTCCGGTGCGGTGCCGGTAAAATGCACGCGCGCCTCGCGCGTCATGCGCACGATATGCGCGTCCAGCCGCGCCTTGGCTTCGGCGTCGATCACGGGCCCGACATGGGTCGAGGGATCACTTGCATCGCCGATCTTCAATTCGCGGGCGGCACCCGCGATCATCTCGATCATGCGGTCGGCGACGTCGTCCTGCACGAACAACAGCCGCAGCGCCGAGCAGCGTTGGCCAGCCGAGCGGAACGCCGAGGTCACGACGTCATCGGCGACCTGCTCGGGAAGCGCGGTCGCGTCCGCGATCATCGCGTTGATACCGCCGGTCTCCGCGATCAGCGGCACGATCGCGCCGTCCTTGGCGGCGAGCGAACGATTGATCGCGCGTGCCACCTCGGTCGAGCCGGTGAAGACGACACCCGCGATATCGCCATGCGCCACAAGCGCCGCACCGATCGTTCCATCGCCCGGCACCAGACGCAGCGCGGAAGCCGGGATGCCGGCTTCATGCAGCAGCTTGACGGCTTCCGCCGCGATCAACAGTGTCTGCTCGGCCGGCTTGGCGACGACGCTGTTTCCCGCCATCAGCGCGGCCGTGACTTGCCCCAGGAAGATCGCCAGCGGGAAATTCCACGGCGAGATCGCGACGAAGACGCCGCGGCCGCGCAGGCGCAGCGCATTGCTCTCGCCGGTCGGCCCCGGCATGGCTTCGTCGTCGCCGAACAGCTTGCGGCCTTCGGCGGCATAGTAGCGGCAGAAATCGGCGGCTTCGCGCAGCTCGGACAGCGCGTCATCGAGCGTCTTACCGCCCTCGCGCTGCAGCAGCGCGATGAAATGCGCTGCGCGGCTCTCCAGGGATTCGGCAGCCTTTTCCAGCCTGGCCGCCCGTACATTTGCCGGCGTCGAGCTCCAGCTCTGAAACCCGGCCCGCGCCGCAGCGACCGCCGCATGCGCCTGTGCTGGCGTCGCGTCGGTGACGCTGCCGGCGTGCGGCACGGTTTCGGCCGCGATCGCGGAGAGAAGCTTGTCCAAGGCGGCGCGCTCGCCGAATTCGATTCCGCGCGAATTGATCCGCTGCGGCAGCAACAGATCGCGCGGCAGCGGGATGTTGGCATGCGGCGCGTCGGCGGGGCGGCCGATGATGTCGGCGGGGCGCTGCAGCAGAGCTTTGAGCGGCACGGCATCATCGGCGGCAAGGGCCACGAACGAAGTGTTGGCGCCATTCTCCAAGAGCCGTCGCACCAGATAGGCAAGGAGGTCGCGATGGCTGCCGACCGGCGCATAGGTGCGATAGGCCAGCCTTGGGCGGTCTTCGGCAAGCTGCGCGTAGAGCGCTTCGCCCATGCCGTGCAGGCGCTGGAATTCGAAGCCGTCCTCGCCGCCCGCGAGCTCCAGCATGGTCGCTACCGTCAGCGCATTGTGGGTGGCGAATTGCGGGAACAGGCGCGGCCGCAAGGCGAGCAGTTTCCGCGCGCAGGCGACGTAATTGAGGTCCGTCATGGCCTTGCGCGTGAACACGGGATAACCGTCAAGCCCGCGTTCTTGCGCGCGCTTGATCTCGGTGTCCCAATAAGCCCCCTTGACGAGCCGCACCATCAGGCGGCGATCATGGCGGCGCGCGAGTGCGTCGATATAGTCGATCACATCCGACGCGCGCTTCTGATAGGCCTGGATGGCAAGGCCAAAGCCATCCCAGCCGGCAAGCGCTGTCTCGGCGAGCGTTGCGGCAATCACGTCGAGCGAGAGCTCCAGGCGGTCGGCCTCCTCGGCGTCGACGGTGAAATTCAGATCATGGGCTCTCGCTAGCCGTGCGAGTTCGCTCAAGCGCGGCACAAGCTCCTTCATCACCCGACCATGGCTTACCGCCTCGAACCGCGGATGCAGCGCCGAAAGCTTCACCGAGATGCCGGGCCGGTCGGGCAGGGGGTGGGCGCCGGCGGTGCGGCCGATCGCTTCGATGGCGCTTGCATAGGCCTTGACGTAGCGCTCGGCATCCTCGGCCGTGCGCGCGCCTTCGCCCAGCATGTCGAAGGAATAGCGCGGGCTCTTCGCGGACGGCGAGTGGGCACGCGCCAGCGCCGCCTCGATGGTCTCGCCCAGCACGAAATGATTGCCCATCAGCCGCATCGCCTGCCGCGTCGCCGCGCGCACCGCGGGCGCCCCGAGCCGCTTGACGAGCCGGCCGAGCGTTCCCTCCGGCGTCTCGCCGGGCTGGATCACCCGCGCCGACATCCCGAGCGCCCAGGCCGAGGCGTTGACCAGGAAGGCGGAGGATTTGGTCTCGTGGTGGATGAAATCGCCTTCGCCGAGCTTGTCCTCGATGAAGCGGTCTGCAGTGCGGGGGTCCGGCACGCGCAACAGCGCCTCCGCCAGCACCATCAGCGCCAGGCCTTCCTTGGTCGAGAGCGCGAATTCGCGCAGCATGTCCTCGACGCCGCCGAGCGGGTCATCATTGGCGCGAATCGCTTCGATCAGCCGCGTCGCCGTGCGGTCGATCCGCTTTTCCTGCTCGTCCTCGAGCCTGGCGTTCGCGAGAAGCCCCACTGCCAGTGCGGCATCGTCCGGCGCGAAGGGCGCGGAAAATGGCGGAAGGACGCTCGAATCGGAGGTCATGGCGTGCCTTGGCATGCCGGTGTGTTATCACGCAACCGGCTCAGTCACTGCAATAGGCATTCCATGCGCGTAAGAGCCAGATGCTCTTACCGAAGACAATTGTCGGATGAAATGGTGGGAAGCCGCGCTCCCGGACTTGAAATCCGGGACAGTGCGTGGCTTGCGCTAAACCTTGAGGTTCTCTGCCGAGGTCTTACCGCGATTAGCGATCTCTTCGTACTCGATGGTCTGCCCTTCGTTAAGCGTCGAAAGCCCTGCCTTCTGCACCGCCGAAATGTGAACGAAAACGTCCTTCCCGCCGGTAGAGGGCTGGATGAATCCATAGCCCTTCGTCGGGTTGAACCACTTGACCGTACCTTTAGCCATCCGTCGTCTCCGCGGGATCAATAAATAATAAAAAACGAACGATCCGGTCCCCGCACACCGGCTCATCCGGTCCGAGAGGATACGACGGTTGCGGCAAGCTTGGTAGCTCAAACAAGCATCGGATTTCGCCGGAAACGATCGATATCGCGGCGCATTTGCGGCTTTTTCGCGTTTGCCGGCCGCCGACACGGCCGGCATTGCTGTTCCCCGAACGAGGCCTAATAGGTCGTGGCGAGATATTCGACGATCTTCGGCACGTCGGCCTCCTTGATCGGCGCGCCATAGAGCTTGATCATCTTGGTGACCTCGGTCTGCCAGAAGTCCTTCCTGGACTTCACATTGCGCGGCTGGGTGTTGACGTAGTCGGCCGAATGGCAGCCGGTGCAATTGCTCTTGACCAAGTCGAGATTCGGGCCCGGTTTGAGGGCAGCCGTTTCCTCCGGCAGCTTGTAGACCACCGGCACCGCGCGGGCCGTGACCAGGCCGAGTGACGCGGCAAGTGCGATGGCGAGAAGGAGTTGATGCTTCATGGCCGTTCTCCTCACGCCGCGGTCACACGATAGACTTCGATGACATTGCGCAAATAGCCGGCCGGATTCCATTTTGGCTCGGCCGGCTGCGTGTCGCCGCCATTGTTGGTGGCACGGACCTTCAGCTCGTAGCTGCCGGCTGCGAGCTTGACCGGCAGCTTCCATTCGCGGAACGAATATTTACCGAGGTCGCGGCCGAGCTTTGCTTGCGTCCAGGTCTTGCCGCCGTCGGTGGAGACGTCGACCTGCTTGATGCCGGCGCCGCCGTCGAAGGCGATGCCTCGCAGCTTGGTCCGGCCCGCCTTCAGCTTGGCGCCATCGGAGAGGCTGGTGATGAAGGAGCGCACCGTGAAGCGGTTGATCGGGATCGTCGCTTTCGGCGTCGTGCCCGGCTCGACGGAGTTGTCGGGCGTATCCGGAATCCGGTAGGCGGACTTCATCCAGAAGCCGTCGAACTCGTGGTCGAGAACGGTGATCTCGTTCACGTGCTTGACCCAATAGGTGCCGTAATAGCCGGGCACTACGAGGCGGAGCGGGAAGCCGTTGAGCACCGGCAAATCGTCGCCGTTCATGCCATAGGCCAGCATCACCTCGCCGTCACGTGCATGGTCGATGTCGAGCGCTTTGGCAAAATCGGGCGTGGTGTCCATCACCGGCCCGTCCATGCCATCGAAGCGCACTTGCCTGGCGCCGGCCTGCACGCCGGCCATGTCGAGTACGGTCTTCAGCGGTACGCCGTGCCAGCGCGCGTTGCCCATCGCGCCATTGCCAAGCTGGCCGCCGGCCACGCGCGGATTGAAGAAGCCGCGGCTGTTGCCGGAGCATTGATTGACGGCGACGATCTCGGTGGCCTTGAGCTTGCGGATGTCCTTCAGCGACAGCGTCAGCGCGCGATCGACCTTGCCCTTGACGACAAGCGTGAACTTGTCGGGGTCGATGTTCAATGGAATGCCGGCCAGATGATAGCGCACGAAAAACGCGTTGTTCGGCGTGATCAAGCCGTCGTTGAAGACGGAGAACGGCGTCTCGAGCTGCGGTGGCCGGCTGGTCAGCCCGATCATCGGACGCTTCTGCGGATAAGTGACGAGCGGCCGTTCGCCATTCTCGAATGGGAGTGTCACGGTGTCGAGCGCGAGCGCCCGCGTTGAAGCAAAACCGGTGGCAAGCGCGGCCATGCCGGCGCGCTTCATCAATTCACGTCGATCGAGCATGATGGCTTCCTCCGAAGCTCTCGTTTTGATCCCGGTCATCACCGGAACCGAAAAAGCCAGACTGCGGCAGCGGCGCGCCCCAAGTCAAATCCTGCTTTTCGGGGCAAATGGTTGCGGTGCAAAACGGATAGACAAAGGTCCGGACCGCGGAGCGCGGACCGGGAGTTTTCCTGAACGAATGTCCGCGCCGGGTATTACACGGCGATTTCGGTCGGAGGAGATGCCGCGACCGCGCCAATCCGGTCGACCAATTCGGCCAGCGCCTTTGCCTGCACGACGACGTGCACGCGCATCGGTTCGGCGCGTCCGCGGATCTCGATTTCCTGCTCGGGAAGGTCGTGCTCGCCAAGGCCCGCGGTGACGTGCACCTCTTCGGAGATGATGGCCTCGCAGGCCAGGGTCTTGGTCATGTCCTGCAGGCGCGCGGCCACATTGACGGCGTCGCCGAGTGCGGTGAACACCATGTGGTCGCGATAGCCGATGTCGCCGACGATCACCTCGCCGCCGTGAATGCCGATGCCGAAGCGGATCGGCTCGCGCAGGTCATGGCTCAGGAACTGGTTCAGCTCGTCGATATTGGCCGAGATCAGTGCCGCCGAGCGAATTGCCTGCCGGCAGGCGGTTTGCGCCGACGTCGCAAGCCCGAACAGAGCGAGCATGCCGTCGCCGACGAACTGGTTGGGCCGGCCGCCGCATTCGATCACCGCCTGCGACACCGCCGCAAGGAAGCGGTTGACGACGAATACCGTGTCGAATGGCAGCCGCTTTTCCGCAAGCCGCGTCGAGCCGCGCATGTCGACGAACAGGCTGACGAGGTAGCGCTCCTCTCCGACCCGCGACGGATTACCGGCATGCGCGTTCGCCGACGCAAGGCTTGGGATGAAGAGTTGGAAGAAGGTGAGGTCCGACGTCGGGCGCAATTGGCAGGCGAGGCGTATCGACGGGTCGGCGGCGCCGACCCGCGCAAGCACGAAGGCCTCGCGCGGCGAGGGCGCGGGCAGCGCAGCGTGATCGCCGATCACGCGGATGCGGCAGGTCGAACAGCGCGCCCGCCCGCCGCAGACGCTGGCGTGGGGCACGTTGTTGCGCAGGCTCGCCTCCAGCACGCTGAGGCCCTTGGGCACGCGAACCGTGCGCCCATTGCCATAGGACAGGTTGATCATGCCGCCTCGGCGCTCAAGCAGAGCGCGGGCCCCGCGCGCCAGCACGGCGATGCCGATCAGAAGGAGATAGCCGGCCAGGAAATAATCGACGATGGCATCCAGCGTCCTGCCTTCCGCCCGCGTTCCGACGTGCTGCTTGGAAAGGTTGTCCGCAATCCAGGCGGCATCCACGTTGTCTATCACGCTCTGCCCGCCCTGATAGAACCCGAGCAGCGCCAGGGTGGGGACCAGCACGGCAACGGCGAGCAGCCACGGCGCGGCGTGCCTGAACCACGTCCTCATGCGCAGCCAGAAATACAGCCCGATGCAGCCATGGATCCAGGCGATCACCAGCACGGCTGATATCTGCAGGGCCTTCGTCGGATTCGCGACCCAGAAGGCGTAGAGCTCCTGCGGATAAAGCTTCTGGTGCCCGAACAGCGTCTGGCCGAGCCGCACGCCGACGACATGGAAGGCGACAAGCATAGGCACACTCAGGCCCAGCAGCAGCTGCAGCGGTTCCATCCCCTTCCACTTGAATTGCCGGCGTTGGTATAGCGCCCAGATGCCGAGGCCGGAATGCACCAGCGCCGAGCCATAGAAGATGATCGCGACCGGCGGGAATTGCCAGAACAGCGTGTGGTAGTAGACGCCGTCGGCCATTGCATCGAGCGAGATGTTGCCGAGTGCGTGGTTGAGGAAATGGCTGATCAGGTAGGTGAACAGCACCATGCCGCAGGCGAGCCGGACCTGGCGCAGGCCGATGCCGCGCCAAAGCGGAGCGATCTGCTCGCGTGAAGGCGCTGCCAGGGAAGGTGCCGGGGAGGGTGCCACGTCGTCCATAGCATCATTATCCGCCAACCATGACGGGCATTCCAGAGGGGAAAGCAGCGCACGTTGACTTGATCGGGGGAGTCGGGGAGAAAGCGCCGTGACAACAGCTTCCCCCGAGCTCCGCCGCCCCCAGGCGGACCCTTCCGCCTCGCGCTCCCTGATCGTCGCGGTCGTCGTGATCGCGGCAATGACCGGCTTGCGGATCGCCTATGCCAGCCTGATCGACCTGCGCACCGACGAGGCCTATTACTGGACCTGGTCGAAGGAGCATGTGCTGTCGTTCCTCGATCATCCCCCGACGATCGCCTGGTTCATCCGCTTCGGTACTCTCATCTTCGGCGACACCAATCTCGGCGTCCGCTTTGCCGGCATCGTCACGATGCTGTGCACGCAATTGCTTCTCGCCGACATCGTTCGCCGCGTCACGCACGACGTCCGGGCTATCGTGCTGGCGCTGTTGATGCCGGAGGCCGCGCTCTATTACGGGCTGTTGATGGCGAAGGTAGCGCCTGACGTCGCGCTGATCCCGTTTGCGGTCGCGATGCTTTGGTCCCTGGTGCGGTTGGTCGAAAGTGGCGACCAGCGCTGGTGGCTCGCCGCCGGTCTGTTCGGCGGATTGTCGCTGCTGTCGAAATTCACGGCCGTGATGATGCTGCCTGCGATACTCGCCTTCATGCTGGTGCCGGACTGGCGGCTCGCCCAATTGCGCTCGCCCTATCCGTGGCTCGCCGCGCTGATCGCGCTCGTCCTGTTCTCGCCGGTGCTGATCTGGAATTACCAGCACGACTGGGCCTCGTTCCGCTTCCAGCTTGTGCGCGCGACCGCGCAGCGTGCCGTCTCGCTGCGCACCGTCGGGGACTATATCGGCCTGCAATGGGGATTGGTGGGCTTCGTGCTGTTTCCGGTGGTGCTGTCGGGGCTGGCGTTCACCGCCTGGCGCGGCTACCGCGCGCGCGAGCCGGTCGCGATCCTGCTCTCGACCGCGGTCATCGTGCCCTTCCTCTATTTCCTCTGGAAGTCGCTGACACTTCGGGTCGGCGATACCTGGCCGATGTTCATGTGGCCGGCCGGCTTTGCGGCGGCCGCGATCAACATCGCCATGCTGCCGCGCGAGGGCTGGCCCAAATGGATGATCCGATCGACGGTGAGGTGGGCCAATGCGGCCATCGTCGCTGGCATCGCGATGGTGGTGCTGGTGTTTTTCTATTATGTCGCGGCACCCTGGAACTTCATCGGCCGCACCGATCCGATCGGCGGGGAGGCCAACTTTGAAGCCGTCGTGGTGCGCGTCGAAGCGGAGTTGCAAGAGACCGGCGCGACCTGGATCGCGACCACGGACTACCGCACCTATGCGATGCTGCGCTGGTTTCTGAAGGACCGTGTGCCGATCATCGAAGTGACCGAGCGCGGCCGCTTCCAGGGCTTCAAGGATCCCGGCATGGACCGCATCAAGGGCCATACCGGCCTCTATGTCGCGCGCGAGCCGGATCAGCTCCTGCCGCTGTGGGACCTGACGACTGCGAAGCGCGAGCCGTTGGAGCATGTGAAGCGCGTCTGGCGCGGCGTGGTCATGGACACTTACGCATTGGAAAAGCTGACCGGTTGGACGCCGGAACTTTCACCGCCGCCGGATACGCCTTTCTTCCGCTGGCGCGTGCTGGCACAGTACGCACCTGGCGACAGCATCGTGATGGCCGTACTATCTGGAAGGAGTCATTCAAATGACTGACATGAGTGATCTCGTCCAAAAACACGACGTGATTGTCGAGGATCTCGAATACGGCAAGGTCGGTGACACACCGCTGCTTGCGCGCTTCTATCGCCCGCGTGGGGTCACCGGATTTACCTCTGTCGTGGACGTGCACGGCGGCGCCTGGGTCGCCACCGATCGGCTGCAGAATGCCGCGATCGACCAGGTGATCGCCGCGGCCGGAACCGCAGTGCTGGCGCTTGATTTTCGACTGGCGCCGGCCTCGCCCTATCCGGCCTCGGTCGCCGATATCAATCTCGGTATCCGCTGGCTGAAGGCCAACATCGCGCGCTGGGGCGGCGACGCCAGCCGTGTCGGCGGGCTTGGCACCTCGAGCGGCGGACATCAGTTGTGGCTCAACGTGCTGCGGCCGCGCGACCCCAGATACACGGCGCACAAGCTCGCCGGCGCCGATCACGTCGATGCGAGCCTCGGCTTCGTTGTCGTCTGCTGGCCGATTTCCGATCCCGTGGCGCGCTACAGGATGGCGCGGGCGACCGGCAACGAGCGGTTGGTCAAGAACCACGATGCGTTCTTCCTGAACGAAGCAACGATGGCGGAAGCCAACCCGCAGGCGATCCTTGAAAGCGGCGAGGCGGGCTCGCTGCCGCCGGCCTTGCTGATCCAGGGCACGGCGGATGCCAACGTCACCCCTGATATGGCGGACCGCTTCGTGGCCGCTTACGCCAAAGCCGGCGGCAGGATCACGCTGCGGAAGTTCGAGGGCGAACCGCACACCTTCATTTCCCTGAACCCGACCAAGCCGGCGTCTGTGGAAGCGCTGAGCCTGATCACGGAGTTCATCCGCAAGCAGACGCGATAGCTGGGAGCAGCAAACACATTTGGTTCGTCATTCCGGGATGCGCCGTCAGGCGCAGGCCCGGAATCTATAACCACAACCGGGGTTATGGATTCCGGGCTCGCGACTTCGTCGCGCCCCGGAATGACGAGTGAAGTGAGGCAGATCGCGTTAGCGCTCATCCTCCTCCCGCTTGGTCAGCAGGTCCTTGGCGAGATCGGTGAGCGCCGGGCGCGGTAGGGCGGTGAACGGCAGCGGGCGCGTGACGTCGATCGCGGCTAATCCGAGGCGGGCGGTGAGGAGGCCGTTCAGCATGCCTTCGCCGAGACGCTGCGAGAGTTTCGCCGCGATGCCGTGGCCGAGCATCTGCTGGATCACGCTGTCGCTCGCGGCAATGCCGCCGGTGATCGCAAGATGCGCGATCACGTGACGGAGCAGCCGGATCATGCCGAGCGCGCCGGGGCGGCCGCCATAGAGGTGCGCGAGCTGGCGGATCAGCCGCAGCGCCGCCACGAACACGAAGAGGATGTCTATTGCGGCGCGCGGGCTGATCGCGGTGACGATCGAGACGCGCTGCGCCGCGGACGAGACGAGGCGGCGCGCCTCGGCATCGAGCGGCGTCATCAATTCGCGCTCGGCAAGCTTGATCATGTCGGCGCCGTCGATGATGTCGTGTGCATGGCCGGCGAGCTGGTTACGGGCGCGCGCAAGCTGCGGGTTCTGGTGGGCGATCTTGAGCAGGTCTTTCAGGATCGCGCGGCTCTCGCCGCGATCGTCGCTGAGGAGCACGTGAGCTGCGCGCGCATGCAGCTTCTCGATGGTGGCGAGCCGAACCAGCGCGGCGAGCTCGCGCAGGGTGATGACGCCGAGCGCCGACGCGGCGGCCGCGGTGAAGGCGAGGCCGAGCACGCCGAGGCTTTCGCTCCGCGCGAACAGATCCTCGATGAAATGCGCGACGCCGAGCCCGAGCCCCAGCAGCACCATGCCGGCGACGCCGCTCCAGAACAGCGTGCCCCAGCCGAAGGCGCGGCGGGGCACCGCGGGCGGCTCGATGGGAACCGGCAACTGCGCCTGATCAGGCTCCGGAGTGATCTGCACGGTGCCGCGGGCGGGCTTGCCGGCCTCTTCGGCGTCGATCACGACGACACCGGGATCATCGAGCCGGAAGGTTGCGGGGCGCCTATGCTTGGGTCGATCGCTCATTGCAGGCGGTCTCCGATCAGGAACTGCAGCGCCCGGTCAAGGCGGATGTGAGGCAGCGCGGGTTCGCCACTGCCGTCGTGCTCGAGTTGCGGCGGGCGGAAGCGCAGGAAGCGGTAATCGGCCTTGTCGGCTTCCGTCGAGGACAGGCCGCGGAAGGGCTCGCCATTGAACAGCGCCTCGGGATCGGCGGGCAGGTCGCCCGGAAAGGTCGCGACTTCGGTCTTGCCGTCAAAGATCTCGCCGCCCGCGTTCTCGCCGGGCACGGGCGTGCCCAGGATCGACGGCAGCTTGTCGCGGCCGCGCTGAACCTGGGCCTCGCGGGTCGCGCGCACCGCCGCGAGCGCGACGACGTCGATCGCAGCGCCGGTCGCTTCCGCCCGCTCCACGGCGCCCGTGACGGCGCGGCGCAGCACCGCCTCGAGCCTGTCATGGCTCAGATGATGCAGATGGTCGGCCTTGGTCGCCGCGAACAGGATGCGGTCGATCCGCGGCCGGAACAGCGCGGAAAGAATCGTGCTGCGTCCGACGCGGAAGCAATCCAGAATGCCGGCAAGCGCCGCTTCCAGATCGTGCAACGCCTCGGCGCCGGAATTGAACGCGGCCAGCGCGTCGATCAGCACGATCTGGCGGTCGAGCCGGGCAAAATGGTCGCGGAAGAACGGGCGCACCACCACGTCCTTGTAGGCCTCGTAGCGCCGCACCATCATCGCCCACAGCGAGCCGTCCGCCGCGGTTCCGTCGGCCGGCACATCGAGCGGCGCGAAGGTCAGCGCCGGCGAGCCCTTGAGATTGCCCGGCATCAGGAAACGGCCGGGCGGCAGCAGGCTCATGGCGAAACGCTCGTCGCGGCAGGCGCGCAGATAGTCGGTGAACAGTTTCGCCGAGGCCAGCGTCGCCTGCTCGTCTTCCTTGCCTTCGGCCTTCAGGTTCGCGAGCTCAGCGTGCCAGGCGGCGGCGAGAGGCGCGCGCGGCGCGGCGCGCGACAGCGCAAGACTTTCAGCCGACCATTGCTCGTAGCTCTTGTTGAGCAGCGGCAGATCGAGCAGCCATTCGCCGGGATAATCGACGATGTCGAGCGTGAGCGTGCGGTCCGCGCCGTTGTGGCGCTGGTAGTCGATCACGAGCCGCAGTTCGGAGATATCGACCGTCGAGTTCGGCCAGCATCGATGCTCGATCAGTGTGCGCAGATGATTTTCATAATCAAAGCGCGGGACCGCGTCGTCCGGCTGCGGAGCCAATTGCGCGCGCGCGATCCTGCCGGTGGCGAGCGCCTCGAACACCGGAAAGCGGCCGCCGCGGGTGAGCCCGTGGATCAGCGCGGTGATGAACACGGTCTTGCCGGCGCGCGACAGGCCGGTAACGCCGAGCCGCACCGTCGGGTTGAAGAAGCTCTCGCCGTAGTCGAGCAGCGCCCGTGCCGAAAGCCGCGCTTCCTCGATGATGTCGGAAAATCCGGGCGCCATTCAATCTCGGGACGGGAAGGGGGCAAGCGTGAACCGCTCACAAAAGTGGCGATTGTCTGGCCAAAATCAAGCTTCACATTTCCGTCGCGTTTGGCGCTAAGAGGATGCTTGGAGCGGACCGAAGGGCTATTTTGGTCCCGCAAAACAGTGTTCATTCCGTGCCACAGGGCTTGCAGGCATCCATGACGATCTTCCAGTTGAAGCAACTCGCCACGACCTCGTTCCATGCCGCAACCGGCGCGATCCGCTGGAACTACGACCGGGTCGAGCTGATCGCCGACGGCGTGGTGCATGCCATCGGCATTCTCTTTGGCCTGATTGCCGCGACCGTGCTGGTCGTGCTCACCGCCGTCTATGCGTCGGTGCTCGATATCGTCGCGGTCTCGATCTATGTCGCGGGCCTGCTGTCGATGCTGGTCCTGTCGGCGACTTATAATCTCTGGCCGGTGTCGCGCACCAAATGGGTGCTGCGCCGCTTCGATCACTCCGCGATCTATGTGCTGATCGCGGCGACCTACACGCCGTTCATTATGGAGATGAAGGACAGCGTGCTGGCGCTCGCGCTTCTGATCGGGGTATGGTGCGTCGCGATTGTCGGCATCGTCCTCAAGCTCGGCTGGCCGGGGCGGTTCGATCGGCTCGCCGTCGGACTTTATCTTGCGCTCGGCTGGAGCGGAATGATGCTCTATCACTCCGTGGTCGGCGCGCTGCCGACGGTGGCGCTATGGTTCGTGCTCGCCGGCGGTGCGCTCTATAGCCTTGGGGTGATCTTTCACTCCTGGCGGCGGTTGCGCTTCCAGAACGTGATCTGGCATTGTTTCGTGCTGCTGGGCGCGGCCTGTCACTACACGGCGGTGATGGACCTCGTCCTGACCTGACAACCAATAAGCGGGAGGAGACGATGCAGGTGGCCGGCAAAGTGGTGGTTGTCACCGGTGGCGCCAACGGCATCGGCAAGGCGCTTTGCGAGGCGTTTCACGGCGCGGGCGCGGCCAAGGTGATCGTCGTCGATCTCGACGGCCACAATGCGCGCACCGTGGCGGCCGGCGTCCATGGCGCCGCGTTCCAATGCGACGTCGCCAAGGAAAAGGACATCCTGCACGTGATCGACGAGACCGAACGGCAGTTCGGGCCGATCGCGCTGTTCTGCTCCAATGCGGGCATCGGCGGTGGCTTCGATCCGCTCTCGCTCAATGCCGGCGGCACCTCGGACGAGCCCTGGGCGCGGAGCTGGGCAATCCATGTGATGGCCCATGTCTATGCCGCGCGGCATCTTGTCCCGCGCTACAAGGCGCGCGGCGGCGGCTATTTCCTCAACACGATCTCCGCAGCCGGCCTGTTGTCGCAGGTCGGCAGCCCGGCCTATTCCACCACGAAACATGCCGCGGTGGGCTTTGCCGAGAATCTTGCGATCTCGCACCGCGCCGACGGCATCAAGGTCTCGATCCTGTGCCCGCAGGGCGTCGACACCAACATGCTGCGCTCGATCCCGAAGGGCCCGCAATCCGGCGACGGCGATCTCGCGCCGGAGCAGGTCGCCCGTGACGCGCTGGCCGGTATCGAGCAGGAGACCTTCGTGATCCTGCCGCACCCGCAGGTGCTGGGCTATATGCGCAAGAAGACCGAGAATTACGACCGCTGGATCGCGGGCATGGCCAAGATCCAGGCGAAGATGCGCGAGCAATACGGTAAGTGACTTAAGGTCGAGCCTGCAATCCGCGAGTACATGATGGATTTCGCGACAGTGCAAAACGGATCGGTCAGCCTCAAGGTCGCTGTCGCCGGCCGCGGTCCGCTTATTCTTTGCGTGCACGGATTTCCGGAGCTCTGGTATTCGTGGCGTCACCAGATCTCGCATTTTTCCGCACGTGGCTACGCGGTCGCGGCACTTGACGTGCGCGGCTATGGGGGAAGCTCCAAGCCGCCGGCGATCGCTGCCTATACCCTTCGCAATCTGGCTTCCGACGTGGCTGCCGTGATCGATCAGCTCGGTGGCGGCAAGGCGATCCTGTTCGGCCATGATTGGGGCGCGCCGATCGTGTGGAACACGGCGCTGCGCTATCCGGACAAGGTGGCGGCAGTCGCCGGCTTGAGTGTTCCCTATATTCCGCGGGGCGCGATGGCCTTCATCGACGTGGCGAAATCCGCCTACAAGGACCGCTTCTTCTACCAGCTCTATTTCCAGGATGAGGGCGTTGCCGAAGCGGAGTTCGAGGCCGACATTCCCGTTGGCCTCCGCAAGACGTATTTTGCGCTGTCGGGCGATGCGCCGCTCAACAAGTGGCTCGAGCAAAAGCCGGCCGATGTGAAATTGCTGGACGGCATGATCGATCCAAAGCCGTTTCCGGCCTGGATGAGCGAGCAGGATCTGCAGGTCTATGTGGATGCATTCCGCGGCGGCGGCTTCCGCGGTCCGCTCAACCGCTATCGGGCGCAGAAGCTCGATTTTGAGGACATGGCGGAATTTGCGGGAAAGCCGGTAACGCGGCCGGCCTGCTTCATCGGCGGCGAGCGCGACGCGGTGCGCGCCTTCATTCCCGGGATGGACCTCTATGCGAACCCGGGCATGGCCTGCACCGACTTTCGCGGCTCGACCATCCTGCCGGGCATCGGCCACTGGGTGCAGCAGGAGGCGCCGGCCGCGACCAATACCGCGCTTGAGAAATTTCTTGGGAGTCTTTGACCTGTCCTTACGAGCGCTTTCGGTGCCGCATGAATTGGTGGCCATTTGGAAAGAGTTCGATGCCGCAAAGCGGCCCACCGACACTTCTCGAGGATATCGAGAAGCGTGCGAAGGACTATCTCGACAACGTCGATAACGGCAAACTGATCTATCCCGCCTGCAAGCGTACCGTCTCGGATGCGCACGGGGACGAGCCATCGATCTGCGATCATACGCGGCTGGAAGCGTGCCGGTATCTCCTGAGCGTGCCGCGGCGTGAATTCACGCTGCTTGCCGACCCCGATGCGCAAACCGCCGTACTCGACGCCTACCTTCGTCAATTGCCGCATGATGACACGGTCATCGAGTTCACCGGCAACGCCACGGCTGATCTCGCCATCGCGGTCATCGCTGGATTCAACTGGCTCAATCATTGCGCCGGTCTCGCTGGCGCCGACCGCAGGCAATTTTCGGGAACGCTGAATCACTTCCGCAAGATCGCGGTCGCCGCACAGCGCTGGTGGGCGACGGAAGGCGCAAAGGAACGTTGCGCCGAAATGTTGCAGGCGCGGCAGGAGCCGCCACTATTCCTGAATTTGATCTGGGCCGATTACACCCGCCTGGCCGGACAAATCGCAGCCGCGCGGGCAGCGGGTTGACCTCGCGGTGTCCTCAGCTCTTCTGCGCGTAGAGCAGCGGCACGGCGGAATCGATCATCACCTCGACGAGGCTCGTGCCCTTGAGCGCGAGCGCGCGCCTCAGCGCCGGCGCCAGCTCGGCAGCCTTCGCGACGCGCACGGCGTCGCAGCCGTGTCCCTCGGCGATCTTCACGAAATCGAGGCCAGGCAAATCAAGGCCAGGCACATTGCGCACCTGCATGACCTGGCTGAATGAGCGCATCGCGCCGTAGCCGGCGTTGTTGATGACGACGACCGTCAGCGGCAGCTTGCGCTGGGCCGCGGTCCACAGCGCCTGGATCGAATACATTGCAGATCCATCGCCGATCAGGCAGACGGTATGACGGTCGCCGCGGCCAAGCGCCATGCCGACCGCGGCCGGCAGTGAATAACCGAGCCCGCCGCTTGCCATGGTGTAAAAACTGTCCTGCCCGCGCATCGGCATGAACTTCTGCATCGCCGGCCGATGCGAGGGGATTTCCTCGACGAGCGCGGCATCCTTCGGCATCGCATTCGCGAGCGAATGCAGCAGGAACTCCACGGGGATCGGATCGGCCGCGGCAGGCGCCGGCGGCAAGGTGCGGCCCGCGGGCGCTGTGCGCTTTGTTTCCGGAAGCATGTCCAGCAGCGTCGATAGCGCAGACTGCATCGTCGCGACGATGCTGGTGCCAACCGGCGTCATCGCGGCCGCATCGGGATCATCGGTGATCTGCACAATCGTGGTCGCGCCGTCGAAGATCGAGGCATGGCCCTCGACATGGAAGGTGAACACCGGCGCGCCGATCACGACCACGAGGTCATAAGGGCGCAGCGCATCCGAAAGCTGGCCGGGCGAAGCGTGCAGGAACCCCGCAAATTGCGGATGGCGCTCGGGGAAGGAGCAGCGCGCCGAGAACGGGCTGACCCAGACGGCGGCTTTGGTCTTTTCCGCGACCTTTACTATCTGCTCGACCGTGCCCGCGCGGTCCACGCCGGGGCCGACGACGAGGGCAGGGTGCTTGCTCGCCGCAAGCGCCGCGATCAGCGCCTGCATCGCCTGGCCATCGGGGCCGATCTCACGGCTGACTTTTCGCACGGCGACAGGCTGCGTGGGATGCGTCCAGTCGTCGACCGGTACCGAGACGAAGGTCGGCCCGCAGGGCGGCTGCATCGCGGTGTAATAGGCGCGCGCGATCGCGGCCGGCACGTCTTCGGGCCGCGCCGGCTCGATGGAATATTTCACATAGGGCCGGGGAAATTCGGAAGCGCGCTCGGCGGAGAGGAACGCCTGCAGCGGCAGGATCGATCGGGCCTGCTGGCCCGCGGTGATCACGAGTGGCGTCTGGTTGCGATGCGCGTTGTAGATATTGCCGAGCGCATTGCCGACGCCGGCCGCCGAATGCAGATTGACGAAGCCGGCGTTGCGCGTCGCCTGTGCATAGCCGTCGGCCATGCCGACCACGCTGGCCTCCTGCAGGCCCAGCACGTAATCGATGTCGTCAGGCCAGTCGGACAGGAACGGCAATTCGGTCGAGCCGGGATTGCCGAACACGCGCTTGATGCCGAAGGCGCGCAGGAGATCGAACGTCGCCTGCTTGACGGTGACGGTTTTGGTGGGTGGTTTGCGGGATGACATAATTGACCCTGGGAAGACGACTGCAATCAGGATACGTCATTCCGGGGCGATGCGAAGCATCGAACCCGGAATCTCGAGATTCCGGGTTCGCGCTAATGCGCGCCCCGGAATGACGGCGGAGAGGTCACCACGTCGCCGTTCCTTTCATCGTGGGCTGGCCCTCGGCGTTGGCGGTCCATAGCTCGAGTCCACCGTCCTTGTCGTTGGCGTTGACCGAGAACTCGCTGCCTTCGAACAATGGCTGCACGCCGCGATAGCTGAGCTTCTTCGGTGGCTGGCCGTTGTGCAGCTTGGCCGCCAGCTCGACGATGAAGGCCGCCTGCAGCGGCCCATGGAAGATCAGGCCGGGATAGCCCTCGACCTTGGTGACGTAGTCGCGGTCGTAATGAATGCGATGGCCATTGAAAGTCAGAGCCGAGTAGCGAAACAGCAGCACGGGATCTGCGAAATGCGTTTCACGGTGTTTGGCGGCCGGCGGCGGCCCGGCCGGCTTCGCGGGCGCGGACGATCCGATAGTGACATTGCGATAGACAATGTCATGTCTTTCGCGGATCGCGAGGCCGCGTGGCGTGG
>NZ_DATGFH010000069.1:0-72416 GCF_035309285.1 Bradyrhizobium sp. | reverse complement strand
GGACTGTTTGTTGATGGGAGGCCCTTCCCGGCATTGCCGATGGCCGTGGCCATAACGGCGTTGCTGTTGACACCCCACCAACACCGCCCCGTCTACGTCGCGCATTGATGGGCGCGTGTCGCTCACGGACGGACGCGGATGATCGTCTGCCCGCTGATCCGCTCGGCCGGATTGAAGGCCGCGACGGCATCGTCGAGGGTCGCGACGTTGCCGACGTTCGTCCGCAGTCGTCCGTCCCGCACCCGCTGGACGATCTCACTCAGTTGGGCACGATCGGACTCGACGACGAAGTCGACCGCGAGGCCGTCGGCGGGCCGTGCCTCCGCCGGCCCAACGACGGTCACCAGTGTTCCTCCGGCTCGAATCAGGCCTGCGGACCGCTTCTGGATGTCACTGCCGATGACATCGAACACCAGATCGACTTCGCCGACGTCTTCCAGGGCGTCGTTGTCGAGGTCGACGAACTCCTTCGCGCCGAAGTCGAGCACCGTCTGACGGTCGGCGGCGCGTCCGGTGCCGATGACGTAGGCGCCGGCCTCTCCTGCGAGTTGCGTCACCATCGACCCGACTGCGCCGGCCGCGCCGTGCACGAGGACGCTCTGCCCCGCCTGAAGGCGGCCGTGCTCGAACAGTCCCTGCCACGCAGTCAGGCCCGAGATCGGCAGGCTAGCGCCCACCGTGAAGTCGACGTCGCCCGGCAGCGGCGCGAGGTTACGTGCCTCGATCGCTACATACTCGGCCAGCGTGCCGTCGCGATACCAGTCCGCGAGGCCGAACACCCGCTGTCCCACCGACAGCCCCGTCGTGCCATATCCGAGAGCGGTGACCAATCCGGCCAGCTCGTGCCCAGGGATCGACGGTGTTCGGTCATGATCGAGGCGATCGGTCCAGGTCGATGGCCACGCCAGCTCAGTCGGCACGAATCCCGACGCATGAACGTGAACGACGACGTCGTTTATCGCTGCCTGCGGCTCGGGCCGCTCCACCAGCTTCATCCCAACCATTCCCGCAGCCTGGTCCGTTACAACGATCGCCTTCATGGGAATTATCTCCTCGGTCATCTGTCTCTTTGGTGGAAACGTTGGCTGCCCTCCCTATCCAACTCGATCGTGCCAAAAGGGCTCCGTTGGCTGCCCAGATTTATTCAGCGATCCGAGAGGAGCATCGAGACGGCGAACAGGAATTTAGATCGCGAAGGCCGCTAGGCGTCATGTCCGCTGTTGTGCAGGCTTTTGGACGCCGGCAATGACAGGACACTCAGCACTCTCAGCGGGCCGGCGTCCAAAAAGCGCCAAGGCACGAAGTTGCGGGACGTTGGGCACCGGCTGAGCAGCGAGCCCTATGGGGATTTGAACGAGGTGCGCAGCTGGGATAGGGAAAGCTTGGATGACTGACGGCCTGAAGGCTACGCGTCGGCATAGCAATCGTGGACCGTTCATCATATCCTTTTACTGTGTGAGGAGGGAAATTCCCAATGCAGCCTATCGTGAGGGTCTCTATCCTTCGATGCCCGCCGGATAGGTTTGGCGAAATGCGGCAAATGATGATCGAGGACGAGAAGGTGCTTCAGCCCGGCATCGAGACGATGCGCGGGTTGCTTGCATTTTACACCCGGATTGCTTCGCAATCCGACCTCTCCCCGCTAGGGAAAGGTGAACCGAGTTCGCCGCGGACCGATTCAACCAAAATTCATCCTGCTTTAGTCGTGGACAGCTCTTGCAGAAGAGCCAGTGCTTCGTCGGCCCTGCCAGCGGGCACAAACAAGTGATCGTGGTAAAAAGCTGAAACCGCATTCACGCTGATTCCAGCTTCAGCCAGCCGAGCAGTAATCACCGCCAGAAAGCCAACCGCGTCCAGCGAGGAATGAACCGTCAAGCTGATCAGACGCGATTCAAACTGGCAGGAGAGGCCCAGGCTTTCGGCTTCTTCCCGCAGAACGACAAGTGTCGTTCCTTCGCGCTCACGGAATGTCAGGAGCGGGCGGATTGTGGCCTGGATTTCCCTCCCTTCCGAAATCGTGCAAAACACGAAAATGCCGTGTTGCAATTCGGGCTTTATATCGCTGAGGAGTGTCTTAAGGTCGCGTTCGCCCGCCATCGTAACTGTTGTGAGCTGGATCTTATTTGCCTGTATTCCTAACGGCCTCAGCCAGCATGTCGTAAAGTTTTTTCTTGCTGATGTCCTGCGGCTGCCGCACGACCGGCTTCCGCGAAGACACAACCTTTGCCACAGGACGGGTACAGGCCGCCAACGACGTCGTTCTTCGCTTCGGCATCGATACAATCACGGGCTTTGCTGTCGGAGGCTTGTGGCCGCGCTTCAAGCCCAAGCGCGTTAGCTTTGCGCCGACGGCGTTACGGCTGCACCCGAGACGGCCCGCGATCTGTGAAGCGCTTTGTCCCGAGGCCCAAAGCTTCTTCAACACCGCCAAGTCGTCCGCAGCCCAACTCATGACGGAGGTGATAATATCTCGATTGTCGCCTGCGCGCCAGCATGCAGTGGTCGATGAGGCCGATGTCCCATTTTGGTGCGCCATCGATCATGCGTCGGCCGTCTTTGCGAACACACGCCGTATGAGATCGGGATCGCGATAACAGCTGCGTGGCTTCAACAGATGTTGGACTTCGAGGGTCAGCTTGTGAACAGCGGGACCTTCTGCCGCGAGTCGGCTCAGCGCGATGCCGAATTTGAGCGTCGTCTCGAAATCCGCCGGTCGTTGCCCCCGCGTCTCGGGAAACGCGAAGTCGAGCATGGCCACCGACCACGGCGTCTCGATCAGCGTCTGTATCTCGTTGGCCGATCGCTCGCAGCAGACCAAGCGCGGGTGCGCCGCGTCCGGAGGCGTCAATGACGAGGTCAGCGCTAATGATCTCGCTCTCGCCATTGTCGTTCTCGTAGCGCACGCCGGTTACGGCCCTACCATCTGTCGACTGCGAGACCTCCTGTTCACGGCATCGCTGACGCAGCTCGATATTTGCGCGGCTTTCCACCCGATGGCGCACGGCGCTCGATTGTCGGCCGCGACGCCGCGTGACCGCACCAGCCGAGATCGAGAACCATCAATGTCGGCTCGCGAGTGTAAAAACGACGCGGCCCTTGGCGACGCGCGTTGCGCGAAAAGCCGGAATTCGCGAGGCGGTTCAGGGGCATCAAGTCCGTCCGGACGCGCTCTCGGAATTATTTCTATAAATCAGAAAGATTTTTCTTTACGAAAACCAGAAGATGTGCATACTGTACCGCCATCCCGACTCGGCAAGAGGGGCGGACGCGTCGTCACGGACGTTGAGGCGGGGAGCGATGGACGCTTTGGGCTGCGCTTGACGAGCGCGACTGAGGCGGACGGCGAAATCGTGTGGTCCTGACACCCCGACGCTGGTGTCAAGCTTGCGCGCCCCAATGGGTGCGCGAGTGACGGTGGCTAAAAAGCACGGCACACCGGGGAGAGCACGTATAAGCCGTAAACCAATCGCGCAGGGAAGGCCGGGTCGCTCCGGTTGGACCTGTGGTCGCTTTCTGCGCATTTCCACGGGTGCAACCAGCATCCGGTCTTCCCTGCGCCCTCTCTTTCTGGAGGGACGATGCTTCAAACAGAACTCGGGCAATTCATGCCGCGAGAACGAGAGCGCATGAGTGGCACCGTCATTGCGAGGAGCGAAGCGGACGACGTGTCCGCCGTGGCTCGAAGAGCGAAGGCGGAAGCAATACACACTGTCTCCGAGGAGGCACTATGGATTGCTTCGCTTCCGCCTACGCGCTTCGCTGCTTCGGCGGACTCGAACCCTGCGAAGCTCGCACAGCGAGCGTAGAAGGGTCGCTCGCAATGACGACGCGAACCGTAGGTGGGTTAGATTAGTGACGACATCCTCCGCAGTTTCCACGGGCGCAAGCGGAAGCGTAACCCACCATGCTCTGATCCGGGCCGATAACGGGTTTGGCTCCGGAAGGGTTCCCGCATCGATCAGACAAATTGATGAACGCCCACAGGCCGGACCCAGAAACGTCCGGCCCTGCAAATCGTTGACGTGCGCGTGGCGTCCGGAACTGAACCAGGCCTCTATCCCTGGTTCGTGAGCCGGCCGGACCGATGCGGTTTGCTTTCTGGTGTTCCATGACGAACTCACCTCCGGACCAAGGGACCGTCTCGGACCCTGCTTGGCGATCTTGGCTTCGCTATGGGCTCGCAACCGTCCTGGTGGTCGTCATCGTCGGTCTCGCCGGGTCAGTGGCCTGGTTCCTGGCGACCATTCGCTTTCCCACGTTGGACGAGATTACTTCGCCTCGCGTCATCGTGCTGACGTCAGCAGACGGACATGCGCTGCGTCACGCCGGAGAACTGAGACTGGCGCCGGTTGCGGCGAAGGACATGCCGCCAGGCCTTGTCGATGCAGTCTTGAGCATCGAAGACCGGCGCTTCTACCAGCGCGGCGCTGTCGATTTTCTCTCGATGCTCCGGGCGCTCAGGCAAAACCTGGATGCCGGCAAGATTGTCGCCGGCGGCAGCACGATCACCCAGCAATTGGTGAAGACGAACTTTCTTGGTCGGCAACGCACCTACCAGCGGAAAATCCGGGAAGCGGCGATCGCGATCTGGCTCGAGCGTCATCTGACGAAGGACCAGATTTTGACCAGCTATCTCAACAGCGTCTACCTGGGATCGGGAGCCACGGGATTTCCGGCCGCCGCGAAGCTCTATTTCAACAAGAGCGTTGCCGATTTGAGCCTGCCCGAAGCCGCCATGCTTGCCGGAATGATCAACGCGCCGGAGCAGAACGATCCGCTTCATGATCTCGATGCAGCACGCAAGCGCGCCGCAATTGTTCTGGACGCGATGGTGGCGAACGGAAAGCTGACGGAAGATCAGGCACTGGTCGCGAAGTTGCACCCGGCTTCGCCCAACCCTGCCAACATCACGCCGGCCTCGAATGGCTGGTTCGGCGATTGGGTCTATGAGAAGGCGTTGTCGGCGACACCAGCCCGGGCCGGCACTATTCAGATCAGGACGACCCTCGATCCGCAGCTTCAGCAGAAGGCCGTCGAGATCGTGAAGAGCACGTTGGCCCATTACGGCGCCGAGAAGCACGCAAGCGAGGCCGCGCTCGTCGCGATGCGGCCGGATGGCGCGGTGCTCGCGATGGTGGGTGGGCGGAATTATGCCAACAGCAGTTATAACCGTGCCGTGCAGGCCAAGCGGCAACCCGGCTCTGCGTTCAAGCTGTTCGATTACTACGCGGCGCTCCGCCAGGGCTATACACCTGAGAACGCAATTCTCGATGCGCCGGTCGACATTCATGGCTGGCAGCCGGGCAACTATGGTCACCGGCACCATGGTGTGGTCACGCTTGCCGAAGCGTTCGCCGAATCGCTGAATGACGCGACCGTTCGGCTATCGCAGCAGGTCGGCATCGATCAGGTGATCGCCGCGGCGCGCGATCTCGGCTTGCGTGCGCGGCTTGGCAACAACCCGAGCCTTGCGCTCGGCACCTCCGAGGTGACGCTGCTCGATTTGACGTCTGCCTATGCCGCGGTTCGCGCCGGCAAGGCGCCCGTGACGCCTTGGGGCATCTCCGGCATCAAGATGCAAGACCAGCAGAATTACATAAGTGCAGGCGGTGGCGGATCGCAACACAGCCTGGGGCAATATCAAACCGAGCTGATCAACCTCATGCAGGGTGTCGTCGACCACGGGACTGGTCGTGCCGCGAAGCTGCAGGGCTTTGCCGCAGGCAAGACCGGAACGGCCCAGGATTACAGGGATGCCTGGTTCATCGGCTTCAACGACTCGCTCATTGTCGGCGTCTGGGTCGGCAATGACGACCACAGTCCCATGAAACGCGTGACCGGCGGGTCCTTGCCGGCGATGATCTGGAAGGCCTTCATGGAGCAGGCCGGTCCGACTGCGCAGGCCAGCGGACCCGCAACCAGCGTACCGACAACCGTAGGGCTTGCTCCGACAACAAATCCGCGCGAGCCCGCGTCGTCAAACGAGGCTTCGGTATCACCGGGGCAGAACCCCGCTCCTCCGCCGCAGGAAGCGCAGAACGCGCAGTGCAATATTCCGGCGTGCGAGGCGTTCTATCACTCGTTCCGCGCTTCGGACTGCACCTACCAACCCTATTGGGGCGGACCGCGGCAATATTGCGCGCGGTGAATGCTTCCTACCACAAAGATCATCTACGGCTTTGTCATCCTTAAACCGCGGCGCGCGTGTTCAGGTAGATCGAATAGAGGGAGGTCTGCCCGCAGATATAGAGGCGGTTGCGGCGCGGCCCGCCGAAACAGACATTGGCGACGATCTCTCCGATCGGGATGGTGCCGAGATGGGTCCCGTCCGGGGCATAACAAAACACGCTGCGGCCTGCCGACGTCCATACGTTGCCAAGGCTGTCGCAGCGAAACCCGTCATAAAGTCCCTCTGGACAGGTTGCAAACAACGAGGCGGCTCCGACCGCTTCTCCGTCCACTCCGTAAGTCCAGATCGTTGCGGGAAGTCCGTCGACATGCGTCGCGCCGGTATCTGCCACGTAGAGCAATTTTTCGTCCGGCGAGAACGCCAACCCATTGGGTTTTACCCGGTCGGACACCAAAAGGGACACTTTGCCCGTGACGCCGTCGATCCGGTAGACGTTGCTGGCGCCGATCTCGGACTTCGATTGTTGCCCTTCATAGTCGCTGTCGATTCCGTAGGTCGGGTCCGAGAACCAGATCGAGCCGTCCGATTTGACCACCACGTCGTTCGGCGAATTCAGCCGATGGCCGTCGAACTGATCGGCAAGAACGGTGATGGAGCCGTCGTGCTCGGTGCGAGTGACGCGCCGCATGAAGTGTTCGCAGCTGACCAGCCGGCCCTCGCGGTCGACCGTATTGCCGTTGGAATTGAAGCTCGGGCTGCGGAAGACGGATACGGACGCATCGGTCTCGTCAAAACGCATCATCCGGTTGTTGGGAATGTCCGACCAGATCAGGTAGCGGCCCGCGGCAAAGTACGCAGGACCCTCGGCCCAGCGGCAACCGCTAAAAAGCCTTTCGAGGTTGGCATGACCAATCACCAGCCGCGAAAATCGCGGATCGTGGGCGACATAGGGGAGCATGTTTTCCTCTCCGACGAGCCGCAGGTTCTGACGTGCCTGCATGCATGTCGTCACTCTGACCCATCTATCGCAATTTGCAAGTCGTCAGGCGCAAGCTCGATACAACGTGCTCCTAAGTGTCGGCTAAGTCGAAGCCATGAAGATGGACGGACTCGATGCTTCCTCCGTCGATCAGTCTTCGCTCACACAAGGATGCGTCGAATCTGCAGAGTGCAGCGTGGCGCGCATGCGAGCTGCAACGTTACAAAAATGTATGGTTTCCGGAAGCTCCCTTCCCGGAGTTTCCGCGTTATCGTGCGGAACGAGAGCCGCGGCCGGAGACCGGTGAACCTCACCGTCACGCCGCGTGAATGTTTTGAGAGGCACAATGCAAAACGACGAGGTTCTCAGCAAGGTCCCCGAGGTGACGCTTGGCTTCTGGTTGATCAAGATCCTGGCCACGACACTCGGCGAAACCGGCGGCGATGCGGTGACGATGAGCTGGCTGCACGCGGACGCACATCCTCACAACGGCGGATATCTGGTCGGCACCGGCATATTTCTGGGCGTATTCGTTGCGGCCGTGATCGCCCAAATCGTGACAAGGAAATTCAACCCCTGGGTCTACTGGCTCGCCATCGTGGCCTCCACGACGGTGGGCACCGCCATGGCCGATTTTTTTGATCGCTCATTGGGCATCGGCTACACAGGCGGCTCCTCGATCTTGTTGGCGTGCGTGTTGTGCTCGCTCGCGATCTGGTACTTCACGCTCGGCTCGATCAACGTTCAGACGGTCGCAACGCCGAAGGTGGAAATCTTTTACTGGGTGACGATCACGTTCTCGCAGACCCTCGGCACGGCGCTCGGAGACTGGATGGCAGACAGCACCGGATTGGGATATCAGGGCGGCGCTCTCGTATTCTGCGTTGGACTCGTGGTGCTCGCGGCCTTGTACTATTTGACGCCGATCTCGCGCGTGTTCCTGTTCTGGGCCGCCTTCATATTGACGCGACCACTCGGCGCGACAGTCGGGGATTTCCTGGACAAGCCGACTGCTGCCGGCGGGCTGGACTTCAGCCGCTCTTTGGCGTCGGGGGTGATCTTCGTTGTCATCGTCCTGCTTATTTTCGTGTTGCCCCAAAGGCCAGGACGTCACCCCGGATCCAGGGTGGCCGCGCAGATGCGGTGACTCTCAAGTGCATCGCCGCATTCCGTCCGAGCATTTACGCCAAACCGCTCCGAACTTGCGGCCGACAATCGCTTTCACCAAAGCTTCGGCGAGAACCGGGGCGAGCTGTCTGGTCTCTCTCACGCGCGCGCCTGCCGCCGGGGTATAGGTTTTTGATCGCGGAGGCGGCCTGCCTCAACCAAGACCTGCTATGAAAAGACGTTGGACAAAAGCGCGAACCTGTCCGTCTATGCTGATAGAGGACCCAGGCTGAGGAGCACGGCATGACCATAGACGTCTATCAACGATCGAGTGTCCGGATGAGCATTCTGTCCACGTTGACCGCAATCGCTGGGCTTGTCACGGCCGCGCCGACCCTTGCCCAATACGCGCCCCCGCAGGTCATGGTGGTGCCAACTCCGGTTCCCTCTGCTCCCAATCTGCCCCCTCAGTTGACGATCCCGAGACTTGACACACCCGTCATTCGCTCTGCTCCGACGCCGGTCGCGGCGCCGACTGCCGCTGCTCCGGCCGCTGCTGCGGCCGCTCCGGCGCGTTGAGCCGAAAGGCTTCGCAGGTTGATTTCGTCGTCCGTGAGAGGGCAATGGCATCCGAACCAACATTTCCCGCGCAGCGGCGGAATGCTGCCGCCGAAGGCAGCCAGAGCCAGGGTCGCGCTCGGCAAGCTCGTGATGACCAGGAGCGATATCCTGCTTAAGCTCAACGTGTCCTGGACGAGCCAATCAAAACCCTGAGGGGCGAAGCGACCGGCTCGTGATTGCATCTCAATCGCGAAAGCGCGATCGCCCGCCATTCGCTCACTATTTCGCGATGTAGCTGCGATGAATCCATGCGCTGGCAGGGGCATCGGCCGGCCGCGTTTCGAGCGACATCACTCCAGGACTTTCCCGGACGCCTACCAGGGTCTGCTCCCTTGTTCGTGTCTCGACGGCCTTCGACTTCTCGGCATCGGCGACAAATCCGTTCACGGCATCGACGGGAGGCGGCGTCGCTTTTGAGGCGTCGCGCTCGCTGATCGCCTCGGTCACGCTCGCGCGAAGCAGCTTGGGCCACATCTTTCTGAACAGACCGTTCGACGGATAGACGTCGCCGCCGTCGACCTTGCCGTTCACTGCAAACACATAGCCGACAACGTCGTCGCCCTGCTCGCCTTTCGCCTGCAGCGCCGCGACATATTTCTCCTGTTCACCTGCGAGACGGTGGTTTTCGAGCGCGAGCTCCAGGCTGCTCTGGGATTGCGGCGCGGCGACAGGGGCGCCGAGATTGCCCGACAGCTTGCCCTTGATCTTTTCGACGCTCTCCCAGATCTGCTGCTGGCGCGCGCCGAGCGGGGCAGCCGTGCCGTCGGGTTTCGGCACGAGTGCGTCGGCCATCTCCAGCTTCGCGGCTCGGGAGGGCAGATCGGCGTTTGCGCTCGAAAACGTCCGCGCATCCTCGCTGCCGCGGGCCGACCAGCGCCCGCTCTCGACGCAAAAGGCATCGATCGGTATCGCTCCGGAATGGGGCGGCAACAGCAGGCTGACGCTGAGCACGCGGTCCTGCTTTCCGCCCTTCACGATGTCGCCGGATTGGATGAACACGGCCTCGCCGCCGGTGTTTTCGATCCGCAGCTCGTTGACCTCACCGGTTTCGCTGACCACGATCGCCTTCTTGTCCAACGCCTCCTGCAGGGTGAGCGGCACGGGCCCGCCGCGCGACTTGCCGTGCACGAAATAGATTGCGAGATTTTCGTAAACCGCCGGATCGGAGAGGTGAAAACCGCCGGAATCATTGGCTTCCGCATAAGCACCGCTTCCCAGCCGCACACACAAAGAGATCACAGCCAGGGCATTCTTCCATTTGCTCGCCATCGAGCGCTCCTTAATTGCAAGGCCAACACGTTACGGCGTGCCCGCTTGGCCGCCTCGAAGCCTTAGACGGCCGGCCCGGAGATTTTTGCCGCGATCGGAATTGACAGAAGCTTTGAAATCCGCTGCCGTCTGCCGATCACTGCGGGCAAAAGGGGCGAGGGGGATCCGTGACCGCGCGGACCGATCCAGAACGGGAGATGCTCGAGGCCGCGCTTCGGGGAGATGCCGGCGCGGCAGAGAGCCTGACGCGGGCCATCGCCGATCTGGTCTGGACCGCTTGCCTGCGCGCCACCCGCGGCGGCGCCGAGACGGAAGCAACCTTTTGCGATGTCATGACGGCGCTTCGCGCCAATGATTTCGTGCGGCTGAAGGGATTTGATGGACGAGCGCGGCTGCACGTCTACGTCGCGCTTGTGGCGCGCGACTTGCTGTCGGAGCGCGTAGTCAAGAATCTCGCCCTTGATGGGGACAATGGCTGGCGCTGCTTTGAGGCCTTCTTTGCCGACGACATCCGGCGCATGATCCTGCGCAATCTGCCGGGCACGGACCACGCGCAGGACCGCGAAGATGCCTACCAAGCCGTCTGCGAAGCGTTGCTGAAGAACGATATGCAAAGGCTGCGCGCCTATTCGGGCCGGGGCAGCCCGTCGGGCTTCATTCTCCAGGTGATCGAGAACCTGGTGATCGATTTTGTCCGCACGATCGTGCCGCGGCGGCGTCTGCCGGCGCCCGTTCAGCGGCTCTCCGCGCTCGATCAATCAATCTTCCGCCTGCTCTATTGGGAGCGGCTCGCCCCCGATCACCGCGTCCTGCTGCCCCACCTTCCGCGCGCCGAACCACCGACGACGGCCGCGGATGTCGGTGAGGCGATCATTCGCGTTCGGGCGGCGCTTCCTCCCGGCTATTCGGCAGACGCATACGGCATTGAGAAAATGGTGGATATTTCGGCCGCCGATGAGAACCTGCTCGCCGGCGGCTCGGAAGCGGTGCCAACCCCCGAAGATCGCCTGCTTGAAGGGCAGGAGGCCACGCTGGTCGAGCAGGCCGTAACCGTGTTGCGCGAGGCGATGCCTCGGCTAAGCGCCACCGAGCGCCTATATCTGCAATACGCGCTTCACGGCCATCCCGCGCGGGAGATAGCCCGGATCACGGGGCTGCCAGTCGAGACCGTCCATAAGCTCGCTCAAAGAGTGAAAAATACGCTGCGCGGAGAAATTGGTGAAACGGACGCGGTCAAGAAATGGAGGCTGTCCGTCTAATGAAGGGCAAGGAGTATTCGGCGGTGGAAGAGCGCGATGTTCGCGGCTTGATCGAGGCGTTGTGCGACGTGCCGCTCGACGGCGAGGGCGGCGCGTCAGCCGAGTTGCAGGGGTTGCGCCGCGACGTCGCCGCAGCACTCTTTGAGCGCGTTCGCGCCGGCGGCGCCGACCGGGAAACCCTCGCGGAGGGTGGTGATTTGACGGCGGCCCTTGCCGGGGTCTTGTCAGGCGTGGACGCGAATGAAGCGGGCCGGGTGGTTGCCGAGCTGGCGCTCCGCTCGACAGCGGTCCGCCTCGATGCGGAGGCCGCGCTCGCTTTTGTCGATGCCGTCGGACAATCGCAGCAGCGTGCGCCTGCCCATCTGGTCAGGGACGTGCTCTCGGCCAGCGACGTGACAGCCTCCCGCGCTCGCCCAACCGCCCAGGGCCTTTTGCCGCGGATCGCAGGCAGCTTCTGGCAGGCGCGACGCTGGCGGGTTGTCGCGGCCTGTGTTGTGGCCCTGTTCGCGGCGGCAGGCTCCTTGTCGCTCTATTGGAAAGACGCAGATCGGATCGAAAGTCCGCCCGCATCGGTCGCAAAAACGGACGACGCCGCGGATCGATTGGGCGTCGCCAATGCGCGGGCGACGGCGCCCGACCCGGTGGCGACCCAAGGATGCGAAATGTCTAGTCAAGCCGCCGATGCCGTCAAGGAAGCAAGCAACTTGCGGCCCGGCGCCGAGAAAGAGAGCGGCGGATCCGCCGGGAATTGCGGCACGCCGTCGGTCGATACCGCCCTCAGCGAAGCGCGTGCAAGGGCCGAAATGGAGCGGCAGAAAGCCGAGGTCGAGGCACGGCAAGCCGCAGCCAGGGCGGACGCAGCAAAAATGCGCCCCGCGCGGACGGGCCGCCGACCGGCGCAAGCCGATCAATCGGACTGGACGTTGGATGCCACGAGGCCATCCGCCAAAGCGCTCTCCGCGTCCCCGGCAATACCCGCCGCACCACCGCCCGCGGCCCTACCGCGCTGACGTTCCGGGAAGTGTCACATCATCGAACGATTATTTGAGGCAAAAAATTCCGGCTGGTCCGTCATAATCATGACCGGGCCGCGATGTCCGGAAGGCCAGGTCGCATTCAACCGATTGGGACGCATCACAATGAGACTCACGTCATTCGCGCTTTCTGCCGCTATTCTTACCGTCACCACATCCTTCGCGCTCGCCCAGACCGCCCAGCAGCACAACGGGCCCGGCGGGCCACGGGAGCGCGTCGAGAATTTCGTCCACCGCCAGGGATTTACCTTGCCGCCTCCGCCGCCTTCGCCGCCTTCGTCGTCGCCGTCGACCTCCACGACAACGGTCCACACGCCGGCGGCCGCGCCTCGCTGAGGCGCTGTGCTCTTCCTCAAGGCGGATCGTCGGGCGAGGGCGGGCGCTGCGAACGACCGGGTCGGTCGCAGCGCCCGTCTGCTTCGTCATCTGCCCAGAACTCTCATGCGAGAAATTGCCATGATCATCGCATTGGCCGCTGCATTGGCCGCGGTCGTCGCCACGGCGACGACGCCATCGGCGGCGCTCGTCTCCGGCGCGAATAGCGTGATCGAAACAGAGGTGGCGCAATTCACGTCCGAGCCGCGCCGCCCGGCCGTGTGCACCGAGCAATATGCACCCGTGTACGGGCGCATCGGGAATGCGCGGAGGACGTTCTCCAACGCGTGTTTTGCGCGTGCAGCCGGCGCCGAGGTCATCGCCCCAGGTCCGTGCTCGGGCGTGCCGTTGCGTTGAGCCGCGTTGGCCGGTTTGGCGCGACCGTCCATCGAAGCATACGTTGCGCGCAAAGTGCGCCGACTTGGACGCCGCGCAACAAGGCCATTTCGCCGCCGCCACCGGATAGGGTAGCCTGACAGCTCTTGCCCCCGTTCGTGATCCTCACCCGGACCATTGCCCATGATCGTCGGAATAGATCTCGGAACGACCAACAGCCTGGTCGGCGTCTGGCGTGATGGCGCTGCGGTGCTGATCCCGAACGCGCTCGGTCACTTTCTGACGCCTTCGGCCGTCGGAATCGGGGACGATGGTGCGATCCTGGTCGGCCTGCCGGCGCGGGAGCGCCTGTCTACCCATCCCGCGCGCACCGCGGCTGCGTTCAAGCGCTATATGGGGACCGACCGCCTGCTGTTTCTGGCTGACAGAGGTTATCGCCCCGAGGAGCTCTCCGCTCTCGTGCTTCGTTCGCTGAAGGCGGACGCTGAGGCCTATCTGCGCGAACCCGTCGATGAGGCGATCATCACCGTGCCCGCCTATTTCAACGACCTGCAGCGCAAGGCCACCAAGACCGCCGGCGCGCTCGCCGGACTCAAGGTCAACAGGCTTCTTACGGAGCCGACCGCCGCGGCGCTCGCTTACGGGCTCGACGCACAGACCGACGACGAATTGCTGCTGGTCGTTGATATCGGCGGCGGGACGTTCGACGTGTCCCTGCTTCATCGCTTCGAAGGCGTGATGGAGGTGCGCGCGACGGCCGGTGACAGTTGGCTCGGCGGCGAAGATTTTGTCGATGCGATCGTCGCCGCCTTCAAGGCGTCGCATGGCGACATTCCGCTGCCGCTGGCGGTATTGCGGCGCCAGGCAGAGCTCGCCAAGCGCAAGCTGAGCACCGAAGAGCGTGCGACGATTGCGGTCATGCATGACGGCAAGTCGATCGAATGGACGCTCGATCGCGAGCAGTTCGAAGCCATCTGCGAGCCGCTGCTGGTGCGCGTGAGGGCTCCCATCGAACGGGCTCTGCGTGACGCCAGGGTCGAACCGGATGCGCTGTCGCGGATCATTCTGGCCGGCGGCGCATCGCAAATGCCGGTCTTCCGCAGGCTGGTTGCACGGCTGTTCCGCCGCCTGCCGGTCCATCAGATCAACCCGGAAGAGGTGGTCGCCCGCGGTGCGGCGGTGCGCGCAGGCATGGTGAGTCGCGATGCAGCCCTTGAAGAAACGGTGATGACCGATGTCGCGCCGTTCACGCTTGGTATCGAGATCTCCATTCAGCATGGCGAACGCGCGAGCGACCGCTCCAATGGCATCTTCATGCCAATCATCGAGCGCAACACCGTGATTCCGGCGAGCCGGAGCAAGGTCGTCACCACCATCCACGACAACCAGCGATCGATGATCGTAAAGGTGTTCCAGGGCGAGGCGCGTCTCGTCAAGGACAACGTCCTGCTCGGCGATCTGAAACTGACACTGCCGCCCGGTCCCGCCGGGCGGGAAGAGGTCGACGTCCGTTTCACCTACGACTCAAGCGGACTTCTGGAAGTGCGGGCGACGACGCTCAGCACCGGGCGCGCGGAGACACTGGTGATCGAAGGCAACCCTGGCCTCATGCAACCGGATGAAATCGCACGCCGTCTCGCCGCGCTCGCCAAGCTCAAGATCCACCCGCGCGACGATGTGCAGAACCGTGCGCTGATCGCGCGGGCCGAGCGCCTGTTCGAGGAGCGGCTCGGAGACGACCGCGCGGCCATCGGCGACGCGCTTGCGCGCTTCGTCGCAGCGCTCGACCGCCAGAATCCCGAAGAGATCGATCGCGCCCGCCGCAGCTTTTTTGATCTGATCGAGGCGATCGATCACAGCTTCTTCATCTAGGTACGACTGCTTCGATGTGGGAAGAACTTGGCATTGCTCCCAGCGAGGATCCAAAGGCGATCCGCCGGGCCTATGCCGCGCGACTGAAGAAGCTTGATCCCGATCGCGACCCCGCCGCCTTCGCACGACTGCGCGAGGCGCTGGAATGGGCATTGTACGAAGTTGCAGAGACGACTTCAGCATTTCGAGCACCGCGTGCGCCAACTGCGGATTTGAACAGTGCGGAGGATGGCCTTGATCCGCCGGACAGGCCGGAGATCCGCCGGCCACCGTCGGGAGATCGCTTCCCCGGCACGCACGAACAAATTGCGGCTGACGGCGCCGACGAAGCCGCATCGGCTTCGCTCACGGCCACGGCGTCCGAGGACGCATTGCTGGATGAGCTCGAATCCGCGCTCCATGCGCGCAACACTGCAGGCGCCCTGGCGCTCTACTACCGCGCCGCCGCCACCGGCGCGGTTCCTCTTCACGCCGAGCCGCTCCTCGATCGATTGTTCAGCCAGGCGATCGAACCGACATTGGTCCAGCCTGCAGCCTTCCGCGAGTTCGCCCGCATAACCGGTTGGGATGAACACGAAAGCAAACGAAGTGTGTTGAGCGAGCTTCGTCAGCGTGTGCTGGCCCGGCTTGTCGCCGAGGATTGGTACGAGACCCTGCTCGCTACCGCCGAGCGCAGGAATAGAGCGACGCGCAAAAGAGCAAGGCTCGCCCGCCTCGTGCTCGCGCGGATCGGCAAGCACTGGATGCCACGCGTCAAGCAGGAGGCCCTGAGGACGTTGCTCGACGAGTTTCGGCTGCATGAGCGATCGCTCTCTGATCGCATCAGCCCGGCATGGATTCAAACCCTGGAGCGGCGCTGGCGCCGTCGCGCGATCGCCCGCACGATGCTTCTCACCTTGTTCGTCGCGGCGCTCCTGATCGATTGGTGGGCCATTCTCATTGCTGAGATGATCGATCGAGGCTTGTCAGCCGGCGCCATTCTGATCGCGCCGTTTGCGACCGCCTTCCTGTTGTGGCTCCTGACCCTTCTCACGAGGTCGCTGCTGGATTTGATCCGGCAGCGCCAAGCCCCGATCGGACGCGATCCTCCCGGAGCCGACGGTCATTGAGCGCTAAGGTGAGCAAGGCTCTGAAGCGGAACTGGGCGAGGCGAGGTGGACGCCGCGCTTCGTTTTGATTTTTCGATCGAGTTCGTTTGCGCTTTTGCGGACCAGCGCATAGCGAGCCAGCCAAAACCTCGCCGGTGATCGATGCGCGATCTGTCGCCACTCAGGACTCTCGTTTCGACCCCTTCGCCTTCGAGAGCCCCGGCGAATAAAACGAGTGCGAAGCGCCGCCTCGCGCCTTGGAGTGGTAGAGCGCCAGATCGGCGTTGCGCAACAGCAGATCCGATGTCGCGCCGTCGCGCGGCGCGATGGCGATGCCGACGCTCAATCCCACGCTGATCACGTGCTCCTCGATGACAAACGGCTGGCTCACGGCATGGACCAGCACGCGCGCCAATTGCTCCGCCTCGCTGTCGCACGCTTCGCTTCGGAGCACGACGAACTCGTCCCCTCCAAGGCGAACCAGAAGATCGTGATCGCCGAGCGCGCCTTGCAGGCGCTTGGCCACCGCGCACAGCAAGCGGTCACCGACCATGTGTCCGAGACTATCATTGACCTGCTTGAAGTGATCGAGGTCCATGAACAGGATGGCCGCAGTGTTCTGATTGCCGCGCATCCGCGCAAGCAGGCCGGACATCTCGCGGTGAAACGAATTGCGGTTCGGAAGGTCGGTCAGCGAATCATGGTCGGCCAGATGGGCGATGCGGCGGTCGGCAGTGAGCTTCTCGGTCACGTCCTCGTGCAGGCTGACCCAACCGCCATCCGCGAGCGCGCGCGTGGTGACTTGCATGGCCCGGCCGTTCCACAACAGCGAGTGCGACTTCTCAGGCCCGCCGCTCCTGTTTTCATTCATGCGCTTGCGGTAATAGTCCTTCACGGACATCCCCGACTGATTGCCTCGCGCGATCGAGTGGGCGAGGACATCGGCATAATGCGCGCCTGGTTTTACGACGGCGCCATCGAGCGCGTAGGCCTGGATATATTGCTCGTTGCACACGATCAACCGCTCGTCGGCGTCGTACATCGAAAGCCCATGCGGGAGGTTCATGACGACGTCGCTGAGGTAATGGCCTGAAGTCACGCGGCTCGACGCTGCGGCGGACGGCGTCAGCGCAAAAGTGCCGGTGCCGGCGCGACACTCGCAGCGGACCTCGAAGCTTGCGGCATCCGCAAGTTCGACTGTGCCGAGGGCAAGAGACCGGCTTATTCTGGATTCGATCGCCAGATCGACAAAACGCCTGTAGAGCGTCGCGTCGCCGAGCAGCGTCAGCAGTGAGATACCACGGGTGACGGCGAGGTCGGACTTGCGGCAGCTAGCGAGAAATGCGGAGTTGACGAAGGTGACATGGAATTGTTCGTCGACGACGCACAAGCCGAACGGCATCGCCTGAAGCAAGGAATCGGGAATCAGCCGGCCATCCGTCGGCTCTTTCCGGGAAGAGAGACCCTTCACCCTCGACATTGCGCTTTCCCTGTCACGCCGCTTCCTGCGGTCGATCTAGCCAGGCAGTCGAAAAAATTGAATTAAGAGAGGGAGTTTACACGGCGCTAATGCCGGCACGCCGCGTTCGCGAGCAAGGTCGACACGCCCGAGATTCCGCGGCGCAGGTCGCAACCGGCTTGGGCTCCTGATTAGACGAAATTATCGGCCGCAATCAATTTTATCGATTGGACAACCCGACTTCGCGCTGGTCTGTCTCGACGCTGGCGCGACAAGCCGATCGCGTCCGTATATTGATGCAGCAACCAGCAGCGCTCCCGGGAGCGGCAATGCTCGTACTCACGTGTCAGATCAAGGCGGCGCGCGCCTTGATAGGTTGGGAGCAGGCCAACCTCGCGCAGGAGGCCGGCATCGGAATCTCGACGGTTCGGCGGCTCGAAGGAATCAACGGACGAATCAGCGCGCACGTCGACACCGTCGAGAAGATCAGGGCGGCCTTCGAAAGAGCGGGCGTCGAGTTCATCGGACCATCCAATCCCGGCGTGCGCCTGATCCAAAGCAGAGTGCTGTCGCCTGCAAAATTCTGATCCGGTATTTGTGATATCGAGAGTGGTATCGCAGAGCCCGATCTTTGGATCTGAAAAGCCAACTTCGATATCGCCGAACCCGCCGCGCATCGGCTGCGAAGCAACCGCTGATTTACGGCCCCTTATCAAATCTCATTCACGATCGCGCTGATATTGCCATGCAGCTCATCTGATTTTCCCTTTAGGACAGTAAGCATGAAGATGTTCGGATCGAGGATTGGCGTCACGGGTGCGCTGACCAACCTCAGGTTCAGGACCAAGATCATGATTGGGTTTGCCACCGTGCTCGCACTGTCGGCGGTCAGCACGAGCTCGTCTTATCTCGGCTTCAATCGCATCATGTCCGGCGTGAGTGCCTATCATGACATTTCTGCAGAGACGGATGTGGCGCGAGACATCGACCGCGACATCGCCGTCTATGCGCTTTTGGCGCGCTACTATGTGCTGTCCGGCGCTCCAGCCGATGAGACCGCAGCAAAGGATGCCGAGGCCATCTTCGCAAAGACCATCGATCGCGCGTTCCAGACGGCGGCCGAAACAGACAAAGCGAGCGTCGCTGCACTGTCCGAGCATTTTACCGGCTTTTCGCACCTGTTTGCGGAGATCGTCCGCATCAAGACCGAGAATACCCGGATCAAATCCAGCGAGCTGCTGCGGCTGGCGAACTTCTTCCGTTATCGATTGGACGAATTGTCCCGCTCGGCCTCTTCCTCGGCGCCGCCGGCGCTGCAGACCAAGATCAAGGAGTTGTCGAACCAGTCGGCGGCGATCTCGGCGCTGGTTGCGAACTATGCCGTGCGTGCGGACCAAACTGTTGCCAACAACGCGAACACGCGCATTCATCTGCTCGCAAGCGAGCTCGCCGCCCTCGACGTGGGTGATCCCAAGCTGGCCAAGACGGTCGCCGAGATCACGGCGCAGCTCAATGTCTACCAGGGCGCATTCGGGAAATTCATCCAAAACTCGGATGCGGTCACCGGGCTCGTGGCTAAAATGAATGATGCGGCCGCAGAGATCGCCGGCGAAGCCCGGGGCCTGAAGAAGAGGCTGCTGACGCAGCAGGACCGGCTTTCGGCCAAATCCAACGAGGTTGCGCGCGACACGGCGCGCTTCGTGACCTATATGGGGTTAGGAGGCCTGCTGCTCGGCGGCCTTCTTGCCTGGGTCCTCGGAGCCACCATCGCGCGGTCGATGACGGCGATGTGTGCGGCGATGCGGGAGCTTGCGAACGGACGGTTCGACATGGTGCTGCCCGGTCTTGGGCGGAAGGACGAGATCGGCGCGATGGCTTGCGCGGTCGAGGAGTTCAAGCTGCAGGCCGTCGCCAAGGCCGAGGCTGACGCCGCCGGACGCGAGGCGCAGGCGAGGCAGGAAAGCGCGGCGCGCCGGATCGAGATCCAGACGTTTGCCAGGAATTTTGAAGATGCCGTTGGCGCCATCGTTGTCAATGTATCGACCTCCGCCGATCAGCTCGAGACGGCCGCGGCCACGCTGGCGCGTACCGCCGACAGGACGCAGGAGCTGTCCGGCCACGTTGCGGGCGCCTCCGAAGGCGCGTCGATCGAGGTGAGGTCGGTTGCGCGGGCGGCGGAGCAGCTATCGATGTCAGTGGACGAGATCAGGCAGCAAGCCAGGGCATCGAGCCGGATCGCCGCGGCTGCCGTCGTGCAGGCCGAACGCACCGACGAGGGCATGGCAAGGCTGGCCGCGGCCGCGCAGAAGATCGGAGACGTCGTGAAGCTGATCACGGCGATTGCCAGTCAGACCAATCTGCTCGCGCTCAACGCGACGATCGAGGCGGCGCGCGCCGGTGCGTCGGGAAAGGGTTTTGCGGTGGTCGCCTCCGAGGTCAAGACACTCGCGAGCCAGACCGCTGCAGCAACGGCGGAGGTGTCCGCCCATATCGCGGCGATCCAGGAGGCCACCGAGCATTCCGTCGGCGCCATCAAAGAGATCGGGAAGACGATCTCCGAGGTTTCGCGCATTTCGGGCAGCATCACCGCCTCCGTCGAATTGCAGGGCGACGCCACGCAGCAGATCGTGACCAGCGTGCAGGGCGTTGCGCAGGGCACCGAGGAAGTCGCTGGCAGTATCGGCGAAGTCAACCGCGAAGCGAACGCCACCGGCATCGCCTCGGGCGAAGTCCTGAATTCGGCGCAGATGCTTTCCCGCGACAGCGGTCTCCTGCGCCAGGAGCTGGAGCGCTTCATGGCCAACCTGAAAGCGGCCTAGCCGATTTGCGCATTAGCCCGATCTATCACCGGTAATCAGAACATTCGATTGGACGCCGCGTGATGACGTCGTGTTAGTTCGCCGCATGCGTTGATGACGCGCTCTTCGTCCTCCCTTGCTCCCGGGAGATGGGCAGCGGATGCCCTGGACCTTGGCCGGCGCCGATTTGGCGCCGGCTTTTTTTACCGAAAGCGCTAATCATCAGAGTCGGCGCCGGATCGCTGCGCCAGCTTGACGGCAAGCTCCGCGACGAGCTTGACCGCGATCGCGGACGGACGCGCGAGCCAGCTTGCCGAAAATGTGAGCGAGGGTACGCGAACGCTGGTGTTGAGCAGTTGCAATTTCCTGCTTGCGATTTCCTTCTCCACGATCGCGGTCGGGATGACGGCGATCCCGAGCCCTTCAAGCGCCATGTGTACGGTGGTGGCGAGCGAGGCGCTGGCATGAATCTTGGTGTTCTGCATGTCCGGTCGATTGAACAGCGATTTCACGGTCTCGTAGGGCTGCGTCCTCCGTCCGAACGTGATGATGGGATGGCGCGCCAGATCGTGCAGCGACAACGGACCTTTGCCGAGCTTAAGGGCTGGGCTCGCCAGGAATCCGTTCGGATAGTCGCGCAGGATCAGGTTTTCGATATCGGGCTCGGCGAGCGGTCCGAGCAACAGGGCGAGGTCGATTTCCTGAGCGAGCAGGCGGCTGCGCAAGTTGCGGCTGATGTCGACCTCGATCTCGATCGAGAGGCTTGGATAGAGGTTGTCGACACTCTTGATCAGCCGCGACAGCAGGGTGTGGACGATGGTCTCCGACACGCCGAGCCGCAACACGCCGCGCATGGCGGAGGGATCGCCGACGGCTGCGATCATTTCGGAGCGCAGGCCGATCAGCTTCTCGGCATAGAGCAGCATCTCGCGGCCTTCGGAGGTCGGAAACACCTTGCGGCGGTCTCGCTGCAGGAGCTGCACGCCAAGCTCACCCTCAAGCTGCGCGATGCGCTGCGAGATCGCCGGTTGCGTGGTGTTGAGCTTGTTCGCGGCGCCCCGGAAGCTGCCGAGCGTCACGACCCAGATGAACGTTTCGAGGTTTTTGAAATCCACCATTTTGGATGGCATCAACCGTAGGATAAGGGAGATTTATCACAGGAGATCAAATAATACGATTAGACATTATCGCAGGCTTCGGCGATTTGTCCATCGCGTCGCGGGCTTTCACGCGACCCGAAGGGTAAGGAAACATGAACGATCGTCTCGGACCCGGTCCACATCCGATCAGTCTTGCGGTGCGGAGGGATTGTCGCGCCGGCGAGCTTGCGGGACCGACCGCAGATCTCGCGCCCGGGTACATCCAGGGCAATCTCGCCATCCTGCCCGAGCGGCTTGCTGCACAGTTCGAAAGCTTCTGCCGGCTCAATCCGAAGCCGTGTCCGATCGTCGGCGTGTCCAGGGTCGGCGATCCCTTCATTCCCGAGCTTGGCTTCGACCTCGATGTCCGCACCGACCTGCCGCGCTATCGCGTCTGGCGCAACGGCGAGTTGGTGGACGAGCCGACCGATATCCTGGACTACTGGCGCAAGGATCTCGTCGCCTTCGTGATCGGCTGCTCGTTTTCATTCGAGGAGGCCTTGATCGCCGATGGCCTGCGCATCCGGCACATCGAGCAGCGCTGCAACGTGCCGATGTATCGCACCAACATCGACTGCGCCGTCGCGGGACCGTTCGCCGGGCCGATGGTGGTCACCATGCGCCCCTTCAAGGCGATGGATGCCATTCGCGCGATCCAGATCACCAGCCGGTTTCCCGCTGTCCACGGTGCCCCGATCCATTTCGGAGATCCGTCCCGGATCGGAATCAAGACTCTCGACCAGCCCGATTTCGGCGATCCGGTGCGGATCGAGGATGGGGAAGTGCCTGTGTTCTGGGCCTGCGGGGTGACGCCGCAGGCGGTCATCCTGGCCTCGCGGCCCGAGTTCGCCATCACGCACGCGCCGGGCGCGATGCTCGTGACCGACCGGCGAAATACGGAGCTGGCGATTCTCTAAGCCCGATTGGGCTCACCGTTGATGCGCAAAATTCATGAGGAGGGGTTGCTGCAATGATCAACCGTCGCGAAGTGATTCTATCGGGTTTGGCCGTTTCCGTTTTTGGTTCACGGGCATTTGCTCAGGGCGGCGGTGACATCGCCATTGGTGCGCTGTGGCCATTGACCGGTGCGAATGCTCAAGTCGGCACCGATGCGCGCCACGCCATCGAAACCGCCGTCGACATCGTCAACGGCGCCTATGATCTCGATCTTCCGACCGCGAAGAACGCCGGGCTCGTCGGTCTCGGCAAAGCCAAGATCAAGGTGGTGTTTGCGGACCACCAGGGCGATCCGCAAAAGGGGCGCGCCGAAGCCGAGCGCCTGATTACCCAGGAGAAAGTCGTCGCGATCGCCGGCGCGTTCCATTCCTCGGTTTCGGCGACCGCGAGCGTCGCCTGCGAACGCTACGGCGTCCCCTATATGTGCGCGGATTCCTCGTCCCCCAGCCTCACGACGCGAGGCCTGAAATACTTTTTCCGCCCGGCCGCCCATGACGAGATGTTTTCGAAGGCGATGTTCGATTTCCTCGACGACCAGCGCAAGGCCGGCAAGAAAATCGACAGCGTCGGCCTGTTCTTCGAGGACACCATCTTCGGCACCGACTCCTCCAACGTTCAGCGCAAGCTTGCCGGCGAGCGCGGATACAAGGTGGCCGTCGATATCAAGTACAAGTCGAACTCGCCTTCGCTTACAGCCGAAGTGCAGCAGATCAAGGCCGCCAACCCCGACGTCCTGCTGCCGTCGAGCTACACGACCGACGCGATCCTTCTGATGAAGACAATGGGCGAACTCGGCTACAAGCCAAAGAACATCGTTGCCCAAGCCGCCGGGTTCTCCGACCAGGCCTTCTTCGATGCGATCGGCGACAAGGCCGTCGGACTGATCTCGCGCGCCAGCTTCTCGCTCGATCTCGCGCGCAAACGGCCGTCGATCCTGAAGGTCAACGATATGTTCAAGGCCCGCGCGGGACGCGACCTCAACGACAACACCTCGCGGCAGTTGATGGCGATATTGATCCTCGCTGATGCAATCGATCGCGCAAAGTCGACAGAGGGCCAGAAAATCCGCGACTCACTCGCCGCGACCGACGTCCCCGGCGATCGGACCATCATGCCCTGGAAGAGGGTGAAGTTCGGGCCGGACGGTCAGAACAACGACGCCGATCCGGTGCTGATCCAGTATGTCGGCGGCGAGTTCGTCACGGTTTCACCGCCATCGGTCGCGGTCTCCGAACCGATCTGGCCGATGAACAGCTAGCTGTCGAGCGAAGTCCGACGTCGATCTCAATTCCCAACCAGGGACTCCCTGATCAAGATGAGCCAAGCGCTGGATATCGTCCAGGTCGTCGCCAGCGGCCTGATGATGGGGCTGATTTACGCGCTCATTGCCGTGGGGCTTTCGCTCATCTTCGGCCTCATGGACGTCGTCAATTTCGCCCATGGCGAGTTTCTGATGCTCGCCATGTACGCGACCTTCGGCTTTGTGTTTGCGACCGGCCTGGATCCGGTCATCGCCGCTCCGCTCGTGGTCGCGATCATGTTCACAATCGGTGTTGCGGTTTACGCAGGCGTCATTCGGCACGCGCTGCGCTCGCGCGCCAATGCGGGAATGGTGCAGATCTTCGCAACCTTCGGACTCGCGCTATTGATCCAGGGCCTCGTGCAATACTACTTCACGCCGGACTATCGGAACATCGGCGCAAGCTGGCTCGGTGGCCGAACGCTGAGCGTTGCAGGAATTTTCCTGCCGTGCCCGCAGATCTACGGCGGATTGCTCTCGATTGCGGTGTTCGCCGGCCTGCATCTGTTGATGACGCGAACCGATTTCGGACGCGCGCTCGAGGCTACGCGAGAGGACAAGGGTGGGGTCGCGCTCGTTGGAATCGATCGAAACCGGATCTTTGCGCTTGGATGGGGGCTTGGCGCCGCACTGGTCGGTCTCGCCGGCTCGGTGCTCGCCATCTTCTACTACATCCATCCCCAGGTCGGAGCAACATTCGCGCTGATCTCCTACGTAACCGTCGCGCTGGGAGGTTTTGGCAGCATCTTCGGCGCGCTGATTGCCGGTCTGATCGTGGGGCTCACCGAGTCGGTAACCGCCATGATCCTTCCGCCCGCTCTGAAGTCGGTCGGAGTTTATTCGCTCTACCTCGCAGTACTCTTCATTCGTCCGACCGGATTGTTCGGAAAACTCTGATGCATTACTCCATTTCGAGGTCTTCCAGATTCGTCGCGGAGCATGCCGCACAGCAACGGCGGCAATTGCTGGTCGCGCTGGCGGTGTTCGCCGCTATTGCGCTCCTGCCCTGGATGGTCTCGGACGTCTACCTCATGAACGTGCTGGTGCTCACGCTGCTGTATGCGGCGCTGTCGCAGAGTTGGAATCTTCTGGGCGGTTATTGTGGCCAGATCTCGCTCGGCCATGCCCTGTACTTCGGCGTCGGCGCCTATGCCACGAGCGTGACGTTCGTCAAATTCGGAATCCTGCCGTGGGCAGGAATGTTTCTCGGCGGAGCGATCGCCTCCGTCATAGCCCTGGCGCTCGGCTATCCCTGCTTCCGGCTCAAGGGCCATTACTTCTCGATCGCCACGATCGTGATCGCGGAGATCGGGCTGTTGCTGGTCAACAACTGGAATTTCGTCGGCGCGGCGCTTGGCGTGCAGTGGCCCGTCTCCCCCGATAGCTGGTGGACGCTGCAATTCGCGCGCACCAAGATTCCCTACTTCTACGTCGCGCTCGCGATGTTCGCGGCGACCTGGCTTGTGACGTTCTGGATCGTGGACTCGAAATGGGGCTATGCCTGGCGCGCGGTCAAGGATTCGCCGGAAGCCGCCGAGAGCCTCGGCGTGACCGTCTTTCACACCAAGATGGCGGCGGCCGCGATCTCTGCCTTCTTCACAGCGCTCGGCGGCGGCTTCTTTGCGGCCTTCGTCTCCTATATCGACCCCGAGAGCGTGATGCAGTTTCAGATATCGCTCCTGATGGCGCTGCCGGCGGTGCTGGGCGGCATCGGCTCGCTGTGGGGGCCCGCGATCGGCGCGCTCATCCTGATTCCGCTCGCGGAATTCTCGAGGTCGTATCTCGGCGGCTCGGGATCCGGGATCGATCTCGCGATCTATGGCGGCCTCATTATGATCGTAGCGCTGATCAGCCCCGATGGCATTACGGGCCTGTACCGGCGGTTGAGATCGGGAGCGGCAGCGTGAGCAGTCCCACGATCGTCACCTGTCGTGGCGTGAGCAAGCGGTTTGGCGGTTTGCTCGCGAACGATGGCATCGACCTCACGATTGCAAGGGGCGAGATCCTCGGACTGATCGGTCCGAACGGGGCGGGCAAGTCGACGCTGTTCAACCTCATTGCGGGCGCCTTTCCGGTTTCCTCCGGCACGATCATGCTGGGAGATCGGGAGATCACCGCGCTGTCCGCGCAGCAGCGCTGCAAGCTCGGTGTCGCACGAACCTACCAGGTCCCGCGCTCATTTGAGTCCATGACCGTGATCGAAAACGTCACGGTCGGCGCCTTCGTCAGGCAGCGCCGCGTGAGCGCTGCGCTGGAGAAGGCCTATCGCACCCTCGAATATGTCGGGCTGGTTGAGCATGCGACCGTGGCGGCCGCCGATCTTTCGCCGCCCCTGAAGCGGCGCCTGGAGATCGCACGGGCGCTTGCGACCGAGCCGACACTCCTGCTGCTGGACGAGGTCCTGACTGGGCTCACGCCGAGCGAGGCCCGCGCCGGTGTCGAACTGATCCGCACGATCCGCGACAGCGGCGTGACCATCGTCATGGTGGAGCACGTCATGGAGATCGTGATGCCGCTCGTCGACCGCGCCGTCGTCCTCAACCTCGGCAAGGTGCTCGCCGAGGGAAAGCCGAAGGATGTGGTGAGGGACGAGAGCGTCATCACCGCCTATCTCGGGGATCGCCATCGTGCTGCTTGAAGTCACCGATCTCACCACGGCCTATGGCGGCCTCACGGCCATCTCGGGCGTCTCGCTTTCCGTAAGCCGCAACGAGATCGTGGCGGTGGCGGGAGCCAACGGCGCCGGCAAGTCGACCTTGCTCAAGACCATCGCCGGCCTCGAGCGCGCGCGCTCCGGCTCCGTCAATTTTGCTGGCGCCGACATCGGCCATCTCCACGCGCATCTGATCACCGCGAAGGGCCTTGCCTACGTGCCCGAAAACAAGCGGCTGTTTCCGCGCCTCACGGTCAGAGACAATCTCCGGCTCGGCAGTTACCTGCATCGGAAATCCGGCGACCGGGAAGCCCCGCTCGAATTCGTGTTCAAGCTGTTTCCGCGGATGCAGGAGCGGCTTGCCCAGCGCGCCGAGACGCTGTCGGGGGGCGAACAACAGATGCTCGCCATCTCGCGCGCGCTGATGACACGCCCGGCCTTGCTGATGCTGGATGAACCTTCGCAGGGCATCATGCCGAAACTCGTCGACGAGATCTTCGACGCCATCAAGCGGATTCGCGATACCGGCGTGACGATCCTGCTCGTCGAGCAGCGGCTCTCCGAAAGCCTCGAAATCTCCGATCGCGCCTACGTTCTGCAGACCGGCCGGGTTCTCATGAACGGAGCGGCTGCCGACATTCGCGACAACCCTGAGATCAGACGAGCCTATCTCGGCATGTAGCAGCAGCGGTTCGTCCGAAGACAAATCACGTTTGAGACGGTCCGGACGCGATGCGGTGCTCCGCACGCGGACGGTCTTCTATTGGCAAGTTGAAGGAATTGGAGAGGAGCGATGGCTTCGTGGAAGTTCTGGATCGACCGTGGCGGCACCTTCACCGACGTGATCGGCAAGGATCCACAGGGTCGCCTGCACTCGAAGAAGATGCTGTCGGAGAATCCGGACGCGTATCGGGATGCCGCAGTCGCCGGCATCAAGGCCCTGCTCGGACTGGAGCCCGGTGATCCGGTCCCGTCGAAACTCGTCTCGGAAGTGCGGATGGGAACCACGGTTGCGACCAATGCGCTGCTCGAGCGCAAGGGCGATCGGACAGTTTTTGTAACCACCCGAGGCTTTCGCGACGTGCTCGAGCTCGGCTATCAGGACCGCCGCAATATTTTTGCGCGCAAGATCGAGAAACCGGATCAGCTTTACGCGCAAGTGATCGAAGTCGACGAGCGCGTGCTTGCCGACGGCACGGTCGAATGCGCGCTCGACGAGGCGAAGGCGACGCGCGAGATGAAGAAAGCCTTCGACGCCGACATCCGCGCCATTGCGATCGCGCTGCTGCATGGCTACCGCTATCCGGCCCATGAGAAGCGGCTGGCCGCAGCGGCAAGGCGCATCGGCTTTACGCAGATATCGGTCAGCCACGAAGTGTCGCCGCTGATCAAGATCGTGGGGCGTGGCGACACGACCGTGGTCGATGCCTATCTGTCACCGATCCTGCGCCGCTACGCCGCCCAAGTCGCGGAGGAGCTGGATATTCCGCGCACGGGCATCCGGCTGATGTTCATGACATCATCGGGCGGGCTCACGCGCGCCGACATGTTCCAGGGGCGCGACGCCATCCTGTCCGGTCCTGCTGGCGGCGTCGTCGGCCTGGCGAAGACTGCGCAATCCGCAGGGCTTCACAAGGTCATCGGGTTCGACATGGGCGGCACGTCCACGGATGTCGCCCACTTCAACGGCAGCTACGAGCGCTCCTTTGAGACCGAGGTCGCAGGCGTGCGCATCCGCGCGCCGATGATGCTGATCCATACGGTCGCCGCCGGAGGCGGATCGCTGCTGCAATTCGACGGCTCGCGCTTCCGTGTCGGACCGGAATCTGCCGGGGCCAATCCGGGTCCTGCCTGTTATCGCCGCGGCGGCCCTCTCGCGGTCACCGACGCCAACGTGATGACGGGGAAGCTGTTGCCGGAATTCTTTCCGAAGATATTTGGCCCGGCACAGGACCAGGCGCTCGATGCCGCCGTCGTTCGCGAGAAATTCGAAGCGCTTTGCCGCGAGATCGGCGACGGCAATTCGCCGGAGCAGGTGGCTGACGGCTTCATCCGGATCGCGGTCGCCAACATGGCCGAGGCGATCAAGAAGATCTCCGTGCAGCGCGGTCATGATGTCACGGCCTATGCCCTGAATTGCTTCGGTGGCGCCGGCGGCCAGCATGCCTGCCTGGTGGCGGACGCGCTCGGAATGGAGAAGGTGCTGATCCATCCTCTGTCCGGGCTGCTCTCGGCCTATGGCATTGGGCTCGCGGACATCCGCGCCAGCCGGGTGAGGGCGCTTGAGCTGCCGCTCGAAGACGCGATGCAGCGGCTGGTGGAGATCGGCCGGGCGTTGAGCACGGACTGTGTCGACGAGATTGCCGGGCAGGGTGTTGCGCGTGCCGATGTCACGACGACGTTGAGCGCACATATTCGCTATGCCGGAACGGACACCACGCTCGAAGTGCCCGCGCTCTCCTTTTCCTGTGAAAGGCTGACCTCCGATCTTCGTGCGGATTTGCGCGACAACTTCCTCAATGTGCATCGCAAGCGATTTGGCTTCGTCGATCCCGGCAAGGCGCTCGTCATCGATGCCGTGAGTGCGGAGGGGGTCGGCGGTGCGGCGGATTTCGGCGACGCCGAGAAACAGGCCGTCGCGGCGGATCACGCCAAAAGCATCAAAACCACCAACTTCTTCTCTAACGGCGCTTGGCACGAGGCCAAGGTGCATCTGCGCAAGGACCTGCTACCGGGGCACAAGATCGCGGGCCCTGCGATCATCATCGAACCCAACCAGACGGTGATCGTCGAGGACGGATGGGAGGCCAGGCTGACCGGGCTCGACCATCTCGTGCTGCAACGCGTTCGCGCGCTGCCGGCACGGGTCGCGGTCGGCACCACCGCCAATCCGGTCATGCTGGAAATCTTCAACAACCTGTTCATGTCCATTGCGGAACAGATGGGTGTCACCCTGCAGAACACCGCCTATTCGGTGAACATCAAGGAACGGCTCGATTTCTCCTGCGCCGTGTTCGACGCCACCGGCGCGCTGGTCGCCAATGCGCCGCACATGCCGGTGCATCTGGGCTCGATGGACAAATCGGTTGAGGCGATCCAGTCGCAAAACGCAGAGATCCGGCCGGGCGATGTCTTTGCCATCAACGCGCCCTACAACGGCGGGACGCATCTGCCCGACATCACGGTCTGCACGCCGGTGTTCGACAGCGACAACGCAGAAATCGTGTTCTGGGTAGCGAGCCGCGGGCATCACGCCGATATCGGCGGCATCGCCCCGGGATCGATGTCGCCGGCCGCAACCACGATCGAAGAGGAAGGCGTCTATATCGACAACTTCAAGCTGGTGGACGAGGGCGTGTTCCGGGAGAAGGAGCTTGTCGACCTCCTGACCACGGCAAAATATCCCGTGCGCAATGTGGTCCAGAACCTCAACGATCTGAAAGCTCAGGTGGCGGCCAACAAGAAGGGGACGGCCGAGCTGAACAAGATGATCGACTATTTCGGTCTGGACGTCGTCAAGGCCTATATGGGGCACGTGCAGGACAACGCCGAAGAAAGCGTCAGGCGCGTGATCGACAGGCTCTCCGATGGCGAGTTCACCTATGAGCTCGATCAAGGGTCGGCCATCAAGGTCCGGATCACCATCGATCGGACAAAGCGGGAGGCCGCGGTGGATTTTACCGGCACGAGCCCGCAACGTCCCGACAATTTCAACGCCCCGGCGCCGGTGACGCGCGCGGTCGTGCTCTACGTGTTCCGCGTCATGGTCGACGACGACATTCCCATGAATGCCGGATGCCTGCGGCCGATTCGTCTGATCATTCCCGAAGGCTCGATGCTGGCCCCGCGCTATCCCCGCCGCCGTCGTGGCCGGGAATGTCGAGGTCAGCCAGGAGGTGACGAACTGCCTGTTCGGGGCGCTTCGAGCCATGGCGGCAGCGCAAGGCACCATGAACAACCTGACTTTCGGCAATGAGCGCGTGCAGTATTACGAAACGATCTGCTCGGGAGCACCCGCGGGGCCTGACTTCAGCGGTGCGCCGGGCGTGCACACCCACATGACCAATTCGCGCCTGACCGATCCGGAAGTGCTGGAGAGCCGCTTTCCCGTGGTGCTGGAGGAATTTTCAATACGGCGCGGATCCGGTGGGAAGGGACGGCACAGCTCAGGCGACGGGACGAAGCGAACCATCCGCTTCCTCGAAGCGATGGAATGCTCGATCCTATCGGGACACCGGCAGGTGCGCCCCTTCGGGCTGAACGGCGGCGAACCGGGCGAGCTCGGCGCGAATATTATTCGCCGCGGCACCGCCTTCGAGACATTGGAGGGATGCGCGCGCACGACCGTGAAAGCGGGCGATGCCGTGATCATCGTGACTCCAACAGGCGGCGGCTTCGGAAAACGCGAGCCGAGCCTGCAGTCCGCCGCATCCTGAAACCGCCGCTTTAGTAACGCCTGCGCCAACAAGGAAGCCACTCATGACCGTATTCAGCGGGCCGGTGTTCGACATGGCCGTCAAGCAGTTCGGCGTCATCGCCGATCATCTGGACATTCCCGAAGACGAGCGCGGCCGCCTGTTGATGCCGAAGCGCGCCGTCACGGTGTCCTGCCCGATCCACCGCGACGACGGATCGATCGCGGTCTTTGAAGGCTACCGCGTGCAGCATCATCTGACGCTCGGCCCGACCAAGGGCGGAACGCGCTTTGCGGCGAGCGTCGACCTCGGCGAGGTCGCGGCGCTGGCGATCTGGATGAGCTGGAAATGCGCTCTCGTCGGGCTTCCCTACGGCGGCGCCAAGGGTGGCATCTGCGTCGATCCCTCCTCGATCTCGCGCCTCGAGCTTGAGGCACTGTCGCGGCGCTACATGCAGGAGATGATTCCATTCGTCGGGCCGCATACGGACGTCATGGCGCCCGATATGGGAACGAATGAGCAGGTCATGGCGTGGTTCATGGACACCTATTCCATGTATCAGGGCCGCACGGTCACCGAGATCGTGACCGGCAAGCCTGTTGCTTCGGGAGGAACGCTCGGCCGGCGCGAAGCGACTGGACGCGGCGTCGCGCATCTCGCGCGCAAGGTTCTGGACGAATTGGGAATCGCCGCCGAGGGGGCGACCGCGGTGATCCAGGGTTTCGGCAATGTCGGATCCTATGCCGCATCCGAGCTGCATCGCTTCGGCGTGAAGATCATTGCCGTCAGCGATCATTCCGGAGCGCTGACCTGCCGCTCCGGCCTGGACATTCCCACGCTGATGCGTCACGCGCAGCAGCACGGAAGTATTGCCGGATTTTCGTCCGAGCTTTGCTGCGATCCCGACAGCATCCTCACCATGCCCTGCGACATTCTGGTCCCCGCGGCGATGGAACAGGTCATCGACGCGACGACGGCGGAGAGGCTGCAATGCCGGATCTTGGCGGAAGGCGCCAACGGCCCGACGACGCCCGCGGCCGATCTCGTTCTCGCCGATCGCGAGCAGGAGATCTTCCTGATTCCGGACATTCTCTGCAATTCGGGAGGCGTCGTGGTCAGCTATTTCGAGTGGGTGCAGGACCTGCAACAACTGTTCTGGACGGAAGAGGAGGTCACGCGGCGCGAATACGAAATCCTCGATCGCGCCTTCGCGCAGATGGTGTCGCGCGCCAGGCAAGATCAGGTCTTCAACCGCACCGCAGCCATGGCCATCGGCGTCGAGCGGGTGCGCGCGGGAAAGAACACCAGAGGTCTATTCCCCTGACCGGCGTTACCGGGTATTGCGAAGCGGCGTCGCCCGTCGTTTCTTGCCAGAGTCCGGCAAGTTTGCCGCGGAAGGCCGCTGATTCTCCCGAGACTTGAGCTTCGCTTGCACATGCTCGGCGAGCTTCAACGCGCTATCGGCGTTGGAAGCGAGACGAGACAGCAGCCCGGACAACACTCTGAACTCCTCGCGGGTCAACATCCCAAACAACGCGTCGTTGACCGGGCGTTGCAAGGCGGCAAGGCGGATCAATCGGTTTACACCGTGTTGAGTCAGGGACAGTTGGACCCGCCTTCCGTCGCCCGGATGCGGATTTTTCTCGATCAGCCCGTCGGAAACCAGCTTGTTGATCTCGTTGGTGACGAAGGCGCCGCTGAGATACAGTCGTTCGGCGACCTGGTTGACCCCCATCGGTTCCTCCGCCGTCGAATTCTTGATCGCGATCAGGATCAAATACTGGGTAGCCGACAGGCCGGCAAAGCTCGCGAACGTTTCACGGGCGGATTCCAGGCCGCGACCGAAAGCGAAATAGTCATAGAGGAGGCCACGAAGCGTGCGGTCGCCATCCTTGTCGAGCAGCTCGGGCTTTGACGCAGTCAACAGCGCATCGATCACGGTCGTCCTCCCCGCGAATGGCATAGGTTCCGGGCTTCGCCTAAACATGCATGCCCGCGCAAGACAGCAGGAGCTTGACATTTCCAAATAGCTTTGTAAAGAAGCTAGGTAAGAATTACAATTCGGGGCGGAACGGTAAGGCAAGTGTCCAATGCAGGACCGTGCATTCAGGCGCGCTCTCGGGGAATTCGCGACCGGCGTTGCGGTGGTGACCGCGCGCGGCAAGGGCGACGGGCTCATCGGCCTGACCATGAGTTCGTTCAATTCCGTCTCGCTCGATCCGCCGCTCGTTCTTTTCAGCGTCGACCGCAACGCGCGCAGCCTGCCCGCGATGCTCGAAGCCAGGGGCTTTGCCGTGAACATTCTGGCGCGCGACCAGGAACACATTTCCAATCAGTTCGCGCGCACGCTCTCCAACAAATGGGACCAGGTGAAGACCTCGGTCGGGCATGCCGAGGCGCCGCTGATCTCGGGCGCGATGGCCCATTTCGAATGCGCGCCATACGCGAACTATGACGGCGGCGACCATGTCATCTTCGTCGTGCGGGTCGTCCGTTACACGACCCGCACCGAGGCGGCCGCGCCACTGATCTTCTTTCGCGGCCGCTATTGCGACCTCGTCGACGAAGCCCAGCGCGAGCCGACCTGGCCGCTGCCCATCCACTACTAATCTCGAGCCGGAGGAAGCACGATGCGCTCAGCCAAGGACTATCTGTCGGGCCTGCAGGACGGCCGCATCATCTACATCAATGGCGAGCAGGTCGGCGACGTGACGGCCCATCATGGCTTCCGCAACGTGGCGACATCGATGGCCGGACTGTTCGACTTCGCCAGCGAGCCGGCCAACCGCGAGCTGATGACGTTCGATGCCGGAGCCGGGCGCGCGAACCGCATCTGGCAGCTTCCCACCTCCCATGCTGAACTCGTTGAACGGCGCAAGGCGCTGGAGGCCTGGGCGGCGCTGCATGCGGGCTTCATGGGCCGGGCGCCCGACCACGTCGCGTCCTGCATTTCCGGGCTGTACATGGGGCTCGACGTGTTCAAGGCCTACGATCCGGCCCGCGCCGCCGCGCTCGAGGGTTACTACCGCTATGCCCGCGACAAGGATCTCTACCTCACCTATGTCATCATCAATCCGCAGGCGGATCGCTCAAAGTCGGCAAGCGAGCAGGCGGATCCCTTCCTCACCGCTGGCATCGTCGATCGCGACGCTGAGGGCATCACCATCCGCGGTGCGAAGATGCTGGCAACCGGTGGCGTCGTCGCCGACGAGGTGTTCGTCACGACGATCCAGCCGCTGCGCGCGGGCGAAGAGCGTTACGCGATATCCTTCGCTATTCCGATGAATGCGAGGGGCTTGAGCATGTTGTCGCGGAAGTCTTACGAGGCCGCAGCCGGCTCGGTGTTCGACAATCCGCTGTCCAGCCGGTTCGACGAAAACGACTCGGTCCTCTATTTCGACGATGTGAAGGTCCCGTGGGATCGCGTCTTCATCGACGGCAATGTCGAGATGTGCCAGAAGCAGTTCCACACGACGGCCTGTCACGTCTATCAAAACTATCAGTCGATGGTGCGGCTGAGCGTGAAACTGAAATTCCTGACCGGGCTCGCGCATCGGATTGCCGAGATGAATGGCATCACACAGTTTCCGCAGGTGCGCGAGACGCTGGGGCAACTCGCGGCCGAAAGCGGAATGGTGGACGCGCTGGTCGTGGCGATGGAGGCGAAAGGCCGGCAGGTCGGCCCCTATTTCGTCCCGGATCGTCACACGCTCTATTCCGCCCAGGTGCTGACCCAGCAGCTTTACCCGCACATCGTCAACACGCTGCGGGAGCTCGCCGGCGGCGGCATGATCATGCTGCCTTCGTCGGTCGCGGACTTTGCCAATCCGCAGGCAGCCACCCTCATCGAGAAGACCCAGCAGTCGCCGAAGGCGAATTCGCATGACCGGGTGAAGTTCTACAAACTCGCCTGGGACGCGGTCGGCTCCGAGTTCGGCTCGCGCCATCAGCAGTACGAGATGTTCTACGCCGGCGCGACCTTTGTCACCAAGGGACATTCCTACCGCACCTACGACTGGGCCGGGGCCGACAGGCTGGTCCAGGGCATGCTCGATTCATATGATCTGAACGGCGTCGCGGCACCATCCAGCAAGGCTGCTTGAACCGAGGAGACGAACAATGCCAGTCAACAAGAAGCACGACGAATTCTACACGCTGGACATGAACAGCGGCTGGGAAGTCCCGGCCGGCTATCCGGCCGGAATCCAGCAAAAGATCATCTCGGGAGGGCTGGACGAGCGGAACCGGCGCGGAACACGCACGCGCCTGCTGCGCTTCGCGCCGGGTGTCTATACCACCACGCCGTTTTCCCATGAGTATTGGGAAGAGGTCTATCTGATCTCGGGCGACCTGATCGTCGGCAACAACGAAAAAGGCGAAGGCGGCACGAGCTTCAAGCCCAACACCTATGCCTGCCGACCGCCGCATGCGGCTCATGGACCGTTCAAATCCGTCAACGGCTGCCTGCTGCTCGAAATGCACTATTTCGATCCGGTGTGAGCCATCCGACGCATTTGCTCAAATCAGCAAAGATCGGACGCCAGGGATGACGTCGTGAGGTTGAAGGTCGTCGTTCGGAGCGCGTGGCGGGGAGACGCGACATATCCTATATCGTGGGATGCGGTTCACCGCTCAGGAGCACGATATGGACGCGCCGTCAAACATCAATTCCGTCATCACGCATTCCGACAGCGACGTTGCGCACTGGCTGACCAACGACACGCGCGACGAGCGCTTCCTTGACAATATTTTCTCCGAGCTGTGTGTGCGGGTCCGGCAAGCCGGCATTCCCGTCAAGCGGGCGACGCTTCATCTCCTGATCTACCATCCGCAATGGCTTGGCGCCCGGATCATGTGGGCCGACGGGATGCGCGAGGCTGAGATAGGAAGGGTGGACTATGATGTCAGGGAACGATCCGAATTCATCGGCAGTCCAGCCAACGAACTTTTTGACGGTGCCACCGAGGTGCGGGAAAATCTCGAACGCGATCCGTCGCTGGGCCGTAAGCACGCCCTCTATGACGAGATGCGGGCGAAGGGCCTGACCGACTATGTGGCGTGGCCGCTGTATCATACGCTGGGCAAGCGGCACATGGTGACCTTTGCAACCGACCGGTCCGGAGGTTTCGAGGACGCCCATGTCTCCGGCCTGTCGAAACTGTTGCCGGTTCTGGCGCTGGTCAGCGAAATCCGCATGAAGAACCGGCTGGCGCGGACGCTGCTCGAAACCTATGTCGGGTCGCATGCCGGCGAGCTCATCCTGGCCGGCGCGACGAGGCGAGGAAGCGGGACGACGGTACGCGCCGCGATCATGATCTGCGATCTGCGTGATTTCACCCGGATCTCCGACAACTGGCCGCGCGATGACGTCATCGACCTTCTGAACGATTATTTCGACGCGATATCGGAGCCGATCGCGCGACATGGCGGGGAAATCCTGAAATTCATGGGCGACGGGCTGCTTGCGATTTTTCCGCTTAGCCAGCCCACGGCCTGCGCAAATCTGCTGCAGGCCGTGGCCGAAGCCCGTCAGGCCATGGCCGCCCTGAACGAGAGCAATGGCCAAACCGGTCGTGCGCCGCTGAATTATGGAATCGGCGTCCACGTCGGAGACGTCATGTACGGCAATATCGGGTCGCGCACCCGGCTCGACTTCACCGTCATCGGTCCAGCTGTCAACATGGCTTCGCGTCTCGAAGCTCTCACGAAGCAGCTGGGAAGACCGGTGTTGCTGTCCCGCGCGTTCGCCGACTTTGTCGACCGCGATTTCGCTCTCGAGCGCGTCGGCGAATATCCGGTGCGCGGCTTTAGCGACCCCATCGAGCTGTTTGCGTATCACGGCTGAGTCTCGATCTATCGCCAGGTCTCGCTTCGGTTCGACCGCATTCGTTGCATTTTGATCCCGTCGTTCAACTCCTGGTGAAGGTGCATAGCGCGCGGCTCGCAGGGCGCGCGCCAACGCCATCACCGGGTACGCGCCAACGCCATCACCGGGTACGCGCAGCCAGGGTTCAGGGCACCTCCCTGTTAGCCCTTGCCGCAAGTCCTCCTACGTCACCCTGCTCGTTTGAAGGCGACCAGAACAAACGGAAGAATGTATGATAGACAAGTGGGTCTATAGGTTGCATAGACATAGTATGCATAGACATCATTCTGCATAGACATAGTCTGCGTAGACCGCGTTAGACTGGGCTCGCGACTGGAGGCGTTCGGTTGCGGAAATTTGCTTTCGGGGCAGCCGTTGCTGCCATGCTTCTCCTCGGTGCGGTCGTCATGGTGTGGCGGCTGAGCGCTGCGGCCCACGCGCCGCCGGCGGCAGCGCCAACGGCGCTCCCGGGCGTCCCGGTCACCGCTGGCAGCGTCGCCGCCGCCGACGTGCCGATCGTGTTGCGCGGCCTCGGCACGGTGCAGGCCTATAACACCGTGGCGGTCAAGAGCCGCGTCGACGGCCACATTGTCAGCGTCGATTTCAAGGAGGGTCAGGAGGTCAAGGAGGGCGCCGTCCTGTTCCAGATTGACCCGCGGCCATATCAGGCGGCGCTCGACCAGGCGACGGCCAACATCGAAAAGGACCATGCGACGCTCGCCAATGCGCAGCTCAACTTCAACCGCGATGCCAAGCTGATCGAGAGTCACCTCGCCATCTCGCAGCAGCAATACGACACCGACAAGGCGACCGTCGCGGCCGACCAGGCGGCTCTCGACAGTGACAAGGCACAGGCCGAGGTAGCGCGGCTCAACCTCAGCTATTGCACGATCACCGCGCCGATCGACGGCCGGCTCGGCGCGCGGCTCATCGACAAGGGCAATCTGGTGCAGAGCACCGGGAACGCGACGCTCGTCAATATCACACAGATCAAGCCGATTTTCGTCAGCTTCACGTTGCCGCAGAACACGCTCGACGAGCTTCGCCGTCAGCAGGACAGGCGGCCGCTTGCGGTCGATGCGGTAGCGGGCGACAACGAGACCACACTCGCCGAGGGAAAGCTGACGTTGGTCGACAACATGGTCGACCCGAGCACCGGCACGATCCACCTGAAGGCGCAGTTCGACAACCAGGACGAGCGGTTGTGGCCCGGTGAATTCGTCAACGTCAGGGTTGTGCTGTCGGTGCGCCAACAGGTTCCCACGGTTCCGCAGCAGACCGTTCTCGAAGGGGCTGACGGCCACTTCGTCTATGTCATCAAGCCGGACGACACCGTCGAGCGACGTGCCGTCGAGGTCGCTGCGGTGCAAGACGGCAAGGCGGTCATCACCAAAGGCCTTAAGCCCGGCGAGCCGGTCGTCGTCGAGGGCCAGTACCGGCTCAACAACGGCGCCCGGATAAGAAGCCAGGCCCGCCCGCAAAGCGGCGGCGAGCGGCCGAACGGCGCGCCCCAATGAACATTTCCGAACCCTTCATCCGCCGCCCGATCGCGACCTCGCTGCTGATGGTGGGGCTGCTGGTATTCGGGGTCGGGGCCTATAATCTGTTGCCGGTGGCAGCAGTGCCCAATGTCGATTTTCCGACGATCACCGTCACCGCGCAATATCCGGGGGCCAATCCCAGCACGATGGCCTCGTCGATCGCGACGCCACTCGAACAGCAATTCATCTCGATCCCGGATCTGAGCGAGATGACGTCGTGGAGCGGCGTCGGCGTCACGTCGATCACGCTGCAATTCGAGCTGAACCGCAATATTGATGCCGCTGCGGGCGACGTGCAGCAGGCGATCAATGCGGCCAGCGGGTTGCTGCCCAAGGACATGCCGACTCCTCCGACCTACCGCAAGGTGAACCCGGCGGACTTCCCCATCCTGATCTACGCGATCCATTCCGACGCACTGCCGCGTTACAAGGTCGACGAATACGCCACCAACATCATCGCAGATCGCCTGTCGACCGAGCCCGGGGTCGGCCAGGTCTTTGTCTTCGGGTCGATGCCTTACGCCGCCCGCGTCCAAATCAATCCGCCATCCCTCGCCGCCAAGGGGCTGGGGCTTGAGGACGTCCACAACGCGCTCGCCGCGGCAAGTGTCAACCGGCCGAAGGGCGCAATCGAGGGCTCGGATCAGTCGATCTCTCTCGATACCAACGACCAGCTCTACGACGCCGCACAATACGGCAACGTCATCATTGCCTACAGGAACGGCGCGCCGGTACGCATCAAGGATGTCGGCGACGTCATCAACTCGGTGCAGAACAACCGACTGGTCTCATGGTTCGGCGCCCACCGTGCCGAGGGTATCGCGATCCAGAAGAAGCCGGGCGCCAACACCATCGCCGTGGTGAACCGGGTCAAGGCATTGATGCCCAAGCTCCGGCAATCGCTGCCGCCGGCGGTTCACATCGATCTGATGTCGGACCGCTCGGAGACCACCCGCGCGTCCATCCGCGACGTGCAATTGACGATGATGGTGACGATCGGCCTTGTCATCGTCGTGATCTTCCTGTTCTTGCGGACCATGTGGGCGACGGTGATCCCGAGCCTGGCGGTGCCGCTGTCGCTGGTCGCCACTTTTGCCTTCATGTACGTCGGCGGTTACAGCATCGACAACATTTCGTTGATGGGCTTGACGATTTCGGTCGGCTTTATCGTCGATGATGCGATCGTCATGATCGAAAACATCGTGCGCTATATCGAACAGGGCATGCGGCCGTTCGATGCCGCGCTCAAGGGCGCCGGGCAGATCGGCTTTACGATCATCTCGATCACCTTTTCGCTGATCGCGGTGTTCATACCGCTGCTGTTCATGGGCGGCATCATCGGCCGGCTGTTCCGCGAATTCGCCGTGACGATCTCGGTCGCCGTCGTCGCGTCGGCGGTGATATCGCTGACCCTGACGCCGGTGATGTGCTCGCTGTTTCTGAGACCGGAGGGGCTGCACGCCAAAGGCCGCTTCAACCGCGGCTGCGAGCGCGTCTTCGAGGCGGCGCTGCGCGCCTACGACCGCGGCCTCATTTTCATCTTCCGCCACCAATTTTCGGCGCTGCTGGCGACACTCCTGCTGATGGTCGCGACCGGTTACCTTTACGTCAAGATGCCAAAGGGCTTTTTCCCCGAGCAGGATACCGGGTTCATTTTCGGTGAGCTCGACGTTCGCCAGGACTCGTCGGTTGCCAACACCGACAAGATCCGGCGGCAGGTCGTCGATATCGTGATGCATGACCCCGACGTCCAGGGTGTCTTCTCCTACGCCGGCGCCACGCCATACAATCCCGCCGAGAACACGGCGCGCATCTTTTGGGGATTGAAGCCCTATGACGAACGCGCTGACACTGCCGAGCAGATTATCCAGCGGTTAAACAAGAAGGTGGCCGGCATCGAGGGCGCCAGATTCTATATGCAGGTGCCGCAGAACATTACCGTCGGCGGCCGGCTCTCCCGCACCCAGTATCAGTATACGCTGACCGACACCAATGTCGATGAACTCAACCATTGGGCGCCAGTCATCGAATCCGGCATGAAAAAGCTGCCGGAATTGCAGCAAGTCGCATCCGATCAGCAGATTGCCGCGGCGCACCTGGCCATCGACGTCGACCGCGACGCTGCCTATCGTCTCGGGTTGTCGGCCGATCAGATAGACCAGACCCTTTACGACGCGTTCGGTCAGCGGCAGGTCGCGACGATCTATACCGCGACCAATCAATACAAAGTCGTGCTCGAAGTGCAACCGCAGTTCCAGCACGATCCGAACCTGCTGTCGGAAATTTATGTGTCGAGTCCCTCTGGTGCGCAGGTGCCGCTGAGCACTTTCGCCCACTTCGCCCGCAAGAGCGAGCCGCTGCTGCTCAGCCATCAGGGCATTTTCCCGGCCGTGACGCTGTCGTTCAATTTGACGCCGGGAGTCGCGCTCGGACAGGCGGTCAGCGCCATCCAGGCCATGACCGAACGCTTGCACGTACCGCCGACGTTGAATTCCTCTTTCTCGGGGACGGCACAGGCCTTCCAGGATTCGCTATCGTCGATGCCGCTGTTGCTGGCTGCTGCGATCCTCGTCGTCTACATCGTTCTCGGTGTCCTGTATGAAAGCTACGTCCACCCGATCACGATCTTGTCGGCGCTGCCGTCGGCCGGCGTCGGCGCTCTGTTGCTGTTGATGCTGCTGCATTACGACCTGTCGGTGATCGCGATCGTCGGTATCGTCCTGTTGATCGGCATCGTCAAAAAGAACGCGATCATGATCATCGACTTCGCGTTGCAGGCCGCGCGTATCGAAGGCAAGGCTCCGCAGGAGGCGATCCACCAGGCGTGCCTGTTGCGTTTCCGCCCGATCATGATGACCACGTTTGCGGCGCTGTTCGGCGCAGTGCCCATCGCTTTCGGCACCGGCGGAGGCGCGGAACTGCGCCAGCCGCTCGGTGTCGCGATCATCGGCGGCCTTTTGGTGTCGCAATGGCTGACGCTGTACACGACGCCGGTCATCTATCTCTACCTCGAACGGCTGTCCCGCTGGCTGGGCGGCGCCTACCGGCCGTCGCGCGTGGCGGACGCGCTGGGGAGCGGGAAACCGGCGGAGGAACAGCAGGCGGCGGAATGACACCCCGCGCCTCTGGTGCGGTGAAAGAACGGGGCCCAGCCCGTCTTCGCTGTCGCTGCGCTCCGAGCTCCGCCGCACACGCTTGCCGAGCCGTAGCTCCCGGGCTCCGAGCGCCCGCCTTCGCCCTTTGGGCTCCGGCGCGGCAGCCTTCATTCGCTTCGCGAGCGAAGGCTGGTGGACCTGGCAGGACTCGAACCTGCAACCGGGCGGTTGTCAGCAACGGGATAAAACGCGATCATTGATTTTGCAGCGTTTTCGGTTGAATTCGATCGCGTTTGTTGTGTTTCGGTGAGATCATTTCTGGCGCGAAACTGGTGCGGTCCGCGGGGACATTTGGCCGCGCCTGCCTTTGATTCCACTTCGATAGGGAGTACCCTGCGCTTTCCAAGTGGCGCGAGGATCCTGTTTGACATGGCGGTCGAGCAGTGGCTGCGAAATTTGGGATTGGCCCAGTATGCCAAGGTGTTTGCCGAAAACGATATCGATTTCGACGTTCTCAGCGGGCTCACTGAAGCAGATCTCAAAGAACTTGGCGTGGCCTCGCTGGGTCACCGCAGGCGGCTGCTCGCTGCAATAAGCGAACTACAATCTGCATCGCCGTCGCACGTGTCGCCGACGGCCGAACTTCTTCGCGTTCGCAGCGCGTTTGAGAGCGCAGGTTTGGCAGCGTTCTTGCCAAGGGTCGACGCAGCCCTGGCGAAGTAAGGCTTGTGCAAGGAGCTGGCTCGAGCGGGACGTGCCAGTGTCTTCGCCCGGGCGAATAGGCAGTGAGGCTGTCGACGGCAGGCACAGCCATGCTCGGCCGCACCTCTCGTCGGCTATCTGGGTCGAGATCACGATGCGGAGCCCTGCCATCGCGGGCACGCATCACTCTTTGAAAAGTCGGGAGGGAGTCATGCAGAACACTGCGATTGACAAGTTGAAGCAGAGCCTGCGCGGTACCGTCATCGAACGAAGCGACCCCAACTACGACGAAGCCCGCGCGCTTTACAACGGAATGATCGATAAGATGCCCTTGATCATTGCCCGCTGCGCTGACGTTGCCGATGTGATCGCTGCGGTCAATTTCGGCCGCGAGAGCGGCCTGGTCGTCGCCATCCGAAGCGGCGCCCACAATGGGCCTGGTCTTTCCAGCGTCAATGATGGCTTGGTCATCGACTTATCGATGATGAAGGGCGTGCGGGTCGACCCTGCTGTCCGGACTGCGCGGGTCGGCGCAGGCTGCACCCAAGGAGACGTCGATCACGCCACTCACGCCTTCGGGCTCGCCGTACCGGCAGGTATCATCTCGACCACTGGCATAGCTGGACTGACGCTGAGCGGCGGCCACGGCTACCTGTCGCGCAAATACGGACTGACCATCGACAATTTGATTGGGGCGGACGTTGTGCTTGCAGACGGCAGCTTCGTTACCGCCAGCAAGGAAAATAACCCCGACCTGCTCTGGGCGCTCCGTGGGGGTGGCGGCAATTTCGGCGTCGTCACCAGCTTCCTGTTCCAGCTACATCCGGTCAGCATCGTCTTTGCAGGGCCAATTGCCTGGGATCAAAAGCACGCCCGCACGATCATGCAGCTCTATCGCGACTTTCTGCCGACTGTGCCGGAGGAACTCGGGATCTTCCTCGGGCTGAAGACAATCCTCTCAAGTGCGCCGTTTCCGGAGCAGTTCTGGGGAAAGCGCATATGCCTTCTGATGTCGTGCTACGACGGGCCGGAGCAGGAGGGCAGAAAGGCCATGGCTCCGCTGCTCGACGCGCTGCCCGATCCGTGGCTCAACTGGATGGGAACGATGCCCTATCCCGCTGTGCAATCCATGTTCGACGCGCTCTATCCGAAGGGGATGCAATGGTACTGGCGAGGGGACTTCGTCAAGACGCTGCCCGACGCGGCGATCGATGCGCACCTTGAGCAAGCTGCCAAAACGCCGAGCGAGCTGTCGTTAATGCACCTTTATCCGATCGACGGTGCTGTCCATCGCGTGGGCAAGAAGGAGACGGCCTGGAACTGCCGCGATGCCACGTGGTCGATGGTCATCGCTGGAATCGATCCGAACCCGCAGAAGGCAGGACCGGTGACGCGCTGGACCAAGGCGTATTGGGAGGCAGTGCATCCCTTCGACCTCAGCGGCGCCTACCCGAATTTCATGATGGACGACGAGGGTGACGCAAGGCTCAAGTCGGCATATGGGGACAACTACCCGCGCCTGGCCACACTCAAGAAGAAATACGACCCAGCCAACTTTTTCCGGGTGAACCAGAACATCAGGCCCGCGGCCTGAGGGCAAAAAGGGCCCGGCGAATTTCTGTTCACGGGCCGCCGCGGCGCAGGGCCCCAGCTACGACCATGCGCCGCCTTGCGGCTGGTCGAACATGCACATCAACATTGGTTTCATGATACTCATTCATCGTGCATCTCTGATGGCGAGATCGATGCGTTCGGCCAGGCCTCAAATCCCCGACCTCTGGAACCGGACGCGTTGGCCGCTGGTCGCTTGAGCCGCGTCGAGGCCAACAACGACGTTCACGCCGATGGATGGCGTCAAATCGTGTTGGCGCTGCGATCTGATCCATCGTACAATTTCAATGGGTTGGATTGCGAGCCATGGTGCAGGAGCGGCCAGTCCGAGTCGAGCGTAGGCTATCGGCGATCCTGGCCGCCGACGTAGCCGGCTATTCCCGGCTCATGCACAATGACGAAGAGGCTACGCACGCCAAACTGACCGCGCTCCTCGCCGGAGGTATCGAGCCCGCGATTGCGGAGCACGGCGGCCGCATTGTCAAGCACACCGGCGACGGCTTCCTGGCGGAGTTTCCCAGCGCGGTCGAAGCGGTCCGGGCTGCCATGCAGTTCCAGTCCCGTGTCAATGAACTGACCCGCGGCGACGCCGAAGGCAGCCGCATTCTCTTCCGTGTGGGGCTCAATATCGGCGACATCATCGTCGAAGCCCATGACATCTTTGGCGACGGCGTCAACATCGCGGCGCGCCTCGAGGCCATTGCCGAGCCCGGAGGCATATGCATCTCTCAGACGGTCTTCAATCACGCGCGCGACAAGGTGAATTTCGAGGTCGAGGAAGCGGGCGAGCAAGTTCTGAAGAATATCGCCCGACCTGTCCACGTTTACCGCATCATCGTCGATCCCGGCCGGCGGACCGCGATGCCGAAACCTGAGGAGCCGGCGCTCGCCTTGCCAGACAAACCGTCCGTCGCCGTGCTGCCACTCACCAACATGAGCGGCGACCCCGACCAGGAATTTGTCTCCGACGGAATCGCGGAGGATGTGATCACCGCGCTATCGCGCTATCCCTCGTTGTTCGTCATCGCGAGGAACTCGTCGTTCACCTACAAGGGGCGGGCGGTTGACGTGAGACAGGTCGGGCGCGAGCTCGGCGTCCGCTATGTGCTTGAAGGCAGCATGCGCAAGGCCGGCAACCGGATCCGCGTTACTGCGCAGCTGATAGAGGCGGCGACCAGCAATCATGTGTGGGCCGAGCGCTACGACCGCGACCTCGCCGATATCTTCGCCGTGCAAGACGAGCTTACCGAAGCGCTGACGACCGCGCTGGCCCCCGCCATTGCGGACGCTGAGCTTCGACGCGCCATGCGCAGGCCGCCGGGGAGCCTTGATGCCTGGGCAGCCTATCAGCGCGGCCTTTGGCACCTGAGCAAGGCAACCGCAGACGACGATGAGACTGCAGAGAAATTCTTCAGACAGGCAATCGAGCTCGATCCGACCTTCGGCGGCAGTTACAGCGCGCTCGCCTTGTACCAGTTGCAGGCTGCCGCGCTCTACCAGAAGATTGACCTGCGCGACGCGCAACGCTCGGCCGAAGCCCTGGCCCGCCGCGCGGTCGCGCTCGACGGAGCCGATGCGGAAGCCCGATCGTGCCTCGGCTGGGCGTTGCAAGCACGCGGTGAGGCTGACGATGCGTTGGCCGAGATCGAGCGCGCTCTCTCCATGAGCCCAAATCTCGCGATCGCACATGGCCATAGAGGCGCGACGCTGATTTTTGGTGGACGGCCCAAGGAGGGGGTCACGGCCCTTAACGCATGTCTCAGGCTCGATCCCCGCGACCCCTATCTGGCGGTCCGCTTGTTGCACATTGCTGGCGGTCTTTATTTATGCGGCGAATACGAAGCGTCGATCGAGGCCGCAAAACGTTTGATCCGATCGTATCCCGATTTTCCGATGATCTACCGCTGGTCCGCGGCGGCGCTGGGCCAGCTTGGCCGCACAACGGAAGCAGAGGAAGAATTGAAAAAGGCCATTTCGCGCGCACCGGGGGCACTCGACATGTATGTCCGCAAGAGAGCTCCGTGGTTTCGGCCAGAAGACCACGCGCACCTCGTTGAGGGTTTGCGCAAGGCCGGGTGGAAGGGGTGAGCTTTCTCCGAAGCGCAAGTTTCGGCCATGCGCAAATGAAATCATGCGCTCCTACCGCATCTGTCCTTCGCACCGCGCATCAGGGCGAACCTGTCATCCGCGCCAGAGCCGCGCGAAGCGATGTCACTGCAGCCACCCCAAGGCCGGCGTTGCCGGCATAAGCGATATAGCCATCCGGGCGGACCAGCGTCAGGCCGGGACGCCGTGCCGAATGCTGCTCGACAATGTCGGCGAACTCGTTGCAGAGCGACTTGGCGGCCTGAACTGTTGCGGCATCCAGATCGTCGCCTGTGAGCACCAGGAATCGACTTTTGATGCCGCTGCCGCCGCGAAGCGAATCGTCGAAATATCGCTCTCCGTTGCCTTCGACGATCGGGCTGCCGCGATAGTCAATCCCGAGCTGGGACAGCCTGCGGACGAACGCGCGCTGCACGGGCGGCAGGCGCGATATCAACGGGAAGAGAGCGTTGCGCAGAACCATGGCAACCCTGCTCCTGGTGCCAAGCGCCCTGGTCATGGCGTGGGTCAGCGCAATCACACCGCTGATGACCGGACGGCGTTCGGCGGTGTAGCTCTCGAGCAATTGCGCGCTGCCGCGTCCGCGCACGGCGAGATCGAGTTTCCAGACCAGATTCCAGGCGTCCTGCAGCCCCGTATTCATGCCCTGGCCGCCGAACGGACTGTGGATATGGGCCGCGTCGCCCGCCACGAAGATCCGCCCCTCGCGCAGGCGCGCGACCTGGCGGTGATGAATACGAAAGTAGCTGCTCCAGTGGAGGCTGCGTGCTTCGATGCCGCGCGGACCCCGCTCGACCAGTAGCTTGCGCACGAGTTCAAGGGACGGCGCATCTCCCTCCACCTGATCGATCATCGCCACGATCCGCCGCCGCGTCGCGCTCATCGGGAATATGGCGAGCGGCCCGAACTCGCTCGGGCAGAGCTGCATCTCGTCGGCCGGCAGCGCGTCGTTGGTCTCGACATCGGCCAGCAGAAAGGAGTCCTGGTACGCCTCGCCGGCGAAGGGCAGATTGAGAAGATGGCGCACCTTGCTGTGTGCGCCGTCGCAGCCGACCACATAGGATGCCCTCAGCCTGATCGTCTCGCCCTTGCGATCCAGAGTGACTTCGACACGACCGTCCTTCTGTTCGGCCGCGACCAGTGCGGTATCGTATTCGACAGCGCCGCCCTTGCGCGGCAACTCCTCGGCGAGCAGCCGCTCGGTGAGGTCCTGCGGGACCATCGCCACGAACCGATAGGGGCTTGCGGCCGGCTCGAACCTGACGCGGGCGAGCGTTCGTCCCGATGTGATCGCCGTGACCCATGTGACGCGGTTGGCCTTCTCGAGAAAGGGCGCGGCGATCCCCGCCATGTCGAAGATCTCGAGCGTGCGCGGAAAGATCGCGAGTGCCTTCGAGTGTTGCGATTGCGCCGCGCGCGCTTCGACGAGGCGCCATCTCAGGCCCCGGCGGGCGCATTCGTTGGCGAGGAACAATCCGACCGGTCCGGCCCCGGCGATCAGGACATCGGTATCGGTCGCCGCCTCCCTTTCGTGATCGGTCAACTCATTCATCACTGACTGGTCAGTCACTTCATTCATCGCTGACGCCTCCCGGTGTGAATCTTTGCTGCGGCTTGATGTGGTCGAGCATTCCCGAAAGTCCACCGCCGTCAATCGAGGATCATCGAGAATTTTCCCGACCGAAACCCGGAGACAGCCCCATTCTTCGGTCACATGTTGTCGAGCAGTCACACGCAGCTTGACAGGATTCTTCGTCCGGTTCGCGCGATAACGCCGCGGAATCTGCACTGGTGAAGCGGAGACCGTAGCCAGCTCAAATGGGAGCAGTCGTCTGTGGACCGCTGACGTACGGCAACGAGCAACCAGGCGGGGCGTTTCTGGCGCGGTGACGGCCGTGGCTTGCCGAGTCGTAGCTCGCGAAGCGAGCGTCCCCGGTCCGTCTTCGCTTTCGCTGCGCTTCAACCACGCCGGACACGCTTCACCCTTCGGTCTTGCGTGGCTGCGCCACGCGTAGCCCGAAGGCGAAGCGTGGTGGGCCCGGCAGGACTCGAACCTGCAACCAGACCGTTATGAGCGGCCGGCTCTAACCATTGAGCTACAGGCCCCGCCGCGGACTGCCGCCGGCTTGAGGCGGCGAGGCAACGGTGCGGCCCCCGTTTACAGGGGGCGCGGGCTTCCCGCAATGCCGCCGCGCGGCCTTCGGGTCAATCCACCGATGCCCCCGCGAACGCGACCACCTTGCGCCACTTCTCGGTCTCGCTGGCGATATACTTGCCGTAGTCCTCCGGCGAGAGCGGTTTCGGCACGCCGCCGAGCTGGGCAAAGCGCGCGACGATTTTCGGGTCCCTGAGCACCTCGCTGATCGCCTTGTTCAACGTCGCGACGATCTCGGGCGGCGTGCCCTTCGGCGCCGACATGCCGTAAAACACGGTGGCCTCAAATCCCGGCACGGTCTCGGCGATCGCCGGCACGTCGGGCTCGCTCGGCCACCGCTTGGCCGAGGTGACGCCGAGCGCGCGCACGTTGCCGCTGTGCGCCTGTTTCGCTGCCGTCGGCAGATTGTCGAAGATGAGCTGCACCTTGTTGGAGATGACGTCGGGCATCGCCAGTGCCGAGCCGCGATAGGGCACGTGCACCATGTCGCATTTGGTCATCGCCTTGAACAGCTCGGCCGACATGTGCACGGTGGTGCCGTAGCCGGCCGAGGCGTAGGAGATCTTTCCGGGATTGGCCTTGCAGTAGTCGATGAACTCCTGGACGGTCTTCACCGGCATCGCGTTCGCCATGATCATCAGGTTGGGCACTTCCGTGAACAGTCCGACCGGCACGGTGTCGCGGATGAAGTCGAAGGCGAGGTGCTTGTAGAGCGAAGCCGAGATCGCGTTGTTGGAGCCGCTGAACAGCACGGTGTAGCCGTCGGGTGCGGATGCGATGACGGCTGCGGTCGCGATATTGCCGCCGGAGCCGGTGCGGTTCTCGACCACAAATTGCTGGCCGAGATGATCCGACAGCGCTTGCGCCATGATGCGCGCCACGGTGTCGACCGGTCCGCCGGGGGCAAAGCCGTTGATGAAGCGCACCGGGCGGTCCGGATAGCCACCCGCTTGTGACGGAGTTGCTCCGCCGGCAACGAGGAATACGAAGAAGCCGAGCAGGGCGGCGCGCAGGAAGCGGGGCATGTTTCCTCCCGTCATCTCGTTTTGGCCCATGCTTTCATAAAATCCGGGGCTTGCCTACATGGCGCGGCACGGCAAAACTGCTCGCGTTGTCGCGCGTGAAGCGGCGCAACAATGAGTACGACAAGGAAACTCGCCCTGTTCGCCTCGGTTGGCATCTTGCCGCCAGCCTCGAGCGCCCTGGGCGGAAAAGGGAGGCAACACCATTTCCAGGACCACTATCAGCTTGGCTACGGCGACTCCCGGCGGCGGCTTTCCGCTCTATGGCAACGCCTTTTCCGAGATCATGAACGGGGCCGATCCGAGCCTGTCGATCGAGCCGCGCAACACCAAGGGCTCAAACGAAAACATCCCGCTGCTCGAGAGCGGCCAGGTCGATATTGCGCTCGTCGCCGGCGAGCCTTCCTACGAAGCCTTCATGGGGCTCGGCGGGCGGGCGAAGACATCGGCCAAGATCCTCACCGCGATGTATTCCTCGCCCGGCATGTTCGTGGTGCGCGCCGACAGTCCCTACAACACCATCGGTGATCTCGTTGATCACCCGGTCGCGTTCGGCGCCAAGGGCTCGGGCCTTCCGATCCTGTCGCGTTACATCCTCGACGGCCTCGGCCTGAGGCAGGACGAGGATTTCAAGTCGATCTATCTCGAACGCGCCGGGGATGGACCGGCGATGGTGCAGGACGGCCGCGCCGCCGCACTCTGGGGCGCCGGCATCGGCTGGCCGGGCTTCACCGCGGTGGCCAAGAGTGAGGGCGGCGCGCGCTTCATCGCGCCCGATGCGAACGAGATCGCGCGCATCCGCGCGAAACACTCGTTCCTGAAGCCTTTGACGGTGCCCGCAAGCAGTTATCCCGGCCAGACCGCGCCGATCAATTCCGTCGGCTCCTGGAGCTTTGTTCTGGTGCGCGAGACCCTGCCGGACGACGTCGCCTATCACCTCGCGCGCACGCTGCACGGCGTGGAGGCGACGTTTTGCCAAAAGCTGGCGCAGGCCTGCGAAACCACGGCCGCGAACACAGTCGCCGCCGCACCGGATGTGAAGCTGATCCATCCGGGGGTGCTGAAATATTTGCGCGAGATCGGCGTGGCGAAATAACGCGGTGATGGAAAATCATCGCGTCATTCCGGGGCGGTGCGAAAGCACCGAACTATGGTGCGCAGTTGCGCACCTGAGAATCTCGAGATTCCGGGTCCGGTCCTGTCGGACCGTCCCGGAATGACGGCTACCCGTCACTTCTTCACCAACTTACACTCCGGATTCGGCGGCCCGAACGCCTGCTCGCCGGGGATCGTGGTGAGGATCTTGTAATAGTCCCACGGATACTTGCTCTCCTCCGGCGACTTGACCTGCGCCAGCATCAGGTCGTGCACCATGAGATTATCCTCGCGCAACCTGCCATGGCGGGCGAAGAAATCCTCGATCGGCTTCTCGCGCATTTTCGCCGCGACCTTCAGCGGATCGTCGGTGCCGGAATCCCGCACAGCCTCCAGATAATGCATCACCGAGGAATAGACGCCGGCCTGCCACATCGTCGGCATCCGGTTCATCTTCGCGAAGTAGCGCTTCGACCATTCGCGGGTCCTGTCGTCCATGTCCCAGTAGAACGAGGTCGTCAGCAACAAGCCCTGGGATGCTTGCAGGCCCAGCGCGTGAATATCGGTGATCAGCACCAACAGCCCCGCCATCTGCTGGCCGCCCTTGGAGATGCCGAACTCGCCGGCGGTCTTGATCTCGTTGGTGTTGTTGGGAGGCCCGGCGGCAATGCCGATGATCTTGGCCTTCGAGGCCTGCGCCTGCAGGATGAACGACGACACGTCCGGCGTCGCAAAGGGCGGGCGCACCGCGCCGACCACTTTGCCGCCGTTGGCGGTGATCACCACCGAAGCGTCGCGCTCCAGCGAATGGCCGAAGGCATAGTCATCGGTGATGAAGAACCAGGAGTCGCCGCCGCGCTTGACGACCTCCTGCGCGGTGCCGACGGCGAGCGCATGGGTGTCGAACACCCACTGGATCGCATAGGGCGAGCACAGCTTGCCGTGGAAGTCGGCCGCTCCCGTCGAATGCACGATCAAGAGCTTCTTCTTCTCGTCGGCGACGCGCTGCACGGCAAGGCCTACGGCGGAGACCGGCACGTCGACGATCAGGTCGACCTGCTCGACATCGTACCAGCGCCGTGCGATGGCGGCGCCGATATCAGGCTTGAGCTGGTGATCGCCGACCACGAGGCTGATCGGCTTGCCCAGTACCTTGCCGCCGAAATCGTCGATCGCCATCTGCGCGGCCGTCACCGAGCCCTGGCCGGTCGGCGTCGAAGCCGGGCCGTTCATGTCGGTGAGCACACCGATCTTGACGACGTTGTCGGAAATCTGCGCGAGCGCCGCGGTCGAAGCCAGCATCGCGGCTGCAAGCGCTCCGAGCATCGGCAGTAGTCTTGATATCATTGTGTCTCCTCCTGATATCGCCGGCGCTTTGGCCGTTGTCGCATTTGCCGGCCCTGCCGGCCGGTGAATTGGTTTCTTTTGCAACTATTTTGGGGGCCGCGTCAACGCGTCCGAAAGGCAATGATCGACGCATCCGGCTGTGGATTCCAGGCGCGATCCGGTTCATACGGCCGTCATGGATGCCACCCAACGCCTGCCGGCCTCGCTCACGCCGCTCGACGTCGCGCTCGCCGCCCTGCTGCGCGATGTCGCACCGGTCTCCGCAAGCAAACAAGCGCGTCACGATGCGCATGGCAGGGAGTCTTCCGAAATTCCCGAGCTCGCGGCCTGGCCGCCGCATGACATCGCAGCAAGCGACGGTTGGGCGTTACGCGCCTCCGATCTCGTTGGCGCGTCCAGCTACACGCCGCTGCCGTTGAGCAGATCGCCTGTCTGGGTCGAAGCGGGCGATAAAATTCCCGATGGCTGCGACTGCGTGCTCGACGAGGATTCCATCGAGCGCACAGGACCGATCGCGCAAGTGCTGGCGGAGGCGATCCCGGGGCAGGGCATCCGTCGCAAGAGCGGCAAGATTGCTGATCCCGGCCGGATCGTCGCCGCGTGGCGGCTGAGTAGCCTTTGCGATGCCGCCTGCCGGCCGCGGCTGCGCGTCGTGAATAGTCCGGGCGGCGCGATCACGGCGAAACTGATCGCGAAGAGCTTGCGCGAAGCGGGCGTCGAAATCGTGTTCGTTGAAGCCAGCGCGCGCGATGCGGCTTCCATTGCCCCGCTGCTCGCGGGTAGCGATTGCGATCTCATCCTCACCATTGGCGGCAGTGGCGTCGGGCGCACCGATGCCGCGGTGATCGCGCTGACCGAACGCGGCGAGGTGATCGCGCACGGTCTTGCGCTGCAGCCCGGGCGCACGGCTGCGGTGGGGCGGATCGGCCGCACGCCGGTCGTCGTCATGCCGGGCGCTCCGGATCAAGCGCTTGCCGTGTGGTGGACGTTGGTGCTGCCCGCGCTCGATCGATTGGCGGGATGGCAGCATAAAGCCGTGACCCGGCCGCTCGCACGAAAGATCGCCTCCAGCGTGGGGATCGCGGAAGTGGTCCTGCTCGAAGAGCAGGACGGCGCCTGGCTGCCGCTTGCGGTTGGCGATCTCCCGTTTGGCGCGATCGCGCGGGCCGGCGCCTGGTTGTTGGTTCCCGGCGGCAGCGAAGGCTATGCTGCGGGAACGCCGGTCGATGCCTATTTGTTGCGGGAATGAAGGATGTGATGACCAAGATACCCGCGCCGAAGCAAAGCGAAAACCTCGATCAGGACCAGTTCCTGACCATCCTGTCGCGTGAGGAGGCGCTGGCGCGCTTCGAAGCCGCGTTGTTCCCACGCGCGATCGCGAGCGAGCCGCGCCCGCTCGCCGATGCGCTCGGCGCTGCGCTTTCCGAGGACATCACCGCGCCGATCGACGTGCCGCCCTTCGACCGTTCCAATGTCGACGGCTTTGCGGTGCGCTCCGCCGATCTCGCTTCCGCCAGCGAAGCCGCACCGGTGCGGTTGAAACTCAATGACGAGGTGATCGCCTGCGGTGTCGCGCCAACCCGGCCGGTGTTGTCGGGCACGGCAACGCCGATCGCAACCGGCGGCCCGCTGCCGCGCGGCGCCGACGCCATCGTCATGGTCGAGCACACGCAACCATCGGGGGCGCGGGCGATCGAGGTTCGTCGCGCGGCCTCGCCCGGGCAATTCGTGTCTTATGCCGGCTCCGATATCGCGCGCGGCGAAGCGCTGCTGCGTGCAGGCACCATCATCGGCTCGCGCGAGATCGGCATGCTGGCCGCCTGTGGCATCGCCGAAGTGATGGTGGCGCGGAAGCCGCGCGTTGCGGTGATCTCGACCGGCGACGAGCTGGTGCAGCCAGGAGAGGCGCTTCGAGCCGCCGCGATCTACGACACCAATGGCGCGATCGTCGCCGCGGCGATCACCGAGAACGGCGGCGAGGCGTGCTTCATCGGCGCGATCAAGGACGATGAAGCTGCCCTCGAAGCGGCGATGCGCAGGGCGCTTGCCGACAGCGACATGCTGGTGCTGTCGGGCGGCACCTCCAAGGGCGCGGGCGACGTCTCGCACCGGATCATTGCCCGGCTCGGACAACCCGGCATCATTGCACACGGCATAGCGCTCAAACCCGGCAAGCCGCTGTGCCTTGCAGTCTGCGACGGCAAGCCGGTCGTGATCCTGCCGGGCTTCCCGACCTCGGCGATGTTCACCTTCCACGACATGATCGTGCCGGTGCTGCGGCGCTTGGCTGCTCTGCCGCCGCGCGCGGACGCGAAGGTGACAGCAAAAGTCCCCGTGCGTATCGCCTCCGAGCTCGGCCGCACCGAGTTCGTGATGGTGTCGCTGGTCGAGGGCGCCGATGGCCTGATCGCCTATCCCTCCGGCAAGGGCTCGGGCGCGATCACGTCCTTTGCGCAGGCCGACGGCTTCGTGAGGATCGATGCGCTCGCCGAGCAGATGCCTGCCGGGACCGAAGCCGAGGTGACGCTGTTCACGCCGCATGTGCGCGTGCCTGATCTCGTCATCGTCGGCAGCCACTGCACCGGGCTCGACCTCGTTACCGCATCGCTTTCGCATGCAGGTTTGACGGTGCGCTCGATCGCTGTCGGCAGCCTCGGAGGCCTCGCCGCCGCCAAGCGCGGCGAGTGCGATCTCGCGCCGATCCATCTGTTCGACGACAAGAGCGAGACCTACAACACGCCGTTCCTCTCCGATGGACTCGAGCTGGTGCCGGGCTGGCGGCGCATGCAGGGCATCGTGTTCCGCAAGGGCGATGCGCGTTTCGAAGGCAAGACGGTGCAGGAGGCGATGCGATCCGCGCTGGCCGATCCCGCCTGCGTCATGGTGAACCGCAACCAGGGCGCCGGCACGCGCATCCTGATCGATCGCCTGCTTGGAGAGGCGCGGCCTGACGGCTACTGGAACCAGCCGCGCTCGCACAATGCGGTCGCCGCCGCAGTCAGCCAGCATCGCGCCGACTGGGGGCTGACGATTGCGCCGGTGGCGCACGCCTCCGGCCTCGGCTTCATTCCGCTCGCGGAAGAGCACTACGACTTCGCGCTGGTCAAGGCCCGCAAGCAGCGGCCGGCGGTGCAGGCCTTCCTCGATGCACTCGCCTCTGAAGACGCGCGCGCCGCGCTTGCAAAAGCCGGCTTCCGGCCGGCATGACTTACGCGGCAAATCGGATTTGCCCGGCGCCTTCCGCGTCATAGCCGGAAAGCTGCGTGGCGCGTACCTTTGAGCGATCCTCGCGCAGGAAGGTGACCAGCGCCTGCATCGAGGGGCGAAAATAGCTGCGCTGGCGCATCAACAGATCAAAACTCTCCCAGAGCAGTGGCACGAAATCGAGCCCCGCCGCTTTCGCCGCCGCGCGCGTGGCGATGCCGCAATCGGCCTGCCCGGCGCGGATGGTGGCGGCGAGGTCGGGACCCGTCAGACAGGGCGGCTCGCGCCGCCTGAGACTCTTCGTGCTCGTGCCGAGGCGCGCGAGCAGCGCCTCCAGCAGCAATTGCGCGCCGGCGCCGGGCTGGCGCATCGCTATCAGCGCGCCGGAGACCAGCACGTCCGACAGGCTGTTCAGGTGTCTGGGATTGCCGGGGGCGAGCAGCAATCCCTGCTCGCGCCGCGCGACGCCGACCAGCACGGCGTCATGCAGGCTCGGGATTCCCTTCAGCGCCGCGATATTGGCGTCCTCGGCGGCATGGTTGGAGACCTCGGCTCCGTGGAAGTGGATCGCAGCCGCGATCACCTCGCCGCGCTGCAGCCGCTCGACGCCGCGCATCGTGCCTTCGTTCAGCGAAGCCAGGCCCGAGCCGGATTCGCGCAAGCTCCACTCGAGCAGATCGTCCTGGCTGCCGCCGACAATCGGCGGTGGATCCGCAGCAATCATCCCTTGCGGACGCGCCAGTCCCGACAGCACCCAGAGATCCAGCTCGTGACGCGGAAACAGCCACTTGCCCGTTACCTTGCTGCAGGGGATCGCGCCCGCGGTCACCAACTCGTAGAGCTTGCGCTCACCGAGCCGCAGATAGTCCGCCGCCTCGCTCGTGGTCAGGAACTCCATCCTGCATTTCTATGCATATTCCTGATTGGGCTCAATGGATTCCCTATGGCCGGGAATCATTGCGGCCATGCGCAGAAGTGACTCAGCTATGACTAGACGAACGCCATTCCGCCATTCAGCACAATGGTTTGGCCGGTCATGTAGTCGTTACCGAGCGCCATCAGCACGGCTTGCGCTACCTCCTCCGGATGGCCGAGGCGGCCGAGCGGGATCCGTGCGGCAAGCTCCGTCCGACCGCTCATCATGTCGGTCGCGATCAGCGACGGCGCGACGGCATTGACGGTGATGCCGTCCTTCACCAGCCGCGCTGCATAGCCGCGGGTGAGACCTTCCATGGCGGCCTTCGAGGCATTGTAATGCGGGCCGATCGCGCCGGCTCCGCGCGCCGCACCCGAGGAGATATTGACGATGCGGCCCCACTTCTTCGCGCGCATCGATGGCACCACCGCCTGCGTGCACAAAAACGCCGATTTCAGGTTGACCGTGATGGTCCGGTCGAAGTCATCCTCGGTGAGATCATCGACGCCGCGCACGATTGCGATGCCCGCATTGTTGACGAGGATGTCGACCGGACCAAGCGTCGACCTGATGTGCTCGATCATCCTGGCGACGGAGGCGGCCTGCGACACGTCGGCGGCGACCGCGATCGCACGGTGGCCGGCCTTGTTGAGATCGGCGACCAGCGCATCGGCCGCATCTGCGCGCTCGCGATAATTCACCGCAACCGCAGCTCCCGCCTCGGCGAGCGCCACTGCGATCGCGGCCCCAATGCCGCGCGAGGCACCGGTCACCAGCGCGACCTTGTCCTTGAGATCCGGGGTGATGATCATCGACTGTCCTCTATTGTTAACCGCCGTCGAGGGCCGCGAGCCGATCCGCTTCCGCAATGTCGTCAATGGTGTTGGCGTTGAAGAAGGGATCGACCGGGCTTGTCGGCCAGGTCACGGTTGCAAGCCGATAGCGGGCGGTCCAGCGGTCGATCTTGCGGATGTCTTCCTCGACCAGCGCGTGGCGAAGCTCGCCGCGCAAGCGCACGCTCCACAGCCCGATCACCGGATGCGTCTGTCCATCGGAGGCCGCGACCGCGAGCTCGGCATTTACCGCGATGCGCGCCGCATCGAGCCTCGCCACCAGATCGCGCGGCAGGAACGGGCAATCGGCCGCGGCGCTCAGCACGAATTTCACCTCGGTCCGATGCGCGGCCATCCAGTCGAGTGCCGTAAGGATTCCGGCGAGCGGCCCTGGAAAATCGGCAATCGTGTCGGCGATCACAGGCAGCCCAAACGCTGCAAAGCGCGCGGGATCGCCGTTGGCGTTGAGGATCAGGCCATCGCATTGGGGTCCGAGCCGCGCGATGACACGCGCGAGGATCGTCTTACCCGCGATGGTGCGCATCGGTTTGTCGCCGCCGCCCATCCGCCGCGCCAGCCCGCCAGCGAGCAGCACGGCAGGAATTTTACTCGTCACGGCTCTCGCCCTTGCGCTTGTGCCGCGCCGATTCTTCCTCGACGTAATCGAGGTTCTGGTCGTGGACGATGCGCTCTTCGCCCGAGAGCGCGATGAAGCGCTTGCCGCGCGTGCGCCCGACCAGGGTCAGCCCCACCTGCCGGGCCAGATCGACGCCCCAGGCGGTAAAGCCCGAGCGCGAGACCAGAATGGGAATGCCCATCCGCACCGTCTTGATCACCATCTCCGAGGTGAGCCGCCCGGTCGTGTAGAGGATCTTGTCGCCCGCATCGACGCCATGACGGAACATCCAGCCCGCGATCTTGTCGACGGCGTTGTGGCGACCGACATCCTCGGTGTAGCAGATGGGTGTGCCTTGCTTGCACAGCACGCAGCCATGGATCGCGCCGGCCTCGAGATACAGCGAGGGCATGGTGTTGATCGCGTGCGTCATCTGGTAGAGCCAGGAGGTGCGCAGCTCCGCTTTCGGCAGCGCTACGCTCCCGACCGCTTCCAGGAGATCGCCGAACGCGGTGCCCTGAGCGCAGCCGGACGTCTGCGTCCGCTTCTTCAGCTTCGCCTCGAAATTGGTGTGATGCCCGGTGCGGACCACGACGACCTGAAGATCGTCGTCATATTCGACCTCGGTGACGACGTCGCTGTATTTCAGCATGTTCTGATTGAGCAGGTAGCCGAGCGCGAGATATTCCGGATAGTCGCCGATCGTCATCATGGTGACGATCTCCTGCGCATTCAGATAAAGCGTCAGCGGCCGCTCGACCGGCACCTTGATCTCGGTCTTTGCCCCCGTCTGGTCGACGCCGGTCACGCGCTCGGTCAGCCTGGGATCGTCCGGGTTCGGCACGATCAGGGGGATGGGGGCTTTCTCGATCTTCATCATGGCGTGCAGGCTAGCATGACAGCGGCTTCCAGCCGATATAAGTATGGCTGAACAGCGAGAAATCTATCCCCTGACTCGTCATTGCGAGGAGCGAAGCGACGAAGCAATCCATGTTTCAGCAAGCGGAGAAATGGATTGCTTCGCTTCGCTCGCAATGACGAAAAACGGTGGGTTCCGGAGATCGATTTGAGCATGAAAGTGATAGGCCTCGCAGGCTGGAGCGGTGCCGGCAAGACCACCCTGCTGACGCGGGTGATCCCGCTGCTGCGCGCCGACGGCCTTCGCGTCTCCGTGATCAAGCACGCCCATCACAAGTTCGACGTCGATAGGCCCGGCAAGGATTCCTGGCGCCATCGCGAGGCGGGCGCCGAGGAGGTGCTGGTGTCATCCGCCAATCGCTGGGCCTTGATGCATGAGCTGCGTGGCGAGCGCGAGCCGCGGCTTCCGGAACTCTTGCGAAGACTGTCGCCGGTCGATCTCGTCGTGATCGAAGGCTACAAGACCGAGCCGCATCGCAAGATCGAGATCTTTCGCGCGGCAAACGAGAAACCGTTCCTGTTTCCGACCGACCCCGACATCGTCGGCATCGCCGCCGACGTCGCGGTTGAAACGAGCCTGCCGACCGCCCATCTCGACGACATCCCTGCTATTGCCGCGATGATGCGGCGGTTTGCGATTCCCATCGACGATGCGTTGGCGATGGCCGAGATGTAAGAGAATGGCGCAACTCTCCGACGATTGCTTTGCCTTTGGCGGGCCGATGATGTCGGTGGATGAGGCCGTCGGTCTCATCACCGCGCGCGTGACAGCGGTCGGCGAGACCGAGCGCGTGGCGCTGGTCGAGGCCGATGGCCGCATTCTCGCGCGCGAGGTCGTGGCCCCCTTGCCGCTGCCGCCCTTCACCAATTCCGCGGTCGACGGCTATGCCGTTCAGGCGAGCGACTTGCCGCGCGGCAAGGAGCAGGCGTTTCCGGTTGCAGGCCGCGTGCCGGCGGGCGCTTCGGCGACTGCGGCGCGGCCCGGGCAGGCGGTGCGCATCTTCACCGGCGCGCCGATGCCTCAGGGCACCGACACCGTGTTCATGCAGGAAGACGTGCGGATTGATGCATCGGGCAACGTCGTGCTGCCGGCGGGGCTGAAGGCGGGCGCCAATGTACGGCCCGCGGGCGAGGATATTCCGGAAGGCCACGTTGCGCTGAGGGCCGGCCAGCGTCTGCGGCCGCAGGATATCGCGCTCGCCGCTGCCTTCGGCCTGACCGAGCTGGACGTGACGAGACGCATTCGCGTCGTCGTATTTTCGACCGGCGATGAGCTGGCTTCACCAGGCAAACCACGCGGCGCCGCGCAGCTCTTCGACTCCAACCGCTTCATGCTGATGGCGATGCTTCGGCGGCTCGGCTGCGAGGTCGGTGATCTCGGCATTATGCGCGATGCGCGCGAGCCGCTGGCGGCAGCCTTGAAAGAGGTCGCGAGCCGTCACGATCTGATCCTCACCACAGGCGGCGTCTCGACCGGCGAGGAGGATCATGTCAAGGCCGGTGTCGAGAGCGCGGGATCACTTGTGCTGTGGCGGATGGCCATCAAGCCGGGCCGCCCGGTAGCGATGGGCATCATCGGCGGCACGCCGTTCATCGGCCTTCCCGGCAATCCGGTGGCGAGCTTCGTCACCTTCGTCCATGTCGTTCGTCCGACCGTGCTTGCGCTTTCGGGGGCTGCGCCTTCGCCATTCGTGCCGATGCCGGTGCGTGCGGCCTTCACTTACAAGAAGAAGAGCGGCCGGCGCGAATATGTTCGCGCCGTGCTCCGCCGCGCCGAGGATGGCGCGCTGGAGGCGTTGAAATTTCCGCGCGAGGGCGCCGGGCTGTTGTCGTCGCTGGTCGATACCGACGGCCTGGTCGAGCTCGGCGAGACCGTGACCAGGGTCGAGCCCGGCGAGCGCGTCGGCTTTCTCGGCTATGCCAACCTCCTGTAAAGTCGCACACGCATGACCACGACCAAGCTCGACCTCACCGGCCTCAAATGTCCGCTGCCGGCGCTCAAGACGCGCAAGGCGCTGAAATCAGTGCCCCCTGGCGATCGTCTCGAAGTGCATTGCACCGATCCCCTGTCGGTAATCGACATCCCGAACCTGATCCGCGAGACCGGCGACAAGGTCGAGATCACCGCGCGCGATGAAAAGAAGATCGTGTTCCTGATCGAGAAGCTGAAAGGGTCGGAGAAAAAAGATGTTCCGTCTTGAGGTCGTCATTCCGGGGCGCGCGTCAGCGCGAGCCCGGAATCCATAACCACAGGCCGTCAAGATGGACACGTTGGCCAACGAGCATTTCAAATCACGAAAAGCCGTGGTCATGGATTGCGGGCGCAGCCCTTGCGGGCTGCCCCGGAATGACGAGGCCAGGTGGCCTGGAGAAAGTGACGCTATTGCGCGCCTGCGGAGGATGCACTACGCTTTGAGCGGATGGGGATGGGGTCCCCCGATAACCGCCGCAAGGCTGATGACTCCTGCCAGGCGCTTTGCGTCGGTAGGAGGCTGTCCAAATTCCTCCGCGATAAGCAACTGGTTCGCCCGTCGTGCGCTGCGCGAAAGGTGACGCATGATCGGGTGTTGCGACATGACGGGGCGTGGCCCCGGCCCGTGGACATGCGTCTGCGGGCTAAAGAAGGAGGCGGACGTAAAGTCCACAGCGGCGATGAAAGATGTTTCCGCTTTTTTTGGCGAACCAAAGGGACATTTCTGAACCCATGACCAGTCTGATCTCAGTACCCATGACCAGTCTGATTTCCGTTGTCCTGGGCAGTATTCTCGGCGGCATCGCGCGCTACTTCATCTCCGGTGTCGTCGCGAGACGGGTCGGCGAGACGTTTCCGTGGGGCACGCTTTTCATCAATGTCAGCGGAGCTTTCCTGATTGGAATCCTCGGCGACATGGCAGAAGACAAGGCCTCGCTGATGGCTTCGCCGGATCCTTGGCTCTTCGCCGTGACGGGCTTCCTTGGCTGCTACACCACGGTCTCCTCCTTCAGCCTGCAAACGCTGTCCCTGGCACGAGACGGACAGAGTAGCCGTGCGCTGGGCTATGTCGTCATTTCGGTCGCTTTCTCGCTTGCGGCCGCTGCCGCAGGCTTCGCCCTGGTCGATTGGATGAAAATGAGCTGATCTCGATGAGCGGCAAGAAGACCAACGCCACCCATTCGAAAACGGCGATCCTGTACACCCACGTTGCGATCGGCGCCGTGCTGGGTGGGCTGGCGCGCTGGCTCGCATCCCTGGTGATCCCTTCGGTTTCGGGATTCCCGCTGGCAACGCTGTTCGTGAATGTCACGGGTTCCTTCATTATCGGGTTTTACGGTACCATCAGTGGACCCGACGGCCGATGGTTTGCGAGCGCAGAGCAGCGCCAGTTCGTCATGACCGGATTTTGTGGAGGCTACACCACGTTCTCGTCCTTCAGCCTCGAAACGGTGAGGCTGTTGCGCGCCGGCCTAACGCAGACGGCGCTCTTGAACATAGGCGTCTCGGTCGTGACCTGGCTGCTCGCCGTCTGGCTCGGACACGTGGTGGCGAGCCGGCTCAATCGTTTGAAGGGGGACTAGCGATGCAAATCCCGAAACAGGCTGTGCTGCTCCGCATTTTCATTGGCGAGAACGACCGCTCCCACGGAAAGCCGCTCTATGAGGCGATCGTGCTGAAGGCGCGCGAGCAGCATCTCGCCGGAGCCACGGTCCTGCGCGGACCCATGGGCTTCGGCGCTTCCAGCCGGCTTCACACCGCCAAGATCCTTCGCCTCTCCGAGGATTTGCCGCTCGTGATCGAGATCGTCGACAGCGAGGAGAAGATCAACGCGTTCCTGCCGACGCTGGACGGCATGATGACAAGCGGCCTGATCACCCTGGAAAAGGTGCAGGTCCTCCAATACGGGACCCAGGCCGGGGGTTGATTCCGGCCAGGCGACGGGCAAATCACCTTGCGTCACTTTGCTTTATCAGAAGTAATGTCAAGCTCTGTGAGCAAAAATATTCCGCTTCCGTTTTCCGGAAATACATGATTGTCTCTGCGCATCCCGCCTCCGAAAAGAGGGGCGCTTCGCGATCGTCACGAACGTTGGGTGCGGGATGCGATGGACGCGGGCGGCATCAGCTGACGAGTGATGTCTCTCGCGGACGAGCGAAATCGTGCGGTCCCGACGCCCCGACGCTGGCGTCAACCCCCGGGTCATAAGCCCGGGGGGACGGAGGCTAACAAGCCCGGCACTCCGAGGAGACCACGTATAAGCCGTAAACCATCGCGCAGGGAATGCCGGAGTGTGTTCGGTTGTACCTGTAGCTGACTCGTGTGCGTTCCTAGCGCATTTGCTGCACACGAGGCCTGCGGGTGCAACGGCACCCGGCATTCCCTGCGCCCTCACTTCTTGGGGGCAAAGCCTGATCCAAAACCCGGGCGACGCGAGCCGCGGGAACGAGGCCGTATGTGTCGGAACAGACGGCTGCGCCTTATAAGGGCCGTTCTTCAACGCGAGCCTGCGCCTCAGGCAGGCGATGGTTCTGATAGAAAAGATCAATCGCTCAATTGGGGAAAGTAATCGATGTCAGCGTGGTTCAGGCCGGCGAGTTGCAAAACCGGTGGGCGCTACCTTTTGCCTATCGACATGCCCGACCGCTTCTGCCCCAATCCGTTATCTCCGCGAGAGGGCGGATGCCGAGTCGTGTCTTGCGCACGCGTGGCGTGGGGGCTTTTGCAAATTTCACTTTCGCGCCGCACAATGGCGTGTCGGCAATGTTGCGCCTAAGCTGGTGTTGACGCTTCGCATGCGCTTGGCGATCCCGGCGCATTCGGGCGTGCTGCGGAGCAACAATGGGCGTTGTTGGTCTGCGCTGGAAGCAGGGATCGATCAGGGCAGGCTGATCCACGACGGATTGCTGCAGGGAGGGACGAATGGCTACAGCAGATACTGCCGGCGCTGTGAAAGGCGCCACAGGGGGAATCTTTGACCGCGAGCACACGATAGCGAAGGCCGGCTTCAATCGCTGGCTGGTACCGCCGGCCGCGCTCTGCATCCATCTGTGCATCGGCATGGCCTATGGCTTCTCGGTGTTCTGGCTGCCGCTGTCGCACGCGCTCCAGCCGTCGGGGGCAGCGAAGGCCTGCCCCAACATCTCGCTGTTCCAGGAGCTGTTCACCACCACTTGCGACTGGAAGGTCGCAAGCATGGGCTGGATGTTCACGCTGTTCTTCGTGTTCCTTGGCGTCTCGGCCGCGATCTGGGGCGGCTGGCTCGAGCGTGCCGGTCCCCGCAAGGCCGGCGCGGTGGCCGCGGTGTGCTGGGGCGGCGGCCTCATCATCGGCGCGTTCGGCATCTATGTGCATCAGCTCTGGATCATGTGGCTAGGCGCCGGCGTGATCGGAGGCGTCGGGCTTGGCCTCGGCTACATCTCGCCGGTCTCGACGCTGATCAAATGGTTCCCGGACCATCGCGGCATGGCGACCGGCATGGCCATCATGGGCTTCGGCGGCGGCGCCATGATCGGCGCGCCGCTTGCCAACAACCTGATCAATTACTTCAAGACTCCGACCGATGTCGGCGTCTGGCAGACATATGCCACCTTGGGTGTGATCTATTTCGTGTTCATGATGATCGGCGCCTTTGCCTATCGCGTGACGCCGGCCGGCTGGCAGCCCGACGGTTGGACGCCGCCGAGCGAAAGGAAGACGATGATCACCGAGCACAACGTCCATCTCGACAACGCGCACAAGACGCCGCAGTTCTGGCTGATCTGGTGGGTGTTGTGCTTGAACGTGTCGGCCGGTATCGGCGTGATCGGCATGGCCTCGCCGATGCTGCAGGAGATTTTCGCAGGCAAGCTGATCGGGCACCCCGAACTGAGCTTCAGTCAACTCGCGGCTGACCAGAAGGTGTTGATCGCCGGAATCGCGGCAGGCTTCGCCGGACTGCTGTCGCTGTTCAACATCGGTGGCCGGTTCTTCTGGGCCTCGCTGTCGGATTATATCGGGCGCAAGCCGACCTACTATTGCTTCTTCCTGCTTGGCATCGCGCTCTATGCCCTGGCGCCGACCTTTGCCAGCCTCGGTGCGAAAGCGCTGTTCGTGCTCGGCTTCGGCATCATCCTGTCGATGTATGGCGGTGGCTTTTCCACCGTGCCGGCATACCTCGCCGACATGTTCGGCACGCAGTTCGTCGGCGCCATCCACGGCCGGTTGCTCACGGCCTGGTCGACCGCCGGCATCATCGGCCCCGTGGTGGTGAACTACCTCCGCGAGTTCCAGCTTGCGGCCGGCGTTCCCCGTGACAAGCTCTACGACAGCACGATGTACGTGCTCTGCGCGATGCTGGTCGCCGGCCTGATCTGCAACTTTTTGGTCAAGCCGGTGAATCCCAAATGGCACATGAGCGAGGCCGAAGTCGCGAAGCTGCAGGCGGCTCACCTCAAGAACGGTGGAACGATCGAGCACGGCTCGTTCGGCATCGGCAGGGGCGGGCTCGACCTCAAGGCGGCGTTGTTCTGGCTGTTCGTCGGCGTGCCGCTCGCCTGGGGCGTCTGGAAAACGCTGCAAAGCGCGGCCAGTATCTTCTGATTGCTCACAGGCCGCGGGACGCTGACAACCGGCGTCCCGCGGCGTCTGCATTTTTCAAAAACGATCAAAGCAAACGGACTTAAAGGGGGAGACCACATGTTTCGCATCCGCGTTATTCTTGCAGCCACGCTGCTCGTTGCCGGCCTCCATGCTGCTGCAGCCCAGACCGCGACCGCACCGGCCGCTGCACCCGCTACCACCCAGGCCAAGCCGTCGAAGATGAAGCTGACGATGAAGAAACTGAAAGAAATGAAGGCCAGTTGGGCCGCCAACAAACCCAAGCTCAAGACCTGCCGCGCGGAGGTGAAGGCCAAGGGGCTCACCGGCGACGACCGCTGGTTCTACATCGAGGACTGCATGAACAAGAGTTGATCGAACAATCCGATCAGGTGATTGGAAAAGGGGGCATGACAGCGGCGCTGCATGCCCCTTTAATGCTGATAGAGGGGCTCTAGTTTCTTCTTGGCATCTGGCATGCCAGAGATTAGAGTCGAGGAAAGTGAGCGTGAGGACGGGAGCTGCGACCCAAAAAAAACTCATGCATAACAACAGACTAGAGCGCGGTTCGGTCGTTCGGAGGCTTGTCCGCGCGGGTGAGACGCTTCCATGAGTCATGACATTCACAAGGTTCGCGCGTTCGAGCATCCCGGTGAGGGCAAGAGGCGGGCGAAGGCCACGCCCAAGGGCCGCCAAGTCGATCCGACCGCCGCGTACGAGATCGAGGCGTTGCTGGGCGACCGGCCGCGACGGCGCGACCTCTTGATCGAGCACCTGCACCTGATCCAGGACAAATATCACCAGATTTCCGCGGCGCATCTTGCAGCCCTCGCCGACGAGATGAAGCTGTCCTTTGCCGAGGTGTTCGAGACCGCGACCTTCTACGCGCATTTCGACATCGTCAAAGAGGGTGAGCCCAGCATCGCCCCGCTCACCATCCGCGTCTGCGACTCGCTCACTTGCGCGATGCTCGGTGGCGAGCAACTGCTCAAGGATCTGCAAAGCAAGGCCGGTCCCGGCATCCGCGTGGTGCGCGCGCCCTGCGTCGGCCGCTGCGATACTGCGCCGGCGGCCGAGGTCGGCCACAACTTCGTGGACCATGCGACCGTGTCGAACGTGCTCGCCGCGGCGAAGGCCGGCGACACCCATTCGCATTTGCCCGACTATATCGGTTACGACAAATATGTCGCGGACGGCGGCTACAGGCTATTGCAGCGGCTGCGCTCGGGCGAATTGCCGAAAGAAAATCTCCTCAAGGCGCTGGACGATGCGAGCCTGCGCGGGCTCGGCGGCGCCGGCTTTCCGACGGGACGAAAATGGCGCGCGGTGCTCGGCGAGCCCGGTCCGCGGCTGATGGCGGTCAATGGCGACGAGGGCGAGCCCGGCACCTTCAAGGACCGCTACTATCTCGAAACCGATCCACATCGCTTCCTGGAGGGCACCCTGATCGGCGCTCACGTTGTGGAGGCAGCCGACGTCTACATCTACATGCGCGACGAATATCCGGCCTGCCGCGACATCCTCGAGCACGAGATCGCCAGGCTTCCAGCCGGTGGTCCAACACTGCATATGCGCCGCGGCGCCGGCGCCTATATCTGCGGCGAAGAATCGTCGCTGCTCGAGAGCATCGAAGGCAAGCGCGGGCTGCCGCGGCACAAGCCGCCTTATCCGTTCCAGGTTGGCCTCTTCGGTCTGCCGACGCTGATCAACAATGTCGAGACGTTGTGGTGGGTGCGCGACATCGTCGAGAAGGGAGCCGATTGGTGGAAGAGCCATGGCCGCAACGAGCGCCAGGGCTTGCGCAGCTTCTCGGTATCCGGACGTGTCAGGAATCCCGGCATGAAGCTCGCACCCGCCGGCATCACCGTGCGCGAGTTGATCGACGAATATTGCGGCGGCATGGCCGACGGCCACCAATTCTACGCCTATCTTCCCGGCGGGGCTTCCGGCGGCATCCTGCCGGCCTCGATGGACGACATCCCGCTGGATTTCGGCACGCTGGAAAAATACGGCTGCTTCATCGGTTCGGCCGCGATCGTGATCCTGTCGCAAAAGGACAGTGTTCGTGGTGCTGCGCTCAATCTGATGCGCTTCTTCGAGGACGAGAGTTGCGGTCAGTGCACGCCGTGTCGCGTCGGAACCCAGAAGGCGGCGATCCTGATGGAGAAGCCGGTCTGGAACCGGCAATTGCTCGACGAATTGAGCCAGGCCATGCGCGATGCGTCGATCTGCGGATTGGGCCAGGCAGCCTCGAATCCGCTGTCCTCGGTGATTAAATATTTCCCCGACGAGTTCAAGGACGCAGCCGAATGACGAAGATCAAGTTCGAACTCGACGGCAAGCAAGTCGAAGCCAAGCCCGGCGAGACCATCTGGCAGGTGGCCAAGCGCCAGGGACAGGAGATTCCGCATCTCTGTTATTCGCCTGCGCCGGACTACCGGCCCGATGGCAATTGCCGCGCCTGCATGGTCGAGATCGAGGGCGAGCGCGTGCTCGCCGCCTCCTGCAAGCGCACGCCGACCGTCGGCATGAAGGTCAAGACCGCAAGCGACCGCGCCGTCGCCGCGCAGAAAATGGTGATGGAGCTTCTGGTCGCCGATCAGCCCGCGCGTGCGACCTCGCACGACCCGGAGTCGAAGTTCTGGCGCTGGGCGGAGAAGACCGGCGTCACCGAAAGTCGCTTCCCCGCCGCCGAGCGCTGGCAGACCGATGCGAGCCATCCGGCGATGCGCGTCAATCTCGATGCCTGCATCCAGTGCGGCCTCTGTGTTCGCGCTTGTCGCGAGGTGCAAGTCAACGACGTGATCGGCATGGCCTATCGCAATCACGGCGCCAAGATCGTGTTCGACTTCGACGATCCCATGGGCGAGTCCACCTGCGTCGCCTGCGGCGAGTGCGTGCAGGCCTGTCCCACCGGTGCGCTGATGCCGGCGGTGATGCTCGACGACAAGCAGACGCGCGTCACCTATCCCGACCGCAAGGTGGATTCACTCTGCCCCTATTGCGGGGTCGGCTGCCAGGTCACCTATCAGGTCAAGGACGAGAAGCTGATCTATGCCGAAGGCCGCGATGGACCCGCGAACCACAATCGCCTCTGCGTCAAGGGCCGCTTCGGCTTCGACTACATCCATCATCCCAACCGCCTGACCAAGCCGCTGGTGAGGCTGCCGAACGTGGCGAAGGACGCCAACGATCAGGTCGATCCCGCCAATCCGTACACGCATTTCCGCGAGGCAAGCTGGGAAGAGGCGCTCGACATCGCGGCCAATGGTCTGAAGAGGATTCGCGACGAGAAGGGCGCGAAGGCGCTGGCGGGCTTCGGCTCGGCCAAGGGCTCGAACGAAGAAGCCTATCTGTTCCAGAAGCTGGTGCGCACCGGCTTCGGCTCCAACAATGTCGATCACTGCACGCGGCTGTGCCACGCCTCCTCGGTCGCGGCGCTGTTCGAGGGCTTGAGCTCGGGCGCGGTCTCGGCGCCGTTTGCCGCCGCGGAAGACGCCGATGTGATCATCGTGATCGGCGCCAACCCGACCGTGAACCATCCGGTCGCGGCCACCTTCATCAAGAACGCGGCCAAGCGCGGCGCCAGGCTGATCGTGATGGACCCACGCAAGCAGGCGCTGTCGCGCCACGCCTTCAAGCATCTCGCGTTCAAGCCCGGCAGCGACGTGGCGCTGCTGAATGCGATGATCAACACGATCATCACCGAGGGGCTCACCGACGAGCAATATATCGCCGGCTACACCGAGGGCTATGACGAGCTGAAGGCCAAGATCAAGGAGTTCACGCCGGAGAAGATGGCGCCGATCTGCGGTATCCCCGCGGAAACCCTGCGCGAGGTCGCGCGCCTCTATGCGCGCGCCAAGGCCTCGATCATCTTCTGGGGCATGGGCATCAGCCAGCACGTGCACGGGACGGATAATGCGCGCTGCCTGATCGCGCTCGCGCTGATCACGGGCCAGGTCGGCCGTCCCGGCACCGGCCTGCATCCGCTGCGCGGCCAGAACAACGTCCAGGGCGCGTCCGATGCCGGCTTGATCCCGATGTTCTTCCCTGACTATCAGCCGGTCGGCCGCGACGACATGCGCGGCGCCTTCGAGAAGCTGTGGGGTCAGAAGCTCGATCCCGAGCGCGGGCTCACCGTGGTCGAGATCATGAACGCGATCCACGCCGGCGAGATCACCGGCATGTATATCGAGGGCGAGAATCCCGCGATGTCGGACCCCGATCTGCAGCACGCGCGCGAGGCGCTGGCGAAACTCGAGCATCTCGTGGTGCAGGACCTGTTCGTCACCGAGACGGCGTTCCATGCCGATGTGATCCTGCCGGCATCGGCTTTTGCGGAGAAGACCGGCACCTTCACCAACACCGACCGTCGCGTGCAGCTCGCGCGCGAGATCATCAAGCCGCCGGGCGATGCGCGCCAGGATCTCTGGATCATCCAGGAGATCGGCAAGCGGATGGGACTGCCCTGGAACTATTCCGGCCCCGGCGAGGTCTATACCGAAATGGCGCAGTTGATGCCGTCGCTGGATAACATCTCGTGGGAACGGGTGGTGCGCGAGGGCGCTGTGACCTATCCGGCCGATGATCCGCACAAGCCCGGCAACGAGATCATCTTCACCGCGGGTTTCCCGACCGAGAGCGGCCGCGGCAAGATCGTGCCGGCGAAGGTGCAGCCGCCGGACGAATTGCCTGACGACGACTATCCGATGGTGCTGTCGACGGGGCGCGTGCTCGAGCACTGGCACACCGGGGCGATGACGCGGCGAGCGAGCGTGCTCGATGCCATTGAGCCAGAGGCGGTGGCGTTCATGTCGCCCAAGGACATGCGGCGCAAGAGGCTCGTGCCCGGCGATTTCATTCGCCTGGAGACGCGCCGCGGCGCGATCGAGGTCAAGGTCCGCGCCGATAGCGATGTGCCGGAGAACATGGTGTTCATGCCGTTCTGCTACGCGGAGGCCGCCGCCAATTTGCTGACCAATCCGACGCTCGACCCGTTCGGGAAGATCCCCGAGTTCAAGTTCTGCGCGGTGCGCGCGGAGCCGATCGGGATCAGGACGGCGGCGGAATAGGGCGACGGCCGGGATCAATCGATCCGGACGGCCTTCAGTTGGCGGAGATCGTCTGCGCCGCGATCTTGTTCTGCGCGATGATGGCTTCGGCCCGCGCGAGGTTTTCCAGCAGGCGCTGGCTGGTCAAGACAAGGAAGTAATAGCCGAACTGCGGGTTCTGGAAGTAGATCTCGAGGAGCTTTTCATAGGTGATGGTCAGAACTTGGCCATCCTCGATACATTCGATCGTCGCGGTCCGGCGGTTGTCGGGCGTGAGGAAACCGAGCTCGCCCATCAGCCGCCCCGGCGGAACATCGAGGTTGATTTCGATAACCCGGAATCTGCCGGTGACAGTCAACAGCATTTCGTCGGCTGCGTCGCCTTTCTTCATCAGGATATCGCCCTTGCGATACCTGCGCTGGGTCATGAACGGCTTGAGCCACTCCATCGACATGTCGCCCTCTGTTGCGGTGCGCGCCTTCTTCACCAGAGCGAGCATTTGACGAAGGCGGTAGGCATTGATGGGAATCATCAGGAGATAAAGGAGAAAGGTCGTGACGGCTCCGGTAAGCGCGCCGAAGATGGCGAAGAATGCGCAACCGATCATGTTCGCGACCCGTAGCGGCACCATCGTGTGCGTCAGCAAGGTGGCGACAAAGAAGACCGCGCCGATCAGGGCGAACATGTTGGCAAGCGTGATGTTGTGCAGAAAGATTTCCAGCAGGCGGTTGAAGATGGCCTGCCAGGTCACGTCGTTCGGATCGAGACCCATCTGAATCAGGATCTCCGCGAACCTGAGGTTGTTGGTTGCCGCGTCGAGAATGCGATCCAGAATGCTGGACATGTCTGCGCTGAGGATCATTTGGTTTCGCCAAAGTGTTGTGTATCCCAATACCGGACATCAATTCCGGTTGAGACTATAGCGTTCGTCAAGTCAAACGAAAGACTCGGCGAGCGCAGGATAGGGCGCAAACAGGAATCCGGCGACCGTCGGCAGCACCACCAGAAATCACAAAGGTGGCATGAACGCCTATACCGCTCTTATGCTTCGGCCCGGCGGCATGTCTCGATTTCCGATGGCCTTTGCGCCCATCTTCCTGAGTTAAAGGCTAACGCCTGATTCAGGGAAGACGAGCGATGACCTTCTTTCACTTGCACCATGATGACGTCGGTCTTTATGAGATTCCTATAACTTTGGCATAGCGATCTTCTCGAAAACCTATGCATCGGGTGGCACTTCTGCGCCCGAACCAGAAGCGGAGCACCGCGCGGCCTTAAGGCCCCGCGGCCATCGCGCATAGGAGCATCCCATGATGGACATCTTTATGTCGGCGCTTGCGCTGGCCTTCTTCGCGGCCGCGATCGGCTACACCTACGCTTGCGAACGGCTTTGAGCAGGAGGGAGCCATGACCTTCGACTATTCGCTCGCCGGCCTCGTCTCGCTCGGCCTTCTCTTCTACCTCACCTACGCCCTGCTGCGGCCCGAGCGGTTCTGACCGCGCCCTTCTCACGCCTCGCGCATCATCTCAAAGGCGAAAATCCCATGACCGTCATCGGCTGGATTCAAATTATTCTTTACTGCGCGATCGTGGTCGCGCTGGTGAAACCGCTCGGCTGGTACATGACGCGCGTGTTCAACGGCGAGCGGACTTTCCTGTCACCGGTCCTGCGCCCGGTGGAGGCCGGCCTTTACTGGATCAGCGGCATCGACGACAGGCGCGAGCAGCATTGGCTGACCTACACGATCTCGATGCTGCTGTTCCACGTCGGTGGCTTCTTCATCATCTACGGCGTGATGCGCCTGCAGGCGATGCTGCCGTTCAATCCCGCCGGACAAACGGCGGTATCGGAAGATCTCTCCTTCAATACGGCAATCTCCTTCATCACCAACACCAACTGGCAGAACTACGGCGGCGAGAGCACCGTTTCCTATCTCGTGCAGATGCTCGGCCTGACGCACCAGAACTTCTTGTCGGCGGCAACGGGTATCGCGCTGGCGGTCGCGCTGATCCGCGGCTTTGCCCGGTCCTCGATGCGCACCATCGGCAATTTCTGGGTCGACGTCACCCGCTGCACGCTCTATGTGCTGCTGCCGATCTGCATCGTCTACGCTCTCTTCCTCGTCTGGCAGGGCATGCCGCAGACGCTCGGCGCTTATGTCGACGCCACCACACTCGAGGGCGGCAGGCAGACCATCGCCGTCGGCCCGGTCGCCTCGCAGGTCGCGATCAAGATGCTCGGCACCAATGGCGGCGGCTTCTTCAACGCCAACGCCGCGCATCCCTTCGAGAACCCGACCGCGCTGTCAAACTTCGTGCAGATGATCTCGATCTTCGCGATCGGCGCGGCGCTGACCAACGTGTTCGGTCGCATGGTCGGCAACCAGCGCCAGGGCTGGGCGATCCTCGCGGTCATGGGCGTGCTGTTCCTCGCTGGCGTCACTATCGCCTACTGGGCTGAGGCCAACGGCACCACTGCGCTCGATGCGCTCGGGCTGACTGGCGGCAACATGGAAGGCAAGGAAGTCCGTTTCGGTATCGTGGGGTCGTCGCTGTTCGCCGTCATCACCACGGCCGCCTCCTGCGGCGCGGTGAACGCGATGCATGACAGCTTCACCGCACTCGGCGGCATGATCCCGCTGATCAACATCCAGCTCGGCGAAATTATCGTCGGTGGCGTCGGCTCCGGTCTCTACGGCATGCTGTTGTTCGTCGTGCTCTCGATCTTCGTGGCAGGCCTGATGGTTGGCCGCACGCCGGAATATGTTGGCAAGAAGATCGAGGCGCGCGAGGTCAAGATGGCGATGCTTGCCATTCTGGTGCTGCCCTTGATGTATCTCGGCTGGACCGCCGTTGCGGTGGCGCTGCCCTCGACGGTTGCGGCGATGAACAATGCCGGGCCGCATGGCTTCACCGAAGTGCTCTACGCCTACACGTCGGCCACCGGCAATAACGGCTCGGCGTTTGGCGGCCTGTCCGGCAACACCTTCTTCT
>NZ_DATGFH010000068.1:0-5492 GCF_035309285.1 Bradyrhizobium sp. | reverse complement strand
TTGATCGAAAGATCAAACCAGGCCTTCCATTGCCGTAGGGGATCCGCCATTGCCTATGTGGGTAGCTTTTCGTTTTCTGGCGCGACGAGTCGTAGATGCGCAGCCCATGGCGGTTCGTCAAGCCTCGCGATCCGACTTGTTCATCGTCGTCGGACCTCTGAGCCACCTGCAGGCTCGGACTATGGGATACGCGGGCGGAGACGTCTCTTGCCGTCCTAATCCATTGCGGAGGTTTCCTGTGGGTCACGTCCCGACTGGTGGTGTAACTCAGCGGAGCAAGCCGCGAGCGAGCGCGCCTTCCATAGCGCCGTAGTGAGCGAGCGGCTTGCGGTCGGCCATCGATGATTCGTCGGTAAGGTCGGGTTGCGACACACAACCTGATTCGAGGAACCACCGATGACCGACGAGATGATGAACCTTCGGACGCTTTTGGAAAAGAGCTCCGACGCCGATCTGCTGCGCGAGATGATCGGCTTTACGGCGCAGCGCCTGATGGAGTTGGAGGTCGAGGGCCTGACCGGCGCTGCCCATGGCGAGCGTAGTCCGGATCGGCTCAATCAGCGCAACGGCTATCGCGACCGGACGTGGGAGACACGCGCCGGGACGGTAGAGCTGCGCATCCCCAAGCTGCGCAAGGGCAGTTACTTCCCGGGCTTCCTGGAGCCTCGCCGGCTGGCCGAGAAGGCGCTCGCCGCCGTCGTGCAGGAAGCCTACGTGCACGGCGTCTCGACCCGCTCGGTCGACGATCTGGTCAAAGCCATGGGCATGACGGGCATCTCCAAGAGCCAGGTCAGCCGGCTCTGCGAGGAGATCGACGCCAAGGTCACAGCCTTCCTCAGCCGTCCGATCGAAGGCGAGTGGCCCTATTTGTGGATCGATGCCACTTACGTGAAAGTGCGGCAGAGTGGCCGCATCGTGTCGGTGGCGGTGATTGTCGCGGTTGCGGTCAACGCGGACGGCCGCCGCGAGGTGCTCGGCATGGATATCGGACCTTCGGAGGCCGAACCGTTTTGGACCGAGTTCTTGCGCAAGCTCGCCCGCCGCGGCCTGCGCGGTGTCAAGCTGGTGATCTCCGATGCCCATGAGGGCATCAAAGCCGCCGTCGCCAAAGTGCTACACGCCACCTGGCAACGCTGCCGGGTGGGGTCGTTGAAAAACGGCACTCTTGTTCGTTTACTGAGCGGTTCCAGGAGCATATTCGATGCAGGTAGTACCGCCGCAAAAAATCGCAAAGAATGCTGCCGCGAGCCGCTTGAGATTAATTGCTGCGGCGGTGAGGTATGCTTGGATTTTCATGTTGGCCAGCCCGCGCCGAACTGCGCGTGCGAGCCCGTGCCAAGTCTTGGCCTCGCCGTGGAAGCCCTCCGATCGCCAGCGGTGCCGTTGATAGAGCTGCCGATCATTTTTGGACCAGCGTTCACGCCGGCGGCGGGCGCGGAGCAAGGCAGGATAGTCGTTACCAACGACCACGGCCTTGTTGACCCGCCCCTTTGATAGACAGTCGCCCTTCAGGGGGCATCGGGCACAATCTCTTGCCTTCGAGTAGAAGAAGCGGCCATGCTTGATCGGCCTAGCCGGCCGCAAGATATGGCCCGTCGGACACTTCAAAATGTCGTGCTTCGCGTCGTATCGAAAGCGACGCATTGGCACGCGGGATCTGATCGGCTCGGCTTTTGCCGGTATCACCGCGGCGATTTCGCGCCGCTCAAGCGCACCGTACACTTTCGCATAGGCATAACCAGCATCAGCCGTAATGACGTTGATGTCGATACCCGTGGTGGCTTCGATGTCATCCACCTGTAGTTCGATCATGTCGCCTTCGTTCGTTTGCCCGGTCGTGACCTCGACGCCAAGGATGACGCCACACTTGTCGTCGACCGCCGTATGCTGCTTGTAAGCAGGCTCTAACCGTCGATTTCGCGCGTTAGTAGCCATTGTCGCGTCGGGATCGGTCGTGCAGACTTTCTTGTATTTGCCACTCTGCCGGCCGCTTCTCTCGAGCTCTAATTCCTGGTCCGTCCGATTCTCACTCAGCACATCCTGCACATGACGCTCAACCAGACTGTCCCAGCTCACATTGGCTCGGATCAGCGAAGCATCGATGTGCACGATCTCAGCCGTGGCGATCTTCGCCTTCAGGCAGGTCTCGACCGTTCGTTTGAAGATCCTACGGAAGCGCTCTTCGCCCCACCGCTGGCGGATGCGCGTCAGGCTCGAATGATCAGGCAGTTTTTCGTGCAGCGCATAGCCGGAAAACCAGCGAATGGCGACATTGACCTGGGCCTCCCGCATAAGCTTGCGGTCGTGGACAATGCCTATAAGCAGCCCGGCGAGCATCAGCCGCACCGCCGCCTCGGGATCGATTCCAGGCCGGCCATCTTCGAGGCAATAACAGTCGGCAACTTCTTGCCTGAGCCAAGACAGGTCGAGCACGTCGTCGACGCGCACCAGCACATGTTCATCAGGAATGAGTTGCCGGAGCGAGCCCGTGATGAACAGCTCCAGCTGATCCCGCTCTTTGTGCCCGAGCATTTCGCGCTCCCATGTCGCGAATCATTCACGATCACGGAATCAGTCGGCGAGTACTTTTTCAACGACCCCCGGGTCCACTTCATGCGCAATGTGCTGGCTCATGCGGGACGCCAGGGCCGTCGCGTCGTCGCAGCCTTCATCGGCACCGCGTTTGTCCAGGACGACGCCGAGGCCGCCAGCAAGCAATGGCGCGCGGTCGCCGATCAGCTACGTCCGAAAGTGCCGAAGCTCGCCGCATTCATGGACGAGGCGGAGCCCGACGTGCTTGCCTTCATGACCTTCCCCAAGGATCATCGACCGAAAATCCACTCGATCAATCCGCTCGAGCGCCTCAACGGCGAGATCAAGCGGCGCACCGATGTGGTCGGCATCTTTCCGAACGAGGAGGCGATCACGCGCCTGATCGGTGCTTTGCTCCTCGAACAGAACGACGAATGGGCGGTGCAGCGTGGCCGCTACATGAGCCTGGAAACGATCGCGCCATTGAGCGATGATCCCATCATCAGGCTGCCCGCTGTCGCGACAGCTTGATCAGCCCGGCCTTGCCGGAGATCACGAGGCCCCGCCGCTGTTACACCACTCGCAGGGACACGATCGGAACGCGCGGCAGCGTTGCCGCCGCAGCCAGCCTTTGTCCCGCTTTGCCTGCCTGGACCGGTCAGCACGGATTCATGCGAGTGCACGCAGCCCGGGACAATCGAGGTTGAACTGGCGACGGGACATCGTCTGCGCGCTGACGCGTCTGTTGATATTGGGATGCTGCGCACTCTTATCGAAGCGCTGGTTGGCCGATGATCCCTGCACCTGCTGGCTCGTGCGTCTGGCTGGCGACGGGCTTTACCGACATGCGCAAGGGCTTCGACGGCTTGGCGGCGCTAGTGCAGGACCAGCTTCGCCGCGATCCGTTCTGCGGCCAGGCCTTTGTCTTTCGCGGGCGGCAAGGCCGCCTCATCAAGGTTCTGTGGTGGGATGGCCAGGGCCTATGTCTGTTTGCCAAGCGGCTCGAGAAGGGTCGCTTTATTTGGCCGGCGATATCGGCCGGCGCGGCAGCGGCACTGACGCCGGCGCAGCTTGCGATGCTGCTCGAAGGCATCGACTGGCGCGCGCCGATCCGCACTGAGCGACCGCAACTTGCAGGATGAACGCGACATGATGACTCAGGCCCACGGTCGTGGTGGCGAAGCAGCGGGTCCGCGGCTAAAGCTGATTCGTGTCGATCGATCCTGCCGCTCTGCCTGATGACATTGATGCGCTCAAGCGCATCATCGGCGAGCTGGCGCGGGATGCGGTCGCGGCGCGTGCCGAGATCGAGAAGCTGCGCTTCCAACTTGCTCGGTTCAAACGCGCGCAATTTGGCCGCTCGTCGGAGAAGATCGATCGCACCATCGAGCAACTCGAACTGGCGATCGAGACGCTTGATGAGGACCATGCGCAGCGGATCGCAGCAATTCCCGCGGTCGCCGCAGCGGTCGAGGCAACAAACGAACAAACCGCCAAACCGGCCCGACGGCCGTTGCCTGAACACCTGCCGCGTGAGGAGATTGTCCATCCCGGCGCCTGCTGTTGTCCGAACTGCGGCGGTACTTTGCGCCGGATCGGCGCCGACGTGACCGAGAGTCTTGATTACGTGCCAGGCCGCTTCAAAGTGGTGCGGCACGTTCGTGAGGCCTTCTCTTGCCGGCTTTGCGAGGCCATGGTGCAAACGCCGGCGCCGAACCATACGATCGCTCGTGGGCGGGCGGGTCCAGGTCTTCTCGCCCACATCATCGTCTCCAAGTTCGACGACCACCTGCCGCTCTATCGCCAGGCGGAGATTTATGCGCGGGACGGCGTCAATCTGGAGACCTCGACGCTATCCGGCTGGGTTGGGGCAACGGCGGCGGCCTTGGCGCCGCTGGTCGAGGCGCTGCGCCGCGCTGTGATGGGATCTGAAGTTCTGCATGGCGACGATACTCCGATCCCGGTCCTCGCCCCGGGAGCGGGCAAGACCAAAACGGGCCGGTTATGGACCTACGTTCGCGATGAACGTCCGCATCGGGGCGCGAGGCCGCCGGCGGCCATGTTCTTTTATTCCCCGGATCGCAAAGGTGAGCACCCGGTCGCGCATCTGCAGGCCTTCACTGGTGTGCTCCACGCCGACGGCTATGCCGGGTTCAACGGTCTCTACGAAGCCGGCCGCATTGTCGAAGCGGCATGCTGGGCGCATGTGCGGCGCAAATTTTTTGACGTCCACGCGGCCAATGGCTCGGCGATCGCCAAGGAGGCGCTCGATCGCATCGGCACTCTCTATGGCGTCGAGGCGGCCATTAATGGCATGCCGCCCGATGAACGGCGGCGCCAGCGTCAAGCACAATCAAAGTCTATTGGCGACGCTCTCAAGGCCTGGGCGGAACAGATCGGTCCGAAGCTCTCGGGCCGATCGGAACTCGCCGCTGCGTTCCGCTATATGTTGGCACGATGGCTGGCCTTGACCCGATGCTTTGACGACGGCCGACTGAGCCTCGACAATAATCCGGCCGAACGAGCGCTGCGCGGCGTTGCCATCGGCAGGAAGAATTATCTCTTCGCCGGCTCCGACCGCGGCGGCGAACGAGCCGCCGCCATGTACTCGCTCATCGAGACCGCCAAACTCAATGGCGTCGACCCAGAAGCCTATCTGCGCGATGTCCTCGCGCGCATCGCCGACCACCCCAACAATCGTATCGGCAAACTCCTGCCATGGAATTGGCAGCCGGCACAGCAGGTCGCTAAAGCGGCCTAAGGGCCTTCGCCGAGCGGTTACCATCTTCAATACCGACCAGGGCTCGCAGTTCACCGGTGCGGCGTCACCGGCTCACTCGCCGACAACGGCATTGCGATCAGCATGGACGGCAAAGGCGCGCCTGGCGCGACAACGTGTTCGTCGAGCGGCTGTGGCGCAGCGTCAAATACGAGAAAGTGTATCTAAACGCCTATCAGGG
>NZ_DATGFH010000067.1:0-9275 GCF_035309285.1 Bradyrhizobium sp. | reverse complement strand
GCGCCAGTTCAGAAGCGTCGCGGGACATCACGAGACCTCCCGCAGCGCACTGACATTATGTTGCGTAGAAGCCGTCGATCGTCTGGGGGAAAGCGCCCAATCGCGGGGGCGCAACATAACTCTCGGCGCAACATGTTCGGTGTTATGTTCAACTGCACATAACACCGATGCGGCAACAGGACAACATGGCGATCTGCTCGACGTCATCCAATTGAGCCGCGGGCTTGCGTTCAGCGAGGCCGCCGAAGAGGCTCGCCGTTTCCTCAGCCTGCCGCCTCCCGCACCCGATCTTGTATCCGCCGTCCGGCGCCGACCAGCACCTGTCGGCTCATCGGAGGCGGCCCGTCGATTGTGGGCGATCTCGCAAGGCATCGCCGGCACGCGCGCGCAATCCTATCTGGCCGATCGTGGCATCACGCACATTGAAAGCCTGAACAGCCTGCGCTTTCACCCGCGCTGCTACTATCGCCCCGGCGATCACGGCCCCACGGAGACCTGGCCAGCATTGATCGCGGCCGTCACCGACCTTAACCATCGTATCACCGGCGTGCATCGCACCTGGCTCAATCCCGATGGAGTCGATCCCGTAACGCTCGGCAAAGCGCCCATCGACACACCGCGTCGCGCGATCGGCGATCTGCTCGGTCACGCCGTCCGCTTTGGCACGGTGGCCGATGTCGCCGCCGCAGGCGAGGGCATCGAGACCATGTTGTCGCTCCGCGAGTTTCTGCCGGCCATGCCAATGCTGAGCGCACTCTCGGCCGCACACCTTGCGGCAATCCTGTTTCCGCCCACACTGCGCCGCCTCTACGTTGCGCGCGACGACGATCCCGCCGGCGACACGGCCCACGACACGTTGCGCGACCGGGCTCATAAGGCCGGCCTCGACGTGATCCCGCTGTTACCCGGGCTGGGAGATTTCAACGATGATTTGCGGCTGCTAGGCCTCGATACGATTCGGGCTGCAGTCCGAATCCAGCTCCTCCCGCAGGACGTCGCGCGCTTCATGTTGGTGGCCGATCGGATCCGCTAAGGGCGGGCGGGGGCGGAGAGGTGCGTGAGGGTCGTGCAGCGGTTCTCCATCCGGAAAGGGCCGCGCAACCGGCCTTCTTGAGAGGCGACGTTTTGCGGCAAGCGGTCCGGCCCCGCAATGGCGGCGCGCGGCTATTTTCCGCCGCGCGCCCACGAATGACTGCTCACATAGTCCACAGGACGACGCGCGCTTTGCATCGCGAAGCAAAATAGCCGCGCGCCGCCATCCTCCGCTTCGCTCCGGCCGCTTGCGCGGTGCCGGTCCGGTCCGCCCGCCGCCTTTGGTCGCCATGAAGGCCGCGATGGGCGCGGCCGATCCGATCAAGGAGCGCCTCCATGACGACCGACCACAACGGCACCGCTTCCTCTGCCACCGACCACGCGATCGCCGAACTGCAACTCCACGGGTACCGACCGTTCCAGGACGAACCAGATCCAAGGCCACTGCCCGAAGGCCGACTGATCGGAGGCACCATCGCCGACATCTTCGACGCGCTAATTGTCAGCCTGCGCGACACCAGGCTCGAGCCAGATCTCGACGATCTCCTGTGGTCAACGGTCCATTTGTTTCACCGCGCGACCGCGCGCATCGAACGCGAGCTCGATAGCAACGAACAGGCGCAACGGCGCGGCCAGCGCGAGCAGGACGGCTCCGAAATCCGATCCGTCGAGCTCGAACGCCTCGTCGCTCAAGGCCTGACGTTGATCGAACGACGCAATGTGATGGAATACTTCCGCGACCAGGCCGCAGAGCATTTCGCCAAGCACACCGGATCACACTGGCAGCCGCGCACCGGATCGAAAGTCAGCCATCGCACGATGACGGCTGCGCTGATCGACAGCCGAGACTTCATCGCCGCAAAGCGCCGGGCCGAGACCGAAGTCATGCTTCCTCCCGGTCCGAAGATCGCCTTCACCGGCGGGCTCGACTTCAACGATCATCGTCTGATCTGGGACAAGCTCGACCAGGTCCGGGCCAAGCATCCCAACATGGTGCTCTTGCACGGCGGCAGCCCGAAGGGCGCGGAGCGCATCGCATCGCGCTGGGCCGATCACCGCAAGGTGTCGCAGATCGCCTTCAAGCCCGATTGGGCGAAGGGCAAGTCAGCCCCGTTCAAACGCAACGATGCCATGCTCGAAGCACTGCCAATCGGGGTGCTGGTAACCCCCGGTAGCGGCATCCAGGCCAATCTCGCCGACAAGGCCCGCCACCTCGGCATCCCCGTCTGGAAGATCGGCGAGGACGGCGCGTGAGCGCCGTTCTCCCATTTGCCAGCAGGCCTACCAGCAAACGCTATGTCGGCGATAGCGCCGACGTCAATCGCCATCTGGATGTTTCTTCCAGATTGACGGCGTCGTCTCGCCGCGTGAATCCACACCATCAGCGGTACGATCGCAAGAAGCTTGCTTCACCTTTAATTTTGATTCCGAGAGCGTCTACGATCGGTTACACTTCGCTCGCGCCGAGGTGGTGGTGGGAGGCGCGCATCATTCGTGTCCAAAAAATGGAGCCATCCACCATGGCCGCACTTTCCATCCTCGTCGGAGTAGGTTTCTTCTGTTGGCTGCTCTACGGCGCGGCCATCTATACATTGCCGTTTCTTGTCGGCGCCTTCGTCGGCCTCCATGCAGAGGAGGCCGGAGCCGGCGCACTCGGCGGCATCGTGCTCGGCGTCGGTGCCGGCGCGCTGGTTCTGATCGTGGGGCGCGCGGCGTTCGCGCAGGCGCGGGGGCCGCTCCTGCGCGGCGCGATCGCATTGGTCTTCGCGGCCCCAGCCGCGCTCGCAGGTTATTCCCTGACGTCCACTCTGTTCGGCTTGGCTTCGGCATCCGAAGGATGGCGTCAGGCCTTTGCGATCGTTGGGGCAATGTTAATTGGCGCGATCGCCTGGCAAAGACTTGCCGCAACGCTACCGCCTACCAGTGACGACAATCAGCGCCGCCCGGCGCAAGCGTGAAGGTAAGGCGCCACAACACCACGCATTGGATCCGCGCCGCCGACCTCGCTCGGTGTGCTCGAGCGTTATCGCCTGGGTGTGTATTATGACCGAGGCGCATGGGATGCCTTCTTGCTCGATCGCCCGCGGCGCAAAAATCTACTTTCCTTCAAGGGTCGATGGTGATGCCTCCCGCCTCTTGCTTTCCTCGCGCGCCGAACGTCCACGCCTGACCCAAGAGGGTGACGATTGCCGTCGCCGGCTTCTCCTGGCGTCAATGCCATGTTCGCCAATTCTCCTTCGAAACTCCCTGTTCCGAGAAGCGCGTCCATTCACGTCTACGATGGCCTGACCTTAGCCGGACACCGGCTGCGCCTCGATCGCCTAGCCGCAATGCCGGCGTTCAACTTTCTTCCCCTGGGCTTCGCCCATTCCTCGCGCGAACCAAGAAAGTTGCCCGCCGGCATCCTCCGCTGCGCTGCGGTCCTGAAGGATGCTGCGTCGCTCGTCTCCGGCCTTTCGGTCGCCATCGAGACCGCGATGGTCGCGGCTCGGAAACAGAGCAAGGAGAACTACAATGGCGAACATCGGCACCTTCACCAAGACCGAGCAGGGCTTCACCGGCGAGCTCGTCACCCTCAGTCTCAAGGCCAAGAACGTCCGCCTGGTCGAGGAAGCCGCGAGCAGCAACGAGAACGCGCCGACCCACCGGGCCTTCGTCGGAAGAGTCGAGATCGGAGCCGCCTGGGCGAAGCGATCCAACGAAGGTCGCCCGTACCTCTCGGTCAAGCTCGACGACCCAAGCTTCACGGGTCCGATCTACGCGAACCTGATCGAGGACGAGGGCGGCAAGACCCACACGTTGATCTGGTCTCGCCCCAACGGTCGCCGCGGCGGCGACTGACCGGCGCAGGATGCCCCGTCCGGCTGGTCCGGGCGGGGCATTTTCCCGTCTCGCCAATTGGGACTGCGCGCCGGACGAAATCTTCACCGATGCTCATCTGCCCAGCCAATCGCATCCCTTATGCAGTGAAGCCTAGCGAGCGGTCTATGCCGTGCCGTCAGGTTTTGCTTTCGCCGGCTGGATCAACTTTCGCGGACCGATCATCAAGGTCGAAGCTGAACTATACGCCTTTAGAAGGCTTGAATTGCGCAACAAACTCTATGGCCACGTTGAATTGCTTTCCTTTCGGCAGGCGCGATACTGACAAACTTGAATCCCTCGGTGTCGAGTATCTGCGCGAAATCGGCGATGGACCAGATCTACGGTTTACCGGCTGCTAAGCTGTGACAGTGGCAATGGCCTCGTTGAGATCGGCTATTTGGCCTTTTTAGCAGGCCGCCGAAGGAAATCGGTCGGCTCAACCCCCAGGACGTCCGACAACTTTACCAAGATTTTAAGGCCGACCCACGGCTCCCCCTTTTCAAGCTTGCTGATGTAGGTACGATTGACGTCTGCTTCATATGCGAGCGTCTCCTGCGAGACTCCACGCTCCTGCCGAATCCTCCGCAAATTCGCTGCAACAACCTGGCGCCAGTCCATGTGCCAGAATGGGCTGCCTGTCGCTTATTGACCCACCGCTTTAAATCGACAAAATAGGGATGGGATAACCGGCAATACCGTTTAGGCAGGCGGATAGGAGAGCCGCAAAGCAACCTGCGAGTCGACGCCAAGGCCGCGAGGCAGTGTATAAGTCCCCTGACTATTCTCAGCTCCAAGCAAGATTGTGCTACGTTCGGCATTGAAGGAGGCCGGACTTGCCCATGACCATACCCGCCTTCGACGATCATCCCCCAGACTCGCCGCACGTGACGCCCTATGACGAGCGCCACCTGAAGACTTACCTGCGGCTCCTGGACGCCGCAGAAGAAGGAGCCGACTGGCGCGAGGTCGTGCGCATCATCTTCGGCCTCGATCCTCAAAAAGAACCCGAGCGCGCGCGCAGCGTGCATGACAGCCATCTTGCACGCGCACGATGGATGAGCCGGTCCGGCTATCGCGACCTCGTTCGACGCTCGCTGTAATGAGCTGAGAGTTCAACGGTTTTTTGTGACACCCGTTTGATCTCTCATCTTTCACAGCAGGAGCGCTGCAACACGTGTTGCGTGACCGGGTACTTCTAAACTTTGGGGCTGTTCCAATAATTCTACCTAGGATTGGGGGCATGCGTATTTGCGTATCGTAGGGATTATCGCATGCCAGACGGAGCAGGATGGCGGTCGGAAGAATCTACCGACTATTTGGACGGCGTACAGCGGTCAGGATTTGCCTGGGAGTTTCTGAGACGCGACCCGCTATACCGCCAAGACTATCGGCAGATGAGTCTGCTTTTGCAAAGCCAAGCGCCGAGTGACCAGGAGGTGGCTCTGGCGCTGGCAAAGCGCTGGGGCCTGAACTTTTCCGAGTGATCCCCGGCAGCGTAGCGATCAAGCGTCCACGCTCTGGGATCCAAACATCCTGCCGGCGGCCGTCATCCTGATCACGTCGCCGCTCGAATCCGTGAGCTCTCTGACATTTAAGCAGCTACCGCCGGCAGCATTTGTCGTCAGCCGGCCGGACGGCCGCCATGTCTTGCTGCGCGGGCATGGCGGCAACCGCCAGCTTTGGATGCTTGCTGATGCCCCGCCGACCGCACCGTTTGCAGCTGTTATTCCCTTTGACGCACATATGCCGCAGCGCGTCGAAGCCGCATTGCACCTCTGGCTGAGCTTGACCCGATCGGCGCCGCCGCCGGTTGCGCCGCTCACCGCTCAGCAGCGGCGACGGCTGATCTTGATGCTACGCGCGCTAGACGGCTGGCAGCAGCATGCAAGCTATCGCGAGATAGCGGCCGTGTTGCTCGACCCGCTCGTCCGCGGGCAGTCTCGCCGCGAATGGCTGACATCGCCGCGCCGCGCCCAAATCATCCGTCTGGTCAGAGATGGAATTCGCCGCATGCGAGGCGGCTATCGCGATCTGCTCAGGGGCGATTAGCCGGGCACTCCATGATCGGGGTGCTTGGTCAGACTGTTTCCCCTATCGGCGCCGCGTCAGCCGGTCACCAGAGGCTCGCAGCCGTATTGTTAGGTCTCCGTTGACGCAAGGAATTTAGCCGCGTTGTCTGCGGCCACCGCCAGTGCGCGGGATAGCTTGAGCGCCTGATCCGCCGTTACCTCAAAATGGACGCAGACAACGCTCGCGATGGCGACCGTGATCTCGTCATCGATCTGCTCAACTGTGATCCCGGCCGACTCGCTAATCTCGATCCGATCGACAAGCCCGGGCCAGTCAAGTTCCTTCGCCATCGCTACGTTCTCCATTAAAGCCCCCTGCGATAGTATATCGAATTACCGCAACAACGAGGCGCTGACGGGCCACGGAATCTTGATGGGGCAGCTTCCACCCGGGAGGCTGCGGCAGATGAGGCGAAAGATCGCCGCCGCTATTCCTCCTCCTCGGGCCGCAATTCAACAATCCCCGCCGAGCAACGACCGTCGCTTGACGGGGATGGACAGTTTGCGTCGATCTATCTTCGTCATCCTTGTCGCTGCCCGAAATGCGCGATGGTGCGCCTGTCACGCCGTCGATGAGCAAAGACGGCCAACTTAAGCCGGATGTATTCCATGGCCGACAAAGTCTCTCCGTCTCCGCGCTACCTTAGGACTCCTGAAGTCGCCCGCATGCTTGGTGTCTCCAACCGCACGCTGGAGAAACATCGCACGCATGGCACCGGCCCACGCTACCGGAAGCTTGGCGGCCGGGTCGTTTATACGATCGAAGACGTCCAAGCCTGGGCCGATGTCGGCTTGCGCCAATCCACGTCCGACCAGGGAAATGGCGTAATTCATGCTGCCAAGCCGGTGCCTGGCTTGGGGCGGCTTGCGGCTCACCGATCGGGCCGAGGGCGCGTTCAATGACGGCCAGCGGTTTCGTCCACCAATTCGCCGATCCGGCACCTGACCGGCTGACGCATGTCGAGCTGACATGGTTGGCCAAGCGCGTCGAACAGCGCATCCGTTTCGGCCGGCCCATGGCGAGCCTCCGCCTTGATCGTCATCGCCGCTGCGTTTCATTCGCGCCGAACGCCATCTTCGCAGTCGTCCGCTGGACGGGCAACACCTACGGAACCATCTCCTCCGAGATCGATATTCTGCGCGCCGTCGCGCCCGGCGAACGCTGCACCACTGCGCCGCTCATGCAGCCAGGTGGCGAAATCTTCCTGTCGATCAAAAGTTGGCCAAAGGTCGAACGTGTGTTGCAGGCCATCGACGCCGTCGAGGCACTCGGCATCGATCCGGCCGATGCCGCTCCGGATCACTGGCGACACGTTCACAACCGTCTCATCGTAGGCGAAAGACCGCGCGCCTATACGCTCAGCCGGCACCGTGCCTGGCTGAAGCGCCGCAGGATCGTGCCGTGATGACCAGGCTCGCACCGCTCGCGGTCGGATTGCTGGCCATTGCTGCGATCACGGCAACGGCCAGACATCAGGACATCCCCCAATATGTCTGGAATCTCACGCCAAGTGTGCCCCGCGGACTGTACGCGGTCGAACCACCGAACTGTCCGCGCATCACCACACTTGTGGTCGTGCGACCGCCGGAACCGCTCGCCTCGCTCCTGGATCGTGGCGGATATCTGCCGCGCGGCGTCCCGTTGCTCAAGCGCATCTTCGCCCTTTCCGGCCAAACCGTGTGTCGGATCGGCACCCAAATCAATGTTGACGGCATTGCCGCTGCGCCAGCCCGCGAGCGCGACGGCCGCGGCCGCCCGCTACCAAGCTGGCAAGGCTGCCACGTCATCGGCAACAACGAAGTCTTTCTCATGAACTGGGACGAACCCGACAGTTTCGACGGCCGCTATTTCGGTCCGCTATCGATGACGGCGGTCGTCGCACGCGCCGTCCCGCTGTGGACCGACGAAGCCGGCGACGGCCGGTTCGTCTGGCGCGCGGCCGTACGCTGATCTCTCACCCTGCAACCCAACACGGAGCAAATCATGGCTCATATCGGCATCTTCAAGCGCAAGAACGATGGATATAAGGGCACAGTCCGGACGCTAACGCTCGACCGCGAGATCGACATCATCCCGGCAGTCGAAAGCGACGCCGAAAACGCCCCGGATTATCGCGTGCTCACGGGCGAAGTGGAGATCGGCGCGGGCTGGAAGCGCACCGGCGAGCGGGCAGGCAACTACATTGCGCTCGTGATCGATGATCCGTCCTTCGCACACCCGATCCGCGCCAACTTGTTCCATCTGGAACGCGACGGCGACATCTTCCATCTGAGCTGGACCCGTCCGTTACGGCGACAGACGTGATCACACTGATGACGCGGCGGCTTGGCCGTTTCGGCATCATCGCCGCAGCCTCCGTCGTGACCTCATTTCCCATTTCGGCCCACGCCGAACCTGCATCTACGCCATCGGCCGAGCTCGCCGTTTCGTGGCAGTCGTTCATCGACGAAGCAGCAACCCGTTTCTCGGTGCCGGCGTCCTGGATCCGCGCCGTCATCCAGATCGAGAGCAAAGGCAATCCCAAGGCACTGTCGCCGAAAGGCGCGGTCGGCCTGATGCAGCTCATGCCGAACACCTACTCAGAATTGCGCATTCGCTACGGCCTCGGGGCGGATCCCACAGACCCTCATGACAACATCGTCGCTGGTACGGCGTATCTGCGTGACATGCGCGAACGCTTCGGCACGGAAGGATTCATCGCTGCCTACAATGGCGGCCCGCAACGCTACGAGGACCATCTGGCGACAGGCCGGCCGCTGGCGGACGAGACGGTGACCTACGTCGCGAAGCTCGTGCCACTGCTGTCGGGCGGACCTGTCGACGACGATCGCTCCCTCACCATCGATCACGTCTCCTGGCAGCAGGCGCCGTTGTTCGTCGAGCAGCGGGCAGGCGTCTCGGGCGTCAGTCGCTCGGCGTTCACGCCGCTGGCGAGTTTCGCGCGCAACGACCGAACGGTCGCCGATCTTTCCGCGCTCGTTCCGCCTCCCGGCCACCTCTTCGTCGGCAAGCGAGAAGCGCACAGCAAGTAGCGAAGGAAGACGTGATGATCCGAAGCCAAGCCCGCATCATTAACGTGCTGATGGCATACGGGCGATGCCTTCGGCCCGCGCTCTACTCGTCGCTTCGCTCCTCACCGAGCCACCCTACGGGTGTCTCGGCCCTCCGGGTAACGATCGCTATCGCGAACGCTCGCTTCGCTCGTAAACAGTGGGGGGCTCCGCAACTCAACTGCCAAAGTCGCGGCGGCTCTTTAGCAATGAATCGGCTACCAGCCGACGTGTTCGGGCAGGCGCTATTGGAGGATCCAC
>NZ_DATGFH010000066.1:0-3771 GCF_035309285.1 Bradyrhizobium sp. | reverse complement strand
AGCGGCAAGAAGATCACCTTCATCGATACGCCCGGCCACGCCGCGTTCACCGCGATGCGCGCCCGCGGCGCCAAGGTCACCGACATCGTGGTGCTGGTAGTAGCCGCCGACGACGGCGTGATGCCGCAGACGGTGGAAGCGATCAACCACGCCAAGGCGGCGAAGGTGCCGATGATCGTCGCGATCAACAAGATCGACAAGCCCGATGCCAGGCCCGAGCGCGTACGCACCGAGCTGTTGCAGCACGAGGTGCAGGTCGAATCGCTCGGCGGCGAGGTCGTCGACGTCGAGGTCTCCGCCAAGAACAAGACTAATCTCGATCGTTTGCTCGAGATGATCGCGCTGCAGGCCGACATCCTCGAGCTCAAGACCAATTCCGAACGCCCGGCCGAAGGCACCGTGATCGAAGCCAAGCTCGACCGCGGCCGCGGGCCGGTGGCGACCGTGCTGGTCCAGCGCGGCACGCTGCGGATCGGCGACATCGTGGTCGCCGGCGCCGAGATGGGCCGCGTCCGCGCGCTGATCTCCGATCAGGGCGAGACTGTCGAGGAAGCGGGACCGTCGGTCCCCGTCGAGGTGCTCGGCTTCAATGGTCCGCCGGAAGCCGGCGATCGTCTCGCGGTGGTCGAGAACGAAGCCCGTGCCCGCCAGATCACGAGCTATCGCGCGCACCAGAAACGCGAGAACGCCGCAGCCTCGATCTCCGGCATGCGCGGCTCGCTCGAGCAGATGATGTCGCAGCTCAAGACCTCGGGCCGTAAGGAATTCCCGCTGGTCGTCAAAGCGGACGTGCAGGGCTCGCTCGAAGCCATTCTCGGCTCGCTCGAAAAGCTCGGCACCGACGAGGTCACGGCGCGCATCCTGCACGCGGGCGTCGGTGGCATCTCCGAGTCCGACGTCACACTTGCGGAAGGCTTCAACGCCGCGATCATCGGCTTCTCGGTCCGAGCCAACAAGGAGGCGGCGGCCGCCGCCAAGCGCAGCGGCATCGAGATCCGCTACTACAATATCATCTACGACCTTGTGGATGACGTGAAGAAAGCCATGAGCGGCCTGCTCGCGCCCACTTTGCGCGAGACCATGCTCGGCAATGCGCAGATCCTGGAAATCTTCAATATTTCCAAGGTCGGCAAGGTTGCGGGCTGTCGCGTCACCGACGGCACGGTGGAGCGCGGCGCCAATGTGCGGTTGATCCGCGACAACGTCGTCGTGCATGAAGGCAAGCTTTCGACACTGAAGCGCTTCAAGGATGAAGTGAAAGAGGTGCAAGCGGGTCAGGAATGCGGCATGGCGTTCGAGAGCTACCACGACATGCGCGTCAACGACGTTATCGAGTGTTATCGTGTGGAGACGATCCAGCGCTCGCTGTAAGTCCAAATCTTACGAAGCGTTTCGTCTCATTTCGTCATTGCCGGGGCAAAAGCGCGAAGCGCGTCTTCGCTTTCGAGCCCCGGCAATCCATCCGCCGAAGGCGGATTCTTGAAATGAAAAGATGGATGCCCGGGCCTCCGCCGCGCCGAAGGGGTAACTTAATGCGATGTGCCTCGAACGGGTTCGGCCCCGCAGGCGGGTCAAGCCCGGGCATGACAAGGTGAATTCCTATGCCTCGCCATCACCAGAAGAAGAATGCGGCAGCAGGCGGCTCGCAGCGTCAATTGCGCGTCGGCGAAGCCGTGCGCCACGCTGTTGCCGATATTCTCGCGCACGGTAGCGTTCACGACAGCGACCTTGAAGGCCACATCATTACGGTGCCGGAGGTTCGAATGTCGCCGGACCTGAAACTTGCAACCATTTATGTGATGCCGCTCGGCGGACGCGACACGGATATCGTGATGGCGGCGCTGGAGCGCAACAAGAAGTATCTGCGCGGCGAGGTCGCGCGGCGCGTTAACCTAAAATTTGCTCCCGATATCCGCTTTCGCGTCGACGATCGATTCGACGAAGCGGAACGGATCGAGAAATTACTGCGAACGCCTGCGGTACAGAGAGACCTCGCACCCGATTCGGATGAAGATTGATGATTGCAACCCCCGCAAAAAACGTTTTCGAAACCAACGCGCGCGACGCCGACGAAAATATTTTTTCGGATTCGCGCGCCGAGGAGTCCCGTCGCGTCAACAACGATCCGCGCGAGAGGCAGCCGAAGCCAAATCAGCAGCCGCGCCGCGACAAGCGTGACATCCATGGCTGGATCGTGCTCGACAAGCCGATCGGCATGACATCGACACAAGCGGTCGCCGTGGTGAAGCGGCTGTTCTCGGCCAAGCGCGCCGGACACGCCGGCACGCTCGATCCGCTCGCCTCCGGCGGTCTGCCGATCGCGCTTGGTGAGGCGACCAAGACCGTTCCCTTCGTGATGGACGGCCGCAAGCGTTACCGCTTCACGGTGTGCTGGGGCGAGGAGCGCGACACCGACGACACCGAGGGTGAGGTCGTAACGGCGAGCGAGGCGCGGCCCACGATAGAGGCGATTCGCGCGCTATTGCCGCGCTTCACCGGCCTGATCGAGCAAACTCCGCCGCGCTATTCCGCGGTCAAGATTCAGGGCGAGCGCGCCTATGACCTGGCGCGGGACGGGGAGGTCGTGGAGCTGGCCCCCCGCCCGGTCGAGATTCACCAATTAGTTCTTATAGAACAAATAGATAACAGCCGTTCAGTGTTCGAGGCGGAATGTGGGAAGGGAACCTATGTGCGGGCACTGGCCCGCGATATCGGCCGAATTCTCGGCTGTTTTGGCCATATCTGCGCGCTGCGACGGACCCTGGTCGGCCCGTTCGGCGAGAACGACATGATTCTGCTGGAACAGTTGGAGGCTTTGTGCAATAGAGCCGCGTCTGGCGAGGGCAGCCTCGCCGACGCGCTTTTGCCCGTTGAGACCGCGCTGGACGACATCCCGGCACTGGCCGTCACTCGGGCTGATGCGGCAAGGCTCCACAGGGGCCAGGCCGTTTTGTTGCGCGGACGGGATGCGCCCAATAGTAGCGGCACAGTCTATGTCACGGTGGCAGGCCGGCTTCTCGCGCTTGCCGAAGTGACCAATGGCGAAATCATCCCCAAGCGCGTGTTCAACCTGACCGGACTGACAGCCAGTGCCGGTCGCAACGAGAAAGTTTGACGATGTCGATTACCGCGCAGCGCAAGGCGGAAGTCATCAAGGCGAGTGCCACCAAGTCCGGCGACACCGGCTCCCCGGAGGTTCAGGTCGCGATCCTGTCGGAACGCATCAACAACCTCACGGATCATTTCAAGACCCACGTGAAGGACAATCATTCACGCCGCGGCCTCTTGAAGCTGGTGTCGACGCGCCGCTCGCTTCTGAACTACCTGAAGAAAACGGACGAAGCGCGTTACAAGGCGCTCATCGAAAAGCACAACATTCGTCGTTGAGCTTCTGTTGAAGTACACGCGCGTCGCTTGGCGCGCGTTGTTGCATGGTCGCTCGAGAGCCGGCGTTTAGCGGTTTTCGAAACCGGTCATGCCTAGGGGCATGAAGCAGAAACCATTCATGCTCTGATTCGAACGTCCAGCAGCAATCCGGCCGCTGGGCACAAACGGGCAAGGTGCCCGTGACTTGAAGCGAAAGGATGGACGCCATCCTAAAACCAGAAACCATGGCAGGATCGCCGGATGCTGACGCAGCATTGCGCTCAGCATCCGGCAATCTTGCGCATGGTTTTTGTTCTTTGGCGTCCCTCTTTTCGTGAACCCATGAAAGAAGATCGAAATGTTTAATATTCATTCAGTCGAGATCGACTGGGGTGGACGTCCCCT
>NZ_DATGFH010000065.1:0-3216 GCF_035309285.1 Bradyrhizobium sp. | reverse complement strand
AGGCAACGCCGGCCGGTAGCACCAGCGCGGCAACGTTATGGACTTCAAGATCCTCGATCTCGACCGTGCTGAGCTCGACCGGCGCCACCCGTATGACGCCATTCGCGGTCTTGACCAAGGCGACGTAATCGCGCTCGACCGGATGGATGCCAAGCATGGCGGCGTCTTCGGGCTTGAGCGCGATCACCGAGGCGCCGGTATCGACCATGAAATCGATGCGGCGGCCGTCAACGCGTCCGGTGACGCGGAAGTCTCCGCCGCGGCTTGGCGCGATGACGACCGAGCGCGAAGCGGCGATGCTGGACTGCGCTGCCGCAATAGCCGGATGCGCCGCCGCGACCGCGGTTGCCGGGCCGGGCGCCGGCATCATTTGCGCGGCGTAACGCGGCACGATGGCGCAAGCGATAAGCGAAATAACGGCAATAGCAATAACGGCGCGCATGACGGGTCCGGCTTGGTCTTGCGCATTTGTAATCGTCTCAGCGAATGCCGCACTAATCTGATTGGTTCTGTCGGCTTATTTGGCCGGGGACGGTAAGCGAACGGCTAAGACGATCGGTAAAAAGAGAAAGAGATGGAGCCGCGTGCGAAGGCCTCATCCGCTCGTCCCGGCGAAAGCGGGGACCTAGCAGGCTGTTGAAGAACTCAAGCGCGTTCGCAAACGAAGGCTGAATCGTCGCCATTGTATATGTAAAAGTGGCCGACGAGCCTGCCAGCAGTGCCAATCATAACCCATCCGCGACCGCAGGCGGGGTCATTCTCGTCGTGGCCTTCCCATGAGAACTCCGCGCATGCCGAACCGTCTCGCGCGCCGTAGCGGACGTCGAGAAAGCCCTTGAGCGCGCCGAAGGCAATTTCACCATCGGACTTACCCCGGAATGTGAGATGCGCTTCTTCGACAAGATCGAGGAAGTCGCCGTCCCAGTTGTCCATTTCAACGATGTGCCAGCGGCCGGCAAAGGCCTTCGCGAAGCGGGGCACCTTGGCCATCAGCCGGCTTCCGCGATCAGCTTGGGCAGCCGCACCAGATTGTACGCGGCGGCAGCGAAGGTAAAAGCCCATGCGACGCGATCACGGCCACGGAAGCTGGTCTTCTCTTGCCCAGCGACCGTCTTGATCCAGCCGAATGCCTCCTCGATGCGCTTGCGGATGCGTTGACTGACGGCATAACCGCTGTGCCGGGTCGTTCGTCCGTCAACCGAAGAGCTGCGGCCGCTGGTGTTCTGTGCAACATGCGGCGTCACGTTCATCGAGCGCAGCTCGTTGACGAAGTCTTCTGCATCGTAGGCTTTGTCGGCGCCAAGTGTGATCGCCGTCGGTCGATCGGCACGAGGCTCGATCATGTGCAGCGCGGCCACCCGTTCGGCATGCCCGTCCGCCAGCGTCAGGCAGGCGTCGACCAGCAGGCCGTGGCGGTTCTCCATCAGCCCATGCCCGATGAAGCACAGCTTCGTCTCCTTGCCTTTTCCCTTGCGGTAGAGCCTGGCATCGGGATCGGTGATCGAAGCATGGGTGTCGTTCGAGCTTTCTGGCCATGGAAGTCCACTTCGGCATTGCGCCCGCCGCCTTGCGCTGGTGGCTCGCTCGAGCCGTCCTTGGGCTTGACGCTCTTCATCGAGGCCCAGGCCTCGATCAGCGTGCCATCGACCGAAAAGTGATCGCTCGACAGAAGCTTCTTCACCTTGGGCGGTGCCAACACCGCCGCCAGGAACTTGGCCGCGATGTCGCCTTCCAGCAGCCGGTCGCGGTTCTTCGAGAATACCGAATGGTCCCAGGTTGCGTCGTCAACGCCGATTCCGACGAACCAGCGGAACAGCAGATCGTATTCCAGCCGCTCCATCAGAAGCCGCTCCGAGCGGATCGAATAAAACGCCTGCAACAGCATTGCCCGCAGCAGCTTCTCAGGCGGGATCGATGGCCGCCCAATCGGCGAATAGAGCGCGGCAAACTCACGCTCCAGCGCCGACAATGCCTCGTTCACAATCATCCGGATCGCTCGCAGCGGATGATCACGCCGCACCCGCGCCTCCAGGTCAACGTAGCTGAACAGCTCTCCCGTTCGATCGTCGCCGCCGCGCACGCCCCATCTCCGAATCTCGTCGGAGCCAATGAATCACGGTCGCCGGTCGGCCGCGAGTGCCTTTTTCAACAGCCTGTTAGGTCCGATAGCGCAGCGAGTGATACAAGCGACTTCCGCTGCTGGCCCATTTCGACGTTCGCGACGCCGCAACATCATGTCTGAAATTGATGATGAACGGACTCGACCCGCACAAGACGCTAGTTCGCTTTTTGACCCAGCCTGTGTAAAAACGCATCGCCTGCTTTGATTCCCGCGATAAGATTCTCGTGCGGTTTGCGGGAGGATCGGATGAGGCGCTTCGTTGAGGGGGTCGATCGCGGTCAGACCACGCTGTTTCCGGAATGCCTGGAAGACTGGATCGGCGAGGACAATCCGGCTCGCGTGGTCGATGTCTTCGTCGAAGAACTCGATCTGCCGAGCTTGGGTTTGGTGGGGTCGATCCCGAGGCAACCGGCCGACCCTCGTATCATCCCTCGATCCTGCTGAAGCTTTACATCTACGGCTATCTCAATCGGGTTCAGTCGAGTCGGCGGCTTGAGTACGAGGCTGGGCGCAACGTTGAGGTGATGTGGCTGTTGGGTCGGCTTGTACCCGATCATAAGACGATTGCCGACTTCCGCAAGGACAATGGCGCTGCCATCCGCAAAGTTTGTGCTCATTTTATCGCACTGTGCCGCGCGATGGGCCTGCTGACGCAAGCCAGCGTCGCGATTGACGGCAGCAAGTTCAAGGCAGTGAACAACCGCGACAAGAACTTCACGCGCGCCAAGATGGAGCGGCGCATGGCGCAGATCGAGGAGAGCGTCGCGCGCTATCTTGAGCAGCTCGACACTGCCGACCGGCAGGAGCCGTCAGAGGCGCTGCAAACCAAGACGAACCGCCTCAAAGAGAAGATCGAGGCGCTGAAGGAGCAGATGCGGCGTCTCGAGCTTCTCAAGGTGGAGATGCTCGCTGCCGCAGACCAGCAGATATCGCTGACCGATCCCGATGCCCGTTCGATGGCGACCAGCGGCCGCGGTTCCGGCATCGTCGGCTACAACGTCCAGATTGCCGTCGAGGCCAACCATCATCTGATCGTCATGCATGAGGTAACCAACGACGGAACCGACCGATCGCAACTCTCCCATGTGGCCAAC
>NZ_DATGFH010000064.1:0-57882 GCF_035309285.1 Bradyrhizobium sp. | reverse complement strand
CGGCACTATGCGAGCTCGTCGAGCGAGCGCGACCGTGCGGCCGATCCCAATTCGCCGTTCGCAAAACTCGCGGCGCTGAAAGAGCAGCTCGCGGGCAATCGCAAAGAGTGAGATCCTGGATCGCCAGCGCCTGGACAAATTTCTGTGGCATGCGCGAGTGGTGAAGGCCCGCAGCAGCGCCGCTCAACTGGTCGCGCGCGGTTATGTACGGATCAACGGCGTGCGCGAGACCTCGCCGGGACACGCCGTGAAGATCGGCGACGTCTTGACCATTGCGCTCGACCGTGCGGTTCGCGTGTTGAAGGTGGTCGGATTTTCCGAGCGGCGGGGCGATGCCGATGCCGCGCGCGTGCTCTATGAGGAATTGCACGGCCGGCAGGAGTAACTAATTGCTGTCTTGAGGTTCAATTCTTGGTCCCGGTTCCCTTGCGGCAGTGCACTGACTGCGCTAGGCAACCACTGGAAAATCGAGCCGTTGTTCGGAGTTTTGGATGACTTACGTCGTCACTGAAGCCTGCATCAAATGCAAGTACACCGATTGCGTTGAGGTCTGCCCCGTCGATTGCTTCTACGAGGGCGAGAACATGCTGGTGATTCACCCGGACGAATGCATCGACTGCGGCGTCTGCGAGCCGGAATGTCCGGCCGACGCGATCAAGCCCGATACCGAACCCAGCCTCGAGAAGTGGCTGGAGGTCAACGCTGAGTATGCCAAGTCGTGGCCGAATATCACTCAGAAGAAGGAATCTCCGCCTGATGCGAAAGATTTCGAAGGTCAGGAAGGCAAGTTCGAGAAATATTTTTCTCCGAACCCCGGGGCCGGCGACTGACATAAAATCGCCCCACGCTTAACCCTAATAGGCGGGACTCAGCAAAAACGGCCCTTAAATCCGCTAAATCATTGATTTTTGCGGAAAATGTGCTATATTGGGCACATTCTGAGCTGAATCGGTCAGCCGCATTGACCCTTTTGAACAGGGTTTCCGCGAAAACATCGAACAGGGGCGTGGCAGTTCCGCGCACAGGCCGTGTCACAGAAAACGCGTAAAAAGAGTACTTCAAAGCCATCAAAGAAAGCTGCTCCGGCCAGCCGTAGCGCGTCCAAGAGCCGGACCGCCGGGAAAGCGGCCTCGGCTCCAAAGTCCTCCAAGAAAAGAAGTGCAATGCCCCCGAAAAGTGCCAAGACTGCTGCGAAAGCAACCGGTGCGAAGGTTGCTGCCAAGACTGTAGCCAAGACTGCTGCGAAGGCCGCCCCCAAGCCGGCCGCGCCCGCCAAGCCGGTGACGGCTGCCGCTCCCCGCCCTGAGGAAAAGAAGGTTGTGACCCAGCGTCAGGGCTTCAAGGCCAATGAATTCGTCGTCTATCCCGCCCACGGCGTCGGCCAGATCCTGGCCATCGAGGAGCAGGAGATCGCCGGCGCCAAGCTCGAGCTGTTCGTCATCAACTTCATGAAGGACAAGATGACGCTGCGGGTGCCGACCGCGAAGGTCGCCAATGTCGGCATGCGCAAGCTTTCCGAGCCCGCGCTGGTCAAGAAGGCACTGGAGACGTTGAAGGGCCGCGCCCGCGTCAAGCGCACCATGTGGTCGCGCCGCGCTCAGGAATATGAAGCCAAGATCAACTCTGGCGACATCGTCGCGATCGCCGAGGTCGTGCGCGACCTCTATCGCTCGGAGTCGCAGCCGGAGCAGTCCTACTCCGAGCGCCAGCTCTATGAAGCCGCCCTCGACCGCCTGTCGCGCGAGATCGCGGTGGTGCAGCACTCGACCGAGACTGAAGCGGTCAAGGAAATCGAGAGCCAGCTCGCAAAGAGCCCGCGCCGCGGCGTCAAGGCCGAAGGCAGCGCAGAAGGTGAGGGCGACGCCGAGGGCGATGTCGACGAGAGCGACGATGCCGACGGCGACGATACCACCGTCGCTGATGAAGCCGCCTGAAAGCGTCATCAGGACTAGCAGTTTGAGAAAAGCCCGGTCGAAAGACCGGGCTTTTTGTTTTGTGCGTCGCCCTGTCGGCTGTCGTCCTCGCGAAAGCGGGGACCCATAACCACAGGCCGGAGTTGTTGGGCTCAGTTGCAAACTCCGAGCCTTCGCAACATGAAGGCCTGGGGTTATGGGTCCCGGGTCGCGCTCACTTCGTTCGCTCGCCCGGGACGACGGAGGGCTTCCAGCGCGCGCCACACTCGCTCAGCCACCTCCTCCCACGAGCGCGCCTCGCTCTGCCGGAACAGCCGTGCGGTCGGATACCAGGGGCTGTCGTCGCGATCGAGCAGCCAGCGGTAGTCGGGCAAATAAGGCAGCAGAATCCAGGTCGGACGGCCGCTTGCCGCGGCGAGGTGCGCGACGCTGGTGTCCACGCTGATCACAAGATCAAGGCAGCTCATGAGCGCCAGCGTCTCGGCGAAATCGGTGAGATGCGAGGTCAGGTCGACGATGCGGCTCGTCTGAAGGGACGCCTGGTCGCCGGACCTTGGGTCTCGCTGCAGGCTGACGAAGCTCGCATCGGCATCGAGAAGTTGCCGCAACATCTGCAATGGAATGGATCGGTTGTGATCGTTGGTGTGTTCCGCCCTGCCGGACCAGGCGAGGCCGACCCGAAGCGTCCTGTCAGGGCCCACGCGTTCGCGGAGTCGCTGTTCCCAATCATGCACACGCGCCTCCGACGGCGGAGGCAGGTACGGCACAGTCGAGGGAATCGTATCGAGCCGTGTTCCGAAAGCGAGCGGCAGCATGCCGATCGGGCAGTGCAGGTCGAATGGCGGCAGCGACGGCGCCGGCTTCGGAAGGCACTGTGCAATACCCGGCATGTCCGAGAGCACGGGACGAAGCGCCTCCTCGACGGACAGAATGACTCGCGCGCCGCGCGCGGCCAGCATCGGGATGTAGCGTGCGAACTGAATGGTATCGCCAAATCCCTCGTCTGCGAAAACCAGGATTGTCTTGCCGCAGATGGCCTCCTGGCCGTGCCAGAGGTGCTGGTGGAAATCCGGGTAGGACTCGGGCCGCATCTGCGCGTTCCAGCGCGCCCCGTACAAGTCCCAGCCAGCCTCGAAATTGCCGACCAAAAGGTAGATCAACGACAGATACGACTCCGCCTCGGAGTTGGCAGGATCGATCGCCTTCACCTGCCGGTAAGTCGCGATGGTCTCATCGATACGCCGCATTTGCGCAAGCGAGGAGGCCTTGTTGATCAGCGCCATGATGAAGTTTGGCCGGAGTGCGAGCGCCTTGTCGAACCACGACAACGCTTCCTCGTCCCGACGGAGGTATTGCAGCGACGCGCCGATATTGTTGCAGATGTCCGCGCTTTCCGGACCAAGCTCGTGCGCGCGGCGGTTGTCGCTGACGGCCTCCGCGAACCTCCTCAGCCTGTGCAAGGTGTTGCCGCGGCTCGCCCATAATTCGGCATCGTTGGGCTTGAGCTGCACCGCGCGGTCGAACGCCTTGAGCGCCTCCTGATGAAGACCTTGGCTCTCCAGCGCGGTCCCCAGGCTGAACAGATAATCGGTCCCGGGGTCCTGCTGGTTGGCGCGTGCGATCCACGCGATGGCGTGGTCGTATTGCCGGGCCTGCAGGCTGAGAAGCCCCATCAGATGCAAGCTGTCGGTGTGATTGGGGTCGACCGCTAGCGCCTGCCGGCAGCAAAGCTGCGCCTCGAGGGGGCGGCCCGCCTGCATATGCCCAAGACCGGCTTCGTAGAGCGCGGCCGGAGCGGGGCCAGCGTTGGTTGGAGGTGCGAGCGGCCGATCAGCGGTCACGGCGGTTCATCGATGCGGTTGCTTTGCTTCCAAAGTGAGCCGTAGTTGATTCTTGCGCGGGCCGGAAGTCGCGCGGCCTAAAAAGCCTGGTCACTGCGAGGAGCGATGCGGACGAAGCAATCCAGACCGCGTCCTCGGTGACAGCCTGGACTGCTTCGCTTCGCTCGCAATGACGACAAAAATTCGTAGGGTGGGCAAAGGCGCGTTTGCGCCGTGCCCACCATTCTGTTCAGATGTGTGGTGAGATGGTGGGCACGCTTCGCTTTGCCCACCCTACTTGTTTAATGGAACGTCGCGCAGGACGCCCCGCCCGTCAATCCACCACGATTTTGACGCGGTCGCGGACCTTCACCTGCGCCTTGGGATCGAGCCCATTGAGCACGCGGAAGCGCTCGACCGGGTGGTCGACGCCGGCCATGCGGTGCGACAGCGATTCCACGGTATCGCCGGGCTGCACGGTGATGACCTTGATGCGCAGCGGGCGAGCGTCCTGGATCTCCTCCAGCGTCAGGCGGCGGAAGGAATTGACGGTCTCGCGCGCGTTGCGCTCGCTCTCGGTGGTCTTCTGGCGGCTGGCAAAGATGAAGCGATACACGTCGGCGCCGAAGCGCAGCGCGTAGACCTTGAACTGCCATTGGTCGCCGTGCGCCGTGGTCGACGCCGCCGGGAAACCATTGATGGTCAGGTCTTCGGTGGTCGACTTGTCGACATTCTCCATCCAGCCGGAATTGAGATAATCGCTCAGGGTCTGATCGGCCGGCACGCGCACCACGTCGAAGCGCATCGCCTGCGCGCCGCCGTCACGCACGCCGATCACCGCCTGTGCAGTGTTGTCGAGCGAGAAGTTTTCCGGCGCCTGGAAGGTGAACCCGAGCTTTGGATGCAGGAAACGGCGGCCCCGCACAAAGCCTTCGCTGGGATCTTCGCCGTAAACGATGTTGTCGATGGCGGAAAGATAGTCCTCGCGGTCGCGCTCGGAGTTCTCGGGCTTGGTATATTGCCGCGCCACGGCCTCCGCCTTCTCCACGCGCTCGGGCGTTGCCGGATGCGAAGACAGGAAATCCTGCGCGCGCGGATCGAGCGAAGGCTTGCCAACCTTGAGCTCCGCATTGCGCTCCATCGAAGTGAGAAAGCGCGCCGCGCCGTAAGGATCGAAATGCGCCTTCGCCGAGATGCCGACGCCCATCTTGTCGGCATCGAGCTCCTGCGCGCGGGAGAAATTCGCCAGCGCCATCTTGTTCTTGGCAATGGTGAAAGCCGTCACCTCGGGGTCGTTGCCCATGTCGGTGACAACCTTGTCGACGATCGCGGCCTGCTTTACCTGGTCCTCGCGCTGGGCGGCGTGCTTCGCCAGCACATGCGCCATCTCGTGGGACAGCACCGAGGACAATTCGGATGTGTCATTGGCAAGCGCGAGCAGGCCGCGCGTCACGTAAAGCTGGCCGGTCGGCAGCGCGAACGCGTTCACCGCGCCCGAATTGAGGATCGTCACCTGGTAGGCCTGGTCCGGCCGCTCGGAGGCCGCGACCAGGCGGTCGACGGTCTTGGTCACGAGGGCCTGCAGCCTGGGATCGTCATAGACGCCGCCATAGGAGGCGAGGATGCGCTCGTGCTCCTTTTCGGAGGCCGGCGTGCTCACTACCGCGTGGCTCGGCTTGATCGCGGGCGCGGCCGACGGAATGTTGGCCATCTGGAACCGGCTCATGTCGCCGCAGGCGGCCAGCGTTGCTGCCACCCACAGCAGAGCCGGCGCAGCCCAAAGCCGGCGGCTCATTCCCAGTTCGCGCCGTCCCGCTAGCCCTTCCACGTCAAGCTACTCTTATTGTTATTATCCGGGCGGGTCAGTTTCCGCCCAACACTTCGATCTGCCCGCTCCGGACCACTTCAATCCGTGGGCCTGGGTGCGCCTCGACCCAACCACGAACCCGAATCCGCCGATTCTCGAGCGACTTAAGGGCCATGCCGGCGGATTCGACCGCCGCCACATTGCGCCTTGAAATAGTCGCAGCAAAGTCCCGTGTCCAGCGCCGTCCGAAGTTCAGATAAGTCACAGCCCCTGACTGGTGGACGGACACGACCCGTCCCTCGACCAGCATAAAACGCCCAATCCCGGCCAAAATATCGTCTGCACTTTCTGCGTTTTTTATGACGGCCGAACCTGCCCAGGCTCCCTTTTTTGCGGTGCGTGCGGTGGCCTCCGCGGCGGAAAGGCTGGCCGCGCAGTCCTTGTCGGTGATCTCGGTCGAGACCAGCGCGGTTCCTTCCGAGAGCAGGAGGCCCTGCACCAGCGTGCCGGACGGCGCAACGAACACCATCGCGCCTTGCCGGCCGTAGCGGTCCGGCGTGTCGTCACCCCAGCGCAAGCTCACGTCCTTGTCCGCGATGATCGTCGACAGCGCCGCGATGCGTTCGGCCCTGGTCGCGCCTGTCGGCTCGATTCCAACGAGCTTGATCTCGCTTCCATCGGAGAGCCGAAAGCTCTTGCCGTCGATCACTTCAGCGACATGACCTTCGCCTTGCTCTTCGAACTGGCAGGGCGCCGCATGCGCCACGTCAAACGAAGCGAGGAAGAAAAGTGCAGCAGCAAGAAGGCCACGAGACGACAGGCGTGATCCGAACATGGCGTCATGCTCGCACAGTTTTGTGCATTCCACTTAGCGGAAAAACGCATAAGCGCGATAGCTTGCCGCTCAGAGGGGCATGCGGCATGATCGCGTCATGACGATTTATCGATAACAATCAACGACAAGGGCAACGCACCATGACCGCCAACGAAATGGTCCTCCAGCATCTCGACAAGGGCCTCCTCACCATCACCATGAATCGTGCAGATCGTCGCAATGCGCTGAACCCGGACATGACGCACGGGCTGGTCGAGGCCGCGCGGCGCGCGGCCGAAGATCCCGAGGTCCGCGCGGTGCTCTTGAAGGGCGCCGGCGGCACCTTCTGCGTCGGCGGCGACGTCAAGTCGATGGCGGCCGGCCGCGCGCCGATGTCGTTCGAGGCCAAGCAGGTGACTCTGCGCAAGGGCATGGAAGTCTCGCGCATCCTCCACCAGATGCCGAAGCCGGTAGTGGCGCAACTCGATGGCGCGGCGGCCGGCGCCGGGCTTTCGATCGCGCTGTCCTGCGACCTGCGTGTGGCTTCCGAATCCTGCAAGATCACGACCGCGTTTGCAAAGGTCGGCTTCTCCGGGGACTATGGAGGCACCTATTTCCTGACCCAGATGCTTGGCAGCGCCAAGGCGCGCGAGCTTTACCTTTTGTCGCCGGTGCTGACGGCGAAGGAAGCGTTCGATCTCGGCATGGTGACCAAGGTCGTGCCGGAATGCCGAATGCGAGTCCGCTACGCGTGAATTGGCCATGTCGCTGGCGCAGGGGCCGTCGATCGCGCTCGGCTACATCAAGCGCAACATCAACAATGCCGAGACGATGTCGCTCGAAGCCTGCTTCGATGGCGAAGCGATCCATCATTCACGCGCCGGCGAAACCGCCGACCACAAGGAAGCGGCCAAGGCCTTCGTCGAGAAGCGCAGGCCGGCGTTCCTGGGGCAGTGACCATGGGACCTTACATGCGGCTGCGGCAAGTCTGTCTGGTTGCGCCGCATCTTGAGCCTCTGATACCGGATATTGCCGCCATCATGGGGCTCGAGGTCTGTTACCGTGACGGTAACGTCGCAAAATACGGCCTCGTGAACGCGCTGCTGCCGGTCGACACGATCCTGCTCGAAGTAGTCGCGCCGTTCCGCGACGGCACAGCGGCGGGCCGGTTCATCGAGAGGACAGGTGGCCGCGGCGGCTATATGGCGATCTTCTGCTGCGACGATCCCGACGCCTATGCCGCGCGCGCCAATGCGTTTGGCGTGCGTACGGCGAATGTCATCACGCATGCGCCCTATCACGGCATGCAATTGCATCCGCGCGATTGCCGCGCCGCCTTCATCGAGTTCAATCACACCGACGGCAGCGACGACGTGCTCGGCCCCTATCCGCCGGCAGGCCCAAACTGGCAAAAGCACATCCGCAAGGATGTCACGCAGGCCATTGTCGGCGTCGAGATGCAGAGCCCGGACCCGGCAGGGCTCGCCGCGCACTGGGGCAGGATCATCGGTGTTGGTGTTACGAAAGGCGCTGACGCTACGCCGGAGCTGAAGCTGCCGAACAGTGTCCTCCGCTTCGTGAAAGGCGCTGAAGAGATCATGAGCGCGCTCGATTTTCGCGTCGGCGATGTAGCCAAGGTTGGCGAGGCGGCGAAGGCGCGGGGGTATAAGGTGAGCGGCAACGAATTCTTTATCGGCGGAGTCAGCTTCCGCCTCGCCGTGTGACATTCATTGCATATGAGGTTCGTCATGGCCGGGCTTGACCCGGCCATCCACGTCTTTACCACAAGCGATGTCGTTCAAGACGTGGATGCCCGGGTCAAGCTTGGGCATGACGAGGGTGGGACTGGGCGCGCTGCATCAATTCATCCAATAAAAAAGGACACCCCGCATGCCGCATCCGCTCGACAGTTTCTTCGCGCCCGAAAGCATCGCGCTGATCGGCGCTTCCCGCGACCTCGAGAAAATCCCGGGCCGGCTGCTGTCGATGCTGCGCAAGAACGAATATCCGGGCCGGATTTATCCGATCAATCCGAACTACGGTGATATTGACGGTCTCAAGTGCTACAAGACCATCGCCGAAGTCGGCGCGCCGATCGATCTCGCCATCATCATCATTCCCGCGCGCGCCGTGATCGGAGCGCTGGAAGAATGCGCCGCGGTCGGCGTCAAGAATGCCGTGATCATCTCGTCCGGTTTTGCGGAGGAGGGCGGCGATAGCGCCGCGATGCAGGACAGAATCGTCGCGATCGCCAGGCGCACGGGTATGCGGATCTCCGGCCCTAATGCCGAAGGGTTCATGAGCGAGGTGCAGAAGGTCGCGGCGACCTTCAGCCCGACCGTGGACGTCAAGCCGGGCCACGTGCCGCTGGTTGCGACCAAAAAGCGGATCGCCATCGTCGCGCAATCGGGCGGCATCGGCTTTGCCATCAAGCATCGCGCCAAGGCGCTGGGTGTTGCCGTCAGCTATTGCGTCAGCGCCGGCAATGAGAGCGATCTCGGCGCCGGCGAGTTTCTCGACTGCATGGTGCAGGACGCTTCCACCGACGTGATCCTGCTGTTCATCGAGGGCATCCGCGATGTCGACAAATTTCTGGCTGCGGCGAAACGCGCCGCGGAGATGCGAAAGCCGGTCATCGTCACCAAGGTTGGCCGCTCCGGCGCGGGCCAGCGCGCCGCGGCCTCGCACACCGCAAGCATGGCCGGTTGGTCGGCGGCCTACGATGCCGTGTTCGCCAAATACGGCTTCATCGTCTCCAACGATCTCGATGAGGCCGTGACGATTGCCGCCGTGCTTGCGAGCAATCCGTTGCCGAAGGGCAATCGCGTCGCGGTGCTCACCGTGTCCGGCGGCGGCGGCATCTGGGGTGCCGACACCGTGTCGATGCAGGGCCTGCAGGTGCCAGCGTTGTCGCAAGGCATTCAGGCGCAGATCAAGCAATGGATGCCGTCCTATGGCGCGGCTGGCAATCCCGTCGACGTCACCGCGCAGGGGGTATCCAGCGGTGGATTGCAGAAGAGCATCGAGCTGTTCGATGCGTCCAACGAGGTCGACGCGACGCTTGTGGTGCTGTCGCTCTCCAGCGACACGCGGATGTGGTTCAAGGAAGCCGAGCTGAAGCCTGTGATCGCAAAGCAGAACAAGCCGGTGGTGTTCTATTCCTACACGCTGCCGTCGGATTTCGCGCGGCGCGAGCTCGCCAAATCGGGAGTCGTGGTGCTGTCGGGTTTGACCCATGCGGGCGTCGCGATGCGGCGTCTGCTGGACTATTCGAGATTCAAGCTCGCGCCGGAAGCGGAAGTGGCATCGCTGCCCGCACGCGATCTCTCGGCGCATCTGAAGGCGCCAACGCTGTCCGAAGCCGATAGCAAGGCGCTGCTGCGCGATGCGGGTATCGCGCCGCCGGACGAGGTGCTGGTGACCGAGCGCGACGCACTCGATGCGGCAATCGCGCGCGTCGGCTTTCCGCTGGTGATGAAAATCCAGTCGCCCGATATCGCGCACAAGAGCGAAGTCGGTGGCGTGCGCGTGGGGATCACGACCAAGGGCGAGGCGTTCACGGCCTATCGCGATCTTCTCGACAATGCGCAGAAGCATCGGCCGAAGGCGCTGATCCAGGGCGTGCTGGTGAGCCCGATGGCGAGGAAGGGCGTCGAGATCATCATCGGTACGCTATTGGATGCGACCTTCGGGCCGATGGTGATGGTGGGGCTCGGCGGCGTCACCACCGAACTGTTTCGCGACGTGATCTACCGCCCCGCGCCGGTCAGTACGATGGAGGCCGAGACGATGCTGGGCGAGCTGAAGGCCGCGCCGCTGCTGCGCGGCTTTCGAGGCGCACCGAAGGCTGATGTCGCGGCACTCTCGAAGCTGATCTCCGAAGTGTCGGTGCTCGCCGCGCGCTTACGGGCCAAGGTTTCCGAGATCGAGCTCAACCCGGTGCTGGTGCACCCGGAAGGGCAGGGCGTGACGATCGTGGATGCGCTGGTAGTGCCGCGGACATAACTCCACCGGCGCTCCGGGCGAACTCGTAGGGTGGGCAAAGGCGCGACAGCGCCGTGCCCACCATGCAGCATCCCGGCACGCGATAGAATGGTGGGCACGCGTCGCTTTGCCCACCCTACTTCTTCGCAACCTCACCGCCCTACGAAATTCGCCACACGGCGCTCCGCTGTCGCCTTCACGCCTTCCTTGAAATCCTCCGTCACGCGCAGCCGGTTCTGCTCGATCAGTTCGTGGTTGGTCGCCGCCAGCACGCGGTCGGCGAGGTTGCCGCGCATGGTGGCGCGGGTCGAGACCAGGCCGAGCGGCGAGCATTCGGCGATTTCGCTGGCGAGCTTCATCGCGGCGGCGCGCACCTGATCCTGCGGGACCAGCTCGTTGGCAAGGCCCCAGCGATAGGCCTCCTCGCCGGTGACGCGGCGGCTGGTGTAGAACATCAGCTCCGCATTGTTCTTGCCGATCAATTCCGGCAGCGTCGCAGTCAGGCCAAAGCCCGGATGGAAGCCGAGCTTGGTGAAGTTTGCCGCAAAGCGCGCCTCGGGACAGGTGACGCGGAAATCCGCCGAGACCGCAAGCCCCAGCCCGCCGCCAATGGCGGCGCCATGCACGGCCGCGACGATCGGCTTCTTGTTGCGGAAGATGCGCACCGCCTGGACATAGAGATGGTTGATCGGCAGGTTGGAGGCCGGATCGGTCTTGGCGCGCTGCTCCTGCTCCTTCCGCGCCGGATCGTTGAAATTCGCGCCGGCGCAGAACGCCTTTCCTTGTGCGGCGAGCACCGAGCTTCGGATTTCGATGTCGCGGTCGAACTCCTCCAGCGCATCCGCGATCTGGTTGATCAGCGCGACGTCGAAGAAATTCAGCGGCGGTCGGCGGATCTCGATCAGGCCGACGTGCTCGTGCTTCTCGACGCCGATATCAGTGTACTTGCTCATCTATGATCTCCGTGAATTCAGGTTTCGCCGCGGCGGAAGTACTTCACCTCTCCCGGAGGGAGAGGTCGGATTGCATCGCAGATGCAATCCGGGTGAGGGCGTCAGGTCCATCGATGGAGCGTAACCCCTCACCCGCGCCTTCGGCGCGACCTCTCCCTATGGGAGAGGTGGAGAGAGGCTGCCGCGCGACCTTCGGACTCATCAGCTAGCGCAAGCCCAGCCCGCGCGCGATGATGCCGCGCAGGACTTCGGTGGTGCCGCCCTGGATGGTGAGTTTCGGCGCAGTCTTGATCGCAAACGACAATTGCTTCTCCAGCGTGTCGCGGTTGCTCGCCTCTTCCTCGACAAAGGCGGCGAGATCGCGCACGCGGTGCGGCAATTGCTGCTCCCACACCGTGCCGATGTCCTTGACGATGGAGGCTTCCACCACCGGCTCCCTGCCGGCCTGCAGCATGCCGGCAACCGACACCGACATGCGGCGCATGGTGTGCACCTGCGCCACCAGGCGGCCGATGCCTTCGGCCGCGCGCACATCCGGCTTGTTGCCGACGGCGCGCACGAGCTCGGTCAGCACGTAATAGGTTTCGAGGAAACGCTCTGGCCCGCTTCGCTCATAGGCAAGCTCGCTGGTCGCCTGCTTCCAGGCGCCGTCGATCTCGCCCAGCACATGATCATCGGGGACGAAATAGTCGGTGAAGACGACCTCGTTGAACTCGTATTGCCCGGTGATCTGGCCGATCGGGTTCACCTTGATGCCCGGCTGCTTCATCTTGACGAGGAACTGGGTCAGGCCGTGGCGGCGGTTTTCCTTGGTCGGCGGTGAGGTGCGGAAGATCGCGATCATGTAGTCGGCGATATGCGCCGACGAGGTCCAGATCTTGGTGCCGTTGACGAGATAGCCGCCGTCGGTCTTGGTCGCGCGCGTCTTTGCCGCGAACAGATCCGAGCCGGAGTTCGGTTCGCTCATGCCGATGGCAAAGCAGAGCTCGCCGCGGCAGATGCGCGGCAGGATGTCCATCTTGATGTGCTCGGGGGCATATTTCAGGAGAACCGGCCCGCTCTGGCGGTCGGCGACGAAGAAGCGCCGGGTTGGCGCGTTGGCGACCCGCATCTCCTCGGTGACGACGTAGCGCTCGAGGAACGAGCGTTCATGCCCGCCATACTTTTTCGGCCAGGTCATGCCGATCCAGCCGCGCTCGCCGACCTTGCGGCAGAAAGCGGGAACGTCGGTGTCCTCGCGGTTCACCTTGAACGGCGAGAAGGTGCCGGCGGCGATTTCTTCGGCGAGGAAGGCGCGCACTTCCTTACGGAGCTGCACGCATTTCTCCGGCAGGCGGATCGGGTCGAAACGAAGGGCTGCGGTCATGATCGTTCTCGGTCTCTCAAATCTCGTTTTTCGGCTCTAGCGCATGATCCGGAAAAGTGTGAAGCGGTTTTCCGAAAAGATCATGCGCAAACAATAAGCTAAAGCGCGACGATGACTCATCCTCAAATCATCGCGCTTTAGCGGGAGGCGACCAGCGGCCACAATTCATCGGCACCGCGCGCTGCGACGCGCTCGCCGAGCTTGACCGCCCAAAAACTCTCCGAGCCGAAGTCGTCGCGCCAGGACAGCGCGCGCAGCGTGAAGCGATGCAGGATGTGCTCGATGGTGAAGCCGATCGCGCCATGCACCTGGTGGGCGATGGCGCCACCCTTCTCGGCCGCTTCAGAGCAGCGGATCTTTGCGCCGACCGCTTCGAGGAACACCGCGTCGTCATCGAACGATGCGTTGCTTGCGATGGCGTCGGCGGCTGAAGTGGCAGCAGCGAGCGCGGCTGCGGATTCGCCCGCGAGTTTCGCAAGGTTGTGCTGCACCGCCTGGAACTTTGAAATCTTCTTCTCGAACGCGATGCGCTCGTTGGAGTAGCGCACGCTGATATCGAGCATCGATTCGAGCGCGCCCGCGATCTGGAGCGAACGCACCACGCTGCCCATCAGCATCAGCGCCGCCTGGTCGCAGCCTTTTGGCGCGGCCTTGACGACTGATGGCGTGACCTTCTCGAAGGTCACGGTGTCCGAATTGTCGTTGGCGAGGTTTAGGCCGGCTTCGATGCGCAGTTTGCTCGCCTCGACCAGCGCGACCGACACGCCATTCGCGCCGTGCGCCAGCACCGCAATGTGCCTGGCGGCTTTTGCAAAAGGCACGCCGCGGGCGCGGCCGGTGAGGGTGCCGTCGGCATTGAGCGTGACACGGTCCTTGGGGCTTGCGGGCGCGACCGTCATCTCGCCTTCGGGCGAGGAGATCTTTGCCTGCGCCAGGAGCCATCCGGCCAGCATGGTTTCGGCGAGCGGAACAGCGATGGCGAAGCGTCCGGCCGCACCCAGCACGCCAAAGCCTTCGGCCAGTGAGGCGCCCGCGCCGCCCATATCTTCCGGCACCCACGACAGCGGCAGGCCGGCCTCCGTCAGCGCACGCCACAGCGGCGCCTTCCACTTGCCTTCCTTGTCATGGTTGATGGTTTGGGCGTCGGCGAGATCGCCAAAAATCTTCTCGGCGGTCTCGACGACGATGTTCTCACTCTCCGACACGGCGTTCCTCGATCTTGTATGGCGGGGCCATAGTTGGCCTGGCGTGTCCGCAAACCCTCGCGCGAGCAAAGGCGGGCGGCGCCGTTTCTTCTTGCGCCCGATGATGGGGAAAAGCCACCCCCCTGACAAGGCAGATGTCGGTATGCACGCCTGCGGGGCTGGCATGATGGGCATCCATTCCGTGATGCGGAGTTTCGCATTTCGCCCCGTGGTATGGTACAGCGCGACCGAGGTCGGATCGGTTCAAAACAACAAGAGGAAACGGATGTCGAAGGATGGCTTGTGCGTGATCGTGACAGGCTCGGCGTCGGGCCTGGGCGCGGCGACCGCCAGTATTCTGGCCAGGGGCGGCGCGCGCATCGTGGTCAACTATTCCAACAGCAAGAACGAGGCGGAAGCGACTGCGGAAGCCTGCCGCAAGGCCGGCGCTGCCGAGGTCCTGGTAGTCCAGGGCGATGTGTCGCGCGACGAGGATTGCAAGAAGATCGTTGCCGCCGCGGCGCCCTGGGGTCGGCTCGACGCGCTCGTCAACAATGCCGGCACCACCAAGCATGTCGCCCATGACAAGCTGGATCAGCTTTCGGCGGAAGACTTCCAGCGCATCTTCGGCGTCAACACCATCGGACCGTACCAGATGGTGCGCGCGGCGCGCTCGCTGCTGGAAGCCAGCGCCAGGGCGACAGGCAAGCCGGCGGCGGTGGTCAACGTCTCCTCGGTCGCCGGCATTTCGGGCGGCGGCTCGTCGGTCGCCTATGCCGCAAGCAAGGGCGCGCTCAACACCATGACGCTGTCGCTGTCGCGCGCGCTGGCGCCGCTCATCCGCGTCAACACGGTTTGTCCCGGCTATATCGACACGCCCTGGTTCACCAAGGGCCGGGGCGAAGCCGGCGCCAAGCAGGTCCGCGACAGCGTGATCGCGCGCGTGCCGCTCAAGGTCGCTTCGTCGGCGGACGATATCGCGCAAGTCGTGTGCTTCCTCGCCACGCCGGCGTCGAGCAACATGACCGGCGAGCTGGTGCGCATGGACGCGGGGATGCATTTGGCTCAGTGACGGCTTGGTCCGTCATTGCGAGCGAAGCGAAGCAATCCAGAAATCTCGCCGCGGAGATAGTGTGGATTGCTTCGTCGCTTGCGCTCCTCGCAATGACGCTCTAACGCGCCTCTATCTATTATAATCCCGGATCACGCCGCTCGCGACGAGCCGGTTCCAGATGAACAGCACGACCAGCGCGCCGATGGTGGCGGTGATGAAGCCGGCGCCCTGGCCGGGGCCATAATGGCCGATCGCCTGGCCGATAAGGGTCGCCAGGAACGCGCCGACAATGCCGAGGATCGTGGTCAGGATAAAGCCGGACGGATTGTTCGGCCCTGGCGAGAGAAAGCGCGCGATGATGCCGGCGACGAAGCCGACGATGATGATGTAGATAAGGCCGCCGAGGCTCATGATGTGCTCCCTTACGTAAGATCAACTCTGGCTCGTGCCCCTCAAAGCCGGCCCGATACCTCGTCGTCCGTCGGCAGCCGTCCGTCCGGCGTCAGATGATTGATCACCTGTGGCAGATACTGGCTGAGGCCGTTGAGCAGATCGTCGCGCGACATGCCGCTCTGGGAAGCCAGCGAGTCGATCTGGTCGGCCCCCAGCGCGCTCGCGAGATCGCCGGGTGAGATCGCCTTGTTCTGCCCATTGCCGACCCAGGAATTGGCGGTGTCGCCATGGCCGCCCTGTTGCAGTTGCTTGAGCAGGTCGCCGAGCCCGCCGGAGATCACGCTGCCCGCTGCAGCGCCGCCGAGAATGCCGCCTAGCGGTCCCTTCAGCACGTCGCCAAGACCTCCGCCGCCGCCCGTACCGCCCACTGAAGGGACCTGCGCAGGCGCCGGCGCCTGCGTGGGGCTCGCGCCGGGGTTGGTCGCGGTGAAATGCTTGAAGGCCTTCCAGGCGAGCAGGCCGAGGATCGCCATGGTCATCGGCGACATGCCGCCGGAGGATTGCGTGCTCGGCGTGCTCGAGCCCCGCGGGCCCTGCTGCATGCCGTTGATGACATCAAGTAAACCCATTGCTGCCTCCTTGAGCCCCGCGGGCAAAAACATACTGACGGGTCATGACGGTTACAAGGCGCGCCCCGCCGGGACGCAAGGCAGGCGCCACCAGGATAAAGAAAGCCCGCCAGGGCAGAAGCCTTGAATTGGCTTTAAAAGATTGCCATCGATAAGGCGATGCTATCCGCAGGGCATCGTGGGAGGCGCAACATGAATCGGCTATGGACAGCTTCCGCCGCAGCGGCCTTGCTCATGGTGGGTGCAGTCGCGCCGGCTGTCGCCGCGCCGCCGACCGTCGTGCCATCGCCGGGCTATGACGCACGGCTACAGGAGAGCCGCAAGGCGATAGCGGCGACCCCATCGGTCGTCGACCCTGCGCCGACCGCGTGGGCGGCACGGCGGCGTCACGTCAAGCGGAAGCATTGAGAAGTCCCGCCTGACTTTCGCGTCAACCCTTCTTCGCCCTGCCGGGCGAAGACGAGAACAGCCGCTTCAAGTCGTTGACGGTTGCCGACAGCCGCGGCCATTCGCAGGAGAAAGTGTGGCGCGGGCAGGTATTTCCGCGCAGGCGCGGCCTCGCTTCGCCGGCGGTTTGCGGCTGTTGCAGCACTTTGGGCCGCTCCTGTGGCACCGGGATCTTGCCGGTGATCTCACTCTTGAGCGACGCCTGCTCGATCTGCAATTCCTGCTGCTTGGCCAAGGCGGCGGCGATGTTGTTGCGCCGCTGCTTCTCCAGATAGAGCGAGTACTGCTCGTCGATGTATTTCTGCTCTTCCGGCGTCGGATTAGGACCGGCGATGTCGAAGCTGCGGTCCTGCATGAAGTCGTAATAGGTGTAGCCACCGCCGGGCTTGCGGCGGCCGGCGAATTTCGAGCTGCACTGGGCGAGCGCCGCCGTCTTCTCTTCCTGTGTCGCGGATTTGTTGGCCGCCTCGGCGCATTCCTCGAAATCGGCCGGCGCACGATGCCACCATTGCGCGGATACGCGCGAAAGGTGCAGCACCATAACAGTTGCGAAGCCGGCGACAACAATCGCCGCGGTACGCGATGCAATCACAGACAAAGTTCCCCAGCGAGGCGCTCCGTTGCCCGACGAAGCGCGGCGCCACGATTGCCACGAATTGTTACCATTTTGCGGCGTGCTGGTTCCTACAGTGGCAATTTTGGGATGTGGATGAGACGCTTTTTGCTTGACCCGCGCCGCATTTCGGACTTGTCGCGCATCTGCGTCGCGGTGTCGGCGGCCAAGCGGATAGGGTAGGCTTCCTGTCGTGTACAGGTGATGTCAGCTTCGCGCGGCTCCTCACGCCGCTTTGTCCATCAGCATCGCAACCACCGCCTCCAGCACGCGGTCGATGGCGCGATGCCGGTAGGCCCAATGCGCATCGTGGCCGGGCTTGGCGATCACCATGGTGGCGTTGGCCTCGAACAGCAGCAGGCCGCCGTCCGGCGCAAGACCAAAATCGATACCGGCGTAGTCGAGGCCGAGCGTCGCCTGGATCGTTTTGAGTGCGCGCATCGCCCTTGCGCCAAGCGTCCCCGGCATATCCTCAAGGAATTTCATCTCTTCCACGCGATGGTCGGGCTGATCGGCCATGTCGGAGGTGAAGTAGTGCACCTTCCAGCTTTGCGAGATCGCAAGATGCAAGGGATAGAGCCTTCCGCTGATCATCATCACGCGAAACTTTCGCGCCTTGCCGTCGCGTCCGCGGGCATCGAGATATTCGATCGCGAGCAATTCCTCGCCGGGCAGGCTCTGCGCTGCCGCAGGCAGATCGGCGGCTGTTTCAACTTGGATGAAATTGCGCCCGGTGTGATAGCCGGGCGAACGCAACAGCAGGGGATATGAGAAGCCCTGCTCCGCCAGCGCGCGAGCGCCTTCCGCGCCGGCCAGCACGTGGCGCGCGATCGCAACCGTGCGCGCGGTTTGTACGCCCGCGATGCCACGCAGGCGCTCGGAATTGCCGATGCGCCCGGTCTTTATGACTGCGCGGGGATCGTTGATCACGGGCACGGTGGCGCCGGCGACGATGCGCGATGCGGCTTCAAGCGCCGGCTCGCAAAGATCGGCATCGCCGATCGCGTTGAAGATGAGCTGATACGACGGCAGCGGCGTCGCGGAATCGAAATAATCGGCAACGACGACGGTGGTGAGGAAGCGCGTATCGTCGAGAAAGAGCCCGCTGGGGATATTGCCGCCGCCGGAGGAGACGAGCTGCAGCAATCTTATTGGCGGCGTGTCGCCACGATAGGGGAGCGTCGAGACCGCGTGGCCGCGAAATCCTCGCTTGAAGTGCTCGCGCGCTCCGGCGCGGTCGCCGAGATCGGCGAGCGCCGCTCCCAGCCCCTGATGCGCCTCGGCATGGTCAGGGTCGGCCTTGAGCGCGAGCTCGTAGTGTTCGCGTGCTTCCGCATAGCGCGTGGCGCGCAGCAGCAGGTTCGCAAGGTTCACCCGCGCCAGCGGATTGTCGGGATGATGCAGGATCGCCTCGGCATAAACGCGGCACGCAGCTTCGATCGCGCCCATCCTGGTGAGCAGGTTTCCGAACTCGTTGAGCGCGCCGAAATGGGTTGGCGCGCGGCGCAAAATGCCGACAAACGCCTGCTGCGCCTCCTGATGCCGGTTGAGCGCGGCGAGCAGCACTGCGCGCTCGATCTCGGTGTTGATTGTATCGCCTGCAGGCTGCGCCAGCCGCGCGTCCAGCTCCTTCAGCCTTTGTTCCTGTGCAAGACGCGGCGCCCAGGCGCCCGTTGCCAGCTCAGGCAGGGCGGCCGTGCTCTTGCGTGCGTTCATGAGGGGTTCCCATCAGTCGACCAGCCCGGCTTACACCAAGGCCGGCTGATTCGTCCGCCGCGTGGCTATTCTGGGAAATGACGGAAGTTTAGTGCACACCAGATGGCGCCCTGCCTGATTTGGAAGGGTTTTGTTTACCACTGCTCGTCATGGTTAACCGATCCCTGCGATGAGTGATTGCCGTGACCTTCAGCCCCACCGCCACAACGCCTTCCGCCGAAGACATGATTCGCCTGCCAATGGTGCAACACCTTGTGGCGGGTCAGGAACTTCACAGCGCCGGACGGCTCGATGAGGCGATCGCCGCCTATCGCCGTGGGCTCGATGCCGCGGGCAACGACACCTCCAATCATCTGGCCATGGCGACCAAGGCCGAGCTGCATGCCAAGCTCGGCAACGCCCACATGGTCCGCGGGCAGCTCGATCTTGCGGGCCTGAACTACACCGCGGCGCTGCGCATCGCGCCGCACCTGACCGCCTGCTGGTGCAATCTCGGCAATGTGCAGATGCAGAGCGGCAATGCCGAGGGCGCGATTGCGTTCTATCTGCAGGCACTGAAGACCAACGCCAAGCATTGGCCGACGCGCACCAATCTGGCGCAGGCCCTGATGGCGACCGACCAGATGGTCGTCGCCAAGTCGCTGTTGTCGGAGCTCGCCGAGGAGCGGCCGATGGACAGCACCGTGCAGCACCAACTCGGCAAGGCCTGCCATGAGCTCAACGAGATCGAAGCCGCGCTCGATCATTTCGACAAGGCGGTCGCGCTGAACCCGCGCGATGCCGAGAGCCTCTACTGGATCGGCGCCATCCGCCAGAGGCTTGATGATCTCGACGCGGCGCGGGCGGCCTATGCGGCCGCGGCGCAGATTCAGCCGCTGATCAGAAGGCGCGCGATCAAATCGCCGGCTGATTTTCGCGTGCTCGCGCTGTATGCGCCGTTTGCCGGCAACACACCGGCCGAATATCTGTTCAAGGACGCCGGCTACGACACCGACACGCTGGCGCTGTTCGACGGCTCGGAGGCCGATCTCAAAGCGCTCGGCGAATTCGATCTTGTCGTCAACCTGATCTCGGATGCCGACCAGGCCCAAACCGTGCTGCCGATGGCAGCCGGACTGGTCACGTGGCTCGGCAAGCCGGTGATCAACGATCCCGGCAAGGTCGGGCGCACGACGCGCGACGAAGTCGCCACCCTGTTGCCGGGAATTGCCGGCTGCCGCGTTCCCGATATCCTGCGCTTGCCTTCGGGCCGCGATGTTTCGGACGCGGTGCGCGAGGCGCAGGCAAGGTTTTCGTTCCCGCTGCTGGTGCGGCCCGCGGGCACGCATGGCGGCGACGATTTCGAGAAGGTCGAGAATGCCGAGGCACTCGCGCAATATCTCAGGCCGCGCGAGGGCGATCACTACCTGATCGAATACGTCGACTATGCATCGCGCGACGGCTACTTCCGCAAATACCGTTTCATCTTCGCCGGCCAGGACATCCTGCCCTATCATCTGGCGATCGGCCGTGACTGGAAGCTGCATCATGATTCGACCGACATGGCCGATCATGAATGGATGCAACAGGAGGAAGCGGCGTTCCTCGCCAATCCCTCAGCGGTGTTCACGCCGGCGCACATCGAAACGCTGCGCGCGATCCGGAGCCGCATCGGGCTCGATTTCTTCGGCATCGATTGCGCCCTCGACGGTGAAGGCCATCTCGTCGTGTTCGAGGTCAACGCCTCGATGCTGGTGCATGAGCACAACGAGGCGTTCCCCTACAAGGACCAGTATGTCCACGCCATCAAGCTAGCGTTCGACAGGCTGCTGGCGCAGCGTGCGGAGAAGGCGGGGTAGCAGAATTGGTACCGCGATGACGGTTCACCTCTCTCTTTGTGGGAGAGGTCGGAACGCATCGAAGATGCGTTCCAGGTGAGGGGTATCTCTCCGCGGGTGCACATCTCTAATTTCGAATGCGCTGAGGCAACCCCTCATCCGGCGCGCTTCGCGCGCCACCTTCTCCCACAAGGGGAGAAGGTACGTTAGCTTACGGCAAATAAAGATACTGCAGCAGTGTCCGCCCGACCGCCTCGAGACTCTTCGTCGAGCATTTGTCGGGCGTGTCCTGCAGCGTATTGTAGTAGGGCTCGTACTCGAAATCGATCACGAGGAAACTTGGGATCGCGGCTTGCTGCAGATTGGTGTGATCGTCCTCGATCGTGTAGGGCGTGCGCGTCATCTCGAAGGCTTGCGGCGCGGTCTTCATGCCGATGTCCCAGAACTTCTTCACCTCCGCGCCGGCCGAGGCGATCGAGGAGGGCTCGCGCTTGAGGTGCAAATCCCTGTCGCAGACCATGTCGAAGTCGAGCGCCTTCTCAGGCTTGGCGTTCGGATAAAAGTCCGAGAGATGCTCGGCGAAATGGGCCGAGCCGACCGGCCTGAAATTCGGATCGCCGGCGCCCATCGAGATCGCGCCTTCCTCGCCGTCGAAGAAGATCAAGTCGATGCCGACTGGCGGGTCCGGCAACAGCGAGATCACACGCGCCGTCTCGAGCAGCACGGCGACGCCGGACGCCGAATTGTTGGCGCCGGGCATCGGCGCATTCGGGTTCTTGGGATCGCGATAGGCCTTGATGATGCTGTCGTAGTGGGTGGCGACGATCACCCGGCGCGGATTGTCGGGGTTGAGGCGGGCGACGATGTTGGTCATCGCCATGGTCCTGCCTGCGGCCCGCTCGGCCCAGCGCTGGGTCTTGATGGTGTTGAATTTGGTCTTCGACAATTCCGAGGTGATGTAATCGATGGTCTGCTGGTGGCCCGGCGTCTCCATCGAGCGCGGCGTGAATTTCAGGAGCTGCACGATGATGTCGAGCGCGCGCTTGCCGTCCCAGAGATCGGTCTGCACCTCGGCTCTCACGGGAAGCGCGAGTAGCAGAAAAGCCGTCGCCGCGGCGAATTTTGTCAGGCGGAGGCGGGCGGCTCTGGGCATCATCGAACTGTTCCGGTTGTTTTCGTTCGCGGTCATAGACTATCGCTTCGCTGCCGGGTAGCGGAATTGTCAGGGCCTGAACGAGAGTGTGATCGCTCGCGGCGCTCCGATGTCACGTTGACTCGGTGGCAACGGGCTGAATTAATCTGCGCCGCGGGCGCTCAGGCCGCGCGCCAACAAGAACGAAACCGGGTGGGAGCGGGCATGTATATCGATCACCGGACCTATACGTTTCATCCGCTGAAAATGTCGAAATGGCTCGCGCTCTACGAGGAGTACGGGCTGCCGGTGCAGCTTAAATATCTCGGCAACCTGATCGGCTTCTTTCAGACCGAAATGGGCACGCTGAACCAGGTCATCCATCTCTGGGGCTTTGACGATCTGAACGAGCGGCAGCGCCGCCGGGCCGACATGATGAAGGACCCCGCCTGGCATGAATTCATGCGCCGCAACGAGGAGCTTGGCGCTCTGATGCATCAGGAGAGCAAGATCGTGATGCCGGTGCGCTTCTCGCCGATCAAATAAGGACGGCTGGCCGCGGGGTTTACGCATTTTGGCTAGGATGCCCGAAAACCTGGGGCAGGCTAGGCTGACGGGTAAGCGTCCGGGAAAGGCGGAAAGCAGGCTCGGACGATCGGAAAACAACAGCGATTTCAGGGAGAGCAGGATGAGGAAAATTGCAGTCACGCTCGCGGCGCTCGCCGCGGTTGCGTTGACATCGATGGCCGCGCCGCAGGCGTTTGCCGCCGGCACGGTCAAGATCGGCGTGCTGTTTCCGCTGACCGGCAACGCCGCGGCGGCGGGCCAGGCCTCCAAGGCCGCGGTCGAGGTCGCGGCCGAGATCATCAACGGCAAGCATCCCGAGCTCGCCAACATTCCGCTTGCCGCGGAAGAAGGCCTGCCTGGCCTTGGCGGCGCCAAGATCGAACTCGTCTTTGTCGACCACCAGGGTAACCCTTCCGTCGCGCAGCAGCAGGCGCTGAAGCTCGTCAGCCAGGACAAGGTCAACGTGTTGTTCGGCGCCTATCAGTCGTCCTGTTCGCTGACGGCGACCGCGGTCGGCGAGCGCTACGGCATCCCATTCATGGTCGGCGATTCCGCGGCGCTGAACATCACCGGCCGCGGCTTCAAATGGGTCTATCGCGTTACCCCGATCGCGAGCGACTATGCCGCGACCTATATGCGCTTCTTCGCCGACATGAAGAAGCAGGGCAAGACCATCAATTCGATCGCGATCGTCAACGAGAACACCGACTACGGCACCTCGGTGGCAGATGCGGTCGAGGCGGAGGCCAAGAAGTCCAACATCAACGTCGCGCTCCGCATTCCCTACAGCGCGAATGCCACCGACGTCGGGCCGCAGGTGTTGCAGCTCAAGGAGAAGAAGCCCGACGCGATCATCTTCATCAGCTACACCTCCGACTCGATCCTCTACATGAAGACGATGCATAACCTCGACTATCTGCCGCCGATGGTGATCGGCGACGATTCCGGCTTCTCCGATCCGTCCTTTATCCCGGCGGTGCACGATATCGCGCAAGGCGCGATGAACCGCAGCGCCTGGGACATCGGCAAGCCGGGATCGACCACCTACAAGATCAACGAGATGTACAAGGCCAAGACCGGCCGCGACCTAGACGACACCAGCGCGCGCAACATGCAGGCCATGCTGGCGCTCGGCGAAGCCATCAACCGCGCAGGCTCGACCGATCCGGAGAAGATCCGCGAGGCGCTCTCCAAGACCGACCTCAAGCCCGCCCAGCTCATGATGGGTTATAACGGCATCAAGTTCGACCAGACGGGGCAGAACATCCTGGCCGCGACCTATCTGATCCAGCTCAAGGACCAGGCCTACAAGCTGGTCTGGCCGGACAGCGCGGCCGAGACAAAGCTCGAATGGCCGATGAAGGGCTGGAAGTAGTGCCGGATTATTTCCTGCACGAACCCAAGCCCGAACCTGAGAGCGCGCCATGCTGCTGATGCAGGTCATCGTCGGTGGTCTCCTGCTCGGGGCCATCTACGCCCTGTTCTCGGCAGGGCTGACCCTGATCTGGGGGATGATGAACTTCATCAATTTCGCGCATGGCGAGTTCGTAATGCTCGGAATGTATGTCGCGCTTGTCGTGGTCACCTCGCTCGGCGGCGGGCCCACGGTGTTCAGCTTTCTCGCCGCCGGCGCGCTCGCCACGATCGGGATCTTCATTTACTTCGCGCTGATCCGCCATGTGATCCGCGGGCCGATGATGGCGCAGATCCTCTCGACCTTCGGGCTTGCGCTGCTGCTCCGTTACACCGCGTTCTACGTGTTCTCCGCCAACATCGTGTCGCTGCCGCAAGATACCTTCGGCATCTACAATATCGGCGGGATCCTGGTGCCGGGCGCCCAGCTCCTGGCGGGCCTGGTCGCGATCGTGCTCACCGTTGCGCTGCATCTGCTCTTGACGCGTACCTTTGTCGGCAGCCGGCTGCTGGCGGTCGCCGAGGACCGCAATGCCGCGATGCTGATGGGCATCCGCCCGGATCGCATGCAGGCGCTGGCCTGGGGTCTCGCTGCGGCGAGCGCCGGCATCGCCGGCTCCTTGATGGCGATGTCCTATCCGTGGTCGCCGTCGGTTGGCGAAACATTTGGGCTGACCGCGTTCGTGGTGGTGACGCTCGGCGGCTTCGGCAGCGTGCCCGGCGCGCTCTATGCCGGCTTGATCATCGGGCTCTTGCAGGCGCTGTCGGCCTATTGGCTCGGTCCGATCTACAAGGATATCGTGGTCTACGCGCTGTTCGCCGCGCTACTGTGGCTTCGCCCGCAGGGTCTCATGGGCAAGATCTAGGCATGACGTTCCCACGTAAAATTGGCGAGACGCGAGCGGTTCACCTCTCCCCTTGTGGGAGAGGTCGGGTTGCATCGCTAGATGCAATCCGGGTGAGGGGTTCGGCTCTCTCGTGGGACCTGCGGCCCCTCACCCGGCGCGGAGCCTGTCATCGGGCCGCGCTTCGCGCGGACCCGTTGGCGCCGACCTCTCCCCATCGGGGAGAGGTGATACCGTCGTGCGGCTTGATTGGAGCAGAAAGCAACCGCCTTAGGGGGAACGCGTGAAGATCACCATCCCCGCCCTTTTGGCTTTGCTGATCCTCTTTCCCTTCGTTCTCAACGATCCCTTCTATCAAGACATCGGCGTCGCCGTGCTGCTGGCGGCGATCTCCGCCTCGGCCTGGAACATCGTCGGCGGCTATGCCGGCCAGGTCTCGGTCGGTCATGGCATGTTCTTCGGCATCGGTGCCTATGTGCCGCTGCTCGTCTATCAGCATGGCCTGTGGCCGCCGGTGATCGGCGTCCCTATCGCGATGGGGCTGAGCGTGATCCTGGCCGCTGCAATCGGCTATCCGACCTTTCGCCTGCGCGGCCATTATTTCAGCATGGCCACGATCGCGGTCGCCGAACTGATCCGCATCTATGTCGGCACCGTGGATTATCTCGGCGCGGCCATCGGATTGCAGGGGCCTGCGGTGGGCCGCGGCTGGTGGGACCTCACGTTCCGCGGCGAGTTGCCTTACTACTACATCTTCCTCGGCGTGCTCGCGGTGGTGCTTTACATTACCTTCGAGGTGCAGCGCAGCCGCTTCGGCTCCTACCTGCGCTCGATTCGCGCCAATGAGCGCGCCGCTGCGAGCCTCGGCGTGCCGGTGCGGCAGACCAAGCTGAAAGCGTTGATGCTGAGCGCAGCCTTCACCTCGGTCGCGGGCTCGCTCTATTCGATCAAGACCGGCTTCATCGATCCCGAGAGCGGTTTTGGCCTGCTCGTCTCCGTGCAGATGCTGATCACGGCTGCGCTCGGCGGCGCCGGCACGCTGTTTGGGCCCCTGGTCGGCGCGCTGATCCTGGTGCCGTTGCAGGCCGCAACCAACACCTGGTTCGGCGGCGGCGGCTCCGGCCTCACCTATATCCTCTATGGCGGCATCATCGTTCTGCTGGCGCGCTTCGAGCCGGGCGGGCTTTACGAGTTCTGGCATCACCTCTCGATCCGCTGGAGGGCGCGCCATGCTGCTTGAAGCCAAGGGTGTGTCGCGGGCGTTCGGCAGCTTCTTTGCCGTGCGCAATGCCGATCTCACCGTCAACGAGGGCGAGATCATCGGTTTGATCGGTCCGAACGGCGCGGGCAAGTCGACCTTCTTCAATTGCCTCGCCGGCGACGTCGTGCCGACCGCGGGCACGGTCAGCTTCGACGGTGTCGACCTCACCCGTGCCTCGCCCGATGTTCACGCCCGCGCGGGAATCGGTCGCACCTTCCAGGTGCCGGCGACGTTCGAGGACATGAGCGTGCTGGAAAATGTCGAGGTCGGCGCTTACCTGCGTCACGCGCATCGCTCCGATGCGCGCAGGCGGGCGCTCGAGGTGCTGGAGATCACGGGCCTGTCGAATGTCCGGCATCAGCGCGCGCGTATTCTCGGCACGCCGGGCCGCAAGCGGCTGGAGATCGCGCGCGTGCTCGCGCTTCAGCCGCGGCTGATGCTGCTCGACGAGGCGCTGGCGGGGTTGACACCCGTCGAGATCCGGCGTGCTGTCGAATTGCTGCGCACCATCCACGGCATGGGCATCACGCTTGTCATTGTCGAGCACATCATGGAGGTGATCATGACGCTCGCCGCGCGCGTGATCGTGTTCAACCAGGGCCACGTGATCGCGCAGGGCAAGCCGGAGGATGTCGTCAAGGACGAGGGCGTGATCGAGGCCTATCTCGGCCGCAATCACGGCAAGCGCAGGGGACGGGCCTGATGGAGCGCTTGAGCATCCGCCATCTCGAGGTGCGCTATGGCGATTTGATCGGGGTCGCCGACGTCTCGCTCGACGTGCCGCTCGGCTCGGTCGTGGCGCTGGTCGGCTCCAACGGCGCCGGCAAGACCACGACGCTGAATGCGATCGCGGGCCTGGTGTCGCCGTCGGGTGGCGCCATCGAATGGCAGGGGCAGGCGATCATCCGGCAGCCTGCTTATGCCATCGTGAGCAAGGGGCTCGCGCTGTCGCCCGAAGGCTGGCAGCTCTTCGTGTCGCAGACGGTCGAGCAGAATCTTCGCCTCGGCACCACGTCGCTCAGGGATCGCTCGCGCGCGGCGGCTTTGTTCGAGCGCGTCTATGCGCTGTTTCCGCGGCTGAAGGAGCGGCGCAACCAGCTCGCCGGCACGCTCTCGGGCGGCGAGCGGCAGATGCTCGCGGTCGGCCGCGCGCTGATGAGTGAGCCGAAACTCCTGATGCTGGACGAGCCGAGCCTCGGCCTGGCGCCGGCGGTGGTGGAAACGCTCTATGAGACGCTGCACCGCCTGCACGACGAAGGCCTGACGCTCCTGCTCGCCGAGCAGTCGTTGGAGCTCGCCTTCGACATCGCCGACTATGCTTATGTCTTGCAGACCGGCCGGACAGTGCTTGAAGGCAAGCCTTCGGAGCTCGAACAGAACGCGCAGGTTCAGGAGATCTATCTCGGCATCAAGAGCGGTGATGCTGGTGTCGGAAATGGAGCGAAGGCATGACCCGCACAAGCAGCCGGTCAAGGTCGTGGCCGATGGTCGCCTTGCAGTCGGCGACAAGGGCACGCTGCCGCTCGACGGCACGCCCATCACAGGGTGTGGGACGTCGAAGGCGTCGGTCATGACGGGGACAAGATGCTGACCTCGCCCTGCGGGCTTGCCGCCTTGTTCCATCTTCCGGGCTGTCCCGCGCAGCAATAGTACCGGCTGAAACTATCCCGCGCGCATTCGCGGCAGGTTGACGGGCGCCCCGCCAAGCGCGGCGCGGCGATCCACGACCGCGTGATGAAACTGCTCCAGCACGAGGTGATAAGCCGCAAGATCGGATTCGTCGATCGCGCCATCGTCGTAGCAATCAAGTGTCTCACGCAAGATCTCGTCGGCCTCGCGTTGCAGCGCGTCGAGCTCCTCGATGGTATCGATCCGCCGCGCCCGCGCGATCGCATCCACGAGCTTCTCGCGGTGCAGGATGTTGAGCTTGCGCTCGTCGCGGCGGATGAAGTGGCGCAGCGCGGCCGTCGCCGAACCCAGGATCGAGAACAACAGCACCACGCCCCAGATGTAGTCGCTGTATTTGTCCATAAAGGTGCGTTCGGTGCCGTCGATATAGGCGGCGGCTCCTGGATGGGCGGGCAGCGCCGCGTCCTTGTCGGTATCGGGCTTCTCGATCTTGGATGCGGCTTTAACCTCGCGTGCAAGTTCAGGCTTTGCCGTAAAGATCTGCCGCGCCAGCGCGCCGACCGTCGTCTCCGACAAGGATTTCGGCGCCACGATCAGATGATCGACGCCGATCGTTTCCACCTTGTCGTCCGGGCGGGCCGGCGAGGTGGTGATCGAGCCGCCCGGGATCTCCTCGGACTCATAGAGCGGATGCCGCGCCGCAATCGCCTCCGACACGTCGACCGGCAGGAAGGTCGGCTCGCCGCGCAGCCGCGCGGTGCCGACGATCGCCTCCGAGACCAGCTTGCTCTCGATCGGACCCACGACCGCGAAGCCGCTGAGGGAGGCGTCCTTCAGCATGTCGTTGATCTGCGAGGGGCCAAATTGCACGACCTCGACCTTGTCGGGATCGACGCCCGACTCCTTCAGGATGACGCGGAACATCCTGGCGTTCACATCCGTCCGGTCGACCACGCCGACGCGATGACCAGGCAGGTCGCTGATCGACTTGACCTTCGACTTGGCGCCCCTGCGCGGGGTGCCCTTCGGCGCTCCGGCCGTCCAGAGCACGACGACATTCTTGCGCAGGATCGCGACCGCTTCGGTTCCCTCAGGCATCTCCTCGTCGGCGCGCGCCACCGCGAGTCCGGCATTGCCGTTAGCGAGTTCCTTGATGCTGTCGACGGGACCTGCGGTCGTCGTCACGGAAAGCCGGACCCCGTTGCCCTCGCGCGCGAAATTCTGCGCCAGGCCCTGGATGATCTGCGCGTCGTCGCTGCCCGCAGGCCCGACGGCGATTTTCAAGGTGACCGGACGCAGCAGGACGAAGGCGACGCCCACCGTGACGGCAAACAGCAGCAAGCCGGCGGCGACCACCAGAAGCACGGAACTCTGTCTCTTGCGGGCGCGAGGTGGAGATTGAGTCCCACCGGTCAAATCGCCTGAATTCGCCATCGTCCTGCCTTCAGAAAAGTCGGGGCGTCAGCGGGCCACAGGATAGCACGCCTTCGCTTCAATTTCCCCACCAGACGGTCCAAATTTCGACGCCGACTCAGGGCATGCTGGAACCCTATCGAATCGGGGCTCGGCGGAGTTCGATCTCAGGAGTATCGGTCATGGGCGCGTATCCGCTGGCAAAGGGTAATGCCCTTCACCCATCGCGTTTTGGGGACGATGACGGTTTCGATACCGATATCGATCACGACGTCATCAGGCTATTGGAAGAAAATGCGCGGCTGCGCGCGCTGGTCACGCAGCTCTCCACGCTCGTGCTGAAGCACGTCGCCGAGCAGAAATAGCGGGGGCGGCAAAGGCCGACTTGGCCGCAACGCTCTGTTGCGCGGTCGGGGCGAGAGGCCGCGAGCCACTGGCGATCGGGCCTCCGCTCTGCTATGAGCGGGCCGTCGGTCCCGTAGCTCAGCTGGATAGAGCGGCGGTTTCCTAAACCGTAGGTCGCATGTTCGAGTCATGCCGGGATCGCCACTTCAATTTTAAAGGGCGAGCAGAGCCGGGTAGCCCGACGCGTACTCTGTGCCGTGTCGGGCGCCTGCGGTGCGGAACGAGTCAAGCATGTCCCGTGGAGACAGAACCATCTCGGCAGCTTGCCGCTGCGGCAAGGTCAGGCTGGAGATATCAGGCGCGCCGATCCTGCGCGGCCTCTGCTATTGCACAAGCTGCCAGGAGGTCGGTCGGCGGCTTCAGGCGCTGCCGGGCGCCGACGAAGTTCTCGGTAGAGATGGTGGCACCGACTACGTCCTTTATCGGAAGGACCGCGCGCGTTGCGTGAGCGGCAGCGAGCATCTGGAAGAGCACCGGCTCAAACCCGAATCGCCAACCCGGCGCATGAATGCGCGATGTTGCAACACGGCCATGTTCCTCGATTTCACGAGGGGGCATTGGCTCACAGTCTATCGCAACCGCGTTCCCGGCGGCTTACCGCAGCCGACCATGCGGATGATGACCGCGGAGCGGCCCAACGGCGTCGATCTGCCGGAAGACATGGCCAACTATCGCGGTCTCTCCGGCAAGTTCATGCTGAAATTGCTGCTGGCGTGGCTGGCGATGGGTTTTCGCAGGCCCGCGATCGAAGGCGTGCCCTGAGGATTGCCTCGCGCCGCTGGACGTTGGCGACGCTTCTTCCGCGCGCCCACGCGCCTAGCCCGCATGCGCGGTCTTGCCACCATCGATCACGAACTGTCCGCCGGTGGTGTAGGGATGGTCGTCGGAGGCAAGCGTCACCGCGAACGCCGCAATTTCCTCCGCTGTTGCGACGCGCTGCAGGCCCGGCACATGGGTCTTGGCCCATTGCGAGACCGCCACGTGCCAGACCGCGTCGGGCGCATTCTCCATGCCGGCGAGGCGACGGATGAACGGCGTCTCCGTGGTGCCCGGGATCAGCGCGTTGACGCGGATGCCGTGCTGCGCATAGTCCAGCGCCGCGGCCTGGACGAGCCCCACGAGGCCACGCTTCGCCGCCGAATAGGCCGAGCGCTTTGCCGTCGTGGCAATCGCATTCGAGGACGACGTCACCAGGATCGAGCCGCCGCGCTCGAGCATGTGCGGAATCTCGTACTTCATCGACAGGAACACGCCGCGCAAATCCGTGTTGATGACGTCGTCCCACTCGTTCGCCGCATAGTCATGCAGCGGCTTTTCGATGGAGATGCCGGCATTGTTGAAAGCGACATCGAGCTGCCCGTAGGTCTCGATGCTGTGGTCGATCAGCGCCTTCACCTCGCTCTCGTTGCGCACGTCGGCGCGGATGAAGATCGCGCTGCCGCCGTTTTCGCGGATCTGATCCTCGACCTGCTTGCCCCGCTCGATGTTGCGGCCGCAGAACGCGACCTTGCCGCCCTCGGCCGCAAACATCAGCGAGGCGGCGCGGCCGATGCCGCTGGTGCCGCCGGTTACCAGCACGACCTTGTTCTCGAAGCGGCGCTTGCCGCTGGGTTTCTGCTGCGGCAGCGTCGCCGCCTGCCCCAGCGCGACGCCGCCGGCAAGGCCGCCCACCGCGCCGGCAACGATCCCGAGCGCCGCGCCGCCGACCAGATGACGGCGCTTTACGCCGCTTGGCGCGGTGTTATCCTGAGTATCCGGCACGTATCATCTCCCGAAACGCGAGGGCGAAGAGGATAATCTTAACAATGTTAAGTCTACAATAGGCGCGATCTAAACAGTGTCAAGTTAAGAATGGCGAAAAAGGCGACGATGCTTGCGCGCGACAAACGGAACCGTGCTCCCTCGGAGGCGGAGAGCGGATATCATCACGGCGACCTGCAGGAGGCGTTGATCGCCGCGACCGAGGAGATTCTGGCCGAGCAGGGTGCGGAGGGTTTCACGCTGCGGGAGGCCGCGCGCCGCGCCGGCGTGTCGCCGGCCGCACCAGCGCATCATTTCGGCAACGCGCCGGGGCTTCTGACGGAAGTCGCGATCCGCGGCTATGACGCGCTCGGAGCCGCGCTGAAGCAGGCGGCGGCGAAGAAGGGCACCGATCACCAGAAGCTGCAGGCCCAGGGCCTCGCCTATGTCGACTTCGCGCTGACCTATCCCGGCCGGTTCCAGATGATGTTCTCGAACAAGCGGCTGGTCGCCGACGACGAGCGTTTGCGTCAGTCGATCAAGGCGGCGCATCGCGAGTTCGAGATTGTCGTGGAAGAATTGGCGTCGCATCCGCCCGGCATGACGGCGAAACAGGCGAAGGTCGCCGCCACGGTGGCCTGGTCCACGGTGCACGGTTTTGCCAAGCTGGCGCTGGAAGGAAAGTTCGGGGCCTTCGGCGAGGGCCGGCGCGAGATCATGGCGACGCTGCGCCAGGTGCTCGAATATCTCTGGCCCACCAAATCGGCATGATGCGATGAAAGAGGCTGAACCACTCAAGATTGAGGTTGGTAGCGCGGGTGCAGTCTCCGCGCTGCTGACGCGGCCGCAGCACGCGCGCGCGGGCTTCGTGTTCGCCCATGGCGCGGGCGCCGGCATGACGCATGCGTTCATGGCGGCGGTCGCTTCAGGCCTCGCCGAGCGCGGCATTGCGACGCTGCGCTACCAGTTTCCTTACATGGAGAAGGGCAGCAAGCGGCCCGACCCGCCCGGTATCGCGCATGCCGCCGTCCGTGCAGCGGTCGCGGCCGCCGCGCAATATTATCCCGGCTTGCCGCTTGTCGCCGGCGGCAAATCCTTTGGCGCGCGCATGACGTCGCAAGCGCAAGCCAAGGCGCCGCTCGATGGCGTGCAGGGGCTCGCTTTCTTCGGCTTTCCGCTGCACCCTGCCGGAAAACCCTCCAGCGAGCGTGCCGATCATCTCGCCGGCGTGAAAGTCCCGATGCTGTTCTTGCAGGGCACGGGCGACAAGCTCGCCGGGCTCGATCTGCTCAAGCCCGTTATCAAGAAGCTCGGCGCGCGCGCCACGCTGCACCTGATCGAAGGCGCCGATCATTCCTTTCACGTGCCGGCGCGCTCCGGGCGCAAGGACAGCGACGTGATGACGGAAATGCTGGATACGTTCGTCGCGTGGTGCGATACGATCAACTCCAAATAAGAAGAGGAGAACGCGGTGAGCGTCGATGTCATCAAGAACAATGTGAAGGTCTGCATGTTCGACCAGTACGGCACGGTGGTCGACATGCAGGGCGGGCTGGTGGCGATCGCCACCCCCTTTCTGAAGGCGAAGGGCTGGAACGGCAATCCCAATTCCTTCGTCACCTGGTGGCGCCGCACCCATTTCGAAAATTCAATGATTGATGCGCTCCTGCATCGCGAGCACACGCCCTATCGCGAGATCGGCCATCGCGCGGTCGCCCATGTCATGGATCGCGCCGGCATCCGCTATACGAAGGACGAGGTACGCACGCTCGTCGGCGAGATCGAGAAGCTGAAGCCGTTTCCGGAAGTACCGGCGGCGCTAGCGAAGCTTCACACGAGGTACAAGCTCGTCGTGCTCTCCAACGGCGACCCCGATATGCTGGAGACGGCGAAGCAGTATCACAAGATAACCTTCGATCGCGTCATCTCGGTCGCGGAAGCCGGTTCGTTCAAGCCGCATGTTGCGACCTACACCAAGGCGGCCGAACTGCTCGGGCTAAAAATGGATCAGATCCTGTTCGTCGCCAATCACGCCTTCGATTGTATCGGCGCGAAATCGGCAGGCATGCGCGCCGCCTTCATCGACCGCCGCTCGCGTCCGTTTGAGGAAACGCCGTATCCGCCGGACATCCTGGTGCCGACCATGAAGGATCTGGCCGACGCGATCGTTTGAGTCACATTCGTTCGCCGTCGGATCTTGTCGCGCAGGCGACGCCGTGCGCATTTGATCCGAATCAATTGACGAAAAAGTCGGCATGCAACTTGGCGCCTGCTGCGGCGCGTGCAATGGTCGCGCCGCAAAACGGAACTACTGGAGAATAGTGCATGCTTCACGTGACGGAACAGACAGTGGCGGAGGAGCCCGCGCGGTGGACCGGCGAGAGCGCGGGCGCCATCTATCGGCTGCCGTTCAATGATCTCCTGTTCCGCGCGCACTCCCTGCACCGGCAGCGCTTCGATCCCAATCGCGTGCAATTGAGCCGCCTTCTCAACATCAAGACCGGGGGCTGTCCCGAGGATTGTGGCTATTGCAGTCAGTCGTCGCATCACGCGACCGGACTTGCCGCCTCGAAGCTGATGGACGTTGAAACGATCGTTGCCGAAGCGCGCAAGGCGAAGGCCGGCGGCGCTACGCGTTACTGCATGGGTGCGGCATGGCGCAATCCGAAACCGCGCGACATGGATGCCATCGTGGAGATCGTCGGCGCCGTGAAGGCGCTGGGGCTCGAGACTTGCATGACCTTGGGTATGCTTGATTGCGAGCAGGCCGATCGTTTGGGCGCGGCCGGTCTCGACTATTACAACCACAACATCGATACGTCCGAGCGGTATTATCCCAGGGTGACTTCGACCCGGACCTTCGCGGATCGGCTGGATACGCTGGAGAATGTCCGGCAGTCCGGAATGAAAGTGTGCTGTGGCGGCATCCTCGGTATGGGCGAGAGCGAGGAAGATCGCATCGCTATGCTGGTCACGCTGGCCAATCTGCCGGAGCCGCCGGAGAGCGTGCCGATCAACATGCTGATTCCCATCCCGGGCACGCCGTTGGCTGCCTCCGATCCAATCGGTCCGATCGAGTTCGTCCGCGTCGTCGCGCTTGCGCGGATCATGATGCCAACGTCGTTTGTTCGGCTTTCCGCAGGGCGTTCGGCGATGACCGACGAGATGCAGGCGCTGTGCTTCTTTGCCGGCGCGAATTCGATCTTCGTCGGCGACACCCTGCTGACTGCCGGCAATCCCGGCGACGCGGCCGACGGCAAGCTGTTCGGTCGCCTCGGCTTGCGACCGCTCTGAGTGGAAGACGTCGATCAAGCCGTTCCCGGCGAACCATAGATCCTGTCGCGCAGGCGGCGCATGCCGGAAAGCCAGCGGTCGCGGTTCGAGGCCTTGCGTTCCAAGTAGCCCTGTACGGTCGGATGCGACAGGATCAGGAAGCGCTCCTCTTCCATCGCCTCGATCACGATGCGCGCGACTTCGTGAGGCTGCAGCACACCGTCGACCCGTGCCGCGCTCGGCCCCGGGGTCGTCATGCCAGTCTGCACCGATTGCGGGCACAGCACGGAAACGCGGATGCCGCGATCGCCGTACTGGATCGCGAGATGCTCGGCGAGCGCGATTGCCGCATTCTTGGTGACGCCGTAAGGCATCGAGTTGAGCGAGGCGAGCAGTCCGGCGGCGGACGCGGTGTTGACGAGATAGCCGGAGCCGCGCGCCAGCATCTTGGGCACCAGGGCGCGCGCCGCGAAAACGTGGCTCATCACATGCACGCGCCAGCTCACATCCCAGTCGGCGTCGGAGGCGGTTTCCTGGCCCTTGCGCGACAAGCCGGCGTTGGAGAAGAAAACGTCGATCGCGCCATATTTGGCTTCGGCTGCGGCGATCAGCGCCTTGATATCTTCCTCCTGGCCGACATCGGCGGTGACGGCGAGGCCATCGATGTCACCCGCGACTTCGGCAAGATGCGCGCGCGTGGTCTTGAGATCGGCAACCACCACGCCGCGGGCGCCCGCTTGCGCAAAGGCGCGCGCGGTCGCTTCGCCAATGCCGCTGGCGCCGCCGGTGACGACGCAGACCTTGTCCCTGATGTGCATGTTCGGTTTCCGCCCTTCGTCTTATCCTGCTTTGTAGAGTCCCTTGTCCCGCGCCTTCTGCATCGCAAGCCCAGCGATCAGATCGAGCATCGGCGTCGATAGCCCCGCGGCGCGAGCGAACGCCGCCGGCGCGCGCACCAGGACGTCGATCTCCATGGCGCGGCCGAGTTCGTAGTCCTGCAGGATCGAGGGCTTGTGCTCCGGCGCTGGTCCCGACCGCGTCACGCGCTTGACGGTGGGAATGCAGCTTTGAGCAATGGCATTGGCTTCATCGAGCAGGCGCGGGATCACCTGCTGCAGCGCCGGCTCGTCGCGCACCGCGCGCGCCGTCTGTCCGGTCAAAAGGCAGAGTACCGACATCGACATGTTGGTGAGGAGCTTTGCCCAGATCGTCTCGCGGATCTGCGGGGGCGGTGCGGAAGCGATCGAGGCGCCTTCGAGCACCGCGCGCAGCTTCGCGATGCGGTCGCTGGCGCGGTCGTCGCATTCGCCGACCACGAGCATGTTGCGGTCCGGCGAGAGGTTTGCGACCACCCCGGGCTCGATCACTTCGTTCGACGAGAAGATCACGCCGCCCATGATGCGCTCCCTCGGGATCGCGGCACGCAATGCGCCGCCGGGATCGAGGAAGGAAAGATCGGGCGTGGCGGGATGATCGGCCGATAGGCCGATATCGTACCACCAGGGAATGCCGTTCTGGGCGAAGACGACGGGCGTGTCGTCGCGCAGCAGCGGCCTGAGACCACTCGCAAGGCTCGCGACGCTGGTCGCCTTCAATGTCGAGATGACGAGGTCCTGCGGTCCCAGCGCGGCCGGATCGGCGGACGCACTCACCTTCGCGTTAAATCTTGCGTCGCCGACGCGCAGCGTGAGGCCGCGCGATTTCACCGCTTCCAGATGCGGCCCGCGCATCACGCAGGAAACCTCGTGACCGGCGAGCGCCAGACGCACCGCAAAGTGGCTGCCGACGGCGCCTGCGCCGAAAATGCATATCCGCATCGTGTGGATGTCCTGTCAGGGGTAGTAGGATCGCGCCAGTTTCCGATAGACTTGCGCAAGGCGCAACCGCTCGTGTCACGCGCACAGGGAGGACCACCTATGATCACCGCCATCGTCCGCTTCAAGCTGCCGGCCGATATCGATGCCGCCAAGGCGGCGGAGCTCTTTCGTGGCTCGGCGCCGAAATATCAGGGGCTCAATGGGCTGGTGCGCAAATATTACCTGTTCGATGCCGAAAGCCGCACCGGTGGTGGCTGCTATCTCTGGGAGAGCCGCGAGGCCGCCGAGCGCGTCTATAATTCCGAATGGCGCAGGATGATCGCCGAGCGCTATGGCAGCCCACCCGAGATCAGCTTCTTCGAGACGCCTGTCGTCGTCGACAATTCGCTCGGCAAGACCACACTGGACGCCGCGGAATAGCATTCGTCCGCGAAGGAAACATTCATGTCAAATCCCGTCTTGTGGGACCTCGACGCGCGCGGGGTCGCAACCGTCACGTTGAACCGTCCCGAGGTCAACAACGCCTATGACGCCGGCCTGATCCATGGCGTGCTGGCGGCCATGGACGAGCTCGGCAAGAAGCCGCAGCTCCGCGTCGTGGTGCTGAAAGGCAATGGCCGGCATTTCCAGGCCGGCGCGGATTTGAAATGGATCAATGCGGTGCGGCCGAAATCGGCGGATGAAAACGAGACGGTGTCGCGTGCCACCTTCGAGGCGGTGCAACGGCTCAACTGCCTGCCGATCCCGACGGTGGCGCTGGTGCAGGGCGGCTGCTTCGGCGGCGGCACCGGCATCGTCTCCGCTTGCGATGTGGTGATCGCGGCCGACAATGCGCTGTTCTCAATCACCGAGGTGCGCTGGGGCCTGACGGCCGCGATCATCATCCCGCAGCTCTGCGATTCCATCGGCGTGCGCCAGGTGCGCCGCTATGCGCTCACCGGTGAGCGCTTTGGCGCGGAAGAGGCGCGACGCATTGGGCTGGTTCATGAGGTCGTGCCGCTGGCCGAGCTGGAAACAGCCGGCGCCAGAATGGTCGATCAATTGCTCGCGAACGGCCCGGTGGCGCTTGCTGAAACCAAGGCGCTCGCCATGGAAAGTTCGTTCGGCGGCATGGCCGTCGACGATACCGCTTATGCGCGGCTCGTGAAGATGCACGCGGCCAAACGGCAGACCAAGGAAGCCTCTGAAGGGCTGGCGTCATTCGCCGAAAAGCGCGCCGCGAATTGGGGGAAGGCTTGATTTTTCGCAGCGCGGTTGCCCTTGGCGTGGCAGCCAAAATTCCCTAACCCGGCTGTAGCCTGCAGCGACCGGGAACCGCAACGTGCCGAGCAAGACGATCGAAGAACCCACACGCCAAATCCCGATCTACGGCGAATATGAAGTCGCAGTGCTCGGCGGTGGGCCGGCGGGAATTGCCGCGGCGGTTGCGGCGGCGCGTGCTGGCCGGCGCACGCTGCTCGTCGAGCGCTATGGCTTCCTCGGCGGCATGGGGACGGCCGCTGGCGTCACCAATTTCTGCGGGCTGCATGCCAATGTCCACGGCGGGATGCATCGCGTTGTGCAGGGTATCGCTTCCGATCTGCTCGCGCGGATCGATCGGCTTGATGGCCTGAACAAGCCGCATCTGATCCTCGGCAGGATCCTTGCGCAGGCCTATGACACCGCAGCCTACAAGATCGCGGCCGACGATCTCTTCGCCGCGCACAAAGTCGATGTTCTCTTTCACGCGCTCGGCGCAGGCGTGGCGATGCAGGATGAAGCGCGCATCGATGCGCTGTTCGTCGAGACCAAGGCGGGTCGTCAGGCGGTCCGCGCCGACATCTTCATCGATTGCTCGGGCGACGGCGATCTCGCGGCCTGGGCCGGTGCGCCGTTCGAGGTCGGCGACAGCCATGGCCACATGCTCTACCCCTCGATGATGTTCCGCCTCAACAACATCGATTCCGCCAAAGCTGGGGAAGCCTGGCGCACCATTCCTCAATTGATGGAGCAGGCCGAGGCGAAGGGCACCCACACGTTTCCGCGCAAGGCGGCGATCGTGCGGCCGCAGCGTTCACAAATCGAGTGGCGGGTGAATTTCACGCAGCTCAAGCGCAGCGACGGCAGCGCCATCAATGGGCTCGAGCCCGACGATCTCACCCGCGGCGAGATCGACGGCCGCCGCCAGGCGGTGGAAGCCTTCCAATTCCTGCGCACGGTGCCCGGCTTTGAAAAATCCTACATCGTCGATTTGCCGCCGCAGCTCGGCATCCGCGAGACGCGGCGCGTTGTCGGCGGCTATCAGCTCTCGGGCGACGACGTGCTCGGCTGTGCCTCGTTCGAGGACTCCATCGGCGTCAATGGCTGGCCGATCGAAGCGCATGTCGCGGGCGACGTGATCTTCAAGTTTCCGCCGATCCCTGCGTCGCGCGGCTACAATGAACTGCCCTATCGCATGCTGGTGCCTGAGAAGATCGACAACCTCCTGGTCGCCGGGCGCTGCGCGTCCATGACCCATGAGGGCCAGTCGGCGGCGCGCGTTTCCGGTGCCTGTTTTGCGATGGGAGAGGCGGCGGGCACGGCCGCTTCACTTGCGCTTTCGGGTAATAGGGTTCCGCGCGACATTGCGATAGAAGGGCTGCAGCGCGCCCTGAAACAGCAGGGCGCATTCATCGGGCGGGATCAACCCGTCCCGCAAGGCCTGTAGTCGAAAGACCTGTAGTCGAAACGGAGGAAGCGGATGAGGGGTTGGGCGCGCGCGGCGCTGGCTGGTGTTCTGGCATTGATGGTGGCTCACGCGGCGTGGGCCGACGAGCCGCTGAAAGCAAAAATCGGCGTGCTCCGCCTGTCGTCGTCGGCGCCGGTCTTCATCGCCCAGGAGAAGGGCTATTTCCGCGAGGCCGGTCTCGACGTCGAGCTGAAATTCTTCGACGCCGCACAGCCGATTGCGGTTGCGACCACCTCCGGCGATGTCGATTTCGGCATCACCGCCTTCACGGCCGGGCTCTATAATCTCGCCGGCAAGGGCGCGCTGAAGGTGATCGGCGGCATGAGCCGCGAGAAGGCCGGCTATCCGCTGATCGGCTATTTCGCCAGCAACAAAGCCTATGCGGCCGGCTTGAAGACGCCGAAGGATCTCGCGGGAAAACGCGTCGCGGTCACGCAGGTGGGCTCCAGTTTCCACTATTCTCTGGGGCTGCTCGCCGATAAATACGGCTTCAAGCTCGCGGACGTGAAGATCGTGCCGCTGCAATCGCTCTCGAATGCGGCAGCAGCCCTGAAAGGCGAGACCGTCGATGCCGCGCTGTTGCCGGCTTCAACGGCGCGCGCGCTGATGGACAGCGGTGGCGCAAAGCTTCTGGGCTGGGTCGGTGACGAGACGCCGTGGCAACTGGGCGCGGTGTTCGCTTCGCCCAAGACGCTCGCCAACAAGGCGCTGGTGACCAAGCTGCTCACTGTGCTGGCGCGCGCCGACCGCGAATATCACGACGTGATCCTGGCCTCGGTAAAGGACGGCAAGGCCGCCATCAACGACAAGACCAAGCCGCTGCTCGAGATCATCGCGAAATACACCAATCTCCCGGTCGAGCGTGTGGTCGGCAACTGCGCCTACATCGATCCCGATGGCAAGCTCGACGTCAAGAATGTCGACAACCAGATCAAATGGCTGCAGAGCCAGGGCTTTGTCGACAAGGGTTTTGGCGCGGACGCCGTCATCGACAAGGATTTCGTGAAGGCGGATTGACACTGTTTCCTTCGTCATGGCCGGGCTTGACCCGGCCATCCATCGCTAAGGAAGGATTCTTCTTGTGTTGATGGATGCCCGGGTCAAGCCCGGGCATGACGAGATGAAAGAGTCGCGAAGGTGACGAAAACCAAATGGACCTGATCGCCGACCATATCAACCATCGCTTCGGCGCGCTCGACGTGCTGGACGACGTGTCGTTCACGGTGAGCCCGGGCGAGGTGGTGGCAATTGTCGGGCCGTCGGGCTGCGGCAAGAGCACGCTGCTTTCGATCCTCGGCGGGCTGTTGCAGCCGACCTCAGGTGTGGCGAAATCGCGGGGCGCGCCACCTGCCGGCAGCCTCAATCCGCTGACGTTCGTGTTCCAGGATTTTGCGCTGCTGCCCTGGTGCACGGTGGAGGCCAATGTCGAGTTTCCGCTGCTGCACACACCGCTCAGCGCGACCGAGCGCCGTAGGCTGGTCGACGACGCGCTGCGGCGGACCGGGCTTTCCGATTTCCGCGGCACCTATCCAAAGCAACTCTCCGGCGGCATGCGCCAGCGCGTCGGCATTGCCCGCGCGCTGGCAGTCAGGCCGGCGATCCTGTTGATGGACGAACCGCTGTCCGCGCTGGATTCGCAAACGCGCGAATTGCTGCTGGAGGATTTCATCCGCCTGCTTGCCGACGGCGCGATGGGCGCGATCTACGTCACGCATAATCTCGAGGAAGCGGTGCGGCTCGCCGACCGCATTGTGGTGCTGTCGCGCCGGCCTGGCCGGGTGCGCGAGATCGTGCCGGTCACCATGAGTCGCGCCGAGCGCGGCGCAATCGACGCCCGCGGCCAGTTGTTGACGCTCCAGAACGAGCTGTGGTCGCTGATCCGCAACGAAGCGATCGATGCCGAACGCGAGGTGCAGCATGCTTGACCGCGCAGCCGAGCCGCAACAGCAGGCAGCCGTGCGGCCGGTTGCCTTCCGCGGCGGCGGCTTTGCGCCGCGGGCGAGCCGCCATGCCGGCTGGGTCGCGGTGCTCGCCGTGCTTGCGGTCTGGCAGGCCGCCGGCAGCGCGGGCCTCGTCAATTCGCTGTTCCTGCCGACGCCGCTTGCGATCGTGAAAGCGATCTGGCAGCTCGCGGTCTCTGGCGCGCTATGGCAACATCTGTCGGCATCCTTGATGCGGATCGGAACCGGCTGGGTGCTCGGCACCATTGCCGGCATTGCCGTCGGCTTTGCGATCGGGCTCTTCAATCACGCGCGCGCCGTCGGCATCACCTTCATTTCCGCGCTGTTTCCGATACCGAAAATCGCGCTGCTGCCGCTTCTGATCCTCTGGCTCGGGATCGGCGAGGAGCCGAAGATCGCCACCATTGCGCTCGGGGTGTTCTTCTCGACCGCGATCTCGGTCTACAGCGGCGTCGATGCGGTGCCGCGCAATCTGATCCGTATGGCGCAGAGTTTTAACGTGCCGTTTTCGACCATCGTGCGCCGGGTGATCTGGCCCGGTGCGCTGCCGTCGATCCTGGCGGGCTTCCGCATCACGACCTCGATCGCGCTGCTGCTCGTCGTCAGCGCCGAGATGATCGGCGCCGAGCACGGCATCGGCGCCTTCGTGCTGCAGGCCGGCAATCTCATGCAGACCGATCAGCTTCTCGCCGGCGTTGTGATCCTGTCGCTGTTCGGGCTCGTGGTCGGGAAGCTGATCAATTTGCTTGAGACGCGGCTCTTGCACTGGCGATGAACGTCATTGCGAGCGAAGCGAAGCAATCCGGAACTCTGACCGCGCACGCTGTCTGGATTGCTTCGTCCGCTTCGCTCCTCGCAATGACGGTACGCGAGAGAATCGTAGGGTAGGCAAAGGCGCGCTTACGCCGTGCCCACCGTCTTTCGTGTGAGTGGCGTCTTGATTGGTGGGCACGCTTCGCTTTGCCCACCCTACGATCCCGTCGCAATGACGGCGATGTAAAGCTTAAGCGTTACCGCGGTCTTCGCGGAACAGATCGAGCTTCTGCTGCACCGGACGGTCGGAGAAGCTGAACAGCACCGCGTCGGTGTCGGCCTCGTGGGTGACCCAGTGCCAGCTCGGCACCACGAACAGGTCGCGCGGGCCCCAATCGAAGGTCTTCTCGCCGATCCGGGTGCGGCCCTTGCCCTCGATCGCCGCGAACACGGTGGCATCGGTCGAGCGATAGCGCGCCGTCTTGAAGCCTTTGGGCAGGAGCTGGATGAAGGTGCCGATAGTCGGCATCGCGAAATCGCCGGTCTCCGGGTTGGAGAATTTCAGCTTCAGCCCGTGGCATGCATCCCATTCGTCGCGCGCGCGGGCCTGCTCCAGCGCCTCGCGGGTGTAGTGATAGGGATAGTTGAAGATCGGCGAGGTCTTTGAATTGCGCTTCTCGTCGACCGGCAGCAGGTTGCGGCCATAGCGGGCAAAGCTGTCGCCGGCGGGCTTGGTGATCTTCTGCTGGTCTTCCTTCAAGCCCTCGGCAAACGAAGCATCGAAGAACTGCACGATCGGAATGTCGAGCCCGTCAAGCCAGAACATCGGCTCGTTGGTCTCGTTGGAATGATCGTGCCAGGTCATCGACGGCGTGATGACGAAGTCGCCGGGCTCCATCGCAGTGCGCTCGCCGTCGACGGAGGTGTAGGCGCCCTTGCCCTCGAGGATGAAGCGCAGCGCCGACTGGCTGTGCCGATGCGCGGGCGCGACGTCGCCGGGGATCACCATCTGGATGCCGGCAAACAGCGAGGTCGTGACCTTCGACTGGCCGCGCAGGCCCGGGTTCTCCAGGATCAGCACGCGCCGCTCGGCTTCCTTGGCGGTGATCAGCTTGCCCGCTTCCGTCATGTAGTCGCGGATCGTGTCGAACTTCCACAGATGCGGCCGGCAGGCGCTCTTCGGCTCCGGCGTGATGATGTCGCCCATCACGTTCCACAGCGCAGCGAGGCTTTCGCCGTCGATCTTCTTGTAGAATGCCTCGCGCTCCGGCGTCTTCAACACGGCTTCCATGGCGGCCTCCCGCTTGTTCTTTCGCTAGATTGACAGCATACTGACAATATGGATAGCGTCAACTGACTGGCTGATATCCAATGACGTCATTCCGGGATGGTGCGAAGCACCAGACCCGGAATCTCGAGATTCCGGGTTCGATGCTGCGCATCACCCCGGAATGACGAGCAAACATTTTGCCGTGAGGGGAGGTTCCGATGAAGCTGCATGGCTATTTCCGCAGCAGCGCATCCTACAGGGTCAGGATAGCCCTGAATCTGAAGGGGCTGGCCGTCGAGCACCTGTCCCACCATTTGCGCAAAGGAGAGCAGTGTGCGCCGGCCTACCTTGCGATCAACCCGCAGGGCCTTGTGCCGGCCCTGGAAAGCGACGCCGGCGAAGTGCTGACCCAGTCCCTTGCCATCATCGAGTGGCTGGACGAGATCCATCCCGAGCCGCCGCTGCTGCCCCGAGATCCCCTGCAGCGCGCCAAAGTCCGCGCGTTCGCCCAGGCGATCGCCTGCGACACCCATCCCGTTCAGAATCTCAAGGTGTTGACGCGCCTGCGCGAGCTCGGCCTGCCCGCGGACCAGGTGACGGCCTGGGCCGCCTGGGCCAACCGCGAGGGCCTTTCGGCCTGCGAGACATTGATCGCGGGCGAGCCCGGTCCATTCTGCTTCGGCGACAAGGCCTCGCTCGCCGATCTTTGCCTGGTGCCGCAGCTTGCCAATGCGCGGCGCTTCGGCGTCGACGTCAGTGCCTTTCCGCGGCTGTTGAAGGCAGAGGCCGCGGCGAAAGCGATGAAGGCGTTTGCCGACGCCGCTCCGGACAAGCAGGCCGATGCCGAATAACTCGAAGCCGATCACCATGGACGCGGTCTATACCGCGCCCGGCTATCTCTTCCGCCGCATGCAGCAGATCGCGGTCGCGCTCTTCGTCGAGGAGTGCAGGGCCTTCGACCTGACGCCCGTGCAATATGCGGCGCTGATCGCGATCCACACCCATCCCGGCATCGACGCGACGCGGCTCTCCGCCGTGATCGCCTTCGACCGCTCGACGCTCGGCAACGTGATCGAGCGGCTGGAGGCGAAGAAGCTGATCGAGCGCAAACCGTCGCCCGGCGACAAGCGCGTGAAACTGCTCTATCTGACCAAAGCGGGTGCGGCGATCCTGCGCGATATCGCTCCGTCGGTCGATCGCGCCCAGGTGCGGATGCTGCAGCCCCTGAAAGCAGGCGACCGCAAGGCGCTGATGGCGCTGCTGTCGCAGCTCGTCGACCTCAACAACGAGGCGTCCCGCGTGCCGCTGCGCGCCGAGGACGCCCTCGAACATCTCGGGAAATCGGGCTTATGACGGGCGTGCGCGAACGGCCGATCCTGATCGCCGGCGGCGGCATCGGCGGGCTCGCTGCTGCACTCGGCCTCGCGCAAAAGGGCTTTCGCTCGATCCTGATGGAAAAGGCCTCCTCGCTCGGCGAGATCGGCGCCGGCATCCAGCTCGGGCCCAATGCGTTTCATGCCTTCGACTATCTCGGCGTCGGCGAAGCCGCGCGCAACATGGCCGTTTATATCGACCAGCTCCGGCTGATGGATGCGCTCACCGCCGAAGAGATCACCCATGTCGATCTCGGGGAAAATTTTCGCGCGCGGTTTGGCAACCCTTACGCCGTCGTGCATCGCGGCGATCTCCATCGCGTGTTCCTCAAAGCCTGCCGCGACAGTGACTTGATCGATCTGCGCGTTTCCAGCGAGGTGGTCGGCTACGACCAGGATGGTTCCTCGGCGACTGCGCGGCTTGCGAATGGCGAGCACGTCACCGGCTCGCTCCTGATCGGCGCCGACGGGCTGTGGTCGAACGTGCGCAAGCAGGTCACCGCGGACGGACCGCCCCGCGTTTCCGGTCACACCACCTATCGCTCGGTGATCCCGACCGAGCAGATGCCGGACGATCTGCGCTGGAACGCGGCGACGCTGTGGGCCGGCCCGAAATGCCACATCGTGCATTACCCGCTTTCGGGCTGGAAGGTGTTCAATCTCGTCGTCACCTATCACAATGACGCGCCGGAGCCGGTTGCCGGCAAGCCGGTGTCCGAGCAGGAGGTGATGCAGGGCTTCCGCCACGTGCATGAGCGGGCGCAAAGCATCATCCGGCACGGCAAGAACTGGCGGCTCTGGGTGCTGTGCGACCGCGATCCCACGATGCGCTGGATCGATGGCCGCGTCGCGCTGCTTGGCGATGCCGCACATCCGATGCTGCAATATTTCGCGCAAGGCGCCTGCCAGGCGATGGAAGATGCGGTGTGCCTGTCGCACATGCTGGCGCAGCATGCAGACGATCATGCCGCGGCGCTCGATGCCTATCGCGCGCAGCGCTTTCCGCGTACCGCGCGGGTGCAATTATTGTCGCGCGCGATCGGCGAGCACATCTATCACCCCGACGGCGAGCACGCCCGCCTGCGCAACGCGATCATGGGCGCGAAGTCGTCGGAGGATTGGTACGGCGATCTCGCCTGGCTCTATGGCGGCACGGGGCTGAAGGGGTAGGTGCGCTAATTACTCCGCTGTCGTCCCGGACAAGCGAGGCGAAGCCGAGCGCGATCCGGGACCCATAACCACAGGCGGTTGTTTTTGCGACGGCTGGAGCTGACAGCGCAGCCAACAACAACCGCTTGTGGTTATGGGTCCCCGCCTTCGCGGGGACGACAGCGAGTTTGCCGGCGCGCCGTACCGTCACATCCGCATCACGGCTTGCCGGTCGATCTTGCCCGTTCCAGTCTTCGGCAATTCGCCGATGAACCTGATCTCGCGAGGGTACTTGTACGGCAGCAGCTTGGCCTTGACGTAATCCTGCAGCCGCCGCGTCGCAGTGCTCTCGTCGAAGCCGCTGTTGTTCATCACCACCACCGCCTTCAGCGTCATGCGGCGGTCCGGCAGCTCGGCGGCGTAGACGGCGCATTCACGGACCTCGGGATGTTCGGCGAGGCACAGCTCGACCTCGAGCGGATAGACCCATTGGCCAGAAATCTTGATCAGATCATCGGCGCGGCCGCGGAAGAAGTGGAAGCCTTCGGCATCCCGCACGAAGCGGTCGCCAGTGTAAATCCAACCGTCCTCGCGGATGGTCTCGGCGGACTTGTCCGGCCGGTTCCAGTACAGCGGCGTGGCGGAATCACCGCGCACCCACAAAATGCCTTCCTCGTCGTCGCCGACCTCGCGGCCGTCCTTGTCCTTCAGCAAAATCTCGTAGCCGGGCACGCGCAGGCCCGCGGCGCCGGGCTTCTTCTTCTCTTCGCGATTGCAGAGATAGATGTGCAGCACCTCGGTCGAGCCAAGGCCTTCGACGATTTCGAGGCCGGTGAGCTGCTTCCAGCCGTTGAAGACTTCGCTGGAGAGCACCTCGGCCGCGGACACCGACATGCGCAGCGAGGAGAAATCGGCCTCTCGCGCGCCATCGGCCTTCGTCAGCGATGTGTAGAGCGTCGGCAAGCCGAAGAAGACCGTCGGCTTGAAGCGCCCGATCGCTTCGAAGATCGAGGCCGGCTTCGGCTGGCCCGGCAGCAGCAGCGTGGCGGCGCCGGCCGAGAACGGGAAGGTGATGGAATTGCCGAAGCCATAGGCGAAGAAGACCTTTGGCACTGAGAAGCAGATGTCGCCGGGTTTCAGCTTCAGCACGTTCCTGGCGAAGGCTTCATCGCTATAGGCCATGTCGTGCTGAAGGTGGACGATACCCTTGGGACGGCCGGTCGAGCCCGACGAATACATCCAGAATGCCATCTCGTTGCGATGCGTATCGGCCTCGGCCAGTTCGCTGCCAAAGCCTGCTAGCCAGGGTTCGGCTGCGATGGCGTTCGGCGCCGCATGCGCGCCGACTTCGCCATTGACGACGATCAGCGTGCGCAAGCCTGTGTCTTTGCAGGCCTCCGCGTCAAAGCGCGCGCAAAACTCGGCCTCGGTCACGGCAACCGTCGCGCCGCTGTCGGCGAGATAGAATTGCAGGAGATCCGGCGGCGTCAGCGTGTTGATCAGGAGCGGCACGAAGCCGGCGCGCACCGCGCCGAAGAAGGCGGCCGGATAGGCGGGCGTATCGTCAAGGAACAAGAGCACGCGGTCGTCGCGCTTCAAGCCGAGCGAGGCGAGCCCGTTGCCCCAGCGGCAGGCGTCGGCGCAAAGCCCGGCATAGGTTCGCGTGCCGGCTGGACCTGTCAGGGCGAGCCTGTCGCCGAAGTCCTTGGACAGATTGTCAAAGAGAACGCGGCTTGCATTGTAGCGCTCCGGCAACGCAAAGCCGATCTCGCGGGCGCCGGGGCAGTCTTGCGGAACACCATCGCGGATGTCATGCGCCATGATGCGCTCCCATCTTTCGCGACGCCTCGTAGCGCGCCATGAATTGCGGCGACATTGCGCTGAGCCGCGCGTCGTCGATGCGCCCGGAACGGGTGATGTAGCTATGGGCGAAGTCCATCAGGTCCAGCTTCATATGGTCGGGGAAGTGTTCGTACCAGTCGGCGCTGGTGCGCGCGGCAGTGACGAGCTTCTTCACGATCGGCTTGCGCTCGCTCTCATAGCGGGCCAGCGCCGCTTGAGTATCGGCCTCCGTTTCCAGTGCCTTCACGAGCGCAATGGCGTCCTCGATCGCAAGCCGCGCGCCCGAGCCGATGGAGAAATGCGCCGAATGTAGGGCGTCGCCGATCAGCACCATGTTCCGGTGCGACCAGCGCTCATTCCAGATCCAGGGGAAATTGCGCCACACCGACTTGTTCGACACCAGCCTGTGGCCGTCGAGTGTCTTCGCAAACACGCGCTCGCAGATTGCCTGTGATTCTTCGATTGACATGTCGGCAAAACCGTACGCGTTCCAGGTTGCCGCATCGCATTCGACCAGGAAGGTGCTCATCGCGGGTGAATAGCGATAGTGATGGGCGTTGAAGCTGCCGCGCTCGGTCGCAACAAAGGTCTGCGACAGCGTTGCAAAGGTTTTTGTCGTGCCATACCAGGCGAAGTTGTTGGTGGACGTCGTGACGGATGCGCCGAATTCCTTTTCGAACGTGCGGCGCACCAGCGAATTGAGGCCGTCGGCGGCGACGATCAGGTCGTAACCGGAGAACTGATCGGCCGATTGCACCACCGTCTCGTAGTGCGCGGCGACGCCGGCCGCGCGGGCGCGCGCCTGCAGCAGCGTCAGCAGCTCCAGCCGGCCGATCGAGGAGAAGCCGACGCCGTCGATCTCGACGCTCTCGCCACGCAGATTGAGCGTGATGTTCTTCCAGCTTTCCATGCGCGGCGCGATGGCGTCGACGGTGTCGGGATCGTCGGCGCGCAGAAACTCCAGCGCCTGGTCGGAAAACACCACGCCAAAGCCCCAGGTCGCGTCGGCCGGGTTCTGTTCGAACAGATCGACCTCGGCGTCCGGGTGACGCCGCTTCCAGAGATAGGCGAAATAGAGCCCGCCGGGTCCGCCGCCAATCACCGCGATGCGCAAGGGTTGCCTCCCATAATTGACAGTATACTTACTATCTGGATGCTACCCTAGCTCCGGCGCGGCGTCCGCGCCAGAGGGAAAAATATTCCACGCTTGAGCGGCTCAGCTTATTCGGTCAGGTGCAGCGCCGGATGCGCGGGCAATCCCTAGCGCGCCGCGAACTGTCCCAGCACGTTCCGGCACGCCGGCGACAGCTTGGCCGCTTGCGAGGCGAGGCATTCGATAATCCGCCCGCCACCGGCGGGCACGCCGGCGCAGAGCGCTCGTACATCGGCGCCGCAGGCTGAGCGCATCACGAACAAGACTTCGCGCGGTCGCAGCGGGCGGAGCACCAGCGCCGGAGCGGCTGCTGGCGCAGCGGTGGCTGGAGTTGCGGCGGCGGGAGCCGCTGCCGGGTTTGCATTGGCGGTAGCTGGCGCGGCGGTGGTCGCTGCTGGCTCCGCGCTGCCGCCCGCCGCAGCCGCAACTGCGTTACCGCACGCAGCCGAGAGCTTGGCTCTGTTCTTCGCCAGGCACTGCAAGGCCGCGGCGCCGCCGGTTGGCACGCCGGCGCAGACTTTGGGATAATCCGAGCGGCAGTTGGCGCGGACCGCCGAGATCTGGGCGCTGGTCGGCTTGCCTGGTGTTGCGACGGCGGCCTTGGCTGGACTTTTGGCCGCGGGCTCGGCAGCCGCGTTTGCCGGCGCTGCAGCAGCAGGCGCTGGTGCGGGTGCCGGCTCGGACTTGGTCTCCTTCGGCTCCTCCTTCGCCGCAGCAGGGGCGGGCTCCGCCTTGGCCGCGGCAGGCGCCGCCACGGCCTTCACTGCGGTTGCGCAAGCAGCCGACAGGCTTGCCATGTTCTGTTGCAGGCATTGCAGCGAGGCCGCACCGCCCGGCGGAATGCTGGAGCAATGCGCGATATAGTCGGAGCGACACTTCGATTTGATTGCGTCGCGCTGCGCCTGGCTTGGCGCCTGCGAGAACGCCGGCGTCGATAGGGCGAAGGTGGCAGCCAACACAAGCAACGCTGTCTGTCTGTTCTGGGTCATCTTCATTCCCGCTTCTTTCCGAAGCCGCCGCTTCGCCTGAATCAGAATCTGGAAAACGCTGAAAGAAAAACCCGCGCAGGCCGCATCTTCGTCCGCTTTTCACCTCTCCCGCAAGCGTCTTCTGCGGGAGAGAGCGTAACGGCTTTGTCACACTCTGATCATGCGCTTGCCGCGGTTGTCGCCGGCGAGCAGCCCGATCAGCGCTTTCGGCGTGTTTTCCAGACCGTCGATGACGTCCTCCTGCACTTTCAGCTTGCCCGACGATGTCCACGCCTGCAGGTCGGCCAGCGCCTTGTCGCGCTGCGCCATGAAATCCATCACGATGAAGCCCTGCATGACGAGGCGCTTCACCACGATCAGGCCTGGCACGCCGCGCGGCCCGTGCGCCGACGGTGCGCCGTCATATTGCGAGATCGCGCCGCAGCAGGCGATGCGGCCATAATTGTTCATCAGCGGCAGGCAGGCCTCCAGGATATCGCCGCCGACATTGTCGAAATAGACGTCGATGCCCTTGGGCGCGGCGGCGCGCAGCGCCTTGAAGATCGCGCCGTCCTTGTAATCGACCGCGGCATCGAAGCCGAGCTCGGAGGTGAGCCACCGGCATTTGTCCTTGCCGCCGGCGATGCCGACCACATGGCACCCCTTGATCTTGGCAATCTGGCCGACGATCGAGCCGACCGAGCCTGCGGCGGCTGACACAACCACGGTCTCGCCATTCCTGGGCTTGCCGATCTTGAGCAGGCCGAAATAGGCGGTCAGTCCCGCGACGCCGTAGATGGAGAGCAGATGCGTCATCGGCTCGATCTTCGGCATCCGGGTGAGGTGCTTTGCGGGAACGGCGGCGTAATCCTGCCAACCCGTGTCGCCGAACACGAGATCGCCCGCGGCAAGCCCCGGCGCTTTCGACGACACCACCTCGGCAATGCCACCTCCCGCCATTACCGTGTTGGCTTCGATGGCGGAGCGATATGTCGCGCCATGCATCCAGGCGCGGTTGGCGGCATCGAGCGAGATGTAGCGCACGCGCAACAACGCTTCGCCGTCTTTCGGCTCCGGAATCGCGCCGTTGGTCAGCTTGAAATGCTCCGGTCCGAGTTTGCCCGCCGGCTTTTCCACCAGCAGGATCTGCCGATTGACATTCGCGTTCATGCTTTCTCCATTGGTGATGATAGATACAGTGAGCCCTACGACTGACTACATCACATCACTCAAACACCTTGTCCAGCGCCGCGGCGTAGGCTTGGTAGACCAACCCGGGATGGAGCCTGCCGAGCGCCTCCATCATCACGCCGGAATTGACTTCAAGCACGCGCCAGCTTTGCCCGACCCGAACGACGTCGATCGACGCGAAGCGGATGCGAATCGCATCGGTGGCTTTGATCGCAACCGCCACGCAGGCGTCGCGAGCTTCTCCGTCCGCAAGGAGAACGGGGCGCGCGCCGAAATCGAGGTTGTGTCGCCAGTCCGAGATGCGCTCCTTGCGATAGACCGCAAGCGGAGCACCATCGAGCAGGATCACGCGCACCTCTTCCGCGATCTCGACATAGGGCGAGATCGCAAGGCTCAGATGCGCGGAGAAAATTTCGCTTGCGGCTTGATCGAGTTCGGCTTCGGTCCTCACGCGGCAAACGGATCGGCCCGACGTGCCCTCATTGGGCTTGACCACGATACCATCAGGATACTGCCGCAACAGGCCAAGCATCGCCTCGCGCGAGTCCGCTCTCGCCACATGCTCGCCGAGCTTCGGGCTGAGAAACAGCGTGTGCGGGACACAGTCGATGCCGGCGAACGCCAGCACCTCTGCAGTCGCAGATTTGTCGTTGGCGATCCGGTGCGCCATAGCGTTGTTCAGCCCCACGTCATAACCGAACGCGAAGCGGCGCTCGCCGCCGCGCGCCATGACGATGAGCCAGCCCTGCTGGCTCACCTCGCAGACGATGCCGCGCGCCCTGCAATAGGCCCGGATCGCGTTCACGAAAATGCGTTCGCCGTCAGGCATCGGTGGTCTGTGATTTCGGGCACGGAATGATGTGCTGCATGGCCGTCTGATGCGGAAAGTTAATTGCTCATTTCAGTCGGGAATTAGCATGGTTCGAACCGTTTACCGAATTGAAGCGACATGCATTTGATCGATCCGACCACACGCGAATGTGGGGTTGATTATTTGAGAAATTCACGTAGATGAAACGCCGAAATCGCAAGGATTATCAGGGGTTTTTACCTCTTTCGGGCTGGACGATCTGATCCCTCCAACCTTAACCCAATCGGAAAAATAAAAGTTATGAGCGCGTTCTATCGAGAGAAAGTTCTTGCCGTGCGTCACTGGACCGACACTCTGTTCAGCTTCCGCGCCACGCGCGATACCGGCTTCCGATTCCAGAATGGACAGTTCGCCATGATCGGCCTCGAGATCGAGGGCCGGCCGCTGCTGCGCGCCTACAGCATGGCGAGCGCCAATCACGAAGAAGAGCTCGAGTTCTTCTCGATCAAGGTGGCCGACGGTCCCCTGACTTCGCGGCTGCAGAAGATCCAAGAAGGCGACACGATTCTGGTCGGCCGCAAGGCGACCGGCACGCTGATCACCGACAATCTGTTGCCGGGCAAGCGGTTGTTGCTGCTGTCGACCGGCACGGGCCTCGCGCCGTTTGCCAGCCTGATCAAGGACCCCGATGTCTACGACCGCTTCGAGACCATCGTGCTCGTGCACGGCTGCCGCCAGGTCTCCGAGCTCGCTTATGGCGAGGAGCTGGTCGCAAAACTGCGCGACGATGAATTGTTCGGTCCGCTGTTGTCGGAGAAGCTCCTGTACTATCCGACAGTGACGCGCGAGCCGTTCCGCAATCGCGGCCGCATCACCGACCTCATCACCTCCAACCAGCTTTTCAGCGACCTGCACCAGGGCCCGCTCGATATCGACATCGACCGCATCATGATGTGCGGCAGCCCGGCGATGCTGGAAGAGCTGAAGCAGATGTTCGAGGCCCGCAGCTTCGTCGAAGGCTCCGGCAACACGCCCGGCCATTTCGTGATCGAAAAGGCGTTCGTAGAGCGGTAGTCTCTACGGTCGTCCCCGCGAAAGCGGGGACCCATAACCACAGGCGGCAGTTGTTGCGCCGTGCTGTGGCTCCGAGCTTCCCTACGATCATGGCCTGTGGTTATGGGTCCCGGCTCGCGCCCGCAAGGGCTCGCTTGGCCGGGACGACGGTGGTGAGAGTGGCGCTGCCCATTTTCCCGCTGCTATAAGCTCCTGGAACGGCGCAGCACGACGCGCCGGCCAGGGGAGTGTGAGCGCGTTGTCGTCATCTGTCGATCCATCGATAGAGACTGCCTTCGTATTCGCGGGCGGTGGCAGCCTTGGCGCGGTCCAGGTCGGTATGATGGATTCGCTCGCCCGGCGCGGCATCACCGCCGACATGGTGGTGGGTTCCAGCGTCGGTGCGCTGAACGGCGCCTTCTATGCGAGCGATCCGACGATTGCGGGCGTCGAGCGGCTCGCCAACATCTGGCGCGGCCTGAAGCGCGACGACGTCTTCCCGCTGTCCTGGTGGACGCTGCTCGGCTTCCTCTGGCGGCGCGACTTCCTCATTACCCATGACGGCATCCGCAAGCTGATCAACGACCACATCCCCTATCGCAACCTGGAAGAGGCAAAGCTTCCGCTGCACATCGTCACCACCGACATCATCACCGGTGACAGTGTGGTGTTCTCGAAGGGACCGGCGGCGGAAGCGATTGTCGCTTCGACCGCGATCCCGGGCGCCTTCTCCCCGGTCCATTATGGCGATTACTACCTCGCCGACGGCGCGGTCTCCTCCAACACGCCGGTGCGCATCGCCGTCCAGAAGGGCGCGCGCCGTCTGATCATCCTGCCGACCGGGCACGCCTGCGCCAACGAGGCACCGCCGGTCGGGGCGCTCGCCAACGCGCTGCATGCGCTGACGTTGCTGATTGCGCGTCAACTGGTCGACGAGCTCGAGAATCTCGGCCCCGGCATCGAATACTACGTGGTCCCGCCGCTGTGCCCCCTGGTCGGCTCGCCCTATGATTTCTCGCGCACGGCGGAGCATATCGAGCGGGCGCGGCAGAGCACCGACGACTGGCTTGCCAAAGGAGGCCTCAAGCAGAGCAAGATCCCGCACGAGCTGAGGCCCCATGGCCATTGATATGCTCATTGACGGTTTTATTCCCAGGTTGCACCGCAAAAAGAGGGGCTGCCCATCGGAGCGATTGATTTAGCGCCGCGGGAGTCGTTACGCTTGCAAGGACTTGTCATATCCTGACCGCGATCGCGGAATAGCCTGCCGGGATCGGTCTGACGCTGGACCGTCTCTCGCAGCCGGCAACAATAACGCGGCGGATATCGCCTGAGGGATGCCATGGAAACGCTGCTGCTTCCGTTCTCGCCCCGCTTCATTGTCCTCACCATCTGCGCTGTGGTCACCGCGCTGTTGCTCGGCATCGGCCTGTTCGATCACAACCCGAAGATATTCCACATCGTCCTGGTGCCGCTTCTGATCTTCGGCGCGCTGACGCTGCTCGGCATCCGCGACCTCTTGCAGAGAAGCCACGCGGTGTTGCGCAACTATCCGATCTCCGCGCACATGCGCTTCCTGCTCGAGGAAATCCGCCCGGAGATGCGGCAATATTTCTTCGAGAGCGAGAAGGACGGCATGCCGTTCTCCCGCGACACCCGCGCGGTGGTGTATCAGCGCGCCAAGATGGTGCTCGACAAGCGGCCGTTCGGCACGCAGGAAGACGTCTATCGCGATGGCTACGAGTGGATGCATCACTCGGTGGCGCCGAAGACCACCACAGGCCAGAAATTCCGAATCACCATCGGCGGTCCGGATTGCACCAGGCCCTATTCCGCGTCCGTCTTCAACATCTCGGCCATGAGCTTTGGCGCGCTCAGCCCCAATGCCGTGCGCGCCCTCAATGCCGGCGCGAAGAAGGGCGGCTTCGCCCATGACACCGGCGAGGGCGGGTTCAGCCCCTATCACCGCGAGATGGGCGGCGACATCATCTGGGAGATCGGCTCGGGCTATTTCGGCTGCCGCAATCGTGACGGCTCCTTCAATCCGGACGAGTTCGCGCGCGTTGCCGCTGACGATCAGATCAAGATGGTCGAGCTCAAGATCAGCCAGGGCGCCAAGCCCGGGCATGGCGGCGTGTTGCCGGCGGCCAAGGTCTCCGAGGAGATTTCCAAGATCAGGGGCGTGCCGATGGGCGAGGACTGCATCTCGCCGGCCTCGCACCGGGCCTTCTCGACGCCGATCCAGATGATGCAATTCGTCGCCAACATGCGAAAGCTGTCAGGCGGCAAGCCCGCCGGGTTCAAGCTGTGCATCGGCCACCCCTGGGAGTTTCTGGCGATCTGCAAGGCGATGCTGGAGACCGGAATCTATCCCGATTTCATCGTGGTCGACGGCAACGAAGGCGGCACCGGTGCCGCGCCGCTGGAATTCATGGATCACCTGGGCATGCCGATGCGCGAGGGCGTCAGTTTCGTTCATAACGCGCTGATCGGCATCAAGGCGCGCGACCGTATCAAGATCGGCGCCTCCGGCAAGATCGCGACCGCCTTCGACATGGCGCGCGCGATGGCGATCGGAGCCGACTGGTGCAATTCGGCGCGCGGCTTCATGTTCGCGCTGGGCTGCATCCAGTCCCTGAGCTGCCACACCGATCGCTGCCCGACCGGGGTCACCACACAGGATCCGAGCCGCAACCGCGCGCTCTACGTGCCGCACAAGATCGACCGGGTTTACAACTACCACCACTCGACGCTGCACGCGCTCGCCGAGCTTTTGGGCGCCGCGGGCCTCGAGCACCCGCAGGATCTGCGCCCGATTCACTTCTCGAAGCGCACATCGTCCACCGAGGTCTGCTCGTTCGCAAAGCTCTATCCGGCGCTGCGTCCCGGCGAGCTGATCGACGGCACCGACGATCCGCGCTACCGCGACGCCTGGGCGATGGCGCGCACGGATTCGTTCCAGCCGGTGATATGACGTCCGAAAGGGCGTCATTCCGGGGCGCGCGTCAGCACGAATCCGGAATCTCGCTCTGATGATTTCGAATCTTGTAGGGTGGGCAAAGCGAAGCGTGCCCACCATTCACGTTGATGGTCTAGATGGTGGGCACGGCGCAAGGGCGCCTTTGCCCACCCTACAAACTTTGCGAGCGCCCCGGAATGACGCAATCAATGCGGGTTTTCCAGGCTGAACGTTTCCGACTGCTCGTCATAGGCGAACAGCTCGGCGTAGCGGCCCCATGAGACGATGGTCTTCAGGGTCTCGTCGGCATACTCTTCCGACATGTAGTCTTCGAGCTCGTTGCGGAAGCGTGCGGCGGGCGCGGCATGTGTGGGCCGCTCGTCGAGCACCCGCTTGATCAGCGCCAACACCGGCACATAGTTGAGGCTATGTTCGGCGAACAGCTTTTTGCGCGCGTCGGTCTCAAGATTGGCAAAGCGCTTGCCGGCGTCCGTCAGAACGAGGTCGCCCTCGCTGAGCTGGGCGAAGCGCAACAGTTGCAGGGATTCGCCCAGATGCAGGATTTCGTCGGCCTCGAGCTGCAGTTGGCCGGCGAGCACCGGCAGGTCGGCGTGGCCGTTATAGGGCGGACCCGCCAACGTCTCGATCAGGCCCGACAGCACGTTGGAGGAGACATGGTTCAACACCATGCCGACGCCGGTGCCCGGGATATTTCCGGCAGGCGGCGCCTTCGGCTCGGCGCGCCGGGTCATGTGCGCGTAAAGCGCATCGACGAGCTGGCGGAAGGCCGGATCAAGGCGCTTGCGCGGGTGCGGCAGGTCGATCTTGAATTCGGCCGCGACCCGCCCCGGATTCGATGAAAGCACCAGGACGCGGTCGCACATCAACACCGCCTCCTCGATGTTGTGGGTGACCATCAGCACCGATTTGATCGGCAGCCGGCCTTCGATCCATAGATCGATCAGATCGGTACGGAGCGTTTCCGCAGTCAGCACGTCGAGCGCGGAGAACGGCTCGTCCATCAGCAACAGCGTGGGGTCGACCACCAGCGCGCGCGCAAAGCCGACGCGCTGACGCATGCCGCCCGACAACTCGCGCGGATACGCGTTTTCGAAACCGTCGAGACCGATCAGGTCGATCGCCGCCAGCGCGCGCGTACGGCGATCACTCGCGCCGACGCCTTGTGCTTCGAGTCCCGCTTCCACGTTTTGCAGCACGGTCAGCCACGGGAACAGCGCGAAGGTCTGGAACACCATCGCCACGCCCTTGGCCGGGCCGTCGAGCGGCTTGCCCATATACGTGACTTCGCCGTCGGTCGGCTCGATCAGACCGGCGATGATGCGCAACAGCGTCGATTTACCCGAGCCCGATCGGCCCAGCAACCCGACGATCTCCCCTTCGCGCAACGACAGATTCGCGTCGTCGAGGACGAGCAGCTCGCCCTGCGACTTGTTGAACCCGCGGCACACGTCCTTGACGCGCAGAATCTCCTCACCGAGGCGCGGCGGCATCGGCGGGGTCTGGATCGGCGCGGCGGTCATAGCAGCTTTAGGATTTTGCATCGCGTTTAGCCTTTAATTCTCAATCTAGCCGGAGCTTCGCTTCAGCGTAGGCGAACATCGGACGCCACAGCAGGCGGTTGAACAGGGTCACGAACAGGGACATCACGGCAATGCCCACAATGATCTTCGGATAGTCGCCTGCTGCGGTGGTCTGCGCGATGTAAGCGCCCAAGCCATGCGCGGCAACCTTGGTGTCGCCCCACTGAACGAATTCCGCGACGATGCTGGCGTTCCACGCGCCGCCCGACGCGGTGATCGCGCCAGTCACGTAATAAGGGAAAATGCCCGGCAGCATCGCCTGACGCCACCATTGCCAGCCGCGAATGTGGAAGTTCTTGGCCGCTTCCCGGTAGTCGTTCGGATACGAACTCGCACCGGCAATCACGTTGAACAGGATATACCACTGTGTGCCGAGCACGATCAGCGGCGACAGCCAGATGTCCGGGTTCAGATGAAAGCGCACGATGGCGATGACGAACACCGGGAACAGCAGGTTCGCCGGGAACGCGGCGAGGAACTGCGCAATCGGCTGCACCTTCTCGGCCAGCGCCGGCCGCAGGCCGATCAGCACGCCGATCGGCACCCAGATCACCGAAGCGATCGCGATCAGCACCACCACCCGCAGCAGCGTGATCAGCCCCAGTACGAGCACGTGCCAGACTTCGTCGAGCGACACGCCGGTTCGCACGTACGCGATCACGCGGTACACCACATAGACCGTGGCGAGCAACACCACGGCCGCCCAGACAATGTCGCCGATGCGCGACGTCTTCTCGCGCTGCGGAATCTGGAAACGCGGCCGCCAAACGCAGGCAACGTGAAGTTGACGCGCGCGGCCTTGGCGAACATCCAGCCGAGCGGCACCAGCAGACGGTGAATCAGATGGGTGCGGCGGATCAGGTCGAGCAGCCACGATTCCGGCGCATTGCCCGAGCTGGTGGTTTCCATGCGGAATTTATCGGCCCACGCGACGAGCGGGCGGAACATGAACTGGTCGTACGCAAGAATCACGACCGTCATGGCAAGGATCACCCAGCCAATTGCGTGCAGATTCTTGTCGGAAATCGCCTGCGCGAGATAGGCGCCGATCCCTGGCAGCGTGATCGTATTGTTGCCGACCGTGAT
>NZ_DATGFH010000063.1:0-9144 GCF_035309285.1 Bradyrhizobium sp. | reverse complement strand
CCTCTTTCCGCTGTCCTTCGTCTCAGCCAGCATGATCAGCGCGCCCGCCAGTTCATTAGCGCTGGGCGCATCGGCGCCGGTGGCGATCACCAGTTCGCCGAGCTGCTGCACCTTGCGGCTCTTGAGGTCGCGCGCTTTGTCCCCAAGTGCCTTCAGTTCGGCATCAAAGTCCCGTGGTTTGCGCATCGTCGCCTCCATCAGTGTTGATGGAGAAATGATAGTCCGGCGCCCGGCAAAAGGCTGTTAGGTCGTCAGGACCGCCTGGGACGCGGTAGTCCCTCCCGAGATTTTTTCGAGGGAGGGCGCGCTTATACGTCGTTCCGACGTGCGCTTCGCCGTGCCAATGATCCGATCGCGATGGCGATCTATCATCTTCACGTCAAGGTCATTGGCCGCAAGTCTGGCTCCAGCGCGGTGGCGTCAGCCGCCTACCGCTCGGGCTCGCGGCTGCGCGACGAGCGGCTTGATCGCAGCCATGATTTTTCGGCCAAGCGCGACGTCGTCCATTCCGAGGTGCTGCTGCCGGAAAATGCGCCGGAGGCATGGAGCGACCGCGAACGGCTCTGGAACGATGTCGAGGCCTTCGAGGTTCGCAAGGACGCGCAGCTTGCCCGCGAGTTAGAGTTCGCCATCCCGCGCGAACTAACGCAGGCGCAAGGCATCGAGCTCGCCCGCGACTTCGCGCAGTCGGAGTTCGTGGACCGCGGCATGATCGCCGATCTCAACGTGCATTGGGACGTCGGCGAAGACGGAATGCCAAAGCCCCACGCCCATGTCATGCTCACCATGCGCGCGGTGAACGAGAACGGTTTTGGCCAGAAGGTGCGGGACTGGAACCGTACGGAAATGGTTGAGCGCTGGCGCGGGCGCTGGGCGGAGCTTGCCAACGAGCGCTTGGCCGAACTCGATATCGACGCGCGCATCGACCACCGCAACTTCGAGGCGCGGGGCATCGCGCTGGAGCCGCAAAGCCAGATTGGCGCACCCGCGCAGCGTATCGAGGCCGGAGGGATCGAGGCCGCCGACCGCGCCGAGATGCACCGCGAGATCGCACGCGGCAATGGTGAGAGGATCATCGCCGATCCTTCCCTTGGGTTGGACGCGATCACCCATCAGCAATCGACCTTCACGCACCGCGATATGGCGAAGTTCGCGCATCGTCACAGTGGTGGGATCGACCAGTTCAACGAGGTCATGGGCGCGATGCGCAACGCGCCCGATCTGGTCGAACTCGGCAAGGACGGACGGGGCGAGGACCGCTTCACCACCCGCGACATGATCGAGGCCGAACGGCGCCTGCATCACGCTGCCAAGCTCATGGCGGAACGCGAACGCCATGAGGTGAATGACAGGGGCCGTGAAGCCGCCTTGGCGCGTGCCGAACAGCGCGATCTCGTCCTTTCCGGCGAGCAGTCCGATGCGCTGGGGCATATCACAGACGGACGCGATCTCAGTGTCGTGGTCGGCTACGCCGGGACGGGAAAGAGCGCGATGCTGGGCGTGGCGCGGGAGGCCTGGGAGGCGGAGGGCTACGAGGTCCGGGGCGTGGCGCTGTCCGGCATTGCCGCGGAAAACCTCGAAAGCGGATCGGGTATCGTGTCGCGCACCATCGCCAGCATGGAGCACGGCTGGGGCCAGGGCCGCGACATGCTCAACCCCCGCGATGTCCTGGTGATCGACGAGGCCGGCATGATCGGTACACGCCAGTTGGAGCGCGTGCTGTCCAATGCCGCAGAGGCCGGCGCCAAGGTTGTGCTGGTCGGCGATATCAAGCAGTTGCAAGCCATCGAAGCGGGCGCGGCGTTCCGCTCGATCTACAAACGCCACGGCGGCGCAGAAATCGGCGAGGTGCGCCGCCAGCGGGAGGATTGGCAGCGGGGCGCCACGCGCGATCTGGCAACCGGCGGGACCGGCGCTGCCATCCACGCTTATGACAGTCAAGGAATGGTGCATGCAGCGGCCTCCCGCGAGCAGGCGCGCAGCGAACTGATCGACCGCTGGGACCGCGACCGGCGCGCTGAACCGGAGCGCAGCCGCATCATCCTGACCCACACCAACGACGAAGTGCGCGCGCTCAACGAGGGCGCGCGGGAACGGATGCGAGAAGCTGGCGATCTGGGCGAGGACGTGCGTGTCACGGCCGAGCGGGGCGAACGCAGTTTCGCCAGCGGGGACCGCGTCATGTTCCTGCAAAACGAGCGCGGCCTTGGCGTGAAGAACGGCACGCTCGGTAGCATCGAAGAGGTCAGCGCGCAGAGCATGTCCGTTCGCACCGACGATGGCCGTTCCGTTGCCTTCGACCTGAAAGATTACAACCGGGTTGACCACGGCTATGCCACGACCATCCACAAGGCACAGGGCATGACGGTGGACCGGACTCATGTGCTGGCAACGCCGGGCATGGACGCCCATGGCAGCTATGTCTCGCTATCGCGGCACCGCGACCGCATGGACTTGCATTACGGCCGCGACGACTTCGCCGGTCAGGATCGGCTGGTTCGCACCTTATCGCGCGACCGGTCCAAGGACATGGCCTCGGATTACGAGCGGCTTGATCCGGTGCAGGACTATGCCGAGCGGCGCGGCATCACCTTCCGCGAGCGTGTTGCCGAAATTGTCAGGAAGATCGTGCCGGAGAAGGTGCGCGGCATGTTCGACGGCCTGCGCCCGCCCGCAGATGCTGCGCCTGGCTCAGATGCCGGGGAGCGGCCGCAAAGGGGAACCGCGGGTGTGGAGATGCGGCGCGACCCCGCGGCGCCCGTGAGGGAAACCGCTGAAGACCCGGAGGCGGCGCTGCGCAAGGCACGGACGGCTGCGCTCCGGCGTCATGCTCGCGCCGTGAATGCGATCTTCGACATCCAGGAACAGGGCGGCAAGGCCAGTCCGGAGCAGGTGAAGGAATTGCAGGCCGCCCGCAAGGCCTTCGAGGAGGTGCGGCCCTATGGCTCATACGATGCCGAAGCCGCCTACAAGAAGAACCCGGAACTCGCCCTGGAAGCCGCATCGGGCAACCCCGCCCGCGCCATCCGCGCGCTCCAACTCGAAACCGAACTGCGGACCAATCCGAGCCGCCGCGCCGACCGTTTCGTGGAACGTTGGCAGACCCTCGACCACACCAGCCAGCGCCAGTATCAAGCCGGCGACATGTCCGCCTACAAGTCCACACGCTCGGCGATGGGCGACATGGCCAGAAGCCTCGAACGCGATCCGCAACTTGAATCCATCCTCGCCAACCGTAAGATCGAGCTCGGCATCGCGTTCGAGTCAGGCCGTAGCCTTGGCCAGGAGTTGGCCTTCGCCCACGGCATCGACCTCGGCAGGGGCCGCGGCCTCGGAATTTGACCCATCCGATTCACCGCCGAATCTTCGCCATGCTGCGACGACGCGAAAGACGACGCGAAAAAGGGCTTGCACGACCGTCGCTCCTCGTTCTGTCTGGATCAACAGCAGTTAAACAAAACCAGCAGGACACAGCGCAGCCATGCGCGAACCCGACCGTATCATCCGCTTGAAAACCGTTCTTTCCCGAACCGGGCTGTCCCGGTCCACGATCTACCGCAAGATCACTGAAGGGACATTCCCACCCCAGATCAAGATCAGCATCAACGGGAGTGGCTGGCGCGAATCCGACATCAACTGCTGGGTCGCCGATCCCGTCTCGTGGCGTCCGAAACGCGAATTCGATGAGGTCTGATGAGGCCGATACATACTTCCTGGAAGGCCGGCACTCATGCCGATGACGACGAGCATGGCAATATGTCCCATCTCCCGTGCGTTCGGTCCCTCACATGCCTATCCGGTTTTCATCCAAACGGAGACATCCACGATGGGCCAACAGCTCGTAGCGCGCATTAAGCGACGTAGCAAATACTGGGGCCAGACCGCGCCCAATCAATGGTTCGACGTTCATGTCGTAGAGGATACGAGCTACCGCCTCAGAGGCAACGACAATAACTACCGATTGGACGACGTGATCATCGGCGTGCGTCTCGCCAATGGCTTCATCGTCGATCTCGTCAACGGCAAGGTTAGCCGTGGGTGAAAACCGGATAGGCACATTTTCTTCTTGCCGGCGGCAGCGGCGGCACGGCCTCGTCTGCTTGCGGATATGGAACCGGAGCGCCGCCATCCCGTCAATGCCGAGCGGCTCACGATTTTCGCGTAGCAGTGGGTAGGTTCATGTCCTGGGGTCAGCGGTTATTCGATCCGATCGATCTACCCAAAGGGCGCAAGCTGACCACGCGGCGCGACGCCGCACTCTGCGTCTACCCATAGCAAAACACGGCGTCCGAGGATACCAGGCCGCGATGGGTTGCCCCCGGGGCCCCGGAGCAATCTGCGGAATCATTCGCTGGCTGCGATGCTTTCGATCAGCGACACAAACTGGCGTTGCACCGCTTGGTTTTTTACAGAAGCATAAGCCCCCAACAACCGCAGGCTGAATGTACTGTCGATAAAAAGTAGGCTCTCGACCTCTCGCTTGCCATCACTCGCGCGTTTTCCCAGATCGTCATCGTCAAAGAAAAACGTCACAGGGACATCGAGCGCTGTGGCGACCTGCTGCAAACGAGCAGCGCCAACCCGGTTGACGCCCTTTTCGTATTTCTGCACCTGTTGGAAGCTGACGCCGAGCTTGTCGGCAAGATCCGATTGCGAGATTTTCATCTCGACTCGCCGCGGCCGAATGCGCTTGCCAAGTTCGACGTCGTATTTGCCCGTCGACCGAGCATTTATGACGCCGCTGTTCGATTTCTTTTTGCCGTTTCTGATCACGCTCAGTGTGGTCTTCTTTGCCATGATTTTGGCCTCTCACGTCCCTTAACCGCTCGTTGCCCAACGCATATTGCACGGATTTAAATCTGTGAGACCATAGGCGAACGGGCCGCTGGCTGAGGCATCGAAATGAGCGACTACGCCGCAAGAGAAAGCCGGAATAACCGCACCGGACCTTGGCTTCTTTAGTCATCGCGGGACGGCTTATCGCGCCAATCATCGCATTTTTCACGGAAATATTCGATTCCGCCGACATTCGCTAAGCTTAGGCGAAATGCGCATCAGAGCAGGCTCTCCTTTTGCTGTCAGATATGACTTTCCTGGCGCAGAGCTTGAGCACGTCTCAGCTATTGAAGTCGCGATATTGAGGGCGGTTGCAGCATTTCGGCGGGAATCTGCGCAAACACGCCATGATACGCAACAATAATGAGTAGAGCCTGAAGCTTTCAGCAAAGGGAATGTCCAGTTTGCAAGGCCGTCGCCCTTCGGGCCGGGCTCTACGCGCCGCCTACGGCGGCTTCCGAAGCCCCTTTGGGTCTTCGCCTTCGGTGACGATCCCTGACGCCAAGAGAAAGCAGCGGCGGACGTTTCGCCGGTCGCCCGCTTTGTCCGAGTTTCGCCGGTGGCCGGTCCCAGTCGACAACGCAGCGGCAAGCGTCCGACACCCTCGACGCGTTAGCCATCGTGTCACGGCGTTGCGCTGTAACTGTTTTTGGGAGACGACAGATGCCGGCTTATGTAGTTGGACTTCACTAGATCACGGACACGACCAAGTTCGAGGAGTACAAGACCAAATTGGACCGATGGTGGCGAAGTTCGGTGGCCGCCATCTAACGCGAGGCGACAATCTCAAAATGCCCGAGGGCGGATATTGGACGCCCGAGCGCGTTGTAGTGATCGAATTTCCGAATATGGCTGCGATCAATAGCTGGTACGGATCTCCAGAATATCAGCCCTTAATTGAACTGCGGAAGGCTTGTCAAAGCGTGAACGACCTGACGTTTTCATGGACGGAATATAAGCGAAAAATCGTCGGAAGACCGTGAAGGTGAGCGAGTGGATTCCCCGTCGATAACACAAAGATTGGTTATCTCCAGCGATACAGCCAGTCCAACGAAGTGCTGCATGATGGTGTGCTCTAATGGATTCATGGAAGGCGCCGATTCTAGCAGCGCCCGTAATCACCCATGTCGGCATGACCTGCTTGCGGGCATGGGACCGGAGCGCCACCATCCCGTCAATGCCAGGCCGCTTTCGCGGTGGCGCTTCGCGCCAGCATTGACCGGATGTCGCCGCCCCGGTGGGAGCTTGTCAAGCAGACCAGGGAGGATTGGAGGCGCGGTCGCGCGCTCATGTCGGAAACGGAATTGGCGGCAGCGCGAGGTTCGAATGTAATCCAACGGATTACATTTTCGATTGCATCGACTAACCCATTGGAGTAGTATCTTTTATGGCTCGAACGGTTCCGATCAGCGTCGTGGAAACGCCGGAATTTCTATCAGCCACCCGCAAACTCATGAGCGATGAGGAACGGATACTTTTGGTGGATTATCTCGCCTACAACCCAACGGCTGGCGATCTTATCCCCGGAACGGGTGGCGTGCGGAAACTGCGGTGGGGATTGGAAGGCCGGGGCAAGCGCGGCGGCGCGCGGGTGATCTACTTCCACCATGACGCCGGCATGCCGCTCTTTGCGCTGACCGCTTTCGCCAAGAACGAACGGGCGGACTTGAGCCAAAAGGATCGCAACGACTTCCGGCAATTGACGACACTGCTGGTCGAGACGTTCAAGAGGAGAACATGATGAGCAAGGTTGCCGACAGCATCCGGCGCGGCCTTAAGGAAGCGGTCGCCTATGCCGAGGGTAAGGCAGACAAGCGCGCCTATCGCATCCATGTCCCGAAGAAGATCGACGTAAAGGCGATCCGGATACGCCTGGACATGACGCAGGAAGAGTTTGCCGGACGCTTCGGATTCAGCGTCAACACGCTGCGCCATTGGGAACAAGGTTCGCGACAACCGGAAGGACCTACCCGCGCCTATCTTCTTGTGATCGAACGCGCGCCTAAGGCCGTTCAGAAGGCTCTGCAAGCCGCGTGAAGCGTTTTCGCGACCTACGCAAGAACCGCCGATCGCCAGTATTTTTACGCCACAGCACGACGAAGGGATTTTTGGGCTTCTCATTCTGATTTCGCCGCCGCTTGATGCCCGTTTGACTTGGAAGAGCGAGCGACCGCATGGCGGATGAAACGAAGTCCGGGCCAGACGACATCGTACCGGCCAACGACAATCAAGGCCCGGAGAGCGGACCGGACCGCGAGGCATGGAAGCGAGTCGACCGTGTGGTGCTGACGCTGGCGCGCATCATCGGCCGCCGCATGGCGAGGGAAGATTTCGCGGCGCGGGTCGCCGCAAACGACAACCGGCCTGTTGCTTCCGAAGGATCGGAGGGCGAGGCCGACAAGGATTGAAAGGATCGTCCTCATGGCTGACCAAATGCCCCGCGTTGCGCTCTATGCTCGCTATTCCTCCGACAACCAGCGTGACGCTTCCATCGAGGACCAGTTGCGCCAGTGCCGCGAATACGCCGACCGTCAAGGCTGGACCATCGTGGACAGCTATTCCGACCGCGCCGTCTCCGGTGCATCCCTCATTCGACCCGGCATCCAGGAATTGCTGTCGGATGTTTCGGCTGGGCGGTTCGAGATGGTTCTGTCGGAGGCCCTCGACCGCATCAGCCGCGATCAGGAGGACGTAGCTGCCGTGTTCAAGCGGCTGCGCTTCGCCGGGGTCTCTATCTTCACCTTGTCGGAAGGCGAGATCAGCGAGCTTCACGTCGGCCTCAAGGGCACGATGAACGCGCTGTTCCTGAAAGACCTCGCGCTCAAGACCCATCGCGGCATCCGGGGCCGTGTCGAGGCCGGCAAGATCGGCGGCGGCAACGCCTACGGCTATCGTGTCGTCAAGACGCTGGACGCCAGCGGCGAGCCGGTCCGGGGCGAGCGCGAGATCGACCAGGAGCAAGCCGAGATCGTGCGCCGTATCTTCCGCGAATATGTCGCCGGCAAGGGACCGCAGAAGATCGCTGCCGACCTCAACTGCGAGGGCATCCCGAGCCCGACCGGCAAGCGCTGGTCGGACACGACGATCCGCGGCAACCGCACTATCAGTTCCGGCATCCTGAACTGCGAGCTTTACATCGGCGTCAACCGTTGGAACCGGCAGCGGCAGATGAAGAACCCGGACACTGGCCGCCGCGTCCTGCGCCTCAACCCTAAAAGCGAATGGATACGCACGGATGTCCCGGCCCTTCGCATCGTGCCGCAGGAGCTGTGGGACGCCGCCAAGGCGCGGCAGGACCATTTGACAGGCCTCTATACCAAACAGATCGAGGGCGCCCGCGAAGGCATCCGCCGCAGCGTCGTCGCCAATGGCAGCCTCAACGCCACGCACCGGCCGCGCACGCTCCTATCCGGACTGCTGTTCTGCGGCTGCTGTGGCGGCTCCTATGCGCGGCGCGGCCAGGACCGCTATGCCTGCACCAACCATGTGCTGTCCAACGGCTGCGACAACGCCCGCACCGTCGGCCGTGAGGTGCTGGAGTCCCGCGTGCTGGCCGGTCTCCGAGACCGCCTGATGGCACCGGAGGCCGCAGCCGAGGCCATGCGCGCCTACGCTCAGGAAACCAACCGCCTCAACCGCGAGCGCCGCACGTCGGGCGAGACCACCCGCCGCGAGCTTGCCGAGACCGGGAAGGCTATCCAGGAGATCGTCCGCGTCATCGAGCACGGCGGCTACCACCGCACCCTGTCGGCCCGCCTGACCGAGCTTGAGGCCAGACAGGACGAACTCTACGCGCGGCTGTCGGAGGCCCCCACCGATCTGCCCGACATCCATCCCAATATCGGCGACAACTACCGGCGGAGGATCGAGCGCTTGACCGAGGCGCTCAATCATCCCGACGATGCCCGCGAGGCTGCCGACGCGCTACGCGAAGTCATTGACCGCATCGTTATCAGCCCTGGGGAGGAGCGCGGCGACCTCCAGATCACCCTGCACGGCGACCTGGACACCATCGTTGGATGGGTCGCGCGCACCGACAAATCAGGCTACAAAGCCAAGCTCCGGGCCGCATCATCCCGATTGTCGGTCTCGGTAAATGGCCGGGCTTGTCCCGGCCATCCACGTCTTTTTTCGCGGATGCAGAGAAGACGTGGATGCCCGGCACAAGGCCACGGCTGTCCGGTTTAGCTTTGGCATAGGCTGAGGCTCATCTGTCGCTGATCTTTGATGATTGGCGGAGGCGGATCGAGGAGGCGATCGATCCGCCGTCGCTGCATGAGGTTTTGAGCGACCAGCCGGGTGAAGATA
>NZ_DATGFH010000062.1:0-47128 GCF_035309285.1 Bradyrhizobium sp. | reverse complement strand
AGTCCTCAATCCGCGCAGGAAGCAGGCTGGCTTGATCCCGGCTCTCGCCGGCCTTGAATGGGCGATTCGTCATGAACCGAATCGTACATCAATTGCGGCAAATGCCGAGTTCTTGCCCAGCCTCGACGCGCAAATCGCTTCGCCTTATCAGAAGGCGCTTCGCGTTAAGTCAAGTCGCTCCGCAAAAAATATTTCGCTTCCGTTTTTCAGAACGCTATGATTTGTTTCGTCCATCCCACCCCGGCACAAGGGGCGCTTCGGCCGATCGTCACGAAACGTGGGGCGGGAATGCGATGGACGTGTTGGTGCGCTCGGACGAAGCGCACTCGACGCGGACGGCGAAAGCGTGTGGTCCTGACGCCCCGACGCTGGCGTCAAGTCGGCGGGCGAAGGCCTGCAGGCGACGGGGGCTATCAAGCCCGGCACCCCGGGGAGAGCGCGTTATAAGCCGTAAACCATCGCGCAGGGAATGCCGGATTGTCTTTGGCTGACCTGTTGTTGCTTGCGTGCGTTCTTGCGCTTCCATTTGCACGCAAGGCTCACGGGTGCGGCCATGCATCCGGTGTTCCCTGCGCCCTTGTGTCTTCGAGGGCCACGAACGATGCATCACTCGGGCAAAACATGTCGCGGGAATGCTGCCGCGCACCTTCTGCATTGGCGTGAGATTGCAGCGGCTCGGCTTATTGCTGACCGAAACGCCTAGCCGGTCGACGCAAGAAGGCGTGGCGAGCGGGCCGCCATCATGCCACACTCCGTCTAGCCCAACGAAACGAGTGTCATGAGCGACAAGGCCGTCATCACCTGCGCGCTGAACGGCGTGCTCACCGACCCCAAGCAGCATCATGTCCCGGTCACGCCGGAACAGATGGCGCGCGAGGCGAAAGCGGCGTTCGACGCCGGCGCCAGCATCATGCACATCCATCTGCGCCGGCAGGAGCCGAACAAGGGCCATCTGCCGTCCTGGGAGGTCAGCGTGTCGCGCGAGATCCAGCAGGCGATCCGCGAGGCCTGTCCCGGCGTCATCATCAACCACACCACGGGCACGTCGGGCCCGAACTATCAGGGCGCGCTCGATTGCGTGCGCGAGACCAGGCCGGAGATCGCGGCCTGCAACGCGGGCTCGCTGAATTATCTGAAGGTGAAGGCCGACAACACCTGGGCCTGGCCGCCGATGCTGTTCGATAATGCGGTGGAGAAGGTGCAGGACTATCTCGACGTGATGAAGGAAGCCGGCACCATCCCGGAATTCGAATGTTTCGACGTCGGCATCGTCCGCTGCGTCGGCATGTACCGGCAGACCGGCATGTATTCCGGGCCGCTCGAATATAATTTCGTGATGGGCGTGGCCTCGGGCATGCCGGCCGATCCGGAGTTGCTGCCGATCCTGTTGAAGCTAAAGGCGCCGGAAGCGCATTGGCAGGTCACCGCGATCGGCCGCGCCGAGATCTGGCCGCTGCACCAGCGCTGCGCCGAACTCGGTGGCCATCTGCGTTCGGGGCTGGAGGATACCTTCTATCTCGGCGACGGCACCAAGGTGACATCGAACAGGCAGCTCATCGAAGCGCTCGCCGCCTGTGCGAAGCGGGCGGGGCGGGAGATTGCGTCGCCTGCCGAAGCGCGCAAGATCTTTGGGGTGAGGCATTGACTAACCCCGATCGTCATTCCGGGATGGCCCGCAGGGCCAGGCCCGGAATCCATATTCCCCGGCCGTGGTTATGGATTCCGGGCTCGCGCTGCGCGCGCCCCGGAATGACAAGGTGATAATTTATGGCAACAATCGAAAACACCATCGCCACCGGTAGCGAAGCCTTCAAGGCCAATCGCTCCGGCATGCTGGCGTTGATCGCGCGGATGCGCGCGCTGGAGGAGCGCACGCGCGCCGCGTCCGCCGCCGCCAAGGATCGTTTCCACAAACGCGGGCAGCTCCTGCCGCGCGAGCGCGTGGCGCTGGTGCTCGATCCGGGCTCGCCCTTCCTCGAGCTCTCGACGCTGGCGGGCTACATGTTCGACGTGGCGGACGCCGACAGGAGCGTGCCGGGCGGCGGCGTGATCGCGGGCATCGGGTTTGTCAGCGGCATCCGCTGCATGGTCTCCGCCAATGATGCCGGCATCGATGCCGGCGCATTGCAGCCGTTCGGGCTCGACAAGACACTGCGGGTGCAGGAATTGGCGTTGGAGAACAAGTTGCCCTATGTGCAGCTCGTCGAAAGCGCCGGCGCCAACCTGTTGCGCTATCGCGTCGAGGATTTTGTCCGCGGCGGCAACATCTTTCGCAATCTGGCCCGGCTGTCGGCGGCGGGATTGCCGGTCGTGACCGTCACGCATGGGTCGTCAACCGCGGGGGGTGCGTATCAGACCGGCCTCTCCGATTACATCGTCATGGTGCGCGGCCGCACGCGCGCCTTTCTTGCAGGCCCGCCGCTGCTCAAAGCCGCCACCGGCGAGATCGCGACCGAGGAAGAGCTCGGCGGCGCCGAGATGCACACCTCGATCTCCGGTCTCGGCGACTATCTCGCCGAGGACGACCGCGATGCGCTCCGCATCGCGCGCGAGATCATGGCGAAGCTCGCATGGGACCGGCCACCTGCGGGCAACCCGACCTTCAGGCCGCCGCGTTATGACGCCGAAGAGCTGCTCGGCATCATGCCGATGGATCACAAGCGTCCGGTCGACATGCGCCAGGCGATCGCGCGCTTCGTCGACGATTCCGATTTCACCGAGTTCTCGCCGAATTACGGCCCGGCCACCGTCTGCGGCCATGCCCGCATCGAGGGCCAGGCTATCGGCATCATCACCAACAACGGCCCGCTCGATGTGCCCGGCGCCAACAAGGCCACGCATTTCATCCAGGCCTGCTGCCAGACCCGCACACCGCTGCTCTACATGAACAACACCACCGGCTACATGGTCGGCCGCGCCTATGAAGAGGACGGCATGATCAAGCATGGCTCCAAGATGATCCAGGCCGTGACGTCGGCGACAGTGCCGCAGGTCACGCTCTATTGCGGCGCCTCCTTCGGCGCCGGCAATTACGGCATGTGCGGCCGCGGCTTCCATCCGCGCTTCTGCTTCTCCTGGCCCAATGCCAAGACCGCCGTGATGGGCGGTGAGCAGGCCGCCGAAACCATGGCGATCGTGACCGAAGCGGCGGCGATCCGGCGCGGCAAGCCGATCCCGAAGGAGAAGCTGGAGGCGATGAAGGCAGAAATTGTCGGCGTGTTCGACGGCCAGATGGACGTATTCTCGACGAGCGCGCGCGTGCTCGACGACGGCGTGATCGATCCTCGCGATACCAGGGGCGTGCTTGCGGAAGTGCTCGCGATCTGCCGCGAGGCCGGGACGCGTAACCCGCAAGCCATGCAGTTCTCGGTGGCCCGGCCATGACCGGCGCGATGAAGCGAACGCCGTTCTTCAAGATCCTCGTCGCCAATCGCGGCGAGATTGCGCTCCGCATCATGCGCACCGCGCGGTGGCTCGGCTATGGCGTGGTCGCGGTCTATTCCGATGCCGACCGCGACGCGCTGCATGTGCGCGAGGCGGACCAGGCGGTGCGCATCGGTGAGGCGCTGCCGGCGCAATCCTATCTCGACATCGGCGCGATCATCGCGGCGGCGAAGGCGAGCGGCGCCGGCGCCGTGCATCCGGGCTACGGCTTCCTCGCCGAGAATGAGGAATTTGCGTCGGCCTGCCGCGACGCCGGCCTCGTCTTCATCGGCCCCTCGCCGGAGGCGATCAAGGCGATGGGCAACAAGGCTGGCGCCAAGGAGTTGATGGCAAAGGCCGGTGTGCCCGTTGTGCCAGGCTATCAGGGCGCCGACCAGAGTGACGCTGCGATGCTGCGCGAAGCGGAAAAGATCGGCTTTCCCGTGATGATCAAGGCGGTCGCGGGCGGCGGCGGGCGCGGCATGCGGCTGGTTGCGGATGCAGCCGCGTTTGGCGAGGCGCTGCGCAACGCGCGGTCGGAAGCCAAGGCTGCGTTTGGCGATGGCGGCCTGATCCTGGAGCGCGCGATCCAAAATCCGCGCCACATCGAGATCCAGGTGTTCGGCGACCGCTATGGCAATGCCATTCATCTCGGCGAGCGCGATTGCTCGGTGCAGCGGCGGCATCAGAAGCTGATCGAGGAAGCACCGTCTCCGGCGGTCTCGCCGCAATTGCGCGCGAAAATGGGCGCTGTCGCGGTCGCTGCCGCGCGGGCGCTGAACTACGAAGGCGCAGGCACGCTCGAATTCCTGCTCGATCAAAGCGGCGCGTTCTATTTCATGGAGATGAACACGCGCCTGCAAGTGGAGCATCCCGTCACCGAGGCGATCACCGGGCTCGACCTCGTTGAATGGCAGTTGCGGATCGCCGCCGGCGAACCGCTCCCGCTGCGGCAGGAGGAAGTCGCGTTTTCCGGCCATGCCATCGAGGTGCGGCTGTGCTCGGAAGATGCAGGCCACGATTTCATGCCGCAATCCGGAGTCATGGCGCGCTGGCAGATGCCGGAGGACATCCGTGTCGAGCATGCGCTGCTATCGGGCTCCGGGATTCCACCGTTCTACGATTCCATGATCGCCAAGCTGATTGCCGTCGGCCTGAGCCGGGAAGAGGCGCGCAGCCGGCTGATCTGCGGCCTGGAACAGACGGTCGCCTTCGGTGTGACCACGAACCAGTCATTCCTGATGGCCTGTCTGCGGCATCCGATCTTTGCGCGGGGGGCCGCGACCACTGGATTCATCGACGATCACCGCAACGAACTCGTGATCGGCGACCACCGCGAAGAAGCGCCGGTGCAAGGCGTTGCTTCGGATGCGGCGCTCGCGGCCCTGCTGCTCTTCGTCAGCCACGCCCATGTGCGCGAATGGCGCAGCGGCCGCTCGCTGGCGGCGACCTTCGCCGTGCCGATGCGGATCGAGATCGAGCACACCCCACATGATCTCGAAATCCACCGCGAGCGCGAGGGCAATTATCTCGTGCGTACGGAGGGAAGCGAGCATCGCTTCGAGATCGAGGAACTCGTCAGCGAGAGCATCCGCTTCGTCGCCGGCGGCGTGATGGAAGCCGTGCGGTTCTACCGTGATGGCGACCGGCTCTATTTCCTGCATCGCGGCGTCACGCGTGCCGTGCGCGATCTGACCCTCGCAGCACCCGAAGCGGCTGCAGCGAGCGGCGGCGACGGAAAAGTCCGCGCCGCCATGAACGGCCGCGTCGTCGCGGTGCTGGTGAAGCCAGGCGACCGCGTCGCGGCCGGCCAGCCCGTGATGACGCTGGAAGCCATGAAGATGCAGCACGTCCACGCCGCCGGCATCGCCGGCACGGTGTCGGCGATCGACGTGGTCGAAGGCGAGCAGGTCACGACGGGCAGGATCGTCGTCGAGATCGAGGCGATGGCGAATTGAGACGATTACTTGCAGCCCGTGCCGCTGCAAAGGGTTTCTGGAAAGTCCTGGAAATTGCATTCCGGCAGCGGGTGCTGGGGGCGGAAGGTGATCGGCGACTGGTAATAGCCTTTGCCGTTATGGCCGTCCCATTGCACCTTGCCGGTGCAGATCCTGACCTCGTCGTCGAGCTGAACGCGGACGGAATACTCGATCGGGTCAGGATGGGAGGTCTGATACGCCTTCACCTCGACGCGGTACTCGCCGTCGGGCGGCGAGGTCCAGGCCGCGTGCTCCTTCGGATCGGTGACCGGGTTGATCATCTTCTGGTTGGCGTCGACGTCGTGGACGCCGTCGCCGCAGATGCCCGGACCCTGCTGGCCCGCACGCGGCGAGATCACGCCGCCGGGACACTTCACGGTAAGATCGAGATCATCCGTCGTGTTCCACCACAGCGTGATTTCAAGCTTGCCGCGGCGGCCGACGATCGGGCCGGGGTTGATGATTTGCGCCCGCTGCGGCGGGGCGGGGGAGGGCTGCGGCGCCGGCCGCGTTTGCGGAGGGCTTGCGGGGGGCGCCGCGACAGGCGCGCAGTTGGCGACCCGGGCGATTTTCAGCTCGGCATCGTGGATGCGATTCTGGATGGCCTCGCGCCGCGCCATAGCCCGGTCGCGCGCGCTGGTGTCGACCGGAACCGGGCAAAATCGTGCTGCCGTCGAGAGGAAATGCGGGTGGCCGACGTCGCAGGCGTCAAGAAGGAGAAAGCCGCCGGCGGCCAACATCAGACCAAATGCGGTCCACAGGAGAATTTTGACCAGACGCATTCCCTGATCGCCCCAGCGCAATATCGGCCCAGCGGCCCTGGTATCACCAAAACACGAATATGGGTGAGACTAGCGCATGGCCGCGAAAAAGGGGAATCCCGCAGCCGGCTATTCCGCCCGGCCCGTCCCTTCATTGAGCAGGCACGCGACCTGATGACCGGGGCCTGCATCCTTCAGCGCCGGGCGTTCGACCTTGCAGCGGTCGATGGCGTAGCGGCAGCGGGTGTGGAAGGCGCAATCCGAGGGCGGATTGACCGGGCTCGGCACGTCACCATCGACCAGCGGTCGGAGCCGCTTCACTTTGGGATCGGCGACCGGCACGGAGGCGAGCAGCGCCTGGGTATAGGGATGGCGCGGATTTTTGAACAGCTCGGTCTTGTCGGCGATCTCGACAATGCGGCCGAGATACATCACCGCGACGCGGTGGCTGATATGGGCGACGACCGCGAGATCGTGCGCGATGAAGAGATAGGAGAAGCCGTGCTCGCGTTGCAGGTCGATCAGGAGATTGATCACCTGGGCCTGGATCGACACGTCGAGCGCCGAGACCGGCTCGTCACACACGATCAGGCGCGGGCCGAGCGCCAGCGCACGCGCGATGCAGATACGCTGGCGCTGTCCGCCGGAGAATTGGTGCGGATAGTTCTTCATCTGGTCGGGCCGCAGGCCCACCTGCTGAAACAGGTTTGCGACCCGGTCCTGCTTTTCGCTGCCCGAGGCGAGCCCATGCACGCTCAGGGGCTCGCCGACGATGTCGCCCGCGGTCATACGCGGATTGAGCGAGGCAAACGGGTCCTGGAATACGATCTGCATCGAGCGCCGGACCGGCCGGAGCTCCGGCTTGCTGAGATGGGTGATGTCCTTTCCGTCGATGCGGATTTCGCCCGATGTCGGTTCGACCAGCCGCAGCACGCTGCGCGCTACCGTCGATTTCCCGCAGCCGGATTCGCCGACGAGGCCCAGCGTCTCGCCGACTTGAAGGGAGAAGCTGACACCGTCGACCGCATGCACGGTGCCGACCCTTCGGCGCAGTACGCCGGCGCGGACCGGATAATGCTTGATGAGGTCGTTGACCTCGAGCAGGGCGTGCGATTCGCTCATGATGCCGCCATCGTTTCCGCCGCGCGCCAGCAGGCCGCGAGATGCGGTCCCCCGAAGTCTTCCAGCGGCGGATATTCGGCATGACAGCGGTCGATCGCAAGCGCGCAGCGCGGCGCGAAGGCGCAACCCTTTGGCAGCCTCGTCAGCGGCGGGACGGTGCCCGGAATCTCCGCCAGGCGCTCATTGCCTTTGCTTTGCTGCGTCGGCACCGCAGGGATCGAGGCCATGAGCCCGCTTGTATAGGGATGCAAGGGTTTTGCGAACAGGCTCTCGACGTCGGCTTCCTCGACCTTCCTGCCGGCATACATCACGATCACGCGCTGTGCGGTCTGCGCCACCACGCCGAGGTCATGCGTGATCAGGATCAGCCCCATGCCCAGCTCTTTCTGCAGATCGAGCATCAGCGCCAGGATCTGCGCCTGGATCGTCACGTCAAGCGCGGTGGTCGGCTCGTCCGCGATCAGCAGCGCGGGCCGGCAGGCGAGCGCCATCGCGATCATCGCGCGCTGGCGCATGCCGCCGGAAAGCTGGTGCGGATATTCCTGCGCGCGCCGCGCCGGTTCGGGGATGCGGACGAGGCGCAGCATCTCCACGGCCTGGTCCCATGCGGCCTTGGCACTCATGTCGCGATGCAGCCGAACCGCCTCGCGGATCTGGTCGCCGATCCGGATCACAGGATTGAGCGAGGTCATCGGCTCCTGGAAGATCATGGAGATGCGATTGCCCCGGATCTCGCGCATCTTCGCCTCGTCGAGGCCGAGCAGGTCGGTGCCCTCGAGCATAACCTCGCCGCCGACAATACGGCCGGGCGGATCGGGCACCAGCCGCATGATCGACAGCGCGCTCACGCTCTTGCCACAGCCGGATTCGCCGACGATGGCGAGCGTCTCACCGCGCTTGACGTGGAAAGAGACGTCGTCGACTGCGCGGAACAAGCCGGAACTGGTGAAGAACACTGTTTGCAGGCCCTTCACCTCCAGAACATTGGCCTCGGAAGCTGCTCCGCTCATCAGCCGCGTTGCCTCGGGTCGAGGATGTCGCGCAGCGCATCGCCGAACAGGTTGGTGCCGAACACGGCGAGGCTGATCGCAATCCCCGGGAAGATCACAAGCCATGGCGCGGTGCGGACATATTCCGCCGCCGATTCTGACAGCATCCGTCCCCAGGACGGATACGGCTCGGGAATCCCCAAGCCCAGGAACGACAGCGAGGCTTCCGTCAGGATGGTCGAGCCGAGCTGCGCCGTCATGAGCACGATCAGCGGCGCCAGCGTGTTCGGCAGCACGTGGCGGATCGCGATCCGCACCTCGCTCATGCCGATGGATTTGGCGGCCTCCACAAAGGGCTGCTCGCGCAGTGCCAGCGTGTTGGCGCGGATCACGCGCGCCACGATCGGCACCAGGGGAATCGAGATCGCAAGGATCACGTTCGGCAGCGACGGGCCGAGTGCCGCGGTCATCACCAGCGCCAGCACGAGCAGCGGCAGCGCCTGCATGATGTCGGTGACGCGCTGGAACACGAGATCGACCCAACCCGAGAGATACCCGGAGGCAAGCCCGATCGCCACTCCGAAAATAGCGCCGAGCGTGGTCGAGCCGATTCCGACCGCCAGCGAAATGCGCGCACCGTGGATGATGCGGGCGAACACGTCGCGGCCAAAGGAATCCGTGCCCAACCAGTGCTGGGCACTGGGGGCGGCGAGCGCATGGGCGGAATCGACTGTCAGCGGACTGTAGGTGCAAATCAGATCGGCAAACAGCGCGGCGAACACGAACAGCGCCATGATCACAAATCCGACCGTGCCGAGAAGGTGGCGTCGCGCCAGGAATTTCACGCGCCGCCACGGACTCGTGGCATTGGCCCCGGCGCGCCGCAGTTCGTTGTCGAAGTTGATGGTGACCAAAGGCGCCTCTTCAGTCGGTATAGCGGATGCGCGGATCGAACACCGCATAGAGCATGTCGACCGCGAAGTTCGTGACCACCACGACGAGCGCGATGAGCATCACGAGATTCTGCACGATCGGGTAGTCGCGCCAGCGGATCGCCTCGACGAGGAAACGCGCGACGCCGGGAACGTTGAATACGGTTTCAGTGACGATCAATCCGCCGATCAAAAACGCCGCCTCGATGCCGACCACGGTGATGACGGGCAGGATCGCGTTCTTCAGCGCGTGATGGAAATTGACGGACGTTTCGGAGGCGCCCTTGGCGCGCGCGGTGCGGATGTAATCCTGCCGCAGGATCTCGAGCATCGAGGAGCGCGTGATGCGCATGGTCAGCGCCGAGGAGCGGAAGGCCACCGCGAGCGAGGGCAGGCAATAGGTCGAGAACATCTCGCCGAACGTCTTCGGGTTCGGATTGAAGATCGGGATCGAGCCGAACATCGAGACCCCCGCCATCAGGATCAGAAGGCCGAGCCAGAACGCGGGCAGCGACAGGCCGCTCAGGCTGACCACGCGCAGGACATAGTCGATCTTCGTGCCCTGCTTGACCGCGCTGAGCACGCCCAGGGGAATGCCGATCGAAGCCGAGAACAACAGCGCGAGCGCGGCAAGCCGCGCCGTGATCGGGATCCGCGGCAGGATCTCTTCGAGCGCCGGCTTCTCCGAGACATAGGAATAGCCGAGGTCGCCGTGCAAGAGTCCGAAGATCCAGTGCAGATACTGCATGACCAGCGGCTGGTCGATGCCGAGCTCCCGTTCCAGGTTGACCTTGTCCGCCGGATCGACATAGCCGGCGGCGGCGAACAGGATGTCGACGATATTGCCGGGAACGATGCGCAGCAGGAAGAAGATGACGATCGAAATCCCGATCAGGGTCACGATCATCAGCGCGAGGCGGCGCACGATATAGGCAAACACGTGGCCTCACTCCCCTGTTGGCCGGCATCTCAGGCGGCAGCGGACTTACTTGTCCAGCCACACGTCCTCGTAGCGAAAGCCATTATAGGAGCTATTCGACATGATCGTGACCCCCTTGACATAGGGTTGCCAGCAGGTGCCGGCTCGCGCATGAAGGATGATCGGACGGGCGACATCTTCCTGCAGCTTCTTGTCGATGTCCCAGACCAGTTTCTTGCGCTTGTTGATGTCGGTCTCCTGCGATTGCATATCGAACAGCTTCTCGATGTCCTTGTTGCAATAGTTGGTGTAGTTCCGCTCCGAGCCGCAGGAATAGTTCTCGTAGAAGGACTGGTCGGGATCGTCGATTGCATTGCCGGTCAGGTTGAGGCCGAGCATGTAGTCCTTGCGCGCGACTTTCGGGAACCAGTTAGCGGTCTCCACGACATCGAGCTCGGCGTCGATATAGATGCTCTTGAGCTGGTCAATCAGAATCACCGCGGGATCGCGATATTCGGCGAGATTGCGTGTCGAGACCTTGACCGCAAGATGCTTGTCCGGGCCGTAGCCCGCCTTCTGCATAAGCTTGCGGGCTTCCTCGCGGTTGGCGTTCACGTCGGAGCCGTACCCCGGAATGGTCTCCAGCATGTCTTTCGGCATGCCCCAGAGACCCTGTGGCGGCGGCAGCATGGTGCCGCCAATATCGGCCTGGCCCTCGAACAGGATATTGACGAAAGCCTTGCGGTCGAGCGCCAGCGCCATCGCCCGGCGGATATCGATGTTGTCGAACGGCGGCGAGGTCGAATTGACGATGATGTTGGTCGAGACGTTGGTCGGCTCGACAACGCAGACCGCATTAGGCGCCTGCGACTTGATGTCCTTCAGGAGCGGGATCGTGATATGCGTCGGGAAGGTCATATCGAACTTGCCGGCGACGAAGGCGAGAATCGCAGTCGAGCGGTTCGGGATGATGGTGTACTCGATGCCGTCGAGATAGGGCCGGCCCTTCTTCCAGTAATCGGGATTCTTGGTCAGCTTGATCGATTCGTTGGCCTTGAACTCGACGAACTTGAAGGGCCCGGTCCCGATCGGGTGGGTGCGCATCTCGGCCGGCGAAACGTGGCAGGGATAGATCGGCGTGTAGCCGGAGGCCAGCATGGCCAACAGCGAGGGTTGCGGCCGCTTCAGGTCGAAGGAGACCTCGAAATCGCCATTGGTGGTGACGTCGTTGACCTGACTGTACCAGGCCTTGCGCGGATTCTGCCGGAGCTTCTGCTGCGACTTGCCCATCAGCAGATCGAAGGTGCATTTGACGTCGGCCGATGTGAACGGCTTGCCGTCATGCCACTTGACGCCCTGCCGCAGCTTGAACGTCAGCTTCTTGTGATCGTCGCTCCAGGACCAGCTCTCGGCCAGCTCGGGCCTGACCGTGTCAGGGCTGTTCTGCGCTATGTGCTGGTCGTAGATGACGAGGTTGTTGAACACCCCCATGAACGGCACGTTGACCGAATAAGTCGCGGCCTCGAGGATGGACGCGTTGGCCGGGCTGTCGCGGTGATAGATCCGCAGGATGCCGCCGTATTTCGGTTGCTCGGCCGCGTGTGCGACAGATGAAGCCGCCAGCAGCGGAAGCGCCATGGATAGCGCAATGGCGGCGAACGCGCGCACGCTCAACATGTCGAGCCTCCCTCGAAGTTTTTCAAGTTTTCGGCCTTGCATTTGTGATCTTGCCGATTTGACCGCGACGATAGCTAGGGGGGCATGGTGAGGCAACCAGCCAAGACGATCAGTCGCATTGGCAATTTGGATGACGGCCGCGTCCGGGCTCTAAAGTCCGGCCGTCTGCGTTTGGCGAAATCAAGCCGCCTGCCTTTGCTTCGGCAGCGATGCGAGCAATGTCCTCAGCGCCAGTACCGAGGTCGAAATTTCGCCGCGGCGCCAGACCAGCGGCGTCGTGATCTGGCTTTGCGCCTTCGGGATCGGATTGAGCCGCACCTTGACCTGCGGCATGGCGTCGAGCACGGATTCCGGCACCAGCGCAATCCCGGCACCCGCCGTCACGCAGGCGACGATGGCGTGGTAGGACGGCAAGTCGAGCACACGAAAGCGCGCGAGGCTGTTGGCACCAAGCCAGCGCAGCAGCACGCGGCGGTAGGCACAGCCTTCCGGAAACGCGATCAGGGACAGCCCCTCGACGTCGCGCGGGCGCGTGATCGGCCGATGGTCCGCGCTCGAAATCAGCGTCAGGCGCTCCTGAAACACAGGAATGTGCTCGAAGGACTGTCCGCCGGGCGGCTCGGCCATGAAGGCGGCATCGAGCTTGCGCTCGGCGAGAAGGCCGAGCAGCGAGTCGTTGGTGCCGGTCGAAAGCTCCAGCCGTACATCCGGATAGCGGGCATGGAAGCCGGCGAGGATCGGCGGCAGGCGGCTCGCGGTCGTGCTCTCCAGCGCGCCGAGCTTGAAGGCGCCGCGCGGTGCTGTGCCGGACACCACATCGCGCGCTTCCTCCGAAAGCTGGATCAGCCGCTCGGCATAACCGAGCAGGAGCTCGCCGGCCGGCGACAGATGCAGCCGCTGCTTGTCGCGATGAAACAGCTTGACGCCCATCGAGGCTTCGAGCTGCTTGATGCGGGTCGTCACCGCGGACGGGACGCGATGCAGCTTGCTCGCCGCGCGGATCACCCCGCCTTCATCCACGACGCTCTTGAACACCTCGAGATCGGCGAAATTCATGGCAGCGGCCCCATTCGTCATATGAGAATATCTATAGTCAACTATTTCAATATCATAGAATATATGGATTTGCTAATCCTGCAGCATGAAAATGCAAAAACCAGCCATTTCCGCCGCTGCCGCCGCTTCGATCGGACTGCTGGCGCTCGCGAGCGCCATGGGAATCGGGCGGTTTTCGCTGACGCCGATGCTGCCCTTGATGCAGCAGGACGCGCATTTGACGCTCACGGTCGGCGGCTGGCTCGCGACCGGCAATTACATCGGCTACCTCGCCGGTGCGCTGGTCTGCATCCTGATGACGCCACGCCCCGCGCCTGCGATCCGCTGGGGCCTTGTGGGCGTCGGCCTCACCACGCTGCTGATGGGATTTTCGGAATGGCCGGCGCTGTGGCTCGCGCTGCGGTTCCTCTCCGGCGTCGCCAGCGCTTTTGTGCTGGTCGGCACCTCGGCCTGGGCGATGCCGATCCTGCGCCAACACGGCAAGGAGGATTGGTCGGCTCACGTCTTTTCCGGTGTCGGCATCGGCATCGCGTTCGCCGGGCTGTTCGGGCTTGCCGCCGGCATCGATGCCTGGAGCTCGCGCGTGACCTGGATCGTGCTTGGCGCGGTCGCAGCCGTCCTCGCGGTGATGCTATGGCAGCCGCTCGCTGTCGAAGCAGTGCCGCAGGCGCAGGCGGGCGAACAACGCCGTCGCGCGTTGCCGCGGCCCGCGCTCGTCGCGGCTGGCTGCTACGCCGCGTTCGGCTTCGGCTACATCATTCCGGCGACATTCCTGCCTGCGCTCGCCAGAGGCTATATCGACGATCCCGCGATGTTCGGCCTGATCTGGCCGGTGTTCGGCGCGGCCGCGGCGCTTTCCACCCTTGCCAGCGCCTTCCTCGGCCGCAGCCTCGCGCCGCGACAATTGTGGACACGGGCGAAATGGGTGCTGTCGGCCGGCGTGCTGGCGCCGGCGCTCGCCGTCAATGTGCCGACACTTCTGTTATCGGCGGTCTGCGTCGGTGGCACCTTCATGATCATCACCATGGCCGGCATCAAGGAAGCGCTGCGGCTTGGCGGCGCGCCGGCCTCGCTCGCCGTCGGCGTGATGACGGCGGCCTTCGGCGCGGGCCAGATCGCAGGACCCCTGATGGTGAGCCTGCTCGGCCGCTCGGGACACGCGTTTGCGTTCGCGAGCATCATCGCTGCCGCTTGCCTCGTCGCCGGCAATTGCGTGCTGATGATCTTCGACCACCCAGTCGTGCCGGAGAAGGCCTGAAGCCGTCACACGATTCGCGAGGTCTTGTTGCCCCAATAGCGGTCGCGCAGTAGCCTCTTGTAGAGCTTGCCCGTCGGCAGCCGCGGCAACTCGGCCTCGAAGTCGATCGAGCGCGGCACCTTCTGGCGCGACAGCGACTGGCTGCAGAATGCGATCAGCTCTTCCGCCAGCGCCTGGCATGGCTCGACGCCCGGCATCGGCTGCACCACCGCCTTCACCTCCTCACCGAGGTCGGCGTTGGGCACACCGAACACCGCGGCGTCCGCGATCTTGGGATGGGTGATCAGGAGATTCTCGCATTCCTGCGGATAGATGTTCACGCCGCCCGAGATGATCATGAAGGTGGCGCGGTCGGTGAGATAGAGATAGCGGTCGGCATCGACGTAGCCGACGTCGCCGACCGTGCTCATGCTGCCGTCCGGCGAGCGTGCGTCTTTGGTCCGCGCCGGATCGTTGAAATATTCGAACGGCGTGGCGGTCTTGAACCAGACCGTGCCCGCGGTGCCGACCGGGCATTCCTGCATGTTCTCGTCGAGGATATGCAGGTCGCCGAGCAGCACCTTGCCGACCGTGCCGCGATGGGCGAGCCATTCCGCGCTGTTGCAGGCGGTGAAACCGAGGCCTTCGGTCGCGCCATAATATTCGTGGATGATCGGGCCCCACCATTTGATCATGTCGTCCTTGACCAGCGCCGGGCAGGGCGCGGCGGCATGGATCGCGATCTCGAGCGAAGAGAGGTCGTAGCGCCGGCGCACCTCCTCCGGCAGCTTCAACATGCGCGAGAACATGGTCGGCACGAGCTGGGTGTGGGTGATGCCCCATTTCTCGAGCAGCGAGAGATAAAATTCCGGATCGAATTTCTCCATGATGATCGCGGTGCCGCCCATGCGGATGGTGAGATTGACCGCGGCCTGCGGCGCCGAATGATACAGCGGCGCCGGCGAAAGATAGACCATGCCCTCGCGATAGTGCCAGAGCTTCTCGATGAAATCGAACAGCGGCAATTGCTGCGACGGCGGTTGCTCCGGCAGCGGGCGCAAGATTCCTTTCGGCCGCCCGGTCGTTCCCGAAGAGTAAAGCATCGCAGTGCCGACCGATTCATCGGCAATCGGCGTTGCCGGCAGGCCCTTGGTCGCTTCCGCCAGGCCCACGATGCGATCGCTCTCGCTGGCGCCGTCGGCCACGATGCAGAGCTCAATCCCGGGGCACTCCTTGATCGCCTCACGCGCGATGTCGAGCTTGGCCACGGAGGTGATCAGGATGCGCGACTGGCTGTTCTGCAGGATGTAGGCGAGTTCGCCCGCGGTGAGAAAGGAATTGACGCAGGTGAAATACAGCCCGGAGCGCTCGCCGGCGCCGCAGGATTCCAGATAGCGGCTGTTGTTCTCCATGAAGATCGAATAATGGTCGAGCCGCTTCAAGCCGTGCCGGCGAAACAGATGCGCCAGGCGATTGGAGCGCGCCTCCAGCTCCCGGTAGGTCACGGTCTTGCCGGTGGACGCCATGATGAAGGCGGGCTGCAGCGGACGCAGATGCGCGTGCTTGCCGGTGTACATTGTCTAGCATTCCCCCTAAGCGGCCAGTTCCAGGATCGCACGCACTTCGGCGGGCCCATAGATCTTGCGTGGATTGCGCGGCACCCATGGTGTGTGCATCGCGGCCCTGGCGATGGCGTCGAAATCGTCCGCCGCCACCTTCACCTCGCGCAGGCTGCGCGGCATGCCGAGACCACGGATGAAGTGGTCCAGGACCTCGCTTGCGTCCTTGCCCGGTTGTCCCATCGCTTCGGCGACGAGAGCCTGGCGCTCGGCATTGGCGGATTTATTCCAGCGCATCACCGACGGCAGCATCACGCAGGACGTGTAGCCGTGCGGCACGCCATGCGCCGCGCCGAGCACGTAGCCGATGCCGTGGCTTGCGCCCATCGGTATGCCCGACGTCAACGCCCCCATCGAGAGCCAGGTGCCGATCTGGCAATCCATCCGCGCGTCGAGATCGTGCGGATCCTGCTTCACGCGCGGCAGGCCCGAGGCCAGCATCGACAGGCCCTTCAGCGCCTGCGCATCGGAATAAGGATGGGCCTCTTGCGCGCAGATGCCCTCGACGCAATGGTCGACGGCGCGGATGCCGGTCGAGAGAAACAGCCATTCCGGCGTGTGCAGGGTCATCGCGGGATCGAGGATGACGGCGCTCGGCATGACGAGCGGGTGACGCACGCTTTCCTTCACCTTGGTCGCCATGTTGGTGACGCCGGCATTGGCGGAGAAGTCGCCGCCTGCAATCGTCGTGGGCACGCTGATCTGGCGCACGCTGGGTGCCATCATCGGCGGCGGAGCGCCTTTTGCGGCGCGGATCGCATCGATGCCGTCGACGGTGCGGACGTTGTTGGCGAGACAGAGCTGAACGGCCTTCGCGCCGTCGGTGATCGAGCCGCCGCCGACGGTGACGATGAGGTCGGCATCGGCGGCGCGCGCCTGCTCGCTCGCCGCGATCACGGCTTCGCGTGGCGTGTGCTGTGGCATCGCATCGAAGATGGCAACGCAACGGTTGCCAAGAGTGCGCTGGATTTTCGCGATCGCGTCGGTTTGACGCCGGAGCGTGCCCGACACCATCAGGAAGGCGCGGGAGGCGCGCAGGCGATCCATCTGTGTGATGATCGCTTCGGCCGCCGGCTCGCCAAATACGACCTCGTCCATCGCACCGAAAACCACACGGCCTCTATGCACGTTTGTCCTCCCCGGACTTTTTGTTGGTTCGTTGGAGGGATGTTAGCGGAGCAACGGAAGCGCGTCATGCCTCATGATGGCGCATGTCAGGTCGTCGGCCCTGAAGGCCTTGACTTCATAATATGAAGTAAAGAATATAGAAACAGTAGTATTTGGGAAGGCCGTCATGACAACGCTTCCGGTACAAGGCACGCGCGCAGCCGCCGGCCGATTCTGGCTCGGGGTTGCCGCCTATCTGGTTCCGACCTTTCCGATTGCCTATGCGTGGCATCTCGTATGGTTTGCGCCGAGCTACGAGGCGCTCCAAATCTATCGGCCCGATCCGATCATCCCCTTTGGCCTGCTCTCGATGCTGATCCAGGGCGCGATCTTCTCGTGGGCCTATCCGCGGCTGTTTCCCCAACCGGGCAGCGCCATCTGGCGACCGGGACTGCTCTACGGGGCCGCGCTTGCGATCCTGTCGTGGTCGTTCACGACGCTCGCGGTCGCGGCCAAGAACATCATGGGTTCGGTGCCGACCTATATCGCGCTCGAGACCGGCTTCACGCTGCTGCAATTCGTCATCGTCGGTCCCTTGATCGCGCTGGCCTACCGCCGCTGAGCATCGCAACGCATTAATTCCTCGAAGCAATGGAATCACCATGGCGAACTACGTCCTTGCCTATCACGGCGGTAGAAAATTCCAGACGCCGCAGGAAGGCGCGGCCTATATGCGGAAGTGGAAGGCGTGGATGGCTGGCCTTGGAGACGCGGTGGTCGATCCGGGCAAGCCGCTCGGGGCCGGCAAGCTTGTCAGCGCCACGGGTGTGTCGGATCGCGGCGCAAATCCGCTGAGCGGATTCTCGATTGTCGCCGCCGACAGCATGGAGACTGTGCTCGAGCTCGCGCGGCAATGTCCGCATCTCGATCACGGGACCATCGAGGTCGCCGAGGTCATGGAGATGCGCATGCGATGATCGTGTCGAACCGACAATTGACGGCGGAAGGCGTGTCCGCCATGTCTACGAGATGAGCGGAACACGTTACGCGCAGTTCTGTGCGCTCGCCCGAGCGGCGGAGATTATTGGAGAGCGCTGGACGCTTCTCATTATCCGCGAGCTCTTGCTCGCCCCGACTCGTTTCGGCGACCTCGCCGCAAGGCTCAACGATGTCAGCCCGGCGCTCCTGACCGGACGCCTCAACGCATTGATCGACCATGGCGTGGTGCGCCGCGCGACCTTGCCGGCGCCATACAACGCGCAGGTCTACGAGCTTACCGAGATCGGTCTCGCGATCCAGCCTGCGATCCGCGAGCTGATCCGCTGGGGCGGCCGTTTTCTCTTCCCGATGCGCGAGGACGATGTTTTCGAGCCGGACTGGGTGCTGCTCGCGCTCGACGCCATTGCCGAGCGCAGTCCGACGCCGGTTTGCCGCATCACCTTGCGTGTTCCGCATGCGGGCGGCAGGGCAGGATTCATTATCGAAGGCGGATCGCAAGGCACGAGGATCGCCAGGGGAGAGTTGGCCGAAGGGGCAGCAATCGAAGCGCGCTTCGACACATTCCTGCAGATTCTCACCCGCGACCTATCGCTCGAAGAAGCCGCGTCAAAAAAGCAGGCTCGACTCGAGGGCAGCGAACGGACGCTGCGCAAGCTGCCGCAACTGTTCGATCTTGCGACGGCGCGCCGCTGATCCGGCTTGAAGTGCTGAAAGCGCCCGCGTTGCCGCGGGCGCTTTGCAGAGGATCAGGCGGCCCTGGTGAAGTAGGACTTCTTCGATGCCGATTGCGTCTCGTAGATCGAGCCCTGGCGTTTCGCGGGCGGCAGGGGCATCCGCACCGGCACCTCGGTCATGCGCGGGGCGATGACGACATCGCCGGCGAGGATGCGGCTATTGAATTCGTCGAAATCCTTGACCCCCATCAGTGGCCACGCGTCGCTGGCGGCGACTTCATAGAGCAGGAGGTTGCGCGGCCGATCGGAGGTGTTGGTGGCAGAGCCGTGCAGCGCGCGGACATGGTGGAACGACATGCTTCCCGCCTTGCCCATGCAGGGCACGGCGCGTCCGATCTCATCCTTGATGAGTTCGGGATCGATCAGGCCCGCGAAGTAGCCTTCCTCGTCATGGTGATTCCAGATTTCGCGCGTGTGCGTGCCCGGCGTCACCAGCATCGGTCCGTTGGAGAGGTCGCAATCGTCGAGCAGCACGCCGATGGCAAGCACGTCGTCATTGGTGTGCGGATAGAACGCCCAGTCCTGATGCCATTCGACCGGCGAGCCATATTGGGCCGATTTCATGTTGAGCTTGGAGCCGTGCAGCCGCAGCCCCGGCCCGATCAGCTTGGTCAGGATGTCGATGACCGGCTTGCTGCGCACGATTTCATCGAAGATCGGGTGCACCTTGTGCGGGGTCTTGATCCGGCGCACGCGCGGATTTTCTCTGGTGTGGGTCGGTTCGAGGTCGTAGACGGCGTTGTGCTCGGTGACTTCGGCCGCACCGGCCACGGTTTCCGCCACCACCTGGCGGACCCGCGCGAGCGTGGCGGTATCCAGCACCTCCGGCACCACGATCACGCCGTCCTGGCGGTAAGTCTCGACATCCCTTTCCGAAATCATTCCAAGGCTCCATTAGTTAGTACAAGACTATGTTAGCGCTGTCATTCATGATGCTAGCGCTAACATCGTGCGCTCGCAAGAGCTTTGGTGTATTCAGACCTGGCGATTTTGAGTGGCGGTTATGAGTTCCCCTGATTCCGACCCGCAACCTGTGCCGACCTTGTCCGCCGTCGCGGACCTCGCCGGCGTCTCATCCATCACAGTCAGCCGTGTGCTGCGGCTGCCGGAGAAGGTTGCGCCCGAGACCCGTGCGAGGGTTGAGGCGGCGATGCGCCAGCTCGGCTATGTGCCAAACCAGATCGCGGGCGCGCTCGCCGGCGCGCGCACCAAATCGGTCGGCGTGCTGGTGCCGACCATCGCCAATTCGATCTTCGCCGACACCGTGCAGGGCCTGTCCGATGAGCTCGAGCCGCTCGGCTATGCGGTGATCCTGGCGCAGTCGCGCTACGACGCTGCGCGCGAGGATCGCATGCTGTCCGCGCTGCTCTCGCGCCGGCCCGAGGCCATCATCATGGTCGGATCGCCGGCGACGGAAGACGGCGCGCGGCTGTTGCGGCGCGCGGGCATTCCCGTGGTGGAGACATGGGAGCTGCCGCCTCAGCCGATCGATGCGGTCGCGGGTTTTGACAATTACGCCGCTGGTGTCGCGGTCGCGCAGCATCTGCTTGCGCAGGGGCGCAAGCAATTCGCCTTCATCGGTGGCGACGATCCGCGCGCGACGCGGCGCTGGAACGGATTCCGCGAAACCTTGCTCCAGGCCGGCGTGGCGGAGCCGCGACGGCTGGTGCTGGAGCGCAACGCCTCCGGCAGTGTCGCGGCGCTCGCGGAGCTGCCCGGGGTGGACGCGCTATTTGCCGCGAACGACGCGCACGCGATCGGTTTCATGTCGGGCCTGCGCAAGGCGGGCCTGTTGCACGATGGTCCGGCCTCCGCGCAACCGGTCGCCGTGATCGGGCTCGGCGATCTTGAGATGGGCCGCTTGATCGCGCCGAGCCTCTCGACCATCCGCGTGCATGGCGATGCCATCGGCCGGACGGCGGCACGGCTGGTGCTATCGCGCGAAGGGCCGCGCCGTGTCGATCTCGGCTTTGAACTCGTGCTGCGCGACAGCGGCTGATCAGCCGGCGATGAGGCCTGCGATCTCGGAGAGCGAAATCTTGCGCTCCGCAAAGATCAATTCCGCGGCCTCGCCTTCCCAATCCATCGCAGGCGGCTCGAGCGGATCCTGTGCGGAAAGCCGATGCTCGAGGATGAACCGCGCCAGCAGCGCGCGCCGCGCGTCGACGTTCGGGCGGCTCGCTTCCCAGGTCATCAGCACTGCGCTTGTTGCATGATAGAGGTTGCTCGCGGCCTGCCGCGCATGGGCTTCGAGTGGCGGCGCGGCCGCGACGCGCTCGGCGAAATCGAGCGTCCGTTTCAGCTTTTCGCGCAGCCGATCGCGGAAGGCGGCAGGGATCGCCTCGGATTCATCCAGCAGTTTCGCAAGCGCCGCACCAAGTGCGCGATGCGCGCCGCTCTTGCCGACGGCGCGGGTGATAATGTCGATCGCATTGATGTTGCTGGTGCCTTCCCAGAGCACGCCGAGATGCGCATCCCGCACCAATCGCGCATTGACCCATTCCTCGATGTAGCCGTTGCCGCCGCGCACCTCCATCGCGCCGGTCGCGACCGGAATATTGTCGCGGCAGGCGCGGAACTTCAGCAGCGGCGTCAGGATGCGCAGAATGTCCGCGGCGTCCCTGTCCCCGGCGTTGGCGCGGTCCATTGCGCTCGCCGCAAACAGGAACATCGACAGCGCCTGCTCGACCGGCAGCGCGATCTTGAGAAGCTGGCGCCGCAGCAGCGGATAATCGATGATGGTGTGGCCGAAAGCCTTCCGTCCGCGTGCGCAGGCCATCGCCTCGTTGAGGCAGCGGCGCATCATCGCCGCGGCACGCACGCCATGCGATAGCCGCGACAGGTTGACCTGCTCCATCATCTGCTTCAGGCCGGCATTGATATCGCCGACGAGATAGGCGAGGGCGCCGTCGAGCAGGATCTCGCCGCTCGCCATCGAGCGGGTACCGAGCTTGTCCTTCAGCCGCACAATTCGATAGCTGTTGCGACGGCCGTCCTTCAACCGGCGCGGAAGCGCGAACAGCGCGAGTCCCCTGGTGCCACTGGCTGCGGCTTCCGGCCGCGCCAGGATCAGTGCGACATCGGCATCGGCGTGCGAGCAGAACCATTTGTCGCCATAGAGCCGCCACTCGCCGTCCTCGAAGCGCGCGGTGGTCTCGATCGTGCCGACATCCGAGCCGCCGGCCCGCTCGGTCATGAACTGCGTGCCCTTCCAGAGCGTGGCGACATCGCTCGCGAGCATTTTCGGCAGAAGATAATCCTGCAACGCCTTATCGGCGAATTTCCGGATCAGGTGGATCGAGGTGTCGGTCACGCTGATCGGACACATCAGGCCGAACTCGGCCTGCACGAACAGATATTGCAATGCGTATTTGGCAACAGCCGGCAGCGGGCGGTCCATGCCGAGCGCGCCGGCGCGATGGCTCATGGCATGGAACTGGAAGTCGCCGAACGCGATCGCCTCCATCTCGCGATAGGACGAATGATAGTCGATCCAGTCTTCATCGCGACCGAAGCGGTCACGCGGGTTGAGGATCGGCGCATGCTTGTCGGCGATGCGGGCAAGCTCGTCGAGCCGGCCGCCGGCCAACTCGCCCAGGCGATGGAAATGCGGTTCCAGCCGGCGAAAGTCATCTGCTACCAGATAAAGCGGCAGCAGATCGCGCAAGGCCCGATCAATGGCATAGAAATTCTGACCTGAGCCATCGGGCGCGAGATGATCCGGACCTCGGCCGGCATTGACCGCTAACGACGGGCGAACAGAAATTGCATCCACGGTCGACCTCATGTCGTCTGTGACGGCGAGCCTCCCCATTCGGGCAGTACCGGCCTTTTGCCGATTATTCCATCTTCACGGACCCCATCGCAAAAAATTTGCGCCACAAACCCGGTGTATGAAACCGCGATCCCGGCCTTGAACGCGGACCGTGCAGGTTGCATCTTGGCCCTGCCCAATCCCCCGGGGCGCTGCGTCTCGCGCGGCACGGCATGAGGAGATTCCCTTGAACGCGACCGGCCCAGCACAGCAATTGAATCAAAACATCTCGTCACGCGTCCGTCACCTTGGCGGCCTCGCAGCGTCGATCGTGCTGGCGGTTGGTCTCGCAGGCTGCGAGCAAAGGCAACAGGCCGCTGCCGCCGCTCCGCCTCCGCCGCCGGTCACCGTCGCCCAGCCGGTCAAGCGCACCGTGACTGATTGGGATGAGTTCACCGGCCGCTTCGAGGCGGTCGAGGAGGTTGATGTCAAGGCGCGGGTCGGTGGCTTCGTCACCAATGTCGAGTTCAAGGACGGCGACATGGTCCATGCCGGCGACTTGCTTTACCTAATCGACTCCCGCCCCTTCGAGGCGGTGGCGGCCCAGGCCGACGGCCAACTCGCCGATGCGCGCGCCAAGACCGAACTTGCCAAGCGCGACCTCGACCGCGGGCTGGCCCTGGTCCAGTCCAGTGCCGTCTCCGAACAGCTCGTCGACCAGCGCCGCCAGGCCTTGCAGGCCGCCCACGCCGCCGAAACGATCGCCGAAGGCGCGCTGAAGGCCGCTCAGCTCAATGTCGAGTTCACCCACGTGCTGGCGCCGATCACCGGCCGCGTCAGCCGCCATCTCGTCAGCGTCGGCAATCTCGTGCAGGGCTCTGACAACGGCAATTCGACGCTGCTCACCACCATCGTCTCGCTGGATCCGATCTACATCTATTTCGACGTCGACGAGGCGACGTACCTGAAGAACAACAAGCTCTGGTTCGAAGGCAAGCGGCCGAGCTCACGCGACACGCCCAATCCGGTGCAGGTGACGCTCACCGGCGAAACGAAGCCCTCGCATGAGGGCCATATGGACTTCATCGACAACCGGCTCGATGTGTCGACCGGCACGCTGCGCAGCCGTGCCGTGGTCCCGAACCACGACCTTTCGATCCTGCCCGGCCAGTTCGGCCGCGTGCGCCTGATCGGATCCTCGCCCTATGAGGCGCTGCTGTTGCCGGATGCGGCGATCGCGACCGACCAGTCGCGCAAGATCGTGTTCGTGGTCAAGGACGATAATACGGTCGAGGCGCGCGCGGTCGAGCTCGGACCGCTCGACGAAGGATTGCGCGTGATCCGCACAGGCCTCAAACCCGAAGATCGCGTCATCATCGACGGTATCCAGCGGGCCCGCGTCGGCGCCAAAGTCACCCCGCACAAGGGCGAGATTAACGGTAGCAAGACATGAATCTCGGACGTCTTTCCGTCAACCAGCCCATTCTGGCGATGGTGCTGTCGATCGTGCTCCTGATCGTGGGCGCGCTGGCCTACCGCACATTGCCGGTCGCCGAATATCCGGAAGTGGTGCCGCCCACCGTGGTCGTCACCGCGCAGTATCCGGGCGCTTCGGCGCAAACCATCTCCGACACCGTGGCCGCTCCGATCGAGCAGCAGATCAACGGCGTCGAGGACATGCTGTACACGTACAGCCAGGCCACCTCGAACGGCCAGCTCACCATCACCGTCACCTTCAAGCTCGGCACTGATCTCGACAAGGCGCAGGTGCTGGTCCAGAACCGCGTCGCGATCGCGCAGCCGCAACTGCCGGAAGAGGTCCAGCGTAACGGCGTCGTCACCAAGAAGAACTCGCCCGACATCCTCCTGGTCGTGTTCATGCTGTCGCCAGACGACACCTTCGACCAGCTCTACATCTCCAACTACGCGCTGCTGCAGGTCCGCGACCAGCTCTTGCGGCTCGACGGCATCGGCGACATCACGATCTTCGGCGCGCGCGACTATTCGATGCGGCTCTGGCTCGATCCCGACAAGATCTCCAATCTCGGCATGACCGCGGACGACGTGCTCACCGCGATCCGCGCCCAGAATCTGCAGATCACCGGTGGTCAGCTTGCCGGCCCGCCGATCGCCGACCGCGCCTTCCAGCCCAACCTGACCTTCACCGGACGCCTGAAGGACCCGTCCCAGTTCGAGGACATTGTCGTCAAGGCGGGCGCGGACGGCCGCATCGTGCGGCTGCGCGACATCGCGCGGATCCAGCTCGGCGCGCTCGACTATTCGACCAACAGCTTCCTGTTGAAGAAATCCGCCGTCGCCATGCTGGTGACGCAGCGTCCCGGATCGAATGCGCTCGCCACCGCAAAGGGCATTTCGAAAACGATGGCCAAGCTGAAGGAGAGCTTCCCCAAGGGGCTCGACTACAACATCGGCTATAATCCGACCGAGTTCATCGCCCAGTCGATCTCCGAGCTGATCAAGACGATCTACGAGGCGATGATCCTGGTCGTCATCGTGGTGCTGGTGTTCCTGCAGGGCTGGCGGCCGGCGATCATTCCGATCGCGGCGATCCCGGTGTCGCTGGTCGGGACCTTCGCGGCGATGGCTGCGCTCGGCTATGGCATCAACAATCTCACGCTGTTTGGCCTCGTGCTCGCCGTCGGCATCGTGGTCGACGACGCCATCGTCGTGGTCGAGAATGTCGAGCGACATCTCGCGCATGGCCTGAGCCGGCGCGACGCGGCGCTGAAGACCATGGAGGAAGTCGGCAGCGCACTGGTCTCCATTGCGCTGGTGTTGGCCGCGGTGTTCGTGCCGACGGCGTTCCTGGGCGGAATCACCGGGCAATTCTTCCAGCAATTCGCGGTCACGATTGCGGTCGCGACCGCGATCTCCCTCTTCTGCTCGCTGACGCTGTCGCCGGCGCTCGCCTCGCAGATCCTGGTGCCACACGAGGAGAAGCGTCCACCGGCTGCATGGAACCTGATCGGGCGCGGCTGGGAATGGTTCACCGGCCTGTTCAACCGCGGCTTCGAGTGGCTGTCACGCGTCTATGCGAGCCTTGCCGGCCTCGTGATCCGGCATCGCGCGGTCATGCTATTGGTGTATGTGGCGTTGATCGGCAGCGCCGGATGGCTGCTTGTGACCACGCCGCAGGGTTATATCCCGGCGCAGGATCGCGGCTATGTCATCGTCTCCGTGCAATTGCCGGGCGCAGCTTCGCTGGCGCGCACCACCGAGGTCGTCAAGCAGATCGAGAATATCGCGCTCGGCATTCCCGGTATCGTTCGCGTGCCGGCCTTCGCGGGGCTGTCGGGCGCGACGCGCACCCAGGCCTCCAATTCCGCCGCGCTGTTTCCGGTGTTCGACGAGCCGGAGGTGCGCGCGAAGAAGGGCCAGACCGCCGCCGTTCTCACCACCGAATTGCGCAAGCGGCTTTCGACCATCGAAGGCGCCTTCATCATCGTGATCCCGCCGCCGCCAATCCCCGGCATTGGCACCGGCGGCGGCTTCACCATGCGCATCCAGGACCGGCAGGGCCGCGGTCCGGCGCTGCTCGCTGCAGCGACCGATGATCTCGTCAACGCGGCGCGCAAGGCACCGGGCCTTACCTCGGTGTTCTCACCGTTCTCGGCCAACACGCCGCAGGTGTTCGTCGATATCGACCGCGTCAAGGCGCAGAAGCTCGGCGTGCCCATCCAGAACATCACCGACACGATCGAGACCTATTTCGGCTCGGCCTATGTCAACGACTTCAACCTGTTCGGCCGCACCTATCACGTCACCGCGCAAGCCGATCTGCCGTTCCGTAAAGAGCGCGCCGATCTCGCGCGGTTGCGCACCCGCAACACCAATGGCGACATGGTGATGCTTGGCAGCGTCGTCGACTTCAAGGACGTCTCCGGACCCGATCGCGTGGCGCGCTACAATCTCTATCCCGCCGCCGAGCTGCAGGGCGATACGCTGCCCGGCGTCTCCTCGGCAACCGCCATCAACATCATGAAGAAGCTCGCCAACGACACGCTGCCGAGTGGCTTCTCCTATGAGTGGACCGACCTGTCCTATCAGCAGGTCACCGGCGGCAATACCGGACTGTTCGTATTCCCGATCTGCGTGCTGTTCGTTTATCTGGTGCTGGCCGCGCAATACGGGAGCTGGAGTCTGCCGTTCTCCGTCATCCTGATCGTGCCGATGTGCCTGCTCGCCGCCACCATCGGCGTGCGCATCATGGGCCAGGATGTCAACATCCTGACCCAGATCGGCTTCGTGGTGCTGGTGGGATTGGCCGCCAAGAACGCGATCCTGATCGTTGAGTTTGCGCGCGACATCGAGCTCCAAGGCAAGCCGCGGCTTGAGGCCGTGATCGAGGCCTGCCGGTTGCGGCTCCGGCCGATCCTGATGACGTCATTTGCCTTCATCCTCGGCGTGCTGCCGCTCGTGGTCTCCACCGGCTCGGGCTCGGAGATGCGTCAGGCCGTCGGGGTTGCGGTGTTCTTCGGCATGCTCGGCGTCACCTTGTTCGGGCTGCTGTTCACGCCGATCTTCTACATGGTCGTGCGCAACCTCGCCGACGGCCGCAAGCCGAAGAACGAGGAGACGGCTGCAGCGGCTTGAAGACATTTGCTGTCGTCATTCCGGGGCATCGCGAAGCGATGAGCCCGGAATCCATAACCACGACCGGGAGTATGGATTCCGGGCTCGCGCTACGCGCGCCCCGACATGACGGTGAGGGACCGAAATAGATGGGCGGGTGCCGGGTTATCAAATATACCATGCGCTTGATGGCGCGCGGCGTTTTCGAAAGGCGGCTGGGAGGCAACTCATGAAATCAGTCTGGATCGCGGCGGCAGTGGTGGGCGGCGTGTTGTTGGCCGCGCCCGCGTCCGCGCAAGGCGTCAAGATCGGCATCCTCAACGATCAGTCCGGCGTTTACGCCGACTATGGCGGCAAATATTCCGTCGAGGCCGCGAAGATGGCGATCGAGGATTTTGGCGGCGAGGTGCTCGGCCAGAAGATCGAGCTCGTCACGGCCGACCATCAGAACAAGCCCGATCTCGGAGTCGCGATCGCGCGGCGCTGGTATGACACCGAAGGCGTCGACATGATCACCGAGCTCACGACCTCATCGGTCGCGCTCGCCGTGCAGGAACTTTCCAAGGAAAAGAAGAAGATCGACATCGTGGTGGGGGCTGCGACCTCGCGCATCACGGGTGACGCCTGCACGCCCTACAGCTTCCACTGGGCCTATGACACGCGTGCGCTTGCGGTCGGCACCGGCGGTGCGCTGGTGAAGGCGGGTGGCGACACCTGGTTCTTCCTCACCGCCGACTATGCCTTCGGCTATGCGCTGGAGAAGGACACCACCGACGTCGTCACCGCCAATGGCGGCAAGGTGCTGGGCTCGGTCCGCGTGCCCCTGAACTCGTCGGATTTCTCGTCCTTCCTGCTGCAGGCGCAGAGCTCGAAGGCGAAGATCGTCGGCCTTGCCAATGCCGGCCTCGACACCACCAACTCGATCAAGCAGGCGGCGGAGTTCGGCATCGTCAAGGGCGGACAGAAATTGGCCGGCCTTCTGATGACGATTTCCGAAGTGAACGGCCTTGGGCTCGAGGCGGCGCAGGGCCTGATCCTCACCGAAGGCTTTTACTGGGACCACGACGACAAGACGCGCGCGTTCGCCAAGCGCTTCATGAAGCGCACCGGCCACATGCCGAGCATGATCCACGCCGGCACCTATTCGGCGACATTAAGCTACCTGAAGGCGGTGAAGGCTGCCGGCACCAAGGATTCGGATGCGGTCGCCAAAAAGCTGAAGGAGTTACCGGTCGACGACGTCTTCGCCCAAGGCAAGGTCCTGGCGAACGGCCGCATGGTGCACGACCTCTATCTGTTCGAGGTCAAGAAACCGTCGGAATCGAAGTATCCGTGGGATTATTACAAGCAGATCGCCGTGGTGCCCGGCGACAAGGCATTCTTCACCGCAAAAGAAAGCGGCTGCCCGCTGACGAAGTGACGCGCAGCGTCATTCCGGGGCGATGCGAAGCATCGAACCTGGAATCTCGAGATTCCGGGTCTGGTCCTTCGGACCATCCCGGAATGACGACGTTATGCTGTTATCCATGCACGATCCGCCACACGATCGCACCCAGCGCGCCGAGCAGCAGCACGGTGCAGGCCAGCGCCTGGATGAAGAAGCCGGGACTGCGCTTGGGAACGGCCTCGGTATACCCGATCATGTAGACGATCCGGCCGATGATCCAGACCGCGCCGACGAGGGCGGCGCCCCAATCGCTGATATAGATCGCGAACAGCCATAGCGACGGCAGGAAGATCGGCAGCCATTCCAGCGTGTTCATCTGCACGCGGAAGACGCGCTCGAAGTCGGCATTGCCCGAGATCGCCGGCAGCTTGACGCCGTATTTGATGCGCGCTCGCGCAACGCGCGTCGAGGTGTAGAAGTAGAACAAAGCGGCAAGCAGCGTGACGAGTGCGGTGAAGTGATACATCGAAGATGTCCCCAGGAACATTGGATCACGAATGGACGCTACTATGCCGAGATGATCGGGACGCGATCAATAGCCGGTCAGCTCCAGATAGCCGACGCCGGAATGGCTGCCGCGAAAATGAATCGGGCCTTCCCAATAGGCAAAGGTCGTGCCCATCCACGCCTTCGGATTGAGCGGCGTGGTGTCGATCGCAAGCTTGAGCGAGGGGATTTCGATCCGCCATTGCACCGGCAGCTTGTGGCCTTCGATGTCGATCGGCGCCTGCGGCGTCATCCTGATGTCGGAAGGCGCAAGCATGCGGGTCGTGGCATCGGCCGAAATCCAGGTGCCCGATGCATAGTCGTGGCCATCTTTCTGGCGCATCCGGTACAGCATCAGTTTTTCGCCTGTGGCGAAATGCAGCGCGAACCAGTCCCAGCCGGTCTGATCCGGCGCCAGCGGCTGGCTGCTCCATTCGCGGTCCATCCACGCTTGCCCGGTAACGGCGATCTGCTTGTCGTCGATGGCGAGGTGGCCGGAAACCTTGAAGAACGGCTGGCTGTAGTAATACGACGCCTGCTCGCGCTCGGATTTCTTGCTGTAACCTCGATCGCCCTGCAGCACGAGCGGGCGATCGGCCTCGAGACGGAAGGAATAGCCAAAATCCTTGGCGGTCGCGGTGAGGTCGAGTGGCGAGACGGTTTTGGCATCGAAGCCGACAAGACCGCGCATCGTCCAGGAATCGATCCAGGCGACAAAAGGCTCGGCCGTGACGCCGGCCTGGCCGACGCCTCCACGCGCAAAGGTTTCCGAGGTGCGGTGCGTGTCAGCGCGTGTCACCGCTGCATGTGCCATCCAGATCTGCTGGTTGGCCCAGCCTTCGTCATGTGCGCCCGGCGCCAGAGCTTGCCGGAATAGCGTCCATTGCGCGCCATAGGCGATGCCACCGCTATCAGCGAGGTTCGCCGTCACGTACCACCACTCGATCCGGAAGTCCGGATGTGGGCCGTGGTCGGCCGGAAACGCGAAGGTCTTTCCCGGCGTGACCTTGGCATAGCCCTTGGCATCATTGCCCAGCCCCGCAAAGCCCTGCGCGAGCGCTCTCCTCTGAAGCCCGAGCAGCGCGAGCCCGGTCGCAAACGCGCGTCGCGAGATGGTGCGATCAGCGCTCATTGGCAAAGACCTTGACCAGATTGGCCGGCTGCATGCGCGCCAGCCGCGCGACTGGCAAGAGCGAGGCAAACAGCGACGCCGCCAGCGCGACGCCGAGCAGCTTTAGGAGCTGCAACGGAAACACGTCGAACGGCAGTCGCCAGCCGAAGGCTTTCACATTGACGATCGCGATCAAGCACCAGGCGACGAGAAGCCCGAGCGGCAGCGCCAGGAGCGCCGTGATGAGGGCGACCGACAGCGTCTTTGCCAATTCGATCGCGGCAAGCTTCCGCCGCGTCACGCCGATCGCCCAGAGTGGCGCAAGCTGCGGCAGGCGCGAATTGGCGAGCGTCAGGAGGCTGGTGAGAAGCGCCACGCCGGCCACCCCCAGCGTGAACGCGTTCAGCGCGCCGGTTACCGCAAAGGTGCGGTTGAAGATCCGCAGGGACTCCGCTTTCAGCGATGCCTGGTCCAGAAGATTGCGACCGTCGAGCCTGAATTTTTCGGACAGCGCCGTGATCAGGCCCGGGATTTCGTCGTGCTTAACGCGGAGCGCCAGCCGCGTCTGCGGCGTGCCGGGGAAATGCTTGAACAGCGCTGCGGCATTGACCGCGATCTCGCCTTTGGGGTTGCCGTAATCGGCATAGATGCCGACGATCCGAAGCGGCCAGTCGCCATTCGGCGTCGGTACGGTGAGATGATTGCCCGGTGACAGGTTCGTCCGGCGCGACAACTGCTCGCTGATGAAGGCCGTCCCGCCACGCGAAAGATTCGTCCAGGCGTCCGTCTCCGATTGCAACAAGGGCCAGTGATCGCGATAGGTCGCGTCATCGGGCAGGCCAAGAAGCTCGACCGGCGCGCCACCGATCTGCGTGTCGGCGCGGCCGCCCGACAGCACCGCCTGCACGTCGCTGCGTCCGCGTAGCCACGCCTTGATGGCGTCGGCCTGCGCATTGTCGGCGGCAGCGACATAGATATCGGCGGCAAGCCGGCCATCGAGCCAGATCCGGAAGGTGCGGCTGAAGGTCTCCACCATTGTCGCGACGCCGACATTGACCGCGAGCGCCAGTAGCAACGCCATCAGCGCCAGCGACAGTCCCGAAAGCTGCTGGCGGCTATCGGCCCAGAACCACGACGCCAGCGCGCCAGCGGCGTTGCGTTCGCCGAGTGACAGCACGATCTCAAGGATCGCAGGCAGGATCAACGCCGCGCCGAACAACAGCGCCGCCAGAACGCCGAAGCCGGCGATCAGCGAGTTTCCGGCCCAGAGCAGCCCGGCGGCGACCGCGAAGATCGCAAGCGCCGCCGCGCTCTGGACCATCAGCCAGCGGCGCTGCGCCTGCTGCCAGGCCTGCGGCTGCGCGGCCGCGAGCACTGGAAGTCTTATCGCCTTGGCGAGGCTGGTCGCGGCCGCGATTAGCGCGCCGGCAACGCTGATGACGAGCCCTGCGATCCACCATTCCGGCCTCAGCGAGAGCTCGCCCGGGATCGGTGCGCCATAAAGGCCGCGTAGCGAGGCCGCGACGTCGGGCAACAATTGCGCGGCGATGAAATAGCCGCAGACGAGGCCCATCAATCCCGCGATCAGCGCCGTCGACACCAGCTCAAACACCAGCACGCTATTGAGCAGCGTCGCGGAGACCCCGCAGGCGCGCAGCGTGCGCAGCATCGGCAGGCGCTGCTCGTAGGCGAGCCCGATCGCGGAGTTGACAATGAACAGCCCTACAAAGAAGGACAAAAAGCCGAAGGCGGTGAGATTGAGGTGAAAGCTGTCGGTCAGACGCTCGAGATCGGTTTCGGCGTCGGGCTTGACCAGGCGCAGCGTGTCGCCGGCGACGCTCTCCAGTGTCGTGTGCACGCCCTTAGGCTTGCCGATCAACAGGCGCGAGATTTGATCGGGCTTGTTCAGGAGCTTCTGCGCGATGCCGATATCGACCACCAGCACGTCCGGCACGAGCTGCTGCTGCACCTGGAGCGGCGGCAGCAGCGCGCCGTTGGCGGCTTGCGGCGAGGCGCCCTCGGCAAGATGCAGATCGGAAAGTGTCTCAGCCGCGACCAGCGTCTGCCCGGGCGGCGTGATGAAGGCCAGAAGGCTGGCCTTGGCGATGGTGGGCGCATCGCCGACCTCGGCCGGCAACGTCACCGGCTCGATACCGAGCAGGCGAAACGAGCGGGCGCCGATCTGGACGCGGCCTTCCAGCACCGGCGAGACCGGCCAGCCGGCGCGGCGCAGTTTCACGAAGAAAGCTTGCGGGAATGTCGCGCCGCCCCGCGCGACCAGCATCGGCGTGCGCGAGCCGCCAAAGACCGCGGCCGCGCGATCATAGGATTCGCGCGCCTGCTGGTTCAAGGCCTGTACGCCGCTCCACAACGCGGTCGCCGAGATCAAGCCGATCAGCAAAGTCGCGAGCTGCATCGGATGCCGCCGCCAGTGGCTCAGGAGCACCGCCAATATCCAGACCGCGCGCTTCATGTGACAAGCCCCGCATGCAACGTGACCCGCCGGTCCAGTGTCGCGGCGAGCCGCGCGCTGTGGGTCACCATCAAAAACCCGCAGCCGGTGCGCGCGACGAGATCGCGGGCGAGTGCCAGCACGTCATCGGCGGTCGCTTCATCGAGATTGCCGGTTGGCTCGTCGGCGAGCAACAGCAGCGGCTTGGTCGCGAGCGCCCGGCCGATCGCGACCCGCTGCTGCTGGCCGCCGGAGAGTTGCTCGGGGTAGCGCCTGAGCAGCTTGGCGAGCCCGAGCCGCTCTACGAGTTCGGCGTGCCAGGCGGCATCGTGCCTGCCGGCGATGCGCGACTGGAACGCGAGGTTGTCATCGACCGAGAGACTCGGGATCAGATTGAACTGCTGAAACACGAGCCCGAGCCGGTCGCGGCGAAGCGCTGCGCGGCCGGCGTCGGAGAGGTCGGTGACGGAGGCGCCGTTGAGCCTGATCTCGCCGCCATCGACGGCATCGAGCCCGGCGATCAGGTGCAACAGCGTGCTCTTGCCCGAGCCGGATTCGCCGGTCAGCGCCACGCGCTCGCCTCTGGCGATGTCAAGATTGACCCCGCGCAACACGGCGATCTCCTCGCCGGCCGTACGGTAGGTTTTAGTCAGGTTGCGGACGCTCAGCACGGCTTCTTTTACTTGGCCCGGCCAGCGTTGCGAAGCCTTCAGATCGGCTTCTGGTCCTTCAGCACGAACTCGCGCGCGATCAAAACACCGTTAGACCGATGGTTCGAGCGGTTGTAACGCTGCGAACAAGCCAAAATGTACGGTTGCGTCGGCCCGGAAGGCATGCGTAGCTTCGATCCAACAGAGCTTCGAACGATACGACGGGGAAGAAATCATGGCCGCGCGAGCGACGCCCACCGAAACGCCGAAGGGCGCCTGGACCATCACTTTCTTGCTGTTTCTCCTCATGCTGGTGAATTTCGCCGACAAGATCGTCGTCGGTCTTGCCGCCGTGCCCATCATGACCGAGCTCAACCTCAAGCCGACGCAGTTCGGCCTGCTTGGCTCGTCCTTCTTCCTCCTGTTCTCGATCTCGGCCATCGTCGTTGGCTTTATCGCCAACCGCGTGGCAACACGTTGGGTGCTCCTGGTGCTGGCCCTCGTCTGGGCGCTGGCGCAGTTTCCGATGGTAGGTACGGTCGGCCTCACCACGCTCCTGATCTGCCGCGTCATCCTGGGCGCAGGCGAGGGGCCGGCGTTCTCGGTCGCGGCGCACGCGATCTACAAATGGTTTCCGGACGAGAAGCGCACGCTGCCGACCGCGATCCTGTCGCAGGGCTCGGCTTTCGGCGTGATCATTGCGGTGCCGGCGCTGAACTGGCTGATCGTCAATTATAGCTGGCATTATGCGTTCGGCGCGCTCGGCGTGGTCGGCGTGCTATGGGTGCTCGCCTGGCTGATCCTGGGCAAGGAAGGTCCGCTGGTCCACACTGCTGCGGTTGCCGCGGAAGAAACCAAAATCCCTTACTCCCGGCTGCTGACGTCGCGCACCTTCATCGGCTGCGTGCTGACGACGTTTGGCGCCTATTGGGCGCTCTCGCTGGGGCTGACCTGGTTCACGTCGTTCATCATTCAGGGGCTTGGCTTCACGCAACAGCAGGCGGGCTTTGTCTCGATCCTGCCCTGGATCTTCGGCGCCATCGTCGTGATCCTCACCGGCTGGTTCTCGCAGGTGCTGATGGCGCGTGGCGTCTCCACCCGCGGTGCGCGCGGCGTGCTCGGTGCGGCGCCACTGGTCGTCGGCGGCGCGATCCTCGCCATGATGCCGCATATCAGCGGAGCTGGTTTGCAGATCGCGCTGCTCGTGATCGGTGCCGGCCTGTCTGGATCAATCTATGTGGTGTGCCCGCCGATGCTGGGCGAGTTCACGCCGGTGTCGCAGCGCGGCGCAATCATCGCGATCTACGGCGCGCTCTACTCGTTCTCCGGCATCATCGCGCCCTATGTCATGGGCAACGTGATCCAGGGTTCAGCGAACCCGCTTGCCGGATATATGACAGGCTTCACCATCAACGCCTGCATCCTGATCGGTTCGGGCGTGCTGGGCCTGTTGTTGCTCTGGCCCAACACCGAGCGCGCGCGGTTGACGGGCGCCGCGCCCGATGCGCCTGCGCTCAAGAGCGCGGTGTCGCCGACGTAGCGAAGCAGTAGTTAGAAGTGTAGGGTGGGCAAAGGCGCGGAGCGCCGTGCCCACCATCTTTCATCATGTCGCGCAAGATGGTGGGCACGCTTCGCTTTGCCTACCCTACGGCCTGCGATCCTTCGCCCTCAGCTCGCCGCCGCCCCGAACTCACGCGCCTTGCCCTGCGCGCCGCGGACCAGCTTGCCCGGACGAGCGCCGGTGGCGCGGCCCTCGCGCTGCGTGACCACGCCGGAGACGATGGTGGCGTCGTACCCGTCGACCTGCTGCAGCAGGCGCCGGCCGCCGACCGGCAGGTCGTAATGCACCCTCGGCGGATGCAGATGCAATTTGTCGTAGTCGATGACGTTGACATCGGCCTTATAGCCCGTCGCGATCAGGCCGCGGTCGTAGAGCCCGACCGAAAGTGCGGTCTTGCGCGACTGCACCGAAACCACGAACGGGATCGACAGCTTCTCGCCGCGGGTGCGGTCGCGCGTCCAGTGCGTAAGCAAATAGGTCGGGAAGCTCGCATCGCAGATGATGCCGCAGTGTGCGCCGCCATCGGAGAGGCCCGGCACCGCGCGCGCGTCCTGCAGCATCTCGCGCGTCGAATCGAGATTGCCGTCGGAGTAATTCAGGAACGGGACGTAGAGCATGCCGCGGCCGTCGTCGGTCAGCATCGCGTCATAGGCAAGCTCTTCCGGCCGCTTGCCTTCGCGGCAAGCGCGGGCGCCCAGCGCATTCTCCGGCGGTTGCTCGTAGTCCGGCGGATTGCCGAGCAGATACATCTTGTCGTAGTTCGGTCGGAAGAACAGCGGATCATCCGTAGCGGTCGCCGACTCGCTCAGGATCGCCGCGCGCACGTCCGGCTGGCGCAGGCGCGCGACGCGCGCGGGCAACGGCAGATTCGCAATCGCCCGATAGCTCGGATGGGTCTGGAACGGGTTGCGCGACAATTCCAGGCCCAGCATCAACCCGACCGGGCGCGCCGCGATCTGCGCGGTGATCGAGAGTCCACGCGCCGCGGCAGCGTTGATCTCGGCGAGCGTCTGGCGCCAGCGCTGCGGCGCCTTGTCGTTCTGCGTGATCGAGAAGGTGATCGGGCATCGGGTCGTCTCGGCCACCCGCAGCATCATTGGCAGATCTTCATGGATGGTTGAGAGGTCGAGAACGAACTGCAGCACACTGCGGCCCTCGCCGTGCATGGCGGCCGCGATCGCGGTCAGCTCGTCCTCGCCGGCCTTCAAGGTCGGCGTGAAGTCGCCGGTCGAGGTGCGGTGATTGAGCGTGCGCGAGGTGGAGAAGCCGAGCGCGCCGGCGCGTACAGCATCGCGCGCGAGCGCCGCCATCTGCATGTTGTCCTCATCCGTCGAGGGATCGCGGCGCGCGCCGCGCTCGCCCATCACATAGACACGGAGCGCCGCATGTGGCAGTTGCGCGCCGATATCGATGTCGAAGTTTCGCTTCGACAGCCAGTTCATGTAGTCCGGAAAACTCTCCCATGACCATGGGATGCCGGCGCTCAACACCGGCTCCGGAATATCCTCGACGCCTTCCATGAGCTGGATCAGCCGGAGATGATCGTCCGGCCGGCACGGCGCGAAGCCGACGCCGCAATTGCCCATGACCGCGGTGGTGACGCCGTTCTGCGAGGACGGCGTGATATCGTGGCTCCAGGTCACCTGGCCGTCATAATGGGTGTGGACGTCGACAAAGCCCGGCGCGACGAGCTTGCCCTTGGCGTCGATCTCTTCCTTGCCTTTGGCTGCGACCTTGCCGACCTCGGTGATGCGGTCGTCCTTGATTGCGACATCGGCCTCATAGAGATCGCCGCCGCGCCCGTCGGCGACGGTGCCGCCGCGGATCACGAGATCTGGAGAGGCAGTCATTGGCGTCTAATCCCGCGTTATGATTTGCCGGTATCATCGGCTGCTCCGCGGGAGTGTCAACCGCTGGCGTTGGGGCTCAGGAATGCATCGGCATCGCCGGCTGACGCAGTCGCGACCTTTGATTTCCGTTCGGTGAAAAATGCCAAGAGCACCGTCAGCGCCATGAAGACGGCGGAAACCAGGAACACCCAGCGTGGCATGTTCTGGTCCATGATCCAGCCGAACAGCAGCGGACTTGCGATCCCTGAGAAGTTGAAGCCGGTGGAGACGATGCCGAAGGCGCGGCCGGCTGCACCAGGGGGAGCTGCTTCGCGGACCAGCATGTCGCGCGAGGGAGCGATCACTCCGGAGAGGAAGCCCGCGATGGTCATCACGGCGATCAGCGCAATCGAAGGCAACACCACCATCGCGATCAGCAGCACAAGCGCGGTATTGACGCCAAAGCAGGCGGCTGCGAGCTGGCCGTGGCGCTGCGTGCGATCGGCGAGGAAGCCGCCAGCGAGCACGCCGACAGCGCTGGCGCCGAGGTAGCTCGTGAGCGCGATATTCGCGATCGAGAACGAGGTGCCGAAGCCGCCCATCAGCGCGACGACGCCGAAATTGGCGATGCCGGCATTGGAAAGGCCGAGCAGGGTGAAGAAGGCCGTGAGAACCATCAGTGCCGGCGTGAGCACGCTCTGTTTCGATACGCCGGCTCCGGCGCCCGCAGCCCTGTGCTTCGCGCCGGCATCGGGAATGCCCAGGATCAAAAGCAGCAGCGCGACGGAGATGCCGATGGCGCCCACCACGATCAGCGCGCCGAAGCCGCCGATCCAGGTGACGAGTCCCGCCATGATGGCGGGCGCGACCGCGCCGCCGAGAAAGCCGGCGAAGGTGTGGACGGAAAAGGCGCGGCCCATCCGCGCCGAGTCCATATGCGCCGACAGGATCGCGTAATCGGAGGGATGATAGACGCTGTTCGCAATGCCGAGCAGCACGGCGCTCGCGATCAGCCAGGAATAGCTCAGGTGCAGCCCGAGCAGGATGAAGGCGAGGCCGCCGAGGGTGAGCCCGAAGAGCAGGATGACGCGCGCGCCGACATGGTCGACGATGTAGCCGAGTGGCGCCTGAGTCAGGCCCGAGATGACCGCGAACACGGTTAGCGCGAAGCCGAGCTCGATATAGCCGACGCCGAGCTGCGCTTTGAGGAACGGAAACAGCATCGGCAGCACCAGAAGATGGAAATGGCTGACCCAATGGGCGACCGAGATCAGCGACAGTGTGCGAAATTCGCTGCTGGCTTTCGCTTGTTGCGTGGCTTGCTGCGGTGCGGCGAGAACGTCGGCCATCGGGTAAAGGATTCCATCTGCGAGGCACGGCACTATCGGTGAGGTGTGCCCATTTGTCTATCAATGCGGCTGCATGGCAGCTTCCGCGAATGTCGGTAAAGTCGGCGACAAATCATTAACTTGTGCTCATGGTTTGGCACCTATTCGATCGACCGGTCGTTGGTTCGGGCCGTTTCGGATGCTAAGCTTGGAATACTTCAAGCCTCCAACGGAACGGGACCAACTATGAAACCCTCGGTTTCCATAGCGAAGCACAGGACCCAGGTTCGCGAGATTCTGGAACGCTTTCGCATGCGCGAACCAAAGGTGTTCGGTTCGGTCGCGCGTGGCGATGACACGGAAAAGAGCGATCTCGACATCCTGGTCGAGGCCCCGCCGGGGACAACGTTCTACGATCTTGCACGGATCGAGCTCGAGCTTGAAGAAGTTCTAGGCTGCAAGGTCGAGGTGCTGACGAAGAGCTCGCTGGCTCCGGATGTCATGGAAAACGTTGAAGCCGATCTCGCGCCGGTTGCATGACGCGGCGATCAGAGCGCGATTGGTTGTCGGACATTATTTCCTGGGGTGAACGTCTCCAGGCCCACCTTGCGGGGATTGATCGCGACGCTTTCTTTGCCAATCCGTTGGTCCAGGACGCCGTCTCGAAATGCGTGGAGGCGATCGGCGAGGCCGCCGGCAAGCTCGACGATATCAATCCGGAACTGGACAGAACAGTCCCTGATCTCAATCTGAAGCTGGCGCGACGGATCCGGGATCGTCTCTCGCACGGATATTATCGCATCGACCTTGTGTTGCTGTGAGAGACGGTGGTGATCGAAATTCCCAAGACCGTAGCGGCCGCCAAGTCGGTAAAACACGATATGATGGCGAGCACTAAACCGAAGGTCGCTCGTTAGGGCTCACGTTAATTTTTGGCCAATTCGATGCCGCTTCGCGTGCTCCTTTCAGAAGGGTCCAGCACCTCCGCGCGTGAGGCGATCACGATCCTCGGGCTCGCGGGCCATCATGTCGAGGTGTGCGATCCCAGTCCCTGGTGCCTGGGGCGCTCTTCGCGCTTCGTCAAAAAGTTCCACCGCTGTCCGCCGCTGCGCGACGATCCAGATCGGTATCTCGCTTTTGTTGAGCGGCTGCTCGCGTCACAACCATTCGATGTGCTGTTGCCGACTCACGAGCAGGGATTCCTGTTCTCGCGGGTGCAGAGGCGCTTCAAGCCCGGCGTCGGGCTCGCGCTGCCGGCCTTCGAAAGCTATCGCACTGCGCACAGCAAGGCGGCTTTCAGTAGGTTGCTCTCCGGCATGAAGCTGCCTCAGCCCGCCACGCGCATCGTGACCTCCGAGCGCGCCTTGCGCGACGCCGTTCGCCTTCCCGCTGTGATCAAGACCGCGGTCGGCACCGCGAGCCGCGGCATCTGGTTTGTGCAGGATATGCAGACGCTGGAGAATGCGGCGCGCGAGCTGGCCGCGATCGGCGGCTTTGCCGGCGAGGTGCTGGTGCAGGGTTTGATCGAGGGCACGGTCGAGAAGGCGCAATCGGTGTTTTGCCGCGGCCGGCTCATCGGCCTCCACGCCTATCGGCAGGTTGCGCCCGGCATCGGCGGCGGTGAGGCGATCAAGGAGAGCGTGTTGCGGCCCAATATCCGCGCGATGCTGGAGGCAGTCGGCCAGCGCCTCGCCTGGCATGGCGCACTCTCAATCGACTATTTGATGCCACCGCATGATTCGACGCCGCGCCTGATCGATTGCAATCCGCGCCTGGTCGAGCCGATGAGCGCGTATCTCGCCGGCACCGACCTGGTCGGCCTGTTGCTTAAGGTCTCGCGCGGCGAGACGCCGGACGCCTTGCCCGAAAGCCGCGCCGGCGTGCGCACCCATCTCGCCATCCAGGCGCTGCTCGGCCTTGCGTCTCGTGGGGGTACGCGGCGCGAGCTCGTGCGCGAATGCCACCACTTGTGGCGCGGGCGGCAGCCTTATGCCGGCAGTTCCGAGGAGCTGACACCGGTTCGATCCGACTGGCTTGGTGCAGTGCCGTTGGCCATGACGGCGACGCTGTTGCTGGCGCGGCCCAAATCAGCGCTCGCGCTGGCGCGCGGCGGCTTTGGCGGGCATCTCCTGAGCCTCGAGACCATCCGCCAGATCGAGAGCGAAACGTTTGGCTAGCGCGCCTGTCACGGAAGGTTTAGCCTATCGAAGTCAGTACCGTTTTGGCTGCATGGGACTGTCGCTCATTCTTGAAACGAGCGGGGCGAGCCGACGATGAAGACGATCCTGGTGCCAACCCAGAATACTCCGGCCATGGCGGCCGCGCTTGAGACGGCGGTGCTGCTCGCGCAGCGGACCGGTGCCTATATCGAGGGCGTGCCGCTGTGGTTCGGCGTTCCGGAATTTGTTGTGGCGGAGCTCGCGACCGGCTTTTCGATGGAGATCTACCGCGCACGGCGCGACGAGGAAACGGCGGGCGCGCGCAAGCTGTTCGAGTCTTTCATGCGCCAGCATGGCATTCCCGCGGCTAGCGCCGGCTCCGGCACGCCCTGGTTCGGCTGGTTTGACGAGGTGTCGCCGGGCGAGTCCCTGGTCGGCAGCCACGGCCGTGCCTTCGATGTGATCGTCATGGGCAGGCCGGACGCCGATACGACGGGCCCCTACCAGCGCGCGATCGAATCCGCCCTGTTCGAAAGCGGCCGGCCCGTTCTGCTGTCGCCGCCCGTCGCGCCGAAACAGATCGCGACCAACGTCATGATCCACTGGAACGGCTCGACCGAGCAGGCTCGCGCCAACGCTTTCGCGATGCCCTTGCTGCGGCTCGCCAAACGGGTGATGGTGCTGACCGTCCTCGGTGGACAGGATGTGCCGGGGCCCTCCGCCGATCACGTGCGCAAGCAGTTGCGCTACAACGGCATCGCTGCCGAGCCGGTGAGCGTCGAAGTGGAAGGCCGCAGCACCGGTGAAGCGGTCTTGGCCGCGGCCGCAGCCGAAGGCTGCGATCTCCTGATCAAGGGCGCCTTCACGCGGAACCGGCTCCGGCAAATGATCTTCGGCGGCGCCACCAGCCACATCATGCAGCACGCGGACCTGCCGGTCTTGATGGCGCACTAAAGCGCGATGAATCATCGTCACGCCGCAGGTTTTGTCTGCGGCGTGCGACGAGGGCGATCTCGACTCCTGAATTGAATTGAAGTCAGATGGGCGAGGGCCGGGGACATCTGTTCGGGATTTCAACCATGGCTCAGCCGATACCCCATGATTCCGTTCAGCAGGCATCTCCCTGGCTGAAAGGCCTCTCCTTCGAGACGTGGCGCGACGAGTTCGACCGTCGCGGCTTCCTGATCTTCGAGCGCGTGCTGCCGGCCGCGAAGGTCGCTGCGATCCGCTCTGCGCTTGCGCCCTACATCGAGCGCGACCTGAAAGGCCGCAATGATTTCGAGGGCCTGAAGACCAACCGAGTCTATGCGCTATTGGCAAAGTCGCCGGTGTTCGCCGAGCTCGTGATCCATCCGTTGGTGCTCGCCTTTGTCGAAGCGGAGCTTGGACCAAGCTGCCTGTTGTCGGCTTGCCTTGCCATCAACCTGCAGCCGGGCGAGACCGTGCAGCCGTGGCACACAGATGATGGCGGCGCCCGCATGCCGCGCCCGCGGCCGGCCCTGGGTGTCAGTACTTTCTGGGCCATTGATGACACCACCGAGCTCAACGGCAGCACCGAGGTCATTCCCGGCAGCCATCTGTGGGACGAGCGGCGGATCCAGGGCGCAGCGACGCCAACGGATTTCGGTGCAAGGTCCGCGCTGGATCAGAAGCGTGACCCCGGTCATCGCACGGATGCGGTGAAGCTTGCGATGCCGTCAGGCTCACTTGCGATCGCCAAGGGCACGCTGTGGCACCGCGGCGGCAGCAACCGCTCGGATCGGCCGCGGCTGATCATCACGCCGCAATATTGCGCCGGCTGGGTGCGGCAGCTCGAGAACATGTGCCTCGCTGTGCCCGCGGATGTCGCGGAAACCCTGCCCGAACGCGCGCGCGAACTGATCGGCTATTCGATCCACCCACCCTTCATGGGCTATGTTGACGGCGTGCACCCGAAACGATTGCTGCGGCCTAACATGGTGCGGTCGAGCTGACAGGGGCCGTTCGACGCTCCGCATCGCCCACGAATGACGAAAATCAACTACAACGGCTCGTCGTCGGTGCCGTAGCGGTCGCGCTTGGGAGTGGCGATGTCGCCATCCTCATAATCCTCGTCCTCGCCCTTGTCCTCGGCTGTCGGTGGAGGCGACGGCGTCTTCGGCTTGGCGCCGGCCTTCTTCGAAGGCTCACCCTTCTTGCCGGCCTTCCTCATCGGCGTCCTCCTGAGAACTCAGACGTGCAGCACGGGCCCGCCGGCCTTCTTCCAGGCATCCAGGCCACCGGCGATGTGTGCGGTGTTGGAAAGCCCGGCCTCCTTGGCGGCTTTCACCGCCATCGCCGAGCGTTCGCCGAAGGCGCAGAAGAACACGATGCGGCGTCCGGTCGCGGCCGCGACCTCGCGCAACACGCCGCCGGGCTTGAGACTTTCCTCGATCGAGGGATAGGGGGCGTGCAGCGCGCCGGACAGCGTGCCGTGCTTGGCGCGCTCGCTGCTCTCGCGCAGATCGACCAACAGCACATCGGTACGGCCGAGGCTTTCGATCGCCTGGCGCGCGTTCAGCGACAGCCCCTGCTTTTCCAATTCGTCCTGATGCAGCCCGACATGCATGTTGGCGGGGATCACCACGTCCATCAGCCTGGGATTGGGCAGGTTGAGATTACCCATCAACTCGACATACTCGTCGATCGAGCGCACCTGCAGCCGCGGATTGTAGCGCTTCTCCTCGCCGATGGTGGAGACGGTATCGCCCTTGTAGTCGTGGGCCGGGAACACCAGCGTCTCCTCCGGCAGCTTCAAGAGCCGGTTGAAGATCGAATCATACTGCGCCCGCGCGCTACCGTTCTGGAAATCGGTGCGGCCGGTGCCGCGGATCAACAGCGTGTCTCCCGTGAAGACGCGGTCACCCATCGAGAAGCTATAGGAATCGTCAGTGTGGCCCGGCGTATACATCACGTCGAGGCAAAGTCCCTCGATCGTCACCTTGTCGCCGTCGGACACCCGCATCGACACCACGTCGGCCTTGCTCTGCTCGCCCATGATGGTGATGCAATGGGTGCGGTCGCGCAACTCGCCCAAGCCCGTGACATGGTCGGCATGCAGATGGGTATCGACCGCCTTCACCAGCTTGAGGTCGAGCTCCTGCAGCAGTTTGCAATAGCGGTCGGCTTTCTCCAGCACGGGATCGAGGATCAGCGCCTCGCCGCCGGGGCGGCTCGCCAGGAGATAGGAGTAGGTGCCGGAAACGCTGTCGAAGAGCTGACGGAAGATCATGATGGCTCACCGATCAAAATTCTTGGTGCTGATCCTACCACATCCGGGCTGGACATAGCTCCAGCTCCGCTCCTGCAATTCCATCAAATGCACGAGGCCGGAGAGGCCGTCCGCTAAGGCCTCACCAATGTATATCCGTTTTCGGTCAGCAACAGTATCTGCCCGACGCCGACCTGGACAGGCGTCGCGCCGGGGATGATGTCCGGCCGCTTTCCGGTCTCCCGCTCGATCGTATCGACGGTATTCAGACACACATCGAAGCGCACGCCCTGTGCGATCAGGCTCTCGACCTGCTTGCGGCGGGCGTTTTCGCTTCGCAGCAAATCGATGCCGGGGCCGAAGGCCACGATTTCGATCGCGACCTTGTCGGGATCGTAAAATTTCAAAAGGTTGTTGGCGACACTGATCACCAGCGCCTGCTTGTGCGGATCGTTGTCGGAGAGCTGCAGCACGATCTTGTGCTCGGCAAACGGCTTGTCCTGCAGCGGCACCTGCTGCGCGCGGCAGGCAGATGGAAGCGCGACGGCAGAAAGGGCCACAGTCATGGCGCCGACAAGAGCTCGGAGGGTTTTGCCGGAGCCGATCATCCTGCGATTCCCGGATTGCCGTCGACGCCTTTGAGCGTGACGTTGCTGCCATAGGGCAGGGAGGTCTTTCCCGAGCGCAGATAATCCGCAAGCACGTCCCAAACGGGCTTGCCTTCCTGCGGGTTGACCGAAGCCCAGCCGGCGACCTTATAGCGCTTGTCGGCCTCCAGCATCCGGCCGTTATCGAGCTTCAGTCCGGAGATGCGCCTGCCGATGCTTTCCGTCGGCGTGCAGGCGTAGGTCAGGCCGCCGACGCGGACCATGTCGCCGCCCTGCTGGTAATAGGGATCGGCGTTGAAGAGGTTGTCGCAGACATCTTCCATGACGTCTTTAATCTGTGCGCCGGTCATGGTCTGTACATAGGTCTCGGGATAGGTGATCGCGCTTTCCGCCAGCACGTCTTCCATGGTGAGTGCCTGCCCCGCAAGCGCCGTGGTGCCCCAGCGAAAACCCGGCGACAGCGCGATCTCGGCATTCAATTCGCCGCGCAGGGCATTGCAGATCAACTGATCCATCGAGCCCCAGAAATTGTCGCGTCGGTACAACAGCCGGTCGGCGGTCGCGATCTTGTCTGTCCAGCCTTTCGAATGGGCCGCGTGCAGCTTCTCGACCAGCGCCTTCATCTCCGGGTCGGGCTTGAGCAATTCGGAATAGACCGGCAGCAGGTGGTAGCGGACGTCCTTCACCCTGCCGTTGCCGAGCACTAGGTCGAGCACGCCCAGGAATTTTCCGTTCGAGCCGGCATTGGTGACGAGCGTGGCGCCGCCCGGATTTTTCACCAGCACCGGCTGCGGCACGGCGTCATGGGTGTGGCCGCCGAGAATCGCATCGATACCGCTCACGCGGCTCGCAAGCTTCAGGTCGACGTCCATGCCATTGTGCGAGAGCAACAGCACGGCATCGACCTTGTCGTTGTCGCGATGAGCCGTGACGAGCTTCTGCAGCTCGTCGTCGTGGATGCCAAAGGTCCAGTCCGGCGTGAAACGCTTGGGGTGAGCGATCGGCACATAAGGAAAAGCCTGGCCGATCACCGCGATGCGATGACCGCCAATCTCCTTGATCACGGACGGCTTGAACACGCGGCCGGAGGCGGGATCGAAGGCTTTGGCGTCGTTGAATTTGGCCTCCTCGGTCAGGAAGACATTTTGCGCCAGGAACTCGCCCTTGAAGGCCCCGAGATTCCTGCGCAGCGCCTCCTCGCCGTAAGTGAACTCCCAGTGGCCGGTCATCGCCTCGATGCCGAGCAGGTTCGCGGCCTCCACCATGTCGGCGCCCTGCATGATGTTGGCGAGCCCCGTCCCCTGCCAGAGGTCGCCACCGTCCAGGAGCAGCGAGCTGCGCGCGCCGACATCACCGCGCAGGCGGTCGATCAGGGTCTTGAGATGGGCAAAGCCGCCAAGCTTGCCAAAACGCGCCGCCGATTTCTCGAAGTCGAGCGAGGTGAATGCATAGGCATCGGCGCTGTCGGCACTGATGCCGAAATGATCCAGAAAGGCTCGGCCCACGAGATGCGGCGGCTTTCCGGCCATGTCGCCGGTGCCGATATTGAAGCTCGGCTCCCGGAAGAACACCGGCAAGAGCTGCGCATGCGTGTCGGTCAGGTGCAGGATGCGCGCATTGCCGAAGCGTTCGAGCTCGTAGAGGCTCGGCTTGTCAGTGGCGGCGTGCGTGGCGCGGGCGAACCCGCTCGACAAGGCGAGCGCGCCCGAAAATTTCAGAAAATCCCGCCGGCGGATTTTCATTTTTTGGTGTTCGCCTCTCAAAACGCCGAACGAAATTCAGCGGATTTCCATGTCCTTCCAGCGTTCCTTTTCGCTGCTCGCCTGGAAAATCGACGCTTTTGCCAGCGCCTCGGCTTGCTTCGCCGACGCCGTGGCAGCCTCGAAATCGCCGGTTGCGGCCGCCTTCTTTGCGGCCGCAAGCGCGGATTCGGTTGTGGTCCAGCGATTGCGCAAGGTGGCGGCGTCCTTTTCGGCGGATTCGGCCGCGGCAAGCGCAGCCTTGTAGTCGGCCTCCGAGGCGGCGAGCGCAGGTCCCCCGCCCAAGACGAGCAACACCGCGGCGAGCGCCATGTTCCGTATCGTGCTCATGGCCGTGATCCTGGCCCCGAGATCGGAAGCCCGTTGGCGACATAGGAAAGGAAATATTCGACGTCGCGATATTCGTCGGATTGCGGCTCGAGCGGAACCGCGCGGGTCTGGCTGTTGCAGCTGACGAGGCGGCGGCTCGTCGTGCCCATGCCGCCCCATTCCGAGCGGTAGATCGGCAACGCATTCATGATGCCGAGCGCGGGCGCAAGGGTCTCGGCGCGGATGTGTTCACCCGCGCTCTGCACGTGGCAGCTCGCGCAGGAGAAATTGAGCTGGCCGCGACGGGTGTAGAAATAACGCTTGCCATCTTCGTAAGCCGCGAGCGCGCGCGGGTCGTTCGGGATCTTGATATCCATCGGCTTGCCGCGCGAGGTGTAGGCCATGTAGGCGGTGAGCGAGGCCATCTCGTCCTTCATATAGGAAAGCGGCGCTTCTCCGTTGACCTCGCGGCAGCGATTGATCGCGAGCTCAAGCGTGATGACGTTCCCTTCCTTCTCGTCGAAATAGGGGTAGTTCTGGCGAATGCCGATGCCGCCGTTTGAGAAGCAATCCGCATAAGTCTTGCCGTTCTTGAACGGCTTCGAAAACATCTCCTTGCCGGCTTCCAGCGCGAATTCGTAGGGCGGAAACTGCTCCATGTCCTCCCACTGCTTGCGCATGTCCGCATTCATCGAATAGGGACCGTTGACGAAATCGTTAAGCTTCACTTTCGGGAACTTGTCCGTGAAGTATTTCCGGAACGCCTTGGCGTCCGCGACCGGATCGATCGTGTCGGGGGCGGCGATGGCGGATGCCGCAAAACAGGCCAGCGCCGCCGTCGAGAGCGCGGCCGCGGCGGTCAGGATGATCGTTCGCGCGCGCATTGTCACTGGATCTTCGCGGTGGTGGTGTCGGTCGCGCCCTTGTTGTCGACCCAGCTGATCTTGAGGTCGTCGCCCTTGCCCGCGCCGTTGAAGGAGAATTTCACATAGGGGTCCTTCGAGACCGCCGGGCCCCAATTGGCGAGGAACACGGTCTTGCCGTTGTGCTCGAAGGTGAGCTGCTGGATGAAATGCGGCGGGATGATCTGGCCATGCGCATCCTTCACGAATCCGGAATCCATCGGATGCTGGATCAGCGCCTGCACCACGGTGGTGTCGCCGCTATTGGTGGCGCGCACGCGAATGGTCGATGCCATCGGTTTCTTCCTTATGCTCTGGTCTCAACCGCCGCAGCCGCCGACGGTGACCTTGACTTCCTTGGTCGCGCTATAGAGCTTGCCGCCGGATTCGACGATG
>NZ_DATGFH010000061.1:0-6214 GCF_035309285.1 Bradyrhizobium sp. | reverse complement strand
ATCAGCTCGGAGAGCGCCTGCTGAATCTCGGTGCCCTTGATCTTGAGCATCGACACGTCCGCCCCCGGCGGCTGCCCGGTGCGGCGCATCCGGTCGAGGAACCTCAGGTTGGTGATCTCGAGCGCGGTGAGCTCGATCTCGACGCGCGAGAGCTTGTCGCGAAAACGCAGGTCCTCGATCAGCGGCCGGCCGTTGTTGTTCTGTTCGGCGGCGAACTCCTTCAGCTTCCCGAGCTCGCGCTTCGACGCGCCGATGCGGCCGGTGTTCATGCGCTCGTGGCCGAGCAGGTACTTGGCCACGGTCCAGCCCTTGCCTTCCTCGAACACCAGGTTTTCGAGCGGCACCTTGACGTCGTCGAAGAACACCTCGTTCACCTCGTGGCCGCCGTCCATCAGGATCAGCGGGCGCACCGTGATGCCCGGCGTCCTCATGTCGAGCAACAGGAACGAGATGCCCTCCTGGCGCTTCGCGCTGCCGCTGTCGGTGCGCACCAGGCAGAAGATCCAGTCGGCGTAGTTCGCGTAGGATGTCCAGATTTTCTGGCCATTGATGATGTAATCGTTGCCGTCGGCGACCGCGCGCGTCTGCAGCGAGGCGAGATCGGAGCCGGCGTTGGGCTCGGAATAGCCCTGGCACCAGCGGATCAGGCCGGCGGTGATCTTCGGCAGGTGCTCCTTCTTCTGCGCCTCCGTGCCGTATTTCAAGAGCGCGGGCCCGAGCATGGAGATGCCGAAGGATGTCAGCGGTTGGCGCGCGCCGATCGCGGCCATCTCCTGGCGCACGATCTTGGCCTCCTCGCCGTCGAGGCCGCCGCCACCATATTCCTTGGGCCAATGCGGCACGGTCCAGCCCTTGTCGCGCATGCGCTCGAACCAGACGCGCTGCGCGTCGGACGAGAATTTGGCGTTGCGCCCGCCCCAGAACGTATCGCCATCCGAGGCCATGGGCTTGCGCATCTCGGCTGGGCAGTTCTGCTCCAGCCAGGCGCGGGTCTCGCTGCGGAATTTTTCCAGATCAGCCATGGGAGTTTCCACTGTAAAGATCGTTGCTCCGAACTTAGCGAGGGTACGGCAGATTTCAATACGTCAATGCAATGGCGGCAGGTGTCGTTGCGAGGCGCGATCGGCTATATCGATCAGGCCGTAACGATTGAAAAACAAGAGGAAACGCAAGATGAGGCTGAAGTTGCTTTCGCCTGGCGAAATGACAGCCGAGCAAAAACAAACCCATGACGAGGCGATCGCGGGCAAGCGCGGCTCGGCGCCGGCGCCGATGATGGCCTGGCTGAACAGCCCTGCCATGGCGCGGCACGCGACGAGGCTCGGTGAGGAACTGCGCTTCAACACGATCTTTCCGGCAAAATTGTCCGAGATCGCGATCCTCGTCACCGCGCGGCATTTCACCGCACATTACGAATGGTGGGCGCACAAGCGGCTGGCGCTGAAGGGCGGCATGGACCCGAAAATCATCGAGGCGATCCGCGACCGCCGCACGCCCGCCTTCGATGATCCCAAGGGCAAGACTATCTATGATGTCGCAAAATCCCTGCACGAAGGCCATGGGCTATCGAAGACGCTCTATGACGAAGCGGTCGCCGTGCTGACCGAACGCGGGCTGGTCGAGGTGATCGGGCTCTGCGGCTACTACACGCTGGTGTCGCTGACGCTGAACACCTTTGAGTTCGGTTTGCCGGAGGGGGAAGTGTCGGAGTTGTAGGTTGCTCTCTCCGCTTCCCAATCGTCATTGCGAGGAGCGTCAGCGACGAAGCAATCCAGCGCATCACGAAGATTCTGGATTGCTTCGCTTCGCTCGCAATGACGGTTCGGGCAGCCCCCGGATCATAATCAACACCGCCGCCGTCAATTCCAGCGCGATGCAGCCGTAGAACGGCAGGGTGTAGCTGCCGGAGAGATCGCGGAGCACGCCGACCACGCCGGGGCCGAATGCATAGGTCACCTGCGCGATTGCCGTTTGCAGGCTGACCAGCACGCCAAAGGACTTGGCGGCAAATTCGCGCTGCACGATCAGTGACGGCAGCGTGATCAGATTTCCGACCGAAAAGCCGAACACACCGCAGGCTGCGATCAGCGCATATTCGCTGCGGAAATTGATCAGCACGGCCAGCGCGGCGGCCTGGCTTGTGAAGGACAGCGCCGAGGCGAGGCGCTGATTGAGCCGGTCGATCACGGTGGAAAACAGCACGCGCCCGACCACGGCCATCGCGGTGAGCAACGCGATTGCAGTCGTCGCGCTCGCCCGGCCAATCACGGGATCGAGGAAGGTGATCAGATGCACGATGAAGCCGACCTGCGCGAACAGCACCAGCGCAAACGCGATCGCAACCGACAGGAAGCCGATGTCGCGCAGCGCGCGGGCGCGGATCTGCGCCGACGACGGCGTATCCGCCGCCGTCGTCATCGCGCTCGCTACATGCAGCGGCGGTCGGCCTACGAAGATCAGCACGGTCGGAACGACCAGCGCAACCATGACGAGGGCCGCCCCCATCATGGCGGTCGAGAAGCCGAAATGGCTGATCGCGATCACGAGCAGCGGCACGCCGGCGATACCGCCAAAGCTCGCGCCGTTCAGCGCAAGGCTGATCGCCATGCCGCGCTTTGCGTTGAACCAGAGGCCGAGCGTGTTGGTGATCATGCCGAGGCTCATGCCGGCCCAACCGAAGGCAAGCACGGCGTTCGCGACATAAAGCTGCCAGGGCTCGCGCACCTGGCCGAGCGCGATCGCCGATAGTGCGGTCGCCGCAGTGCCCGCGATCAGGCAGTTGCGCGGGCCGAACTTCTTGACAGCCTCGGCGACGAAGACGACGACGGCCGCGCCGAACAGGTAGAAGAAGGAGGTCGCCCCCGACACAAGCGAGGCCGGCCAGCCGTGCGAGCGATGCAATTCGGCAAGATAGACGCTCTGGCCGTAGAAGCCGAAGGCCCAGCCGAAGGTCGCGACCAGAAAGCAGACGGCCACGATGCGCCAGCCGTCATAGCGCAGCGAAGATTCGTCGATCGTGATGGGGCTCGAGGCGTCCACTTTGCCGGCTCTCTGAATTTGACTCCGTCATTCCGGGATGGTCCGAAGGACCAGACCCGGAATCTCGAGATTCCGGGTTCGATGCTGCGCATCGCCCCGGAATGACGGAAAAATAACGACGACTAGCATCTTTGCGAGAGCAAAGCTTCGACACCAACCGAAGTGTCAGTAGCTGGCATCAGCGTGGACCTCTCAGAGGCTCGGCTCGGGAAATTCGTCGATGTCCGCAAGGCGTGCGCGGCGCCTCGCGAATGACGTCAGCGCCAGCACGATGAGGCCGAGCACGACCGGCGGATAGACCACGAGATTGACGGCGTTCCAGCCGAAATTGGCAAGCAACTGGCCAGAAGCGAACGAGCCGATCGCCATCATGCCGAACACGAGGAAATCGTTGAAGGCCTGCACCTTGTTCTTTTCCTGCGGCTGATGCGTTTCCAGCACCAGTGCAGAGGCGCCGATGAAGCCGAAATTCCAGCCCACCCCCAGAACCATCAACGTCGCCCAGAAATGCGGTGCCGTGATTCCGGTGAGCCCGATCGTGGCGGCAACGGCTTCCAGCGTGAGCCCCAGCGCGACAATGAGCGGCGCGCCGAAGCGCGCGATCAGCGAGCCGGTGATGAAGCTCGGCCCATACATCGCGACGATGTGCCATTGAATGCCGAAATTGGAATCGCTGACGGTCAGCCCGCACATCTTCATGGCAAGCGGCGCCGAGGTCATCACCAGGTTCATCATCGGATAGGCAATGACACCGCAAAGGGCGGCTGCAATGAAGCGCGGCTGGCGAACAATCTCAAGCAAGGGGCGGCCGCCATGCAGGTCGGCGGCGGCAGGCCTTGGCGCATCGACGCCGGCGAGGATGGCCATTGCGACGAGCGCAACCGCGGCTTGCACCACGAAAGAGAAGGCGAAGAGATAAGGTGGCCAGAGGTCCATGGTCCATTGCACGAGTTGCGGACCGAGCACGCCGGCGAACACGCCGCCCGCCATCACCCAGGATACGGCCCTGGGGCGGTACCCTGCGCTCGCGCCATCGGCGGCGGCGAAGCGATAGGATTGCGCCACCGAACCATAGAGACCACCGAGGAAGGTCGCGCAGCAGAACAGCCAGAACGTCGCGTGGAGGATGGCGTAGGCGCCGAGCACACCGGTGATGGCGCCGAGACCGGTGCCGATCATGAAAGCGACACGGCGGCCGTAGGTGCGCGAAATCGCGCCGGTCGGCAGCGTGCCGGCAGCCATGCCAAGCACATACATCGAGAGCGGCACGGTCGCGAGCGAGATGGATGGTGCGAGGGTGGCGCCGACGATCGAACCGGTCGCGAAGATCACCGCCGAATTGGCACCGGTCAGCGCCTGCGCCGCCGCAAGCCGCACCACGTTCGCCTTGACGCGGGCGTCGCTCTCCCTCTCCTCGCTGGCCGTCACGTCGATCATGGGCGCTTTCCGAATCGGCGCCACGCCGGCGCGTTTTGTGGCGCGCACTATGGAGAGATGCGGCGCAGTGATCAACTCATGCCAGCGGACGCGGGCTATGCACTGGTGTCAGCCTTGACCAACTCGCCTGAACACCAGGATCCGATTGTTGTCCGGCATTTCCACTGTCTCACGCAGCGCAAGCCCGTAGCGCGCGGCGAGTGCTTCGACCTCGGCGATGTCGCGCACGCCCCATTCCGGATTGGCTTCACGCAGGCTGGTGTCGAACACCGCGTTGGAGACCGCGGTGTGCTTGCCGTCGCGCTTGAACGGGCCGTAGAGGAAGACGAGCCCGTCGTCACCGAGATAGCGGCCGCACCCCGCAAACAGACCTTCGGCGACACGCCAGGGCGCGACGTGGATCACATTGCCGCAGAACACCGCGAGCAGTTTTGGCGGGCCGCGGCCGTCAGTCATCTGGCTGCCCCAGGCGGGATCGGAGAGATCGATCGCAAGCGGCGGACGAATGTTCTCAAGGCCCGCGCACGCGCGCCAGGCCGCAATGCTCTTCAGATGCGCTTCGTTGAGGTCGCTCGGCCACCAAACGATGTCGGCCGCGTGCCGCGCAAAATGCACCACATGCTGGCCGGTGCCGCTGCCGGCTTCGAACACGTCGCCGGACTTGCCCTTAAGGAACTTGTCCAGCACCGCCCAGATCGGCGCGTGGTTGCGGTGGAAGGCGGCGGCATCGAGCCGGCCGTCGGCCTCGACCCGACCGCCGTCCTTGCCGAATTCCACTACATATTCCACCATCGGCGGCCCCATTGGAAACGGAAGGAAGGCGCATTTTAACCCCATTTGCGCGCGTCGATAGTCCGGATTGCCAGAAGGTGGCCTTTGTGCTTTTGACGCCCTATAGTCGAACGCAAAGTACCGCCGGAAACGCTCTTGATTCCCCATCCCGTCCCATCCGTGGTCGCCTTAGCCTTCGCGCTGGCGCTGTCGGCCACCTCAGTCCATGCGCAATCTGCCGCTGGCGAGGGCCAGAAAATCGCCTTTGATCGAGGCAAGGGCAATTGCCTCTCCTGCCACCAGATCAGGGGTGGCGACCTGTCCGGCACGATCGGGCCCGAGCTCAAGGACCTCAAGGCGCGATACGACCGCAACGCGCTGATTGCGATCGTCACCGACGAGACCAAACGCAATCCGTTGACGGTGATGCCGCCATTCGGCCGCAACCGCATTCTGACCGAGCAGGAGATCAACGCCGTCGTCGATTTCCTGCAGACGCTATGATTTTTTTCGGGAGACTTCAGCCATGACTACCGACCGGTTCTCAGCGACGCGCCGCCTGGTGCTGAAAAGCGCGGGCACGGTCGCCCTGATCGGCTTGGGCTTTGACTTGGGCTTCGGCAATGTGCCTGCGCTCGCCGCGGCCAATGACGAATATCCACAAGATGCGTTCAAGCAGAAGAGCGACAAGGACGCTATTCATGGGCTGTACGGCAAGACTGCGGAGGCGTCCGACAAGGTCAAACTCGACGCGCCGGAAATCGCCGAGAACGGCGCGGTGGTGCCGATCGCGGTGACGACGACGCTGCCCGACGTCACCTCGATCTCGTTCTTTGCGAGCGAGAATCCGAGCGCGCTCGCGGCCTTCTACGTCATCCCGGAGGGAACCTTGCCCGCCGTCGCCAACCGGCTGAAGTTGGCGAAGACCTGCAACGTCATCGCCATCGTCGAATCCGGCGGCAAGCTC